>NZ_JAHHIT010000097.1 GCF_024539675.1 Streptomyces hilarionis | reverse complement strand
CCCACCGCCACCGCCACCGCCACCGCCACCGCGCGACAAGGTGAACGTGCCACACGATCGCGGGAGTTCACCCCTCGGCGAGGGGGACGACCAGGGCTCCGCGGTCGTGGCCGACGATCAGGTGCGAGCCCGTGGCGGCCAGACAGGCGAGCGTCACGTCGAGGGCGATGTGCCGCACCGCGCCGGTCTCCGGTTCCCACACCCGCAGGCCATGCCCGTGTCTGCTGCCGACGACCAGCACGGGGCGCCCGTCGGGCGACACGGCGGCGGTCATGAGCGGAACACCCCCGGTGCCGGTCGACGGGGCAAGGCCGTCGCCGACCGGGAGACCGGTCGTCGGGTCCCACAGCATGACGCCGCCACGGTCGTCCCCCGTGGCCAGCAGGGACCGGGCCGGGCCGGGCACCGCCGCCACCGCCGCCACCCGGTGGCCGGCCTCGTCGAGCGCGCGTCGGCTGGGCTGCACGGCGGCGCCGCTGTCCCAGGGGTCGTCGACGGCCGGATCCCAGACCTCCACCCCTCCCCTGCCGTCCGAGGCCGCGATCAGCGTGTGCTCCGAGGCGAGCGGGACGCCGGCCATCGAGCGGATCGGACGGCCGTAGGGGTTGAGGCGCCCGACCGGCTCACCCGTGGCCGGGTCGCGCAGGCGGACCGCGCCCCGGAGGGTGGCGGAGACCAGCAGGGTCCGGCCGTCGGGGACGGTGGCGGCGCACAGGCCGGTCACCGCGTCGGGCCGGTGACCGGGCGGATGCCGGACCGCCTGCCCGAACTCCGGTCGAGCGGCGAGCAGTCGTCCCTCTGCCGCGTCCCACAGGGCGATCGTCCCGGAGTCGTCCCCGCTCGCCAGCACGGACGCGCCCCCGGGCAGGGGGACGGCCGTCAGCGCGCAGACCGGCTCGTGATGACCCGCCAGGGGGGTGCGGGCGAGTCGCCCGTCGACCGGATTCCACACGAGGACCTCGCCCGTGCCCCCGCCGCCCGCCACGAGTGGCGGTCGACCGGGGCCGCTGACGACCGTCAGCGAGCCGACGCCTCCCGGGAAACCCGACCCGGAGTCCGGCAACGCCGCCACGCGGCCCCACGGCGTTCCGTCGACGGCCACGAGGCTGTCGCCTTCCTGCCGCAGCCGGGTCGCCGCCGCACCCGGCCGGCGCGCCGGGGCGGGCTTCGGCGGCGCGGCCGGACCCTCGCCGTCGGTCCACGCCGGCGTGTCCGGGCTCAGGGGCCGTGCGCCCGCCGGGTCGTCGGCCAGGCCGTCGGCGATCGTCCATGTCCGCTCGCAGTTCCAGCAGCGGAAGTTCCCCGTGAGCGACATCAGTCGGCGGCCCAGCTCCCTCCCGGCCGGCCGCGGAACGCCCGTGACCGCGACCACGCCGGCGACCAGGCACAGCACGGCCCACCCGGGGGCGGCCCGGGGCACTCCCGCCGCCGCGACGTCGCGTGCCACGCGCAGGACGGGCCCCCACTCCTGCCCCGGCGTCCGCGCGGGCGGTGCGTGCTCCAGCGCCGCCGCGACCGCGGCCCAGGGGCTCTCTGCCGGAAGGGCGTCGAGGGGCTCGGGCAGCTCCGGGACGTCGAAGGGCGGGCGCGCCGGGTCCGCGAAGAAGGCGGGGAGCTCCGTGTCGGCGTCGCACCCGCGGCACGTCAGCCGCACCTCGGGTTCCGAGGGCGTGAGGGACCACAGTGCCGCGGCGGTGTGGTGACCGGCGAAGGCGACGCAGCTGAGCGCGAGGGAGGCGGCGCTCTCGACGGGAGCGCCGGCGAGCAGACTGCGCACGGCCGACCGCTCGGCGAGCCGGAGCGCGGCCGCGAACCCGGCCTCGAGATCCGCGGGGACGGGACGCCGGTCCTCCGCGGTCACGACGCATCCCAGGTCGATCCAGAAGTCGACGGACCGGCGCGGCTCCCACCGCGCTGCCGCCTCGACGAGATGGGGCAGGGCCGCATAGGCGCCGTCGTGGACGGTTCCGTCGTCCAGCAGACCCTGTGCCAGGTCCGTCCATCTGTGCCGCCACGCGTCGCCGCCCCCGGCGGCCGGCGCGGCGGCCATCTCCTCCAGCAGGGCCGCCAGCTCGTCGACCGTCACACCGTGGAGGTCGCGCCAACGGGCGCTGTGCAGGGGCAGTTTCGCCGTCATGGGACGATTGTCGCAGTAGGCGCCGACAGCCCGGAGGCGGGCTCTCAGCAGGCCGGCGGCCGTCCCGACCAGGCGGCGTGCAGGAGCCGCCCGAGGCCGTCCGCGGTCACCTCGCGGGGGTTGGCGTAGGGGGCGGCCAGGGTGAGCTCGACGATCCGGTCGACGTCGTCCCGCGCCATGCCCAGTTCGCGCAGGGAACGCGGGGCGCCGAGCCGGCCGGCGAGGTCCCACAGCGCGAGGGCGGGGTCGGCGGGTGCGCCGAGGGCGCGGCCGAGCTTCGCCGTCGCCGCGGGCGCCGCGACCTGGTTGTAGGCGAGGGCGTGCGGCAGGACCACGGTGTGGGTGGCGGCGTGCGGCAGGTCGAGAGCGCCGCCGAGGGCGTGGCAGAGCTTGTGGTGCAGCGACATGGTGGTGGCCCCGAGGCAGGCGCCGCACAGCCAGGCGCCGTACTGGGCGCGGGATCGGGCGTCGAGGTCGGCGCCGTCGGCGACGACGTCCGGGAGCGCGCGGGCGAGCGACCGCACGCCGTCCTCGGCCATGAGGTCGATGATCGGCGAGGCGTCGGGCGCGTACAGGGCCTCGACCGCGTGGGCGATCGCGTTCATGCCGCTGGTCGCGGCGACGGCCGCGGGCAGGCCGACGGTGAGCTCGGGGTCGTACAGCACGGACACCGGCAGGACGCGCGGATCCCGGCCCGTGCGCTTGACGCCGTTCTCCGTCAGGCCCCACACCGGCGTCATCTCGGATCCGGCGTACGTCGTGGGCACCGCGAGGACCGGCAGACCGAGCCGCAGGGCGACGATCTTCCCGAGGCCGATGGCCGAGCCGCCGCCGACGGCGAGGCAGCCGTCCGCGTCGACCTCCGCGGCGCGCCGGGCGGCCTCGGCGGCGGACGCGGCGGGCACGTGCGCACGGGCGTGCGGGTGGATGTCCGCCACGCGGGCGCCGACCCGTCCGGCGATGCTCTCGGCCGGCCGTAGCCGTCCGGGCGAGCAGAGCACCATGACCCTTTCGAGGCCGGCGCGGTCGATCTCGTCGGCGAGCCGGTCCAGGGCGCCGGCCCCCATCACCACGCGCATGGGCAGTGCCTGGTAGCTGAAGGCGAGCGGCGCGGTCATCGGCCGTCCCCGGCCGTCCCGGGTTCCAGGACGATGTCGAACTCGGCCATGCGGAACGGAGCGGCGACCCGGTGCGCGTGCGCCTTCTCGACGTCGTCGACCTGCGCGAAGTCGACGACGAGACTGTCCTTGACGGCGAAGACGGCGTCCGAGTCCTGGTAGGGGCTGCCGGCGACGAAGACATGGGTCGTGAGCGGCCGGTGGCCGTCGGCGTCGACGACGAAGTGGATGTGGGCGGGGCGGTAGGGGTGCCGTCCGGTCGCGACCAGGAGCCGTCCGACGGGGCCGTCCGTCGGAATGGGGTAGTGGCTGGGCACGACGGTGCGGAACCAGAGGCGTCCCTCGTCGTCGGTGCGGAAGAGGCCGCGTCCGTTGCCCGGCGGCTGGACGTCGGGCTGCTGGACGTCGTAGAAGCCGTCCTCGGTGCACTGCCACACGTCGACGCTCGCCGCCGCCAGCGGGGCGCCGTCCGCCGACAGGACGCGCAGCGCGACGACGCACGGCGTCCCGGAACCCAGCAGGTCGATGCTGTCGCCGCTCGCGCGCGGCGGGGACGCCACGACGTGGAACGGGCCGAGGACGGTGCCCTCGGTGCCGCCGCCCTGTTCGTTCACGGTCTCCACCAGCATGGAGACGCCCAGCACGTCGGAGAGCAGGATGAACTCCTGACGGGTGGGGCCGCAGGTCTGCCCCACGGCGGTGAGGTAGTCCACGGCCCGCTCCCACTCCCGGGTCGTGGGACGCACCTCGCGCACGTAGTCGTGCAGGTGGCGCACCAGCGCCTGGAGCAGTTCGCGCAACCGGGGGTCCGGGGTGTCACGGAAGCTGTCGACGACCGCGGCGGTGATGGCCTTCGCGGCGTCGTCGGTGCCGGGCATGACGTACCTCCTGGGGCGCGGCAGCCGTCCGCGGCCGGCCGACTGGGACGACACTACGCACGTACGGCCGCCCGCGTCACGGCGGAGCGCGCGCGACGGCCGGGCCGCGCGCCCGGGCACCGCTCTGTCACCGGTCGTCCCGGCCCCCGGCGCACAGCGCGTGGTCGACCAGGGCCCCGGCCGCGTTCTCCTGCTCCAGGATGTGCTCCGGGGTGTCGCCGCGCGCCTCGGACATGGAGACGACGACGCTGCGTCGGCCGTCTTCGGCAACGCCGTTGAGGGTGATGTATCCGCCGTCCCCGCCCTCGTGGCTCCAGTAGGTTCCTCCGCAGCTCAGCGGGCGTTCGACGAGGCCGAGCCCGTATCGGCCGCCGGGCCACAGCCGTTGGACCTCCGCGTTCACGGGAACGGTCTGCTTCATCTCGGCCAGCTGCCGGGCGGGCAGCAGACGGCCGGCGAGCAGCGCGCGCAGGAACCGGTTCTCGTCCCGGGTGGTCGTGGTGAACGCGGTCTCGTGGTCCACCGGTATCTGGTCGGTGACGTCCACCGTGGCGTCGGGGCCGAAGCGTTGGTAGCCCCGGGCGTGCGGGCCGGGCAGGTCGGTGGAGACGCCGGTCCAGCGGGTCCCGTCGAGGCCGAGCGGGCGCAGGACGCGCTCTTCGATCTCCTGGTGGACGGGTCGGCCGGTGAGCCGGTGGACGATCGAACCGAGCAGGATGTAGCCGGTGTTGGAGTACTGCCAGCCCTCGCCGGGCGCGAAGTCCGGGGCGTGGCGCATCGCGCGGGCGATCAGCTGCTCGGGCCGGTGCACGTCGTGACGCTGTCGGTAGTACTCCTCGGGCGTGGTGTATCCGGGCAGGTCGTCGTGGACGCCGGCGGTGTGCTGCAGCAGGTGCCGGAGGGTGATCCGGCGGCCGTCGTTGCCGTTGCCGCGCACCACGCCCGGCAGCCGGCTCTCGACCGTGTCGTCCAGGGACAGCCGTCCCTCCGCCGCCAGTTGGAGCACGACGGTGGCCACCAGTGTCTTGGCCGTGCTGGCCATGCGGAAGCGGCCGTTCGCGGGGACCGGCCGGCCGGTGCGCAGGTCTGCCGTGCCGCTGGTGGCGACCGACTCCCGGCCGTCGGGCGCGACCGCGCGGGCCTGTACGCCGCTGATGCCGAGGGCGTGGACGGCCCGGGTGTCCTGGCGCAACCGCTCGCCGGGCGAGGAGCGCTGGGGCTGGGCGACGGCGCCGGTCGCCCCGGCGGCGATCAGGGTGACGACGCCGACCATGAGAGCCAGGTGTCGCCGTGGGATGAAAGATGTCGCGGACATGGCTGAACGCTAGTTCCGGCCGCCGCCGGTCCACGATCCGGCGAACCCCCGGACGAGGCGGGGGGACACCCCCACCCCGGCACCGGCTCCTCTCCCCCTGTGCGATGCCCCTCCGTGTCCGCCGGCGCCCCTCACCCGTCGGTCAGCGCCTCGCTCCCGGCGCCGGTCTCGTCGGCCTCGGGGTCGTCGTCCTCGGCCTGCGCGAGGGTGGCCGGCCGTCGCACCACGAGGCCCTGCACCTCGTACGACATCTCCTTGACGTAGGGAGCCGGCGGCGGGTGGTAACGGCCCGCGCAGACCGACAGGTTGACGATGAGATAGGCGTGCCAGAAACGTCCGACGCCCTGCCGGTCGGCGAACACCCGGGTACCGTTCACCCACCAGACCACGGACCGCGAGCCGAACCGGACCCGCAGATCGACCCAGCCGCCCGGACGCACGGCCGGGTCGCGGTAGTAGGAGTTGGCGCCGCGGACGTGGTTGGTCAGCTCGAGCAGGTCGGGGTTGTCGGGGTGGTACTCGAAGACGTCGATCTCCTGACCGCCGTCGCGCCAGGTCCAGATGGCCGGCCAGGCTCCGGCCTCGTGGGGGAGACGCACCCGCGCCTCCAGCTCGTCACCCGCACGGACGGTGAAGCCCTCCTCGCTCCCCTCGGTGGTGAGCAGGCCCGTGTTCCACAGGCCGTCCTTGCGCAGGGTGGCGCGGAAGGTCCCCGAGCGGCTGTAGGCGGGGTCCGCCGTCAGGTGATCCAGTTTGTTGTCGCCGGGGTTGACGGGTCCGCCGTTGGGATAGGCCCACGACCGCCCCGCCACCCACTGACGGGTGGACGTGAAGTCCGCTGTGAAGACGACCTGGGGACCGGATCCGATCCCCTCTGCCGACGGTGTTCCGTCGCACGCAGGATTCTCCATGCGCGGATGCTGCTCCGCATATGTCCTGGGCATGCGGACGACGCCGAAACCGGGGCAAGGACAACCCTCCCGAGTGAACGGACGGTGGTGAAGGCGCGGTCGTGCCCGGGAGCGCGGTCCGCGCACTCCGGGCGCACGCCGCGGTCGTCACGCGTAGCGGGGGCTCCACTGAGCCGCCTCGACGGCTTCCCGCAGTTCCTCCCGGGTGGCCTTCGGAGCGACGCCGTCCTCCACCGCGGCCATCGCCGCGGCCATCGCGATCTCCCGGGCGGCGTCCCGCATCTGCCCCAGCGGCGGCAGCAGCGGTGCGGGGGCGCCGCTGTCGTCCGGAGCGGACCGGACGGCGCAGTCACCGACCGCGCGGGCCGCGGCCACCATCATCCGGTCCGTGACCCGGGTGGCCCGGCTCGCGGTGACCGCAAGGCCGACGGCCGGGAACACGTACACGTTGTTGGCCTGCGCGACCGGTGTCTCGCGTCCGTCGACCGTCACCGGCGGGAACGGGGAGCCGGTGGCGATCAACGCCCTGCCGCCGGTCCAGCGCACCAGGTCGGCGGGGTCGGCCTCGGCGTGGGAGGTGGGGTTGGACAGCGGGAAGACCACCGGACGTTCGCAGGAGGCCGCCATCCGCCGCACGATGTCCTCCGTGAAGGCGCCGTGCGCGGTGGACAGCCCGATCAGCACGGTCGGTTCGACCCGGTCCACCACCTCGGCCAGACCGTGCGGCTCCTGTTCGTCGTCGCGGGCGTAGACCCGCTGCTCGTCGGTCAGCCCGTCGCGGGAGGCGGTCAGCAGCCCGTCGACGTCCACGAACCAGAAGCGGGAGGCGGCCTCCTCCCGCGGAACGCCCTCGTCGACGAGCGCGAGGCGGATCATGTCGGCGACTCCCACCGCCGCGGATCCCGCTCCGAGGATCACGATCCGCTGGTCGGCGAGCCTGGTCCCCGCCACCCGTGTCGCCGTGGTGAGCGCGCCGAGGGCCACGGCGGCGGTGCCCTGGATGTCGTCGTTGAAGGTGAGCAGGCGGTCCTGGTAGCGGCCGAGGATGCGCCGGGCGTGCGCCGTCGCGAAGTCCTCCCACTGGAGCAGCGTCCCGGGCAGCTCCGCCTCCACGGCCGAGACCAGCGCCTCCACCAGCTCGTCGTAGCGGGCGCCGGTCACGCGTCGCTCGCGGCGGCCCAGGTAGTGGGGGTTGTTCAGCAGTTCCTCGTTGTCCGTCCCGGCGTCCAGCAGGATCGGCAGGGTCCGGGCGGGGTGGATGCCGCCGATCGCCGTGTACAGGCTGAGCTTGCCGATCGGGATGCCCATGCCGCCGACCCCCTGGTCGCCCAGGCCCAGGATGCGCTGCCCGTCGGTGACGACGATGACGTCCACGTCGGCGTGCGGGCGGTTGCGCAGGATCTCGCGGAAGCGGTGGCGGTCCTCGTACGACAGGAACAGTCCGCGCGGTCGGCGGTAGATCTCGCTGAAGCGCCGGCACGCCTCGCCGACGGTCGGGGTGTAGACGACCGGCAGCATCTCCTCCAGGTGGCGGGTGACCAGGCGGTGGAACAACACCTCGTTGGTGTCCTGGAGCTGGCGCAGGTAGATGTGCCGGTTCAGCGGCTTGTCGTAGCCGAGGAACGCCGCGTACGCCCGGTCGGCCTGGTCCTCGAGTGTCTCCATGGCGGGCGGCAGCAGCCCGTCGAGGCCGAACTCGGCCCGCTCGGCCGCGCTGAACGCGGTCCCTTTGTTGCGCAGGGGGTCGTACAGGAGGGCGGCGCCCCGGCCGGAGTCGTTCGCTGTCATGTCTTTCCGCCTGCCCCGCAGGCGCCGACCCGCACGCCAAGCCATGGGCAAGGCGTCGGCAAGGAATGGTCACCGGGCGGAGGGGAGGAGGGGCGGCCGGGGGTCACAGGCCGGCGAACAGGTCCTTCAGCGGGGCGGGCGTGCGGTCGGGAGCGAGGGCCTCGACCAGGACGCGCCCGTAACGGATCTTGCGCCCCTTCTTCGTGCCCATGAAGCGCCGCAACTGCTGTTCCCGCGGCCGGCCGTGCTGGGCCGGCTGCCGTACGAAGGTCCGCCAGGCGCGCAGTTCGTCCTCGGCCTCGACGACGGCCTCCACCCGTGCGGGGCCCAGGGCGCGGATGAGCTCGTCCTCCAGGTCGGCCGTGCACACGTGGACCTGCGGACGCGGTGTCCAGGACGGGTCGAGGGCGCGGTCGAAGAAGGGCTTCTCGCGCTCGTCGCACAGCCCGACCAGGCGCAGGCCGAGGCCGGCCGGTCCCAGCAGTCCGGCATGACGGCCGATGCTCATGGCCCCGCCCATCGGCATCACGCACACCCCCTCGGCCGCCAGGTCACGGCCGCGCGCGACGGCCAGCGCCTCGACGGCCGCGCGGTCGCTCAGCCCCTCCACCAGGACCGCGGTGTGCACCCCCAGCAGTTCGGCGAGCTCCTGCGCCCGCGCGCCGGGGCCACCGGCCGCCCAGCCCGCGACCTCGTCCCGGAACGTGCGCATGTCGGCCATGCGGGAAGTCTGCTACGACCACGGTCGACGACGCGCGCGATATTCGCCGGCGGGCGACTTCGTCAGGCGGCGGGACAGAGCGCCTCGCGGTCGGCCGGGGCCGCGGTGCGGTCCCTGGGCACGGGCCGCGTCAGCGGCGCGGGGACCACGGCCGCGCCTCGCGAGCGGCCCCGTGCGAAGACGACCAGGCGCAGGACCGCGAACCGTGCGACGCCGGCGAGCGCGGAGGCGGACAGGTACACGGCCTGTTCGCACAGCGGGCCCGGCGAGTCCACCGACGCCCGCAGGACGGCCATCGCCAGGCAGGTCACCGCGTACGCGGCCGCCGCGGACCCGGCCGACTGCACGTGCTGACGCCAGGTCGCCCGCCCGCCCGCGCCGAAGGTGAAGCGCGCGTGGAGGTCGGTGGCGACGACGGTCGAACCGGCGGTGACCACGGCGTTGGCCAGGGCCCAGGGAACCTGCGAGGAGAGGGCCGCCACGGCGAAGCCGGCGGCCACCCCCACTCCCCCGCCGCACAGCACGAAGCGCGTGAACGCCACGACGTCGCCGGGCACCGCCCGCTGTCTCTTCCGTACGTCCCGCATGACCCCGCCCCTCCGACCGCCCCCTCTGCGGATCGAGGCCTCCCGCTCGGCGAGCCCGTCGTCCCACAGTTTCCGACGACGGAAACGCTACGTTGCCTTCACGTTCTCAGCAACGGATTTATTGCACGAAGCCATCTAACACACAGGTAGATGCGGGAAATTCGTTGCAACGGCTCACCAGGTAACGCAATACCACTGTCGCCCAGCGTTGCAATGAATGGAGGTGAACGCCTCGGCTCCCGGTCGGGCCGAGTGGGGCGCGTCCGTGCGGCAACCCCGTACCGGAAACCAGGCTCGAGGCCGGGCGGGTCGATGTCCGGGCGGGCCCGCGCCGGGCGGTCGGCGTCCGGCCGCACACACGCGTCGGGCCCCGGAGCGAAAGAACGCTCCGGGGCCCGACGGTGTCCGAGATCAGGCAGGCGTGATGTTCTCCGCCTGCGGGCCCTTCTGGCCCTGCGTGATGTCGAAGGTCACGGCCTGGCCTTCCTGGAGCTCACGGAAGCCGGTGGCGTTGATGTTGGAGTAGTGGGCGAAGACGTCCGGTCCGCCGCCGTCCTGAGCGATGAAACCGAAGCCCTTTTCGGCGTTGAACCACTTCACGGTTCCGCTGGCCATGCTGGTGCCTCCCAGTCGTTAGTCGGGAACCGCACCGCGCGGCCCCGGAGGTGATCGCCCTGGTCCGGCACTGCACAGCAAAACGCCCACGCGACGGCGCGGGCAGGTACTGCGAACCACGACAGCTGACGATGACGCTACACGGCGAGAGCGGCGCCCACCAGAGAGCAACGGTCATGATCCGCCGCCTGTGCGACACCGAAGCGCCCAGCCGGAGCAGACTTCGCCCGTTCGAGCCCGTTTCCGCACGTATGAAGAGCAGTTCCGACGCGACGGGCGCGCCCGGTCGGCGACACGGGCGTGCCCTGCGATCGCGGCTCGCGTCTCCGCCGCCGTCGTCACCCGTGCGCGAACGCGGTCAGGCGGGCTGCCACAGCTCGACCCGGTTCCCCTCGGGGTCCGTGACCCATCCGAACCGGCCGACTCCCTCCATGTCCTGCGTCTCCTCCTCCACCGCGGCGCCCTTGTCGCGCAGTTGCGCGAGCATCGCGTCGAGATCGCGGACGCGGAAGTTGAGCATGGCCTGCTGAGCGCGGTCTCCGAAGTAGTCGGTCCCCGACTCGAACGCCGCGAACACCGTCGGGCCGGTGTCCTGACTCCACAGGCCGTTGTCGTCGGCGTCCAGACCGAGGCAGTCGCGATACCAGGCGCCGAGGGCGGCGGGGTCGGCCGCCCGGAGGAAGTACCCGCCGATTCCAAGCACACGTTCCATGCCGTCATCCTGCCAGGACCGCGGCCCGCCCGGGGCTGGAGACGGCGGCACCGGTGCGGGCCGGGGTCAGGAGACGGCGGCACTCGTCCGGGGCGGGGCCGCCAGCCGCAGGCCGAGCTCCACAAGGGTCCAGCCGAGGCGGGTCCGCAGGCCCCCGGGGTTCCGGGGGACTTCGGCAGACCGGGCGAGGGAGGCGAGACGGTGGGCGTCGGCTTCGGCGCGGAGGGCGACGGCGCGGGCGTGGTGCAGGGCGAGATGGGTCTCGGGGTGCATCGGACGCGGGCCTCTCATTCCGTGGACAGGGGAAACGCGCGGGTGTGCACACGCACCCGAGCGGCGTCGGCGTCGCCCTCGTCGACCGCACGGTCGCGGTAGGTCTCGACGAGTGCGTGCATCTTCTCGATCAGTTCCTGGGTCAGCTCCGGCGTCAGCATCAGCGTGGCGCTGCTCAGGTCCCAGGTGCGGTTCCACTCCTGCGACCAGGTGTGCCGGTTGCCGAGCCAGGTCGACAGGTCGCGGGTCTGGGCGGTGGCGACCTCGTGGAGGTAGGTGTCCGCCGCGCCGCGCACCTCCGGGCCGGCGTCGGCGAGCAGTGCCTCGTCCAGGCGCAGCCCCTGCTGGGCCGCCTTCCACCAGCGCTCCCGGCCCTTGCCCCGGTCGGGGGCGTCCTCGATGAAGCCGTGGGCGGCGAGCTGCCGCAGGTGATAGCTGGTCGCCCCGCTCGACTCACCGAGTTTCTCGGCCAGTCGGGAGGCGGTCGCCGGACCCCCGAAGCGCAGGGCGTCCAGCAGTCGCATGCGCAGGGGGTGGGCGAGCCCGCGCAGCGAGCGGGCGTCGAGACTGCGGACCTCCGGGTCCTGTGGCTCGTTCATGGGGACGACGATACCCATGCAAAGAATCCGTTGCAACAACTTCTTTGCAACGGATTCTTTGCATGGCGAGGGTGAGAGGTCGCGGGTCAGGCGGGGTCGAGGAAGTCCAGCAGGACGGCGGCTTCGGCGCGCAGCCGCGCGGCACGGTCGGCATGCGCGGGGGCGGTCAACTGCCCTGCGGCCTCCAGCCGTTCGGCTGCCTCGGCGCGCACGATGTCCCGCACGTCACCCTCGCTCAGCTCCCGCCGCACCGCCTCGGTGGCCCCCGCGCCCACCGGCGACAGTTCCAGGGCCCCGCCGCCAGGACGGGCCTCGTCCACGGGCACCGCCTCCGCGTTGTCCAGCGCCGCGAGGGCCGCGCGCAGGGCGCTCACCGCAACCTTGTCGCGGGCGCGCATCGCTTCCGGGAGGGCTTGTCGCATGAGGAGACGTAGAGACATGCCGGGACCCTACGGTCGGGTTCCCGGCCTCACAACGGGATATGTCCGCAGGCGGACGGGGCGTCGCCGCCGGCGGTCGTGCCACCGCGCCACCGCGCCACCGCGCCGTCGCGCCGTCGCGCCGTCGCGCCAGGGACCGGCAAACGGAGAGCCGAGCGCGAGGCGCGATCGGCACCCCACCGCGGGCGGCACGGCGGCCCGCAGCGGACTGCGGACCGCGGGCTGTGGACTGCGAGACTGCGGGCGGACGGCCGTGGGCCACGGGCTGCGAGTCACGGGCCGCTTGCTGGCCGCCTCGACCACCCGTCACGCCGTCGAGGCGGCCAGCGGGTTCAGGAACGTCAGCACGGAGGCGTCCTCTTCGATCAGCGGGACGAGGGCCGCGTTGAAGGGCCCGCCGTACGGGGCGTTCAGGTGCGCCTTGAAGGCGTCCTCGTCCCGGTACGCCTCGAAGATCCAGAAGGCGCGGGGGGCGGCGTCCTTGGTGTAGACGTCGAAGGCGATGTTGCCCTCTTCCTCGCGCACCTTGCGGGCGTACTCGCCGATCAGGCGGGCGACCTCGTCCCGGGCGCCCTCGCGGGCGGTGAACTCGGCGAGCAGGGTCTTGGTCATGGCGTCGTGTCCTCGCTGGTGGGGATGCGGGCGGGTCGGCAGAACAGGCGTCCCGGGCCGGACGCCGGGAACCTCGCTTCTCGCGGCCGGCGCTGTCGTCGTCGACGGGTGTCATCGATGACATCGACCGGCCCGATCATGGGCGCAAGGCCGCGCGGGAGTCAACGGCGCGGACCCGCCGGCCGGTGCGGGTCCGCCCGGGCCGTCAGACCCCGCCGGCCGGGGCGAGCCGTGCCAGCTCGTCCCGCCAGGGCGGGTTGGGGCCGGCGACCGAGCAGGTCAGTGCGGCCACCTGGGCGCCGAACCCGCAGGCCGCCACGACCTCGTCGAGACCGAGGCCGTCCAGTCGGCCGCCGAGGTGCCCCTGGGCGTCCAGGCTGTGCAGCAGCCCCGCGGTGAAGGAGTCGCCGGCCCCGACCGTGTCGACGACCCGCGCGGTCACCGCGGGCACCCGCGCCCGCTCGCCGTCGAGCGAGGCCAGGGCGCCGTCGGAGCCCAGGGTGATCACGACGAGCCGCGCTCCCGCGGCATGCCAGAGATCGCAGGCCTTCTCGGGCGCCACGCCGGGCAGCAGGAGCTCGAGGTCGTCCGCGCTCAGCCGCAGGACGTCGGCGAGGGCGCACCAGCGGGCGAGCCGGGCGCGGTAGGCCTCGGGGCGCACCAGCAGGGGCCGGACGTTGGGGTCGACGCTGACGGTGGCCCGCGGGGCCGCGGCCGCCAGGAACTCCTCGACCACCGCTCCGCCGGGTTCGCGGATCAGAGCCAGGGAGCCGGTGTGCACACAGGCCGTGCCGGACAGGTCGACCCGCGCCAGCTCCGCAGGCGTCCACTGCCAGTCGGCCGTGTTCTGGGCGTGGAAGGAGAACGCGGCCTGTCCCGCGGGGTCGAGTTCGGCCACTGCCAGCGTGCTGGGCTCGGCGGCGTCGACGGCGTACGACAGGTCGACGCCGGACGCCTCCAGGTGGGCCCGGAACAGGCGGCCGAAGACGTCGGAGGACAGGCGCGCGAGGAAGCGGGACGGTGTGCCGAGCCGGGCCAGGGCGACAGCCGTGTTCGCGGGTCCGCCGCCGGGGAGCACCCGCAGCGCGAGCTCGTTCGCGGCGGGCGCCGCTTCGGTGAAGGCGTCCGCGACGCACTCTCCCAGCACGGTGATCTGACGCGGGTTCATGGGCTGCTCTCTCTCGAAAGGCTCGGAAAGACCGGGCGAGGGGCGGTGCGACGACACGGCCCCTGACCGGCTGCGCGGAGGCGGCGGCTGCGGACGTTGCCGATTTGTGACGAGTGGAAGGCATTGACGTTGCCGGGATCCGGAGTCCATCATCCTCGCCAGGCGGTGTCAACGATGACATAAGTCAACGATGACACCCGGGACGGCACCCACCCGTACCCGCCCCCGTGCCGCCCGCTATCCCACAGGAGTCGATCATGTCTCGCACCACTCGCCTGTCCTCCTCCCTCCTCAGAGCAGCCGCGGTCACGGGCGTCGCCGCCCTCACCCTGACGGCCTGCGGGTCCGGTTCCGGTTCGGGCTCCTCCGGTTCCGGTTCGGGCAGCGTGAAGGTCGGTCTGATCACCAAGACCGACACCAACCCGTTCTTCGTGAAGATGAAGGAGGGCGCCGAGAAGGCCGCCAAGGAGAACGGCGCCGAACTGTCCACCGCCGCGGGCAAGTTCGACGGGGACAACGCCGGCCAGGTCACCGCCATCGAGAACATGGTCGCCGCCGGGGTCAAGGGCATCCTGATCACCCCGAGCGACTCGAAGGCGATCGTGCCGGCGATCCAGAAGGCCCGTGCCAAGGGCGTCCTGGTCATCGCGCTCGACACCCCCACCGAGCCGGAGAGCGCCGTCGACGCGCTGTTCGCCACCGACAACCTCAAGGCCGGCCAGCTGATCGGCGAGTACGCCAAGGCCGCCATGAAGGGCAAGACGGCGAAGATCGCCGCCCTCGACCTGGCTCCCGGCGTCTCCGTCGGCGTCCAGCGGCACAACGGTTTCCTCAAGGGCTTCGGGGCCACCGACAAGGACGTCGTGTGCGCCCAGGACACCGGCGGCGACCAGGCCAAGGGGCAGACCGCGATGGAGAACTGCCTCCAGAAGTCACCCGACATCAACGTCGTCTACACCATCAACGAGCCGGCGGCGCTCGGCGCCTTCACCGCGCTGAAGGCCAAGGGCCGCGAGAAGGACGTGCTGATCGTCTCCGTGGACGGCGGCTGCACCGGCACCCAGGCCGTCAAGGACGGCAAGATCGCCGCGACCTCGCAGCAGTACCCGCTGAAGATGGCCGCCGAGGGCGTCAAGGCCGTCGTGACCTACGCCAAGGACGGCAAGAAGGCCTCCGGTTACACCGACACCGGCGTCACCCTGATCACCGACAAGGCACAGGCCGGGGTCACGTCGAAGGACACCGCCTACGGCCTGGAGAACTGCTGGGGCTGAGCCCGGCCCGGACCGCACGACACCGTCACTGCCCCAGGCGGGGCGGTCGGCCCACCTCCCCGAGCGGGCACGACCGCCCCCCTCGTCCCGGCGGCGAGGGCTCCGGCCCTCGTCCTTCGCCCCGGACATCTGTCTTCCGACAAGGACTTCGCATGACAGCCACGACCACGCCGTACTCGGAGCTCAAAGCGCCGACCACGGCCCGCAGACTGCTCACGGCGCCGACCACCGGACCCCTGGCCGCCCTCCTGCTGGCCTGCGCCTTCTTCTCCTTCTCGACCGACCAGTTCCTGACCGGCGGGAACTTCTCCCTGATCGTGCAGCAGGTCATGGTCGTGGGCACCCTCGCCATCGGGCAGACCCTGATCATCCTCACGGCGGGGATCGACCTGTCGTGCGGGGCGGTGATGGCCTTCGGCAGCATCGTGATCGCCAAGACGGCGGCCGAGGGCTCCATGCCGCCGCTCGTGGCGATCGCGCTCGGCCTGGGCGTCTGCGGAGGCTTCGGGCTGCTCAACGGACTGCTCGTGCAGAAGATCCCGCTGCCGCCGTTCATCGTGACCCTCGGCATGCTCAACGTGGCGTTCGCCCTGACCCACATCTACTCCGCGGAGCAGACGGTCACCAACCTGCCCGGCCCGCTGACCGCCCTCGGCGAGACGTTCCCGATGGGGCACACGGACATCACCTACGGCTCCCTGGTCACCATCGCCCTGTTCCTGCTGCTGGCCTACGCGTTGAGCAGCACCGGCTGGGGCCGGCACGTCTACGCCCTCGGCAACAGCGCCGAGGCCGCCCGGCTGAACGGCATCCGCACCTCCCGCCTCACCATCGGCGTCTACACGGTGGCCGGCCTCCTCTACGGCGTCGCCGCCCTGCTGCTCATCTCCCGCACCGGGGTCGGCGACCCGCAGGCCGGTCAGACCGACAACCTCGACAGCATCACCGCCGTGGTGCTCGGCGGCACCAGCCTCTTCGGCGGGCGCGGTTCCGTCCTGGGCACCTTCATCGGCGTCCTCATCGTGGGCGTGTTCCGCAACGGCCTTCAGCTGATGGGCGTCGCCTCCATCTACCAGACCCTGATCACCGGCATCCTGGTGATCCTCGCGGTGACCGTCGACCAGATCTCCCGGAAGAAGGCCCGATGAGCGCCCCCTCCTCCCCCACGCCCGTGTTGCAGGCCCGCGGTCTGGTCAAGCGGTACGGACACGTCACCGCCATCGACGGCGCCGACTTCGACCTGATGCCCGGTGAGGTCCTCGCCGTCATCGGCGACAACGGCGCCGGCAAGACCAGCCTCATCAAGGCGCTCACCGGCGCGGTGACCCCCGACGCCGGCGAGATACGCCTCAACGGCGAGCCCATCGCCTTCTCCGGCCCGCAGAGCGCACGCGCGCACGGTATCGAGACCGTCTACCAGGACCTGGCCGTCGCCGCCTCCATGGACATCGCCTCGAACATGTTCCTCGGCCGCGAACTGCGCCGGCCGGGCGTCCTGGGCAGCGTCTTCCGCATGCTCGACAAGAAGCGCATGCGCCAGGAGGCGGCGGAGCACATGGCCGACCTCAAGATCGGCCTGCGCTCGCTGACGCAGTCGGTGGAGACGCTCTCCGGCGGACAGCGCCAGGCCGTGGCGGTCGCCCGTTCCGTGGCCTGGGCGCGCTCGGTCGTCGTGATGGACGAACCCACCGCCGCGCTCGGCGTCAAGGAGTCGGGTCAGGTCCTGGACCTCATCCGCCGGGTCCGCGACAAGGGCATGCCGGTCGTCCTCATCAGCCACAACATGCCGCACGTCTTCGAGATCGCCGACCGCGTCCACGTGCACCGGCTGGGCCGGCGAGCCGCCGTGATCAAGCCGTCCGACTACTCCATGGCCGAGGTCGTCGCCATCATGACCGGCGCTCTCACCGTCGACGCGGCCGGAGATACTGTCGTAGCGGATTCCGAGGCCGCCAAGGCCGCCGGAGTCCAGGCCACCTGACAGCTCGACCCCGCTCTCACAGTTTCCGGCCGAGGCCGCGGCCGGAACCGAGAGCCCTCAGGAGACGGTTTCCTCCATGGCAGCGAACCGCCGCCCCACCCTGGCCGACGTCGCCCGAGAAGTGGGCGTCAGCGCCAAGACGGTCTCCCGGGTCCTCAACGAGGACGGACCCGCCTCCGCGCAGACCAGGGAACAGGTACTGGCCGCCGTGGCCAAGCTGGGCTTCCAGCCGAACCTGATGGCCCGCAACATCCGCGTCGGCGGCCCGGACACCACCATCGGCCTGGTCATCCCCGACCTCGCCAACCCCTTCTTCGGAGCCGTCGCGCGGTCCATCGAGGACACCGTCCGCGACCGCGGGCTGACCCTGCTCATGGGTTCCTCCGCCGACGAACCCGACCGCGAACGCGCCCTGACGGACAAGTTCCTGGCCCGCCGCGTCAGCATCCTCATCGTGGTGCCGTCCGTCGGCGCCGACCACGCGCACCTGAAGTCGCACCGCACGGCGGGCCTGCCCGTCGTCTTCCTCGACCGGCCCGGAGTCGGCCTCGTCACCGACAACATCGTCAGCTCCAACCGTGCCGGAGCCCACGACGGCATCGCGCATCTCGTCGCGCACGGGCACCGGCGCATCGGCTTCGTCGGCGACCTGCCCCCGAAGCTGTACACCCGCCGCGAACGTCTGGCCGGCTACCGTTCCGCCCTCCAGGAAGCGGACATCCCCCACGACCGGGCGCTCGTCACCAACGCCCACGACCAGCGGGGCGCCGAGGCCGCGACGGCCCGGCTCCTCGCCCTGCCCGATCCGCCCACCGCCCTCTTCGCCGGCAACAACATCATGGCGCTGGGCATAGTGGCCGAACTGGCCCGCAGCGCGCGCAAGGACGTCGCCGTCGTCGCCTTCGACGACATCGCGCTCGCCGAGGCGCTCGAACCCGCCCTCAGCGTCGTCGCACAGGATCCGGAGGAACTCGGCAGGACGGCCGCGACCACCGCGCTGGCCCGGCTGGACGGCGACCGCTCCCGGGCCCGCACCATCACCGTCCCCACCCGGCTGATCGTCCGGGGGTCGGGCGAACTGCCGGTCACCGCGCCGCAGGAGGCCTGAGCCGCCGGCCGCGCGCGCAGCCGCCCCGGCCGGACGCGGCGCCCGGACCCCGAACGGGACCGCGCCCCGGGCCCTCCCGCCGCCTCCGTCACGGACGACCGGTTCCCACGGCCGCCCGGCGACCCCGCCGGCGTCGCCGGCCTCGCGGACGCCGGGCTCCCGTCCGGCGAGCAGATGCCGGCCCGTCTCGGCCCAGCCGGGAGGCGTCGGCGGAACGAGGGCGCCGATCCGGACGGCCGGCCCCTCGGCCCCCTCCCCGTGCGAGGACGACGGCCGTGACGTCCCTCGGTGTCCATGCCGGACATGGCAACCACCGGCCGCGCCCGACGGCGACCGCGTTTCGCGGAGCACGGGACCCGCCCCGCCCGCCGTCGAGCGCGAACGGTGTTGCCCCCGCCCGTGACGGTCACTAGGGTCGGTCGGGTGACTGCCGGGTCGGCCATGTGCCACGCACGAGTGAGGGTCCCGGCCTCGGCGTGAGCGCGAGGCGGGCCAGAAGCCCGCCGCTGTCTTCGTGTCCCTGCTCCCGGCGCCCCTGCGGCGCCCCACCCCAGCGGATCCACGACCGGAGACACACCACCCATGCCGCATCCCCCTGCCCACACCCGTGCCGAGCCCGCGCAGCACTCCCCCGAGCCCGAAACGCCGCCCGACGCCGTCCAGTTGAACCACACGGCCGTGTACGCCCGCGACCGGCGGCTGTCCGCCGAGTTCCTCGCCGCGATCCTGGGGCTCCACGTCGGAGCCCCCTTCGGACCGTTCCTGCCCCTCGACCTCGGCAACGGCGTCACGCTCGACTACTACGAGAAGCGCGACGAGCCGATCCAGCCGCAGCACTACGCCTTCCTCGTGCCGGACGAGCGGTTCGACGCCATGATCGCCCGTCTGGAAGCGGTCGGAGTCACCTACCACGCGGATCCCGGCCACACCGAACCGGGGCGCGTCAACCGTCTGTTCGGTGGTCGGGGCGCCTACTTCGCCGACCCGTCCGGACACAACATGGAGATCATCACGAGGCCCTACGCCCGACCGTGACCCCCGTCGCCGCGCACCGCACGTGACGGCTCCCGCCGCCGCGACCCCGGTCCGGCGGCGCCGTGCGGCCGCCGGTCGCCGGCCGCCCCGGACGACGCGAAGTCGGCTCCTTGATCGCTTTCCCCGGCCGCCCGGTGGCAGGCACCATCATCGGTGCACCTGCCGGCCCAGCCCCGACGTCGAACGTCGACACTCGACCGTCGAAGGAGACCACCATGACGGACGCCCCCGAAACAACCGACCTGACCGCCGCGTTCGCCGACATCCCGGTCACCACGCTCGCCGACGTCGTGGGCCGCGAGCAGGTCATGGACATCGGCGTGCGCCCGTTGTGGTCGCCGGTCCCGCGCGTGGCCGGGGCCGCGTTCACCGTGCGGTGCCCGCCCGGCGACAACCTCATGCTGCACGCCGCCGTCCACCGTGCGCAGCCGGGCGCGGTCATCGTCGTGGAGTCCGGCGACCTGGACTACGCGCTCGCCGGAGGCAACGTGTGCGCCGTCGCCCAGCGCCGGGGCGTCGCGGCCTTCGTCACCGACGGGGTCATCCGCGACCTGGCCGAGGTCCGGGACCTGGGCTTCCCCGTGTTCGCCCGGGGCGTCATCCCCATTCCGGGGAGCAAGAAGGCGGTCGAGCCGCTCAACGCGCCGGTGCGGGTCGCCGGAGTCGCCGTGCACGCCGGTGACGTGGTCGTCGCCGACGAGGAGGGCGTGGTCGTCGTGCCCGTCGGCCGCGCCGAGGAGGCGCTGTCCGCAGCCCGGGCCAAGCTGGCCAAGGAGGCGGACGAGACCCTCGACGACTGGGAGAGGGCCCACCGCACCCGCATCGACGAGATCCTGCGCTCCCAGGGCTTCGAGGGCTGAGCCGCCGACGCGGCGGAGTCCGCCTCGGCGGCGGGTGCCCCGGTCCGCCGGGCCACGTCTCGGGAGCGGGGGCGAACCGCGTCGTCCCCCGCGCGGGGGCTGCGGTGGTGGTCGCGGCGCCCCTGCGCGAGCACCCGGCGCAGTGGCGGGTCTCCCCGGTTCAGACGACGGTGAACCCGAGGTCGGCGAGCTGCGCGGCCAGAGCGCTCACCGTGTCCGGGTCGTCGAAGGCCCCCGTCTCGGCGAGGCCGTTCGCCGACTGGAACTCCCGCACCTTGCCCTGGGTGCGGGGCCCGTCGACGCCGTCCTGGCTCAGGGGCGTGAACCCCGGGGCGAGCAGCGCGCCCTGGACGCCGAAGACGTCGGAGAGGCTCAGGGCGATCCGCTCGACGGGCAGACCCCGGGTCTCCACGGTGTCGGCGAGCAGGAAGTGCGCCCGGTCGAGCTTGTTGCGGATCACGATCGTGCCCATGTCCGGGGCGAAGTGGCACTCGTCGGCGGCGCCGACCCAGTTGCCTTCGGCCACGTGCTTCTGGAACTCGGGGAAGTGGAACGCCGGGCCGAGGGCCCAGCACATGCTGAGGGCGGCGAGCTGCGCGTTGGCGGGCCATGAGCCGAAGTCGCCGAACTCCGGGCGCGCCGTGAGCACGGCCTCCGTCTCGTCGGCTTCCGGGCGTCGGGGAGTGCTGAGGCGGCGCCCCCGCGGACCACGTCCCCGAGGGTGCCGCGACAGCCCCTCGGGGTGGACCTGCGGCCCGGCGGCTCAGCCCTGCGAACGGGTGGGCAGCCGCCATCCCGGACGCGGGAAGTGGCAGGTGTACCCGTCGGGGTAGCGCTCCAGGTAGTCCTGGTGCTCGGGCTCGGCCTCCCAGAAGGGCCCGACGGGCTCGACCTCGGTGACGACCTTGCCCGGCCACAGTCCGGAGGCGTCCACGTCCGCGATGGTGTCCTCGGCGATCCGCTTCTGCTCGTCGTCCACGTAGTAGATGGCGGAGCGGTAACTCAGGCCGATGTCGTTGCCCTGGCGGTTCCTGGTGCTCGGGTCGTGGATCTGGAAGAAGAACTCCAGGATCGCGCGGTAGTCGGTCCGCTCGGGATCGAAGTGGATCTCGATGGCCTCCGCGTGGGTGCCGTGGTTGCGGTACGTCGCGTTCGGCACGTCTCCCCCGGTGTACCCGACCCGGGTCGCCGTGACGCCCGGGAGCCGGCGGATCAGGTCCTGCATCCCCCAGAAGCATCCCCCCGCGAGCACGGCCCTCTGCGTCTGCGCTGCCATGTCGGCTCCTTCCGTTCCGTGGCCGCGGCCACCCTGTGCCGGTGGCTCCGGGCCACCCTCCGCTCGCGCGACGTCCTCGGCCTGCCGGCCTCTGTCGCCACAGGGCGTACAACGGGCACGGGCCCCCAACAATTCCACGCCCTCGCCGTCCGTCCGCCGCGGCCCCCGCGAGCCGGTGACGGGCCGCAGCGCGCACCGGTGCCCGGAGTCCACGATTTCCTCATTAAACGTGCTCAATCCCGTATGTACGGCGGCGAGTTGGCAGTACCGTGGACGGGTGCCAGAGACCCGCGCCACCGCACTCGTCCTCACGGCCCTCCCGGTGGAGTACGACGCCGTCCGCACGCACCTCGCCCACACCGAGGAACTCGTCCACGAGAACGGCACCCGGGTCGAGCGCGGTCCGCTGGACGACTCGTCGTGGGATCTGGCGATCGCCGAGCTGGGCGAGGGGGCGGTGACGGCCGCCGCGCTCACCACCCAGCTGGTCGGCTGGCTGCGCCCCGAGGCGCTGCTCTTCGTGGGTGTCGCGGGCGGCCTCAAGGACGACGTCGGCATCGGCGACGTCGTGGTGGGCACGAAGGTGTACGCCGTCCAGGGCGGCAAGCAGACCCCGCAGGGGTTCCTCGCCCGGCCGCAGAGCTGGCACGGCTCGCACCGGCTGGTGCAGGCGGCGCGCGCCGCGGCGCGGGGCATGCGGGACGTGCCGGTGCACCTGAAGCCGATCGCGTGCGGCGACGTCGTCCTGGCCGACGAGCGGTCGGGGTACGCCGAGCACATCCGGGAGCACTACAACGACGCCTGCGCGATCGAGATGGAAGGCTCCGGCGCGGCCCACGCGGCGCATCTGAACGGCCAGCTGGACGCCCTCGTCGTGCGCGGCGTCAGCGACCACGCCGACGCGGACAAGCACCTGGCGGACTCCTCGGGGTCCCAGCGGCGGGCCGCGGAGCGGGCCGCCAGGGTGGCGGCGGCCGTCCTGCGCAGCCACCGGCCGCGCGGCGGCTCCTCCGCCGCCGGCGCCGGTTCCGGACGGGCTCCCGTCCCGCCCGGTCCGCACCCCGGCACGACCGCCGCCCACGGCGGACAGCGCCCGGTCTTCCGTGACGCCGCCTTCGGGTGGCCCGTCGCCGACGACGGCGGGGAGCCGGAGCGGTGAGCCCGCAGCCGGCGTCCCGGCGGGTGCGCGGGTCGGAGCACGAGCGGTCCGGCCGGCCGTCGTGACCGCCCATCTCGAAGCCCTCCTGCGGGCGTGTACGGTCCTGATCTGCGACGAGCGGGGTGATCCCGCCGGGTCCGGGTTCTTCGCGGCCCCCGGGCTGGTGGTGACGGCCGCCCATGTGGTCGGCGCGGCCGGCGAGGGCGTCACGGTCCGCTGGAACGGCTCCCCGGTCGGCGTCCTCGGCATCGAGTGGCAGGACCCGCGGGAGCCCCTCGACGGCGGGGTGTGGGACCTCCCCGACCTCGCCGTGCTGCGGGTGGACGTCGAGGCGGCGCACGGGCATCCCTGTGTGCTGCTCGGCGAGGGCAGGCCCGGCTCGAAGGTCCTCGGAGAGGGCTACACGCGGGGCCTGAGCGGGGGCTGCGCGCCGGACACCGTGCGCCTGGAGCTGGAGTCGGACCGCCCGATCGGCGATGTCACCGTGTTCAAGTGCAAGGACTCCGTCGTGGACGACGGGTTCAGCGGCGGCGCCCTCCTCGATACGGCCGCCGGGCGGGTCGTCGCGGTGATCAAGGGACAGCGCACCGGGCCGGTCGCCCTGGGCGGGGTGGCGGTCAGCGTCGCCGTCCTGCGCGACCGGCGCCCCGACCTGTGGGCGGCGAACGAGCGCTTCCACTACACCGACCGGCGGTGGGAGTTCGCCCGTCTCAACGACTCGCGCACGACCGATCCGGCCCGGGCGACGGAGGCGTTCCTGCGGCTGGTGAGGCAGGCCGTCGGCCGGCGTCCGGCCATCCTTCCCCCCGGCGGCAGCAGGCCCGACATCCACCAGATCCCCTCCGTGCGCGTCCTGCCGCTCGACGCGCGCGACGCCGCGGCGGGACGCGACGACGGCTCCCTCGACGAGATGGGGCAGCGTGACGTGGGGTTCGACGGGGTCATCCGCTGGTCCCCGCTGCGGGCGAGCTGGCGGGCGGTCGTCCTGCGCGGGATGCCCGGCCACGGCAAGTCGTGGCTGCTCAACACCCATGCCGAGACGATCGCCGGCGACGCGCTGGACCGGCTCGCCGAGGACGCGGACTCCTGGACGTCGGTCCCCGTGCCGGTCCTCGTGGACTGCGCGGCGCTGGGCAGGCTGCTCCCCGCCCGGGTCACCCAGGAGGGCGTCCTGGACGCGCTGGCCATGTCCGTCCGGCAGGAGGCCGACTCGCTCGACGACACGTCGCCGGACGCGGTGGTGCGTCTCGCCCACGCGGACGGCAGGCTGGTGTCGTGCCTCGACGCGCTGGACGAGGTCGGCACGGCCGACTGGGAGAAGGTGCGTCAGGCGCTGCCCGTCCTCGTCGAGCACGGCAACCGGCTGCTGGTCACCTCACGTCCCTACGGGCAGCTGCGCACCCACACGTCCAGCCTCGGGGGGTGCCTGCACGCGGAGGTCATCGGGTTCTCCGCCGGGCAGGTCTTCGCCTTCGCCCGCGGCTGGTTCTCCGGCGACCCGGCGCGCGGCGAGGAACTGGAGGCCGAACTGCTCGACCGTCCCGAGCTGCGGGACCTGGCCAGGGTCCCCCTGCTGGCGGCGTTCCTGTGCAGCCTGGCCGCCGAGGGCGATCAGGTGCGGGTGCTGCCGACCACCCGGGCGCAGATCTACCGGTCGGTCATCCTGGGCGCGCTCTCGGGACGGTGGCGCGATCCGGGCCAGCAGGCGGTGGACCCGGACAACCCGCCCGAACCGAAGCTCCGGCTGGACATCCTCGCCGACGCCGTCGGGCGGCTGGGCCGGCCCTGGCGTTCGAGGACCGACCGCTTCCCCCGCGCGGAACTCGCCGCCGCCCTGCGCGAGCACCCGCGGTACGCGCTCGCCGAGTCCGAGGCGCAGGCCCGCCGGTGGGCCTGGCACAGCCTGCGCCCCGCCGCGGCCGACGGGGCGAGGCCGCCCGGGCGGGACCCCCTGATCTGGGAGTACATGTTCGACGGGCTGGTGGCCCACGACGTCTCGGACAGCGGGGAACCCGCCCTGCGGTTCGTCCATCCGGTGCTCGGCGAGTTCTGCGCGGCCGCCCATGTGGCGGCGCTGGGCGAGGACGAACTGCGCGAGGTCGTGGAGGCCCACCGCTGGTTCGACGCGTCCTGGCAGGAGGTGTGGCCGCTGACCGCGGACCTGATGGCGGAGCCGGACACGCTCGTCGCGCTGCTCCTCGACTCCCCGTCGGACGCGTGGTTCGAGCAGACGTTCCTGGCGAGCCGGTGCGTGGCGGCGGCCGGCGATCGGGTGCGCCCCGAGCTGCGCGAGCGCGTGGTGTCGCGGGTGCTCGCCGCCGCGCGGCGCCGGCAGGCCTTCGACCGCGACCGTGCCCTGGTCCACCTCGGCGATCTCGTCCGGGCCGGGCTCGCGGAGGCGGCGGCCGCGGCGCACGCGCTGCTGGCGGACGATCCGGGGGTGGCCGCACGGATGAGGACCGCAGCCGCGCTCGCGGAGACCGGTGACGACACCGGCCTGGACATCGTGCGGACGTCGCTCACCGACCGCGGCATTCCGGCCGTCTACCGGGCCTGGTGCGCGAGATCGGCGGTCGTCGTCGAGGACGCGGCCGGACTGGCCGCCCTGCTCGCGGCCGTCAAGGGCGCCCGCACGGTCGGGGAGCTGAAACTGCTCGTCGGCGCGGTGCCCGTCGAGAGCAGGGTCGGCGGCGCCCTGGCCCTTCAGATCCTGCGCGACCAGCGCGTGCACGGCACCATCCGCGCCGCCGTCGGTTCGGCGGTGGTCCACGCGGGCGGCGAGGAGCGCATCCGGCTGGCCAAGGAGCTGGCGGAGACACCGCTGACCGCCTGGGGCGTGAGGGCCGCACTGATAGCCGAGTTGCTCTCCGTCGGCGAGGACGACGTGCTTCCCCTGGGGCTGGAGCTGTTCGACGACCCCAATCTGTCGGCGGCGCAGCGCGTCACCCTGGTGGAGGCCCTCATCCGTTGCGGTCAGACGAGCGTCGTTCCCCGCGCCGTCGCCATGCTGGAACGGGGCGACGTGTACTGGGACCAGCGCCGGCGGCTGGCCGGTTCCATCGCCGAAGTGGGCGGCGTCGGCGTGGAGGAACTGCTGCGACAGGTCCGCTCCCCGCTGTCCATCGAGTTGAAGATGCGGCCCCTCATCGCGCTGGTCGAGGTGGGCGAGTGCCTGGAGCTGGCCGCCGAACTGGTCGCCGACACCGGGGCGCCCTCCTGGGTCCGCAGCCGGGTCGCGACGAGCCTGCTGCATCGCGGCTATCTGTCGACGCCGCACGACGTGCTGCGCGCACTCGCCACCGAGGCCGACCCCGGACACCAGTTCCAGGGCGAGCTGATCACCGCGATGCTGGCCCGCAGGGTGCCCGGCGCGGGGGACGCGGCCTGTGCGCTGCTCGCCCGCAGCGCCGCGTCGAACGACCCCAACGAGGTGCAGAGCCAGTTCATCGCCGATCTCACGACCGCCGGCCCGGAGGGCCGGGCCGCACTCGTCCGCATCGCGCAGGACGACGGGCTGACCGAGGAGGACCGGGCGCTGGCCGTGATCGCGCTCGGCGACATGGCCCCCGACGAGGCGGCACGACTGGCCCTGGCGCTGTCGGGCGTGGTCTCCCGGTTCACCGACTCCCGGATGACCCTGCTGCTCGGCGACAAGGGCGTCGTGGAGCTGGCCGACCGGCTGACGGGACTGCTGGACGACGAACCGGCGGTGTACAGCACGCTGTTCCGGATGCTGGGCAGCTCGCGTGCGGACCGCGACCTGGTCGAGCGCCTGCTGCCGGCCGGGCACCGCGCGGCCGGGGACCGCGCGCCCGAACCCCGCCCCACGACGAAGATCGGCCCGGACTATCTGGAGAGCGCCGGTCTGACCTGGTCGTCCGAGGCGGAGCGCAACTCCCTCATCGGATGGATCATGAGCCGGCTGGAGGAGCGGGTCGGTCGCAAGATCACCGTGTTCCTCACTCCGGACCAGCTGAACGAGTTCGGCCAGCTGGAGAGCACGGAGCAGGGGGTCGACTTCCTGGCCACCCGTTCCGCGGGATACCCCGAGCTGGTGCTCAGCCAGATGGCGGCGCTCCAGGAGGAGATCCGCCGGGACCCCTCACAGGTCCCGCACTTCGAGGCCCGCGATGTTCCGCCGCTGCGCCGGCTCTCGTTCGTCGCCAACACCCTGAACGAGTGGGTCGACGTCACGAGGACCCGGGGGGAGGTCGCGGGGACCGGCTTCTTCGAGCGCAACGCGCGCACCCTCGTCAGCGAGGAGGCCCGGGAGCTGCTCGTTCTCGCCTGCGGGATGACGGCGACGCTCAACCCCTACGAGGGGCATCTGTACCTGGTGGAGATGGCGTTGCGGGACGGCGCCGAGGCCGCCGTGCGCCGTATGGCCGAGCCCGCCCGGATGTACGACCTGATGCGCGAGTTGCTCAGCGACGGCAACGGCCCCGGCCTCCTCGGCGCCGCGCTGGCCCGGCTCGTTCTCGCCCCCCGGTCGGAAGTCGCCTACTTCTACGGCGCGCTGGGTGCGGCCCTGCGGCAACAGCCGGAACTGAGCGTGCGGCTGATGCGGGAGAGCGGGCGCCGCGCCGACAGGGGGCAACGCGGCGACGGCCTGACGACCCTCAACAGCCAGGCGATCAGGTTCGGTTGGCCGCAGGACCTCGTGCGCCGCCTGCGCGAGGCGCTCGGCGACGACGGTGAGCAGGAGGAGACATGACGGCCCGACGACAGGGCGTCGGGGCGGTCGTGCGACACGTCCCGTGCGCGTGACCGGGCAGGCCTGCCCCCGCCGACGTGACGGCCAGGGCTGCGCACCCGTCAACGAGGTCGTCGTCGGCGCGGGCCAGAACGCCGGCCCCGAGGGCTATGCGGCCTGCTCCTGCGGTCGCCGGTTCCCGCTGCCGCCGGCCGCGCGACGCCGGCTGGACGCGGTGGCCGCCGGCTGCCGCGCGGTGCCGCCCGCGACCGCCGAACCGGCCGCGGCCCGGGCGCTCGACTCCCTGCTGGAACGCGTCGTCCGGCCCGCCGAACCGACGAGCCGGCTGTCCCGGCCCGGCGTCGTTCCGGTCGGCGCCCCGGTCCTGCACCGGCCCACCCAGCCGGTGGGCGTGATCAGCCCGGGTCTGGTGCGGTTCGCCCTGCACATGGCGTCGGTGATGCGCGCTGCCGGGGGCGTCGGCCTGGCCGCCAACCAGGCCGGCGCTCCCGTGAGGATGCTCGCGCACGACCTGGGCCGGATCGTTCCCCAGATCCTGGTCGACCCGAGGGTGGTCGGGTCGCACGGCACGTGGACGTACGGCGAGGGCTGTCTGTCGCTGCGCGTCGACGACGCGACGGCGGACGTCGTGCGCCCCAAGGTCGTCACGGTCGTCGCCACCCTGCTCGACGGGCGGGTGCTCGCCGTCCGGGCCGACGAGGTCCTCGCCCGCGTCCTCCAGCACGAGGTGGACCACCTCGACGGGATCGTGTACGTGCAGCGGCTCGTGGGCGCGGAACGGGAGGCGGTCCTCGCCTCGGTCGAGCGGGCCGGCGGCGACCTCGCGTCCCTTCCGCCCCGCCCCCACGGCGTCTGACCGCGACGGGCGGGACGCTCGCCGCCCCGCCCGCTCAGGCGTCGTCGGCCGCGTGGACGCGGCTTCCGGCCACGAAGGTCTCCAGGACGCGGGTGGCCGCGATCTCCTCGGGCGGGCCGGTGAACGGGTCGCGGTCGAGGACGACCAGGTCGGCGGCCCGGCCCACGGTGACGCTTCCGGTGTCGGCGTCGAGGTGGTTCACATGGGCGCTGCCCGCCGTGTACGCGGCGAGGGCGGCGCCGAGGTCGAGGCGTTGGCCGGGCAGGAAGGCGGGGGTGCCGTCAGGGGCGTCCGGGGAGCGCCGGTTGACGGCGACATGGATGGCCTGGAGCGGGTCCGGGCTGCTGACGGGCCAGTCGCTGCCCGCGGCGAGCGTCGCTCCGGCCCGCAGCAGGTCGCCGAACGGGTACTGCCGTGCGCCGCGTTCGGGGCCGAGGAAGGGCAGGGTGAGTTCGTCCATCTGCGGCTCGTGGGCGGCCCACAGCATCTGTAGGTTGGCGGTGGCGCCCAGCGTGCGGAAGCGTCGTACGTCGTCGGGGTGGACGACCTGGAGGTGCGCCAGGTGGTGGCGGGTGTCGTGGTGTCCGTTGGCGTCGCGGGCGGCCTCGACGGCGTCGAGCGCCTCGCGTACCGCGCGGTCGCCGAGGGCGTGGAAGTGGACCTGGAAGTCGAGCGCGTCGAGTTCGGTGACGTACTTCTTCAGCTCGCCGGGTTCGACGAAGCTGATGCCGGTGCCGTCCGAGGCGCAGCCGCAGCCGGTGAGATAGGGGTCGAGCATGGCGGCGGTGTGGTTCTCGGCGATGCCGTCCTGCATGATCTTCACGGTGCCGGCGCGGAACAGTCCGGTGCTCAACTCGTCGCGCCGGGCCACGAGTTCGGGGATCTGCTCGGGGCCGCGCTCGCGGTCCCACCACAGCGCCCCGACGACGCGTGCGGTGAGCAGGCCGCGCTCCTGGGCCGTGCGGTACGCGGGCGCCGGGTCGGTCAGGTTGGCGTAGGCGCCGACGATGGCGTCCTGCCAGGCGGTGACGCCGTGGGAGTGCAGCACGGCCTGGGCGCGCAGCAGGGCGGTCACCTGCTCCTCGGGGGTGGGGGCGGGCACCAGCCGGCCCACGAGGTGGACGGCGCCCTCCTGGAGCATGCCGGTCGGACGGCCCGCGGCGTCGCGTTCGATGCGGCCGTCGACGGGGTCGGGGGTGCGGTCGTCGATGCCGGCCCGCTCCAGCGCGAGGGTGTTGACCCAGGCGCCGTGGTGGTCGCGGTTGGGCAGGAAGACGGGCCGGTCGGGGACGACGGCGTCGAGGGCCGCGGCGGTGGGGGCGCCGCCGGGGAACGCCTCCAGGGACCAGCCGCCGCCGGTGATCCATGCGGCGTCGGGGTGGTCGTCCGCGTACGCCTTGATCCGCCGCAGGTACTCGGCCGGGTCGGTGGTGTCGGCGAGGTGGCACTGACCGAGTTCCAGACCCGCGCCCTGGGGGTGCACATGGGCGTCCTGGAAGCCGGGGATCAGCAGCTTCCCGGCCAGGTCGACGACTTCGGTGTCCCGCCCGATCAGGGTGTGCACCTCGTCGTGGCCGACGGCGGTGATCCGTCCGCCGTGCACGGCCACGGCGGTGGCGCGGCTGCGGGCCGGGTCGACGGTGTGGACGGGCCCGCCGGTGAAGACGAGGTCGGCGGGGCCCGTGGCCTGGGACTGCGGCATGGGGGTGTACTCCAAGGAGGGGGTCCGGACGGGGGCGGGGCGCTCTCAGACGGCGGCGCGGTCCATGGGCAGGGCGATGGCCTCGGCGTCGGTGCCGCGCCCGGTGGCGAAGTAGGGCGAGCGGCGCACGTACTTGGCGACCGCGGCCATGCCGAGGCCGGCCAGGACGATGACGGCGGGCAGCGAGAACATGAACCAGCCGTTGTCGGGGCTGAGGGCGAAGTGGTCGCTCTTGGTCAGGTAGGAGTAGCCGAGGTAGGCGCCGAGCCCGAGCAGCACCGAGCCGGACACCGCGGGGACGCCCACGGCGAGCAGCGCGGTACGGAACCCCTCACGGCGGTCGGGCCAGAAGCGGACGGCGCACGCGATCGCGGTGAGGCCGTAGTAGAGGGCGACGAGCAGGCCGATGGAGTTGACGGCGGCCAGCAGCATGTCGCTCAGCCGCGGGATGGCGACGGCCAGCAGGGCGATCGTCACGGCGACGGACAGGACGACGACGGTGCCCGCGGCGGGGGTGCCGTACCGGCGGTGCACCCGGGTCCACAGCGGCCCCATGGTGCGGTCGCGGCCCATGGCGAGCAGACCGCGGGCCGTGGGGATCAGCGTGGACTGGACGGAGGCCGCTGCGGAGAACATCAGGGCGATCACGGGCAGGGTGGCCCACGGTTCGGCGGCGAGCTTCTCGCCGAGGTAGGGCAGCGCCTGCGGGCCGTTCTTGATGAGTTCGGGCAGGCTCATCTCCCGCTGGAAGGCGACCGAGCCGAAGAGGAACAGCCCGAGCATCGCGAACAGGGCGATCAGGCCGCCGCGGGCGGCGTCGCCCGGCCTGCGGGTCTCCTCGTTGACGCTGAACGCCGCGTCCCAGCCCCAGAAGAAGAAGACCGCGAGGACCAGGCCCTGGGCGAAGGCCGTGCCGTCGGCGATCTCGAACGGGTTGAACCAGGAGAAGGAGAAGGACTGTTCGCCGGTGACCAGGGCCCAGCCGCAGAAGCCGAGCAGCACGGCGTACTCGAAGACCAGCAGCACGGACTGGAAACGGGTGGTCGCCCGCGTGCCGGTGACGGCGAGGGCGGTGAGGCCGAGGAGCAGCACCAGTCCGACGGCCGTGGTGATCCCGGTGGACGACGGGTCGAGGGCGATGCCCGCCACCGAGTGCAGGCCGCCCCGGTTCGCGAGGATCAGGACGACCGAACCCATGACCGCGCTGGTGTAGGCGCAGAAGATGACCGATCCGACGACGGTGACCCAGCCGGTCAGGAAGCCCGGCCAGGGGCCGAGGGTCTTGCCGACCCAGGTGTAGCCGTTGCCGCAGTTGGGTTCCGAGCGGTTGAGGCGGGCGTAGGCGGTGGCGATGCCCAGCACCGGGAGGAACGCGAGCAGCAGCAGGGCGGGGGCCTGCAACCCCACGATGGTGGCGATCGTGCCCATGCCGATGGCGATGCTGGTGGTGGCGGCGGTGCTGGAGGCCGCGATGGCGACGCCGTCGACGACGCCGAGGGAACGGCGCAGGTGGGTGGATGACATGGAAGGCTCCTCGCGGGGAGGGGAGGAAGGAGGGAAGAGCCGCGCGGGATGTGATGGAACACCTGGCCTTCGCATTGCGTCAATCCTGTTGACATAAGGGGCGGGGAGCCCTTCACTGCTGGAGCCGAGGCCGCACGGCCCGCGAACGACAGGAGCCGCGGTATGACCACTCGTGTCCCGCAGGAGCGCAGACGTCGCCGGCCCACCCGCTCGGGGGTCGTGCTGTCGGAGGACCTGATCGTGGAGACCGCGCTGCGGCTCATCGGCGAGCACGGTCCGGAGGCCCTGAGCGTGCGCCGGCTCGGCACCGCCCTGGGGTGCGATCCCAGCGCGCTCTACCGCTACTTCCGCGGCACCGACGACCTGGTGCTCGCGATCGCGGACCGCATCATCGGCGACGCCATGGCGGGGTTCGCCCCGAGGGGCGACTGGGTGGCCGACCTGCGCGAGATGGCGGTGCGGGTGCGCGCCGGGTATCTGGCGCATCCGCGCGCGGCGGCGTTCGCGTCCTACCGGGTGACGCGGCGGCAGAACGAGATCCGCGCCGTGGAGAGGGGCGTGGGCCTGCTGCTGTCGGCGGGCTTCGAGCCGGCCGAGGCGTCGCGCCTGTACCTGGCGTTCATCGACACCGTGCTCGGTCATGCCGCCATGGACGCGGCGTTCCAGGCGCTCCCGCCGCAGCAGCGCGCGGCGGACCGACAGGCCTGGCACGAGGTCTACCAGCAACTCGACCCGGCCGCGTATCCCGCGCTGACCAGGGCTCGCCGGGCACTGCACACCATGGGCGACAGCTCCTTCACGGAGGCCGTCGACCTTCTGCTGGAAGCGCTGGCGGCCCGCGCCGCGAGAACGGCCGAGGGGCGCGCGCGACCGGGCCGTACGGCATGACCGGCGCACGGCGGCGCGTGCGGCCGGGGACCGCGAGGGGGCGCCGGGCGGTCGGCGTGCCGCCCGGCGCCGTCGTGCCGTGGAGCCGTGGAGCGTCAGGTCGGGGAAGCTCGGAACCCGGAGCCGTGAGGGCCTCCCCCTCGGCGCCGGATCCCGTGCCGGTTCCGCCTACCGCACGCCGGTCACCGTGCAGGCCGTGCCGTTGAGCGTGTACGCGGTGGGTGCGGCGGCGTCGCCGGTGTGCGTGGCCTGGTAGCCGATGGTCACGGACGCGCCGGGGGCGATGACCGCGTCGTGGGACAGGTTCCGGGCCGTCACCCGGCCGGACGCCGGCGCGTAGGCGGCGTTCCAGCCGGAGGTGATGGTCTGCCCGCCCGGGAGGGTGAAGACCAGTGACCAGCCGTCGATCGCGGTGGCGCCGGTGTTGGTGATCGTGAGGTTCGCGGTCAGACCGGAGTCCCACGCGCTGACGGCGCCGCCGACCCGGCAGTTCGCGTCGTCGGGGGGCGGGGTGGAGGTCTGGAACTGGCTGAAGAACTTCCAGACCTCGGCCGGCAGCCAGGTCCGGGAGCCGCTGTCCCCCGGGGCGCCGTCCTGCGGGGCGGCGATGTGCCCCTCGTCGAACGCGGCCCAGACGACGGGATGGCCGGCCGAGCACCCGGTGTAGGCGGTGACCCGGTGCGTCAGGCTGCCCTGCGCGGGCTCGGGCGGGTTCTGGGCGGCGCAGCCGTTGTTCCTGACGAACCGGTCGCGCAGCGTCCGGCCGCCGGCGATGCCGAGGACGTTGTCCCGGACGCCGTGCACGCCGAGGTAGGCGATGGGCTGTGTGCCGCCGCTGCAACCGCTGAGCTGTCCGCCGCTCTGCACGGCCACGGCCCGGAAGACCGTCGCCCGGGTGCAGGCGAGGGCGTACGACATGGCGGCGCCGTAGCTGAAGCCGACGGCGAACCGCTGTGTCGTGTCGACGCACAGGTCCGACTCGATCTGCTTGAGGATGTCGTCGACGAGCGTGACGTCTTCGCCGCCCGCGTTGCCCCAGCCGTTGTCGAGGCCCTGGGGGGCGACGAAGACGGCGCTGTCGGCCGCCAGCCGCTGGAGGCCGTAGTAGGCCCAGGTGCCCGTCTCCACCGTCCGGCCGGTCGCCACGTCGGTGGCCGTGCCGCCGAGCCAGTGGAACCCGAAGACCAGCCGGTAGGGGTGGTTGCGGTCGTAGCCGCCGGGGATCCGCAGGATGAAGCTGCGGTTCTTGTTGTTGCTGCGGATCGTGTACGTGCCGTTGGCGAGGGTGGGCGTCTTGCCGCAGCCGGCGCTCGGAGCGGCGGGTGCGGCCGCCGTGCCGGATGCCGCGCGCACGGCGTCCGCGCTCCGACCGCCGGCGAGGGCCGTCCCCGCGGTGGTCAGGACGAGCAGCGCCGCGATCACGGCGCCCCATAAGTGGAACGTCGGCCTTGTCGTCATGCCACTCCCCTGGTCGCGCCAGACAGGGGATGTCCGGCGCACGAATCGGTTGAGGTCCCGGATGCGCCATCGAGGAAACCGTTCGAAATTTCGGTACGATTTCGGATCGTCGGCCATTCGGAGCGTAGAGGGACACCGCAGCGTGTCAAGCCCCACCCGTCGGCGAACCCGCTCGAACCGGCCCGGCTCTCACCCCACGAGCCGACACCCTGCCCATTTGTCGGGATTCGCCACACTCCAGATCTCGAAATATTTCGCTGTGAATGCCGAATCATGCGAGCTGTATTGACGGGAGCTGTCGACCTCCTATCATCCTGATTGCCCGTCAGTTCGATGGGTGTTCGCGATACCGAACGACCGACATCCCGCCCCGGACGCTCCTCCCCCCACACAGAGAGATCGATCCATGGCCATGTCATGCCCTGATCAACCCGTGGGCCGTCGCCGGGTGCTGGCCACCGCCACCGGCCTCGCTGCGGGCCTCGCCGCCGGCGCCCTGCTTCCGCCCGGCTCGGCCCGCGCCGCGGCGTCGTCCTTCACCAACCCCGTGATCTGGCAGGACTTCGCGGACATCGACGTCATCCGGGTCGGCGCCGTCTACTACGCCTCCGCGTCGACGATGCACTACTCGCCCGGAGCCCCCGTCCTGCGCTCGTACGACCTGGTGAACTGGGAGATCGCCGGACACTCGGTGCCCAGGCTCGACTTCGGCGCCAAGTACGACCTCAACGGCGCCCGCGGCTACGTCCGCGGCGTCTGGGCGTCGTCGCTGGGCTACCGGCCGAGCAACCGGACCTTCTACTGGCTCGGCCAGATCGACTTCGCCAGGACCTACGTCTACACGGCCCCCGCCGCCGAGGGGCCCTGGAACCGCCTGACGACGATCAGCACGCCGTACTACGACGCCGGCCTCCTCGTCGACACCGACGACACGCTGTACGTGGCGTACGGCAACACCACCATCAGCGTCGCCCAGCTCACGCCCGACGGGCGCGGACAGGTGCGCGCCCAGCAGGTGTTCACGACGCCGTCCAGCGTCGGCACCCTCGAAGGCTCCCGCTTCTACAAGATCAACGGGCAGTACTACATCTTCCTGACCCGCCCCGCGAACGGCCAGTACGTCCTGAAGTCGTCGGGCGGCCCGTTCGGTCCGTACACCCTGCGCCAGGTCCTCCTCGACCTGCGCGGCCCGATCCCCGGCGGCGGCGTCCCGCACCAGGGCGGACTGGTGCAGACGCAGACCGGCGCCTGGTACTACCTGGCCTTCGTCGACGCCTACCCCGGCGGCCGGATGCCGGTCCTCGCGCCCGTCTCCTGGACCTCCGACGGCTGGCCCGTCGTCCAGCTCGTGAACGGCGCGTGGGGGACGACGTACCCCCAGCCGGCGCTGCCCGCGCCACCCCGCCAGGTCACCCCCATGACCGGCGTCGACACCTTCGACGGCACGACGCTCAAGCCGCGGTGGGAATGGAACCACAACCCGGACGACACCCGGTGGTCGGTGAGCGACGGACTGACCCTGCGCACCGCGACCGTCACCAACGACCTCTACTGGGCCCGCAACACGCTCACCCACCGCATCCAGGGCCCCTCCTCCACCGCCACGGTCGACCTCGACGTCTCCGCCATGCGGGACGGCGACCGGACCGGACTCGCGCTCCTGCGCGACTCCTCCGCCTGGATCGGCGTCCGGCGCGACGGTGGCGTGACCCGGGTGGTGATGGTCAACGGGCTCACCATGGACGGCAGTTGGAACACCACCGGCACCGGGGTCGAGGTCGCCTCCGCACCTCTGGCCGGCAACCGCGTCCGGCTGCGCGCGAGCGCCGACATCCGCCCCGGCGCGGGCCGGTCGGCGCTCTTCTCCTACAGCACCGACGGCGCCGCCTTCGCCCGCCTGGGCCCGGCCTTCTCCCTCGGCAACGACTGGCGCTTCTTCATGGGCTACCGCTTCGCCCTCTTCAACCACGCCACCCAGGCGCTCGGCGGCGCGGTCCGGGCCACCCGCTTCGAGGTGTCCGTGCCCTGAACCGGCCCCGGCCCGCCC
>NZ_JAHHIT010000096.1 GCF_024539675.1 Streptomyces hilarionis | reverse complement strand
CCCATGACCCCTGCCCCCGCCCCCGACGGACCCGAGGCGGCCAACGCCGCGGCCTGGCAGGCCTATGCGGCACACCATCTGCGACGCGGCACCGTGCCGGACGAGGCGCAGCGGATCGACTGGGGAGTCCGTGACGCGGGGCCGGACGACGCCTTCCTCGGCGAGCTGAGGGGCCGGCGCGTCCTGGACCTCGGCTGCGGCACGGGGCGGCACGCCGCGCACCTCGTGCGCGCGCACGGCGCGGTCGTGGACGCCGTCGACGCGTCGGCGGGCCAGATCGAGCGGGCCGGGGCCCGTTACGGCGCTCTGCCGGGGCTGCGCCTGATCCACGCCGACGCCGTGGCGCATCTGCGGGAGGCGGGGCCGTACGACGTGATCTACTCCGTGAACGCCGTGCCGTTCGTCGACCCGCGCCGGCTGCTGCCCGCCCTGGCGACCGCGCTGGCCCCCGGCGGGACGCTCTGCTTCTCCGCGCCGCACGCCGACTCCGCGGGCGAGGGCCCGAGTCCGGACCTGGCGGCACGGCCCGAGACCCTGCGGTTCGCGGGCGGCGGGGAGACGACGGTCCACAGGTGGGCGCCCGCCCCCGAGGTGTGGGAGGCGCTGCTCGCCGACCACGGGCTGACGGTCGAGGACGTCGTGACGGTGGCGTCGCCCGACCCGGGCGACGCGGCCGCCTACCGCGTCTACCGGGCGCGGCGGCCGGAACGCGTCCGGGCCCGCCCCCGCGCCGGGCGTCCGCCGGCCGCGCACGCGACGCTCGGCGTCGGCGCCATCCTGCACGGCCCGCGGGGGCTTCTCCTGGGCCGGCACCGCGGGGGCACCTGGGAGCTGCCGGGCGGCACGGTGGAGCCCGGGGAGTCGCTCCGCGAGACGGTCGTGCGCGAGGTGCGCGAGGAGACCGGCCTGCGCGTGGCGCCGTCGGACGTGCGCCTGCTGGGCACGCTCCTCGACCAGGTCGGCGGGGTCGTGCGGATGACGGTCGGCGCCGTCGTCACGGCCTGGGAGGGCGAGCCGGCCGACCAGCCCGGCGAGAGCGTCGGCGACTGGCGCTGGTACCCGCTGGACGGGCTGCCGCCGTCGCTGTTCGTGTGCAGCGCCCAGTCCCTCACCGCGTGGCGTCCCGATCTGCCGATCGATCACGCCCCGGCCCGTTTCGCCGCCTTCGCCGCAGGGGCGGGCGGCGATGACTGACCCCGCGGGCCCGCCCTCCGCCGTCGTCCGGCCCCGCCGGGCGGCCGACCTCGACGCCTGCGTGGCGGCCCTGGCCCTCGTCCACGAGCACAGCGGCTACCCGGTCGACTGGCCCGAACGCCCCGCCGCCTGGCTGACTCCGGCCACACTGCTCGCGGGCTGGGCGGCCGAACTGCACGGGCTGGTCGTCGGGCACGTCGCGCTGTGCGCGGCCGACGAGGGGGACGCGGCGGCGGCCCTGTGGAGCGGCCGTCCGGACCGGCCGGCCCCCGCGGTCGTCAGCCGGCTGTACGTCTCCCCCGCCGCCCGCGGGCACGGGATCGGCGCGGCCCTGCTGGAACGGGCCGTGGGGACGGCGCGGGCCCGCGGGCTGCATCCGGTCCTGGACGTGGTCGCCGCGGACCCGGCGGCGGCGTTCTACGAGCGACTGGGGTGGCAGGGCCTCGGCAGCGTCGTCCAGCAGTGGGGTCCGGCACGCAGCGTGCTGCTGAACTGCTACGCGGCGCCGCCGCCGGACCGGCCCGCCGCGCGCTGAGGCCCGCCGCCGGCGTCGGGCAGGGTCCCGTCGCGACAACGGCCTAGCACAACCCGCCGTGCGGCACGGCCGAACGGCGGAGCGGGCCACCCGCAATCGTGGGTTTCCTCACCCGTTCCGTGGTCTTCACACCGACTCCCCGCCGGTCGTTCCCGCGTCTCTGAGACAGTTGCGCCCCGATCAACCCAGGGGGGGTCCATGACGCGGCGTCACCAGCGGTCCCGGGTCCGCGGAAGGTCTCTGGCCCTGCTCGTCGCGCTGGGCGTGACGGCCGGCGCGACGCTCGCGGGGACGGTCCCGGCCGACGCCGCCACCCCGGCCGGGACCGCGACCCAGGTGGCGGCGGGCGTGTCGTACCGGCAGTACGACCTGAGGGGGGCCGCCGGGACGGCGCGCGCGCACGTGCTCGACGTCGATCTCGCCAACCCCCGTGTGCGGCTGGGTCTGTTGTACCCGGGGGCGGTCGCGTCCCGCGCGCCGCTCTCCGCGCTGGCCGACCGGCAGGGGGCCGTCGCCGGCGTCAACGGCGACTTCTTCGACATCTCCGAGGCGCAGCACCCGGGTGTCGAGGCGACCGGGTCGAGCGTGGGCCCGGCCGTCGCGAACGGCCGCGCCCTCAAGGGGGCCGTCCCCGACGCGCAGCGGTTCGGGCCCCCGCCGCCTCCGGGCACGAACACCAGGGCCGTGGTCGGCGTGGGGACCGACGGCAGGGCGCGGCTGGACAGCCTGACCCTGGACGGGTGGTACGCCGCCGCGGGCCGGCGGCTGCCGCTGGGCGGCGTCAACCAGTACGCGCTGCCCGAGAACTCCGTCGGCGCGTACACCTCGGACTGGGGCGGCGTCTCGCGCCGGCGGGCCGCCTGCGGCACGGACGTCGCGCGGGCCGGGGCATGCACCACGCGCACCTACGAGGTGACGCTCAGACGGGGCCGGGTCGTCTCCGCCTCGGCGGCGCCCGGCGGCGGGGCCGTCGCGGTCGGCACGACGGTCCTCCTCGGACGGGAGGCGGGCGCGCGGCGTCTGAGGCGGCTCGTGGCGGGCCAACGGGTGACGGTTCACTACGCGCTGAGGTCGGCGTCGCGGTCGGCGTACGCCTTCGCCGTCGGGGGGTATCCCCTGCTGTCGGGCGGTGAGCCGCTCTCCGGTCTCGACGCCTCGCGGTCGGCCGTGCGCACGGCCGTGGGCATCGCCGCGGGCGGGAGGCGGGTGTTCCTGCTGGCACTGGACGGAGCCGCCGCGTACCGCCGGGGCCTGACCGTCGCCGAGGTCGCCGCCGCGTTGCGGGACCTCGGCGCCGGCGAGGGCTTCAGCCTGGACGGCGGCGGATCCTCGACCCTGGTGGCCCGTCGGCCGGGCGCGGCCCGGGTCGCGGTGCGCAACCATCCGTCCGACGGGTCGGAGCGTCCGGTGCCCAACGGCATCGGGGTCTTCACCCGGTGACGCCGGCGCCCCGGCGGGGCCTCACGGTCGAAGGCTGCCGACGATGTCGGCGGTCGCCGTGAGGCCGCTGTGGATGGTGGGCGCCATGCTGGTGCCGGCCAGCAGGAACCCGAGCAGCAGACAGACCAGCGCATGGGAGACCTTCAGGCCGCCGTTGCGCGTGAAGATCATCGCCAGGACCGCGAGCAACAGCACCGCGGAAATCGAAATGGCCACCGTCAACCTCCTCCACCACGTCCGCTTTCACGGCGTTCGGCCGTAAGTGTGGCGTAAAGGAGGGTTCCGCCGTGCTGGAGAGCCGTCCGCCGAACGAGTGGTGTCAGACGGGCGCTACGGCGTCCGGCGGGCGTCCAGGAAGGCTTCCAGGCCGGCCAGGTCGTCGGTGTTGAGGTAGTCCACGCCGGCGTCGAGGAGTGCGGCCCACACGGCGTCCCGGGCGGGACCGGCCACGTCCGGGGTGGCCCAGAAGCGCACCTGCTGCCCGCGCGCGTGGGCGGTGCGCACGAGGGCGCGCAGCCGTCGCCGCTCCGCCTCGGGGAAGGCCCCGAGGCCGGACCAGGTGAAGTGGAGCGTCCAGTTGTCGCTGATCAGGGAGGCGAACGAGGCCTCGGACGTGCCGAGATCGGCGAGCCTGCCGTCGTAGAAGGCCCGGCGGACGGTCTGGTCCTGCATCGGGACGCGGGCCGCGCGGTCGCCGGAGACGACGGCGGTGACCGGGCCCGCGTGGATGCGGCCCTTCGCCCAGGTCGTGAACAGGGGCGCGTAGCGCCGCAGTTCGCGGTCGAGCTGCCGGTAGGCGGCGGCCCCCTCGGTCTTGATGTCGACCAGCAGCTGGAGCGGACGGCGGTGACCGGGGTACACCGCGCCGCGGCCTGCCCGCACCCGGGCGGCCAGCGGGGCGAGGTAGAGGGACTCCAGGGTGCGGGAGGGGTCGAGGTCGGCCGGGTCGTGGGCGACGAGGAGCCGGCCGTCGACGAGATGGACGTCGGCCTCGACGCTGCCGAAGCGGTGGTCGAGCGCGTCGAGGAGAGGGCGGGGGTGCGCGTAGTCGTTGTGGGCGTGGGCGCGCCACAACGGGCGTGCGCGAGGGGCGCGTTCGTCGGCGGACGCGGTGCCCGCGGCCGGGGTCAGGACGGTCGCGAGCGTGGCGCCGAACGCGGTGAGGGCGCTGCGGCGGGTGACGAGGGCCATGTGCTGCCTCCCTGCGGGTGGGTGCGGACCACAGGGAGTATGCGGCGGACGGGGTGTCAACGAACCTCTGTGCACGAGGAGTTGGCCGGACCGCCGCTGCCCGTTCACGCCTTCGGCGCGGGCGCGCGAAGAAGCCCGCCCCGGGTGGGGGCGGGCTTCACCGGCCGGCGGTCAGGGTGCTTGCAGACCGACCAGATCGGCCAGTGCCGCACGATGGGCGCCCGCCGTGCCGTAGGCGATCGAGTCGGCCTTGGCCCGCTTCAGGTACAGGTGCACGGGGTGTTCCCAGGTCATGCCGATGCCGGCGTGCAGTTGCAGCGCCTCCTCGGCGGCCCGGACGGCCACGGGGGCCGCGTAGGCCTGGGCGACGGCGACCGCCACGGACGTCTCGTCGCAGGCCTCCCCTGCGGCGAGCGCGTCGGCCGCGGCCCGGGCGGCGGCGCGCAGGTTGACGACCTCCAGCCAGAGCTGGGCCAGCCGGTGCTTGAGCGCCTGGAAGCCGCCGACGGGCCGGTTGAACTGCTTGCGCTCCTTCAGGTAGCGCACGGTCTCGGTCAACGCCCAGTCGGCGAGACCGAGTTGTTCGGATGCGAGCAGGCCCGCGCCGGCCCGCAGCGCCCGGCGCACGGCGGGTCCGGCGTCGCCGAGACGACGGCCGGGCGCGTCGGTCAGGGTGACCGTGGCGAGGGGCCGGGTGAGGTCGAACGAGGTCTGCGGGGTGATCGTCGCGTCCTGCGCCCGCACGGCGTACAGGGCGCCGTCGTCGCCGGGCACGAGCAGCACGTCGGCGACGACCGCGTCGGCGACGCCGGTCAGCTCCCCGCGCAGGACGCCGTTCTCGACGTGCGCGACCGGGTGGGCCGCGTCCGGCGCGAGGTGCAGGCCGACGGCCAGCGCGCCGATCGTCCGCCCGGAGGCGAGCAGGCCGAGCAGTTCGTCGTCCCCGCATTCCAGCAGGGCCTCGGTGGCGACCACCGCGCTCGTCAGATAGGGCACCGGCGCGACCGCCCGGCCCAGCTCCTCCAGGACGACGGCCGCCTCGCGGTGGGTGGCGCCCTGGCCGCCCAGCGCCTCGGGCACCAGCAGACCGGCGAGGCCCATGCCGTCGGCGAGCGCCTTCCAGGCCGACAGGTCGTGCGGGGCCGCGGACTCCGTGCGGGCGATGACGCCGGGCGCGTCGCAGTGGTCGGCGAGCAGGTCCCGGACGGCGGCGCGCAGCGCCTCCTCCTCCTGCGAGTACAGCAGGTCGGGCTGAGTGTTCACCGGGCCAGGTCCTTCCATGCGACGTCCTTGTCGGTGCGCGGCTCGGAGGGCAGGCCCAGGACGCGCTCGGCGACGATGTTCAGCAGGACCTCGCTGGTCCCGCCCTCGATGCTGTTGCCCTTGGAGCGCAGGTAGCGGTACCCGGCGTCCCGGCCGGTGAAGTCCACGAGCTCCGGGCGGCGCATCGTCCAGTCGTCGTACAACAGGCCCTCCTCGCGGCGCAGTTCCACCTCCAGGCCGCTGATCTCCTGGTTGAGACGGGCGAAGGCGAGCTTCATGCCGGCGCCCTCGGGGCCGGGCTGGCCCTGGGCGAGCTGCTGGCGCAGACGTTCGCCGGTGAGCCGGGCCACCTCCGCCTCGACCCAGAGCTTCAGCAGGCGCTGGTGCAGGTCGTGGGTGCGCAGTTCGGGACGCTCGCGCCAGGTCCGCGCGACCGGGCCGATCATGCCGCCCTCGCGGGGCAGCCGCATGCCGCCGATGGCGACGCGCTCGTTGTTCAGGGTGGTCTGCGCGACCCGCCAGCCGTCGCCGACCTCGCCGAGCCGGCGCGCGTCGGGGATGCGGACGTCGGTGAGGAAGACCTCGTTGAACTCGGCCTCGCCGGTGATCTGGCGCAGCGGCCGGACCTCGACGCCGGGGTCGCTCATGTCGCACAGGAAGTAGGTGATGCCCGCGTGCTTGGGCACGTCCGGGTCGGTGCGGGCGATGAGGATGGCCCAGCGGGCCGCATGGGCGCTGGAGGTCCACACCTTCTGGCCGTTGACGACCCAGTCGCCGCCGTCCTGCCGGACCGCGCGGGTGCCGAGGGCGGCCAGGTCGGAGCCGGCGCCGGGTTCGCTGAAGAGCTGGCACCAGACCTCCTCCCCCGTCCACAGGGGCCGCAGGAAGCGCTGCTTCTGCTCGTCGGTGCCGTACTTCAGGATCGTGGGCGCGGCCATGCCGAGGCCGATGCCGATGCGCCGGGGGTCGTTGTCGGGGGCGCCCGCGGCCTCCAGCCGGGCGTCCACGACGGCCTGGAGGGAGCGGGGCGCGCCGAGGCCGCCCAGGCCCTGCGGATAGTGCACCCAGGCCAGGCCCGCGTCGAAGCGGGCCGTCAGGAAGTCCTGCCGCGCGGTCGTGGCGGGCGGATGGTCGGCCAGCAGCTGCGCGGTGCGGCGCTCGAGTTCGGCTGCGTCGGTCATGCGGCGGCTCCGTTCTGCGGTACGACGGCGACCCGGCCCGTGGTGACGCCGTCGGCCACGCGCTGCACGGCGGCCGCGGCCCCGTCGAGCGCCACGCGCTCGCTGACCAGCGGCCGGATCGCGCCCCGGGCGGCCAGCTCGGTGAGCTGTTCGTGGCAGTGCTGGACGAGCTTGGGGTTCCTGGTGTTGTACAGGCCCCAGTGCAGGCCGAGGATCGAGTAGTTCTTGACGAGGGCGTGGTTCAGCGCGGGACTCGGGATGGTCCCGCTCGCGAAGCCGACGACGACGATGCGGCCCTCGAAGGCGACCGTCTTGGCGGACTGGGTGTAGGCCTCGCCGCCGACGGGGTCGAACACGACGTCGGCGCCCCGGCCCGCGGTGGCCTGCTTGACCGCGCCGACGACGTCCTCGGCGCGCCGGTCGATCACGGCGTCGCAGCCGAGCTCCCGGGCGACGGCGGCCTTCTCGGCCCCGCCCACGACGCCGATGACGGTCGCGCCGGCCGCCTTGCCGAGCTGGACGGCCGCGCTGCCGACGCCGCCCGCGGCGGCGTGCACGAGCAGCGTCTCGCCGGCTTCCAGGCGCGCCCTGCGGTGCAGGGCGAACCAGCCGGTCTGGTAGCCGATGTGCAGCGCGGCGGCCTCGGCGTCGTCCAGCGACTCGGGGGCGGGAAGGAGGGCCGCGGCGTCCGCGAGGGCGTACTCGGCGAAGCCGCCGTGCGGCAGCGCCGGGTTGGCGATCACCCGGCGGCCGTCCTCCGTCTCGCCGCAGATCTCCACGCCCGGGGTGAACGGCAGCGGGGGCTGCACCTGGTAGTGGCCCCGGACCATCAGCGCGTCCGGGAAGTTGACGTTGGCGGCACGCACCCTGAGCAGGACCTGGCCGTCGCCGGGCGTGGGCCGCTCCACCTCCGCGAGCCGCATCACCTCGCTCGGCTCGCCGTTCTCGTGCACCTGCCATGCCTGCATGCGGAGCCTCCACGGGACTGCGTCGTCGAACCCTGGTCGACTGCATACTAAGCGGTCGCTTGCCCTCGGGGGAACCGTTGCGCGCGTCACCTCTTCGACGGCCGCGCGCGCACGTGCATCCGCTCGCCCTGCGGCCCGAAGAGGCTGAGGAACTCGGCGGGTCCCTCGCCCGTCGATCCGAACCAGTGCGGCACACGCGTGTCGAACTCGGCGGCCTCCCCCGCGGTCATCACCACGTCGTGCTCCGCCAGCACCACCCGCAGCCGCCCGGACATCACGTAGAGCCACTCGTAGCCCTCGTGGGTGCGCGGCTCCGGCGTCTCGTCGCTCTGCGGCACCAGCACCTTGAAGGCCTGGAGTCCGCCGGGCTGCCGGGACAGCGGCCAGAACGTGCGCCCGTGCCGCACCAGCGGACTGCTGCGCACCCGGGGATCGCCCACCGGCGGCGCCCCGACCAGTTCGTCCAGCGGGACCTGGTGGGCCTGGGCGATCGGCAGGAGCAGCTCCAGGCTGGGTCTGCGCAGCCCCGACTCCAGCCGGGAGAGGGTGCTGACGGAGATGCCGGTCGACTCCGACAACGCCGCGAGCGTCACCTCCCGCTCCTTCCTGAGCCTGCGCAGCCTCGGTCCGACCTCCGCGAGCACGTCATCCGTAGTCATGCCCCCATCTTGCGGAACCGGCAAAGAAGTTTGTCAATCCCGCACCCGTCCGGCGACCGTGACGGCGGAGGTGGTCACCGTGACCGAGCGGACGGATCAGACAGAGCGGGCGGATCAGACAGAACGGGCGAAGCGAACAGAGCGGACCGCGAGCGCCGGGGGCGCCGGGAACGCGGGGAGCCCTGCCGGCGCCGGGAGCCCGGCGGACGCCGCGACGTACGAGGTGGTCGTCGTCGGCGGCGGGGCGGCGGGGCTGTCGGCGGCGCTCGTCCTGGGCCGGGCCCGGCGCCGGACCCTGGTCGTCGACGCCGGCGAGCCGCGCAACGCGCCCGCCGCCCACCTGCACGGCTACCTGTCCCGGGACGGCATGTCCCCGGCCGAGTTCCTCGCGGTCGGCCGCGCGGAGATCGCACGGTACGGCGTGGAGCTGGTCCGCGACCGCGCGGTGGACGTGACCCGCGGCGACGGCGGCTTCGCCGTCCGGCTGGCGGGAGGCTCCCCCTCGGGGGAGGGCCGGACGGTGCGCGCCCGGCAGCTCGTCCTCGCGACCGGGCTGGCGGACGAGCTCCCGCCCGTGCCGGGCCTGGCCGAGCGCTTCGGGCGGGACGTGCTCCACTGCCCCTACTGCCACGGCTGGGAGGTCCGCGACCGGGCCTTCGGCGTACTCGCCACGTCCCCGGCGAGCGTCCACCAGGCGCTGGTCGTCTCCCAGTGGTCCAAGGACGTCACGCTCTTCCTGCACACGCTCGCCGAGGAGGAGCTGACCGACGAGGACCGCCGCAGGCTGGACACGGCCGGGGTGGACGTCGTCCCGGGCGAGGTGGCCGCACTGGTCGTCGAGGAGGACCGGCTCACGGGGATCCGGCTCGCCGGGGACGGCGGGGAGCACGCGCGCGAGGTGCTGTTCGTCGCGCCCCGGCCCGTGCCGAGGACCGGGCTCGCCGTCCGGCTGGGGGCCGAGACGAGCCGGACGCCCTTCGGCGACTACCCGGTGACCGACGAGCGCGGCCTGACGAGCGTGCCCGGCCTGTGGGCGGCCGGCAACGCCGCCGGATTCGCCGAGCAGATCGTGAACGCGGCCAGCCGCGGCTACCGCGCGGGGGCGGCGATCAACCTGGAACTGCTGATGGCGGACCTCGACGCGGGAGGCCGTCGGTAGGCGGCGTCGGCGGGCCGCAGCGGTGGCGAGGCCGTCCCGGGGCCCCGCCGTCCGGGTGTCGTCGTCGGCGGCTCGTTGCACCATGGCTGCATGTTGCTCACCCGGCTCGCCGACGTGTCCCGGGAGGTCGCCGCCACCTCGGCGCGCTCCCGCAAGATCGCCCTGCTCGCCGAACTCTTCCGGGACGCGGAGCCGGACGACGTGCCCCTGGTGATCCCGTACCTGGCCGGGCGGCTGCCCCAGGGCCGCCTGGGCGTCGGCTGGAAGGTGCTCGGCCGTCCGGTCGCCCCGGCCGGGTCCCCGACCCTCACGGTGCGCGAGGTGGACGCCCTGCTGAGCGAGCTGGGCGCGGTGAAGGGCGCCGGCTCCCAGGCCGAACGGGTACGGCTGGTCGAGAAGCTGATGGGCGCGGCCACCGCCGGGGAGCAGCGCTTCCTGCTCGGTCTGCTCACCGGCGAGGTCCGCCAGGGCGCGCTGGACGCCGTCGCCGTGGAGGGCCTGGCGCAGGCCACCGGCGCGCCCGCCGCCGACGTGCGGCGGGCGGTGATGCTGGCCGGGTCGCTGCAGACGGTGGCCCGGGCCCTGCTCGGCGAGGGGCCGGCGGCGCTGGAGGCGTTCCGGCTCACCGTCGGCCGTCCGGTGCTGCCGATGCTCGCGCACACCGCGGCCACGGTCACCGAGGCGGTCGGCAGACTCGGCGCGTGCGCGGTGGAGGAGAAGCTGGACGGCATCCGCGTCCAGGTGCACCGCGACGGCGACGAGGTCCGTCTCTACACCCGCACGCTCGACGACATCACCGACCGGCTGCCGGAAGTGACCGAGGCGGCACGGCGGTTGGCGGGCTCGCGCTTCGTCCTGGACGGGGAGGTCATCGCCTTCGACGAGGCGGGGCGACCCCGCTCCTTCCAGGAGACCGCCGGCCGCGTCGGCTCCCGGGTGGACGTGGCGGCGGCCGCCGAGGCGGTGCCCGTCTCCCCGGTGTTCTTCGACGCCCTGTCCGTGGACGGCCGGGACCTGCTCGACCTGCCCTTCGCGCAACGGCACGCGGAGCTGGCGCGGCTGGCTCCCGAGCCGATGCGGGTGCGCCGCACGGTCGTCTCCGGCCCCGACGACGTCGAGGCCGCGGAGGAGTTCTCCCGCCGGACCCTGCTGCGCGGCCACGAGGGCGTGGTCGTCAAGGCCCTGGACGCGCCCTACAGCGCGGGGCGGCGGGGCGCGTCCTGGCTGAAGGTGAAGCCGGTGCACACCCTCGACCTCGTGGTGCTGGCCGCCGAGTGGGGCCACGGGCGGCGCACCGGGAAGCTCTCCAATCTGCACCTCGGCGCGCGCGCCGCGGACGGCGGCTTCGTGATGCTGGGCAAGACGTTCAAGGGCATGACCGACGCGATGCTCGCCTGGCAGACGGAGCGTCTGCGGGAGCTGGCCGTGGACGAGACGGGGTACGTCGTGACCGTGCGGCCCGAACTCGTCGTCGAGATCGCCTACGACGGTCTACAGCGCTCCACCCGCTACCCGGCCGGCGTCACCCTGCGCTTCGCGCGCGTGCTGCGCTACCGCGAGGACAAGCGCCCCGAGGAGGCGGACACCGTGGAGACCCTGCTCGCCGCCCATCCCCAGGTGCGCCCGTGACGCCGGCGGCTGCCCGGCGCAGCGCCGGTCTGCTGCTGTTCCGCCGCGCCGGCGACGGGTGGCAGGTGCTGCTGGGCCACATGGGCGGACCGTACTTCGCGCGCAGGGACGCCGGGGCCTGGACCGTCCCGAAGGGCGAGTACGAGCCCGGTGAGCCGGCCTGGGACGCGGCCCGCCGCGAGTTCCGGGAGGAGCTGGGACTGCCGCCGCCCGAGGGCGAGGCGATCGCGCTGGGCGAGGTGCGGCAGGCGGGCGGCAAGACCGTCACCGCATGGGCGGTCGAGGCGGACCTGGACCCGGCCTCGGTGACCCCGGGCACGTTCGTCATGGAGTGGCCGCCGCGATCGGGGCGGTTCCAGGAGTTCCCCGAGCTCGACCGGGTGGCCTGGTTCGGGCCGGACCGGGCGCGCGAGGTGATCGTCACGGCGCAGGCCGCGTTTCTCGACCGGCTGGCGGAGCACTCGGTCTGAGCGGACGCGCACGCGTTGCGGCCCCGGGCCCGGCGCGGGAAGGTCGAAGCACAGCCAGCACTTCAGGAGGTCGGTCATGCCCATCGCGACGGTGAACCCGGCGAACGGCGAGACGCTCAGGACGTACGAGGCCATGGACGAGCAGGAGCTGGAACGCCGGCTCCAGCTCGCGCAGGCCACGTTCCGCACGTACCGGACGACGACGTATCCCGAACGCGCCCGGCTGCTGAACCGGGCCGCCGACCTGCTCGACGAGGACCAGGGCGCCATCGGCACGATCATGACCACCGAGATGGGCAAGCCGGTGAAGCAGGCGCGCGCGGAGGCCGCGAAGTGCGCCAAGGCGATGCGCTGGTACGCCGAGCACGCGCAGGAGCTGCTCGCCGACGAGGAGCCGGCCGCCGCCGACGTGAAGGACTCCGGCGGCTCGCGGGCCCTGGTCCGCTACCGGCCGCTGGGTCCGGTGCTCGCGGTGATGCCCTGGAACTTCCCGCTGTGGCAGGTGGTCCGGTTCGCCGCGCCGGCGCTGATGGCGGGCAACGTGGGCCTGCTCAAGCACGCCTCGAACGTCCCGCGGACCGCGCTGTACCTGGAGGACCTGTTCCACCGGGCGGGCTTCACGGAGGGCTGCTTCCAGACGCTGCTGGTCGGCTCCGGGGCGGTGGACGCCCTGCTGCGCGACGAGCGGGTGAAGGCGGCGACGCTGACGGGGAGCGAGCCGGCGGGCCGGGCGGTCGCCGCCACCGCCGGGGAGATGATCAAGAAGACGGTGCTGGAGCTGGGCGGCAGCGACCCGTACGTGGTCATGCCCTCGGCGGACGTCGACCGCGCCGCGCAGGTCGCGGTGACCGCGCGCGTGCAGAACAACGGGCAGTCGTGCATCGCCGCCAAGCGGTTCATCGTTCACACGGACGTGTACGACGCGTTCGCCGAGCGGTTCGTGGCGGGCATGGCGGCGCTGAAGGTCGGCGACCCGCTGGCCGAGGAGACGGAGGTCGGGCCGCTGGCGAGCGAGCAGGGCCGCGCGGACCTCGAGGAGCTGGTGGACGACGCCCGGCGCAGCGGGGCCGCGGTGCTGTGCGGGGGCGAGCGCCCCGACGGGCCCGGCTGGTACTACCCGCCGACCGTCCTGGCCGGTGTCACGCGCGAGATGCGCATCCACCGGGAGGAGGCGTTCGGGCCGGTCGCGACGCTGTACCGGGCGGCCGACCTGGACGAGGCGATCCTCATCGCCAACGACTCGCCGTTCGGGCTGAGTTCCAACGTGTGGACGCGCGACGAGGCCGAGGTCGACCGTTTCGTCCGGGATCTGGAGGCCGGCGGGGTGTTCGTCAACGGCATGACGGCGTCCCATCCGGGGTTCCCCTTCGGCGGGGTGAAGCGGTCCGGATACGGCCGTGAGCTGTCGGGGCACGGAATCCGGGAGTTCTGCAACATCACCACGGTTTGGCACGGTGCGTGAGCGCCGCGCGGCTACGATCCCGGGTGTGAACCGCGAAGTGACTCTGCCTCTGATCGTCGACGACCGCGGGACCCTTCAGGTGGCCGCGGCCGACGTGAGCAAGCTGCTCCGCACGCTGGGAGGGCGGTGGCTGCATCTCGTCGAGGCCGGCGCGGACGGTCTCGACGAGGACACGGTGGCCGCCCTGACCATCGAACTGGCCAAGCTGGCCGACCGCATCGACGTGGCCTGCATCGCGCACAGCAGCGGGGGCGCGCCGTAGGGGTCCGCTCCGCCGCCCGACCCCACGCGCCCGCCGCCGCGGCCGCCGTCCTACCGGATCGGCATCCCGGAGAGCGTCCGGGCGATGACCAGGCGCTGGATCTCGCTCGTGCCCTCGAAGATCGTGTAGATCGCCGCGTCGCGGTGCATGCGCTCGACCGGGTACTCGCGGGTGTAGCCGTTGCCGCCGAGGATCTGGATCGCCTGCGCGGTGACCTTCTTCGCGGTCTCGCTGGCGTACAGCTTCGACATCGAGCCCTCGGCCGCCGTGAAGGGCTTGCCGTTGACCGCCATCCACGAGGCACGCCACACCAGCAGACGCGCGGCGTCGATCTGGGTGCGCATGTCGGCGAGCTGGAAGGCGACGCCCTGGTTGTCGATGATCGGGCGGCCGAACTGCTGCCGCGTCTTCGCGTAGTCGAGGGCCACCTCGTAGGCGGCGCGGGCGGTGCCGACCGCCATCGCGCCGACCGCGGGGCGCGAGGCCTCGAACGTGGCCATCGCCGCGTTCTTGACCCGCTCGCCGCCCGACTTCGCCCGCTCGCGCGCCCGCGCCAGCCGCTCGTCCAGCTTCTCCTTGCCGCCCAGCAGGCACGAGCCGGGGACGCGCACGTCGTCGAGGACGACCTCGGCGGTGTGCGAGGCGCGGATGCCGTGCTTCTTGAACTTCTGGCCCTGGGCCAGGCCCGGGGTCCCCGGCGGGACGATGAACGAGGCGTGCCCCTTGGAGCCCAGTTCGGGGTCCACCGCGGCGACGACGACGTGGACGTTGGCGATGCCGCCGTTGGTCGCCCAGGTCTTGGTGCCGTTCAGCACCCACTCGTCCTTGGCCTCGTCGTACACGGCACGGGTGCGCAGGGAGGCGACGTCGGAACCGGCGTCGGGTTCGGAGGAGCAGAACGCGGCCACCTTGACGTCGTTCGCGTCGCCGTACATCTGCGGGATCCAGGTGCCGATCTGCTCCTCGGTTCCGTTGGCGAGAACGCCCACGGCGGCCAGGCCGGTGCCCACAATGGACAGGGCGATGCCCGCGTCGCCCCAGAAGAGCTCCTCCATGGCCATCGGGATGCCGAGTCCGGTGGCGTCGAAGTACTGCTGCGCGTAGAAGTCGAGGGAGTAGATGCCGACCTTCGCGGCCTCCTGGATGACCGGCCAGGGAGTCTCCTCACGCTCGTCCCATTCGGCGGCCGCGGGGCGGATGACGTCGGCGGCGAAGCCGTGCAGCCAGTCCCGGACCTCCTTCTGTTCGTCGTTGAGCTCCATGGTGAACTCGGCCATGTCCCCTCCAGCGGCGGAACGTGCGTGTTACTAGCGGTAACTCGAGAGTCTGTTACCCGTCGGTAGGAAAAGTCAACTCCTGATGACGGCACGGAGCCCTGCGGCCCGTTCGATGTCAGGCTGCTGTCAGGTGTTAGTTTGCGCAGGCGTCACCGAACAAGCACGGGTGGGGAGAGCACATGGACACCACGCAGCGGACCGAGCAACAGCGGTCCGCCGACCGACGACGGCGCGAGCTGCTGGAGGCCGCCGACCGGGTGGTGCTGCGCGACGGCCCCCAGGCCTCGATGAACGCCATCGCCGCCGAGGCCGGCATCACCAAGCCCATCCTCTACCGCCACTTCGGCGACAAGGGCGGTCTGTACGCCGCCCTCGCCAAGCGGCACACCGACGCGCTGCTGGACTCGCTGCGCGCCGCCCTCGACGCCCCGGCGGAACGGCGCGAGCGGGTCGAGGCGACCCTCGACACCTACCTGGCCGCCATCGAGGCCCGGCCACAGGTGTACCGGTTCCTGATGCACCCCTCCGACGGCTCGGCCGGCGAGCAGGGGTTCGACGTCGGCAAGCACTCGGCCCCGCTGCTGCGCCGGATGGGCGAGGAACTCGCCCAGGTCATCGAGGACCGCCTCGACCTCGGGCCCGGCAGTCAGCAGCTCGCCCGGGTCTGGGGCCACGGGATCGTCGGGATGATGCACGCGGCGGGCGACTGGTGGCTGGGCGAACGGCCGTGCTCCCGGGCGGAGCTGGTGCGCAGCCTGGCCGACCTGCTGTGGGGCCGCCTCGCGGCGGCCGGCGACAGGGTCGGCGGTCCCGGCTTCTGAGCCGCCGGGCCCCCGCGCCGCCCGGCGCGCGGGCTCATCCGCTCCAGGCGGCCCGGCGCACCTGACGGGCCAGTCTGCGCGCGCGCAGACCCGTCACCCGGTCCGCGTACACCCGGCCGTCCAGGTGGTCGGCCTCGTGCTGGAGGCACCGGGCGAAGAACCCGGTGCCCCGCACGGTGACCGGCTCCCCCGCCGCCGTGAAGCCCTCGACCACCGCCTCGTCGTAGCGCTCCGTCCCCGCCTCCAGGCCCGGCAGGGACAGACAGCCCTCCGGGCCGCGCAGCACGACGCCGTCCGTGCGGACCGGCGTCGGATTCACCACATGGCCCAGGTGGCGGACGTCGTCGTCGTCCGGACAGTCGTACACGAACACCCGCAGGGGCACGCCGACCTGGTTGGCCGCCAGGCCGACCCCCCGGGCCGCGTACATCGTGGCGAACATGTCCTCGACGAGACGGGCCAGTTCGGGGCCGAAGTCGGTGACGTCCTCGCAACGGGCGTGCAGCACGGGATCGCCGAGCAGGGTGAGGGGCCGGACGCGCCCGTGGGCGCCCGGGATGGAGCGGTGTCGCATGCCGGCAAGGGTACGGTCCTTCCTGACACGCGCATGCCGTCCACGGACGGGAGGCGGTCCCGGGATTCGGGAGTGCGGGGGGATCTCGATAGGCTGACCACCTACCACGTTGCCGTACGGCAGAGGCGCGGCGCGTACGCAAGGAGGATCGAGAACTGATGGCAGGCAACTCGGACCCGCTCACGCCGCGGGCCAAGATCGCCGTGACCGCCGGCAAGGCGGTCGCGGCGGCGTCGCGCGCCGCGGGGCGCGGCAGCGGTTCGGTGATCGGCGGCCGGGTGGCGCTCAAGCTCGACCCCGACCTCCTCGCCAGGCTCGCCCAGAACCTGGACGTGGTCCTCGTCTCGGCGACGAACGGCAAGACCACCACCACCCGGCTGATCGCCGAGGCGCTGCGCGCCGCCGGCCCGGTCGTGTCCAACGCGCTCGGCGCCAACATGCCGGCCGGCATCACCTCGGCCCTCGCGGGCGGCTCCGAGGCCCGTTACGGCGTCATCGAGGTCGACGAGAAGTACCTCGCGGGCGTCGCCCGCGACACCGCGCCCAAGTGCATCGCGCTGCTCAACCTCTCCCGCGACCAGCTGGACCGCGCCGCCGAGACCCGCATGCTCGCGGAGAACTGGCGCGAGGGCCTCGCCGGTTCCAAGGCGGTCGTCGTCGCCAACGCCGACGACCCGCTGGTGGTGTGGGCGGCCTCCTCCTCCCCCAACGTCGTCTGGGTCGCCGCCGGGCAGATGTGGAAGGACGACGCCTGGTCGTGCCCGTCCTGCGGCGGCGTCATGCAGCGTCCCGGCGACGACTGGTTCTGCGGCGAGTGCGGATTCCGCCGGCCGACGCCCAGCTGGGCGCTCAGCGGCGACCACGTCCTCGACCCGCACGGCTCGGCCTGGCCGATCCACCTGCAACTGCCGGGCCGCGCCAACAAGGCCAACGCCGCCTCCTCGGCCGCCGTGGCCGCCGTCTTCGGGGTGCCGCCGCAGGTGGCCCTGGAGCGGATGTACGCGGTGCAGGCCGTCGCCGGACGGTACGACGTCGTCCAGTTCCAGGGCCGTGACCTGCGACTGCTGCTGGCGAAGAACCCCGCGGGCTGGCTAGAGACGTTCAGCCTGATCGATCCGCCGCCCACCCCGGTGATCCTCTCGGTGAACGCGCGCGGCGCCGACGGCACCGACACCTCCTGGCTGTGGGACGTCGACTACACCCGGCTGACCGGCCACCCGATCTTCGTCGTCGGCGACCGCAAGCTGGACCTGGCCGTGCGCCTGGAGGTCGCCAACCAGCACTTCCAGGTGTGCGAGAACCTCGACCAGGCCGTGCAGCAGGCGCCGCCGGGCCGCATCGAGGTCATCGCGAACTACACGGCGTTCCAGGACCTCCGCCGCCGCGTCGGCAACTGACCCTAAGGACGATCCCATTCCCATGAGCGACAACCAACTGCGGCTGGTGTGGATCTACCCCGACCTGCTGAGCACCTACGGCGACCAGGGCAACGCCCTCGTCGTCGAACGGCGCGCCCGCCAGCGCGGGCTCGACGTGGCCCGGCTCGACGTGCGCAGCGACCAGCCGATCCCGACCTCCGGCGACATCTACCTCATCGGCGGCGGCGAGGACCGTCCGCAGCGCCTCGCGGCGGAGCGGCTGCGCCGGGACGCGCACCTGTACCAGGCGGTGAACAACGGCGCGATCGTGTTCGCGGTCTGCGCCGGCTACCAGATCCTGGGCCACGAGTTCGTCAACGACCTCGGCCAGCGCGAGCCCGGACTCGGCCTGCTGGACGTGACGACGACGCGCGGCGAGGGCGAGCGCTGCGTCGGCGACGTCCTCGGGGACATCGACCCGCGGCTCGGCCTGCCCCCGCTGACCGGGTTCGAGAACCACCAGGGCATCACCCACCTCGGCCCGACCGCCCGCCCCCTGGCCCGTGTGACGCTCGGCAAGGGCAACGGCACCGGCGACGGCACCGAGGGCGCGTACAACGACACGGTGTTCGGCACCTACATGCACGGTCCTGTGCTGGCGCGCAACCCGCTGATCGCGGACCTGCTGCTGAAGCTGGCCCTCGACGTCAACGCGCTGCCGCCGATCGACGACCGCTGGTACGAGGCGCTGCGCAACGAGCGCATCGCGGCCGCCCAGCAGCCTGCGTGACCTGGATGTTCACCTGATTTTCAGGGCACCGTCAGCAGCCCGTATGACGCTGCGTCCGCACAGGTGAGCAGGCACGTCCAGCAGGCGGACGCGTGCTTCGGCCCCGCCCCCTCCTGACGCTAGGGTGGCGGGGATTCGAGCCGGACAGCGTGGTCCGGACCGGCCCTCGTGAAGAAGGTTGTTTCGGGCTATGCGCATTGGTGTCCTCACGTCCGGCGGCGACTGCCCCGGCCTGAACGCCGTCATCCGGTCCGTCGTGCACCGCGCCGTCGCCGACCACGGCGACGAGGTCATCGGCTTCCGGGACGGCTGGAAGGGCCTCCTGGAGTGCGACTACCTCAAGCTCGACCTCGACGCGGTCAACGGCATCCTCGCCCGCGGCGGCACGATCCTCGGTTCCTCGCGCGTCCAGCCCTCGCACCTGCGGGACGGGGTGGAGCGGGCCCGGGGCCATGTCGAGGAGCTCGGCCTCGACGCGATCATCCCGATCGGCGGCGAGGGGACCCTCAAGGCCGCCCGGCTGATGTCCGACAGCGGGCTGCCCGTCGTGGGCGTGCCGAAGACCATCGACAACGACATCGCCGTCACGGACGTGACCTTCGGCTTCGACACGGCCGTCGGCGTGGCGACCGAGGCCCTCGACCGGCTGAAGACCACCGCCGAGTCGCACCAGCGGGTGCTGGTCGTCGAGGTCATGGGGCGGCACACCGGCTGGATAGCGCTGCACTCCGGCATGGCGGCCGGCGCGCACGCCATCGTCGTGCCGGAGCGGCCCTTCGACATCGAGGAGCTGGCCCGCCGGGTCGGCGCGCGTTTCGAGGCGGGCAAGCGGTTCGCGATCGTCGTCGCGGCGGAGGGCGCGAAGCCCGCGCCCGGCGGCATGGTCTTCGACGAGGGCGGCAAGGACGTCTACGGGCACGAGCGGTTCGCCGGGATCGCCCGCCAGCTCTCCATCGAGCTGGAGTCCCGGCTCGGCAAGGAGGCCCGGCCGGTCATCCTGGGCCATGTGCAGCGCGGCGGCACGCCGACCGCCTACGACCGGGTGCTGGCCACCCGGTTCGGCTGGCACGCGGTGGAGGCCGTGCACCGGGGCGAGTTCGGTCACATGACCGCCCTGCGCGGCACCGACATCGTCATGGTGCCGCTGGCGGAGGCCGTCGAGACGCTCAAGACGGTTCCGGTGCAGCGCTACGAGGAGGCCGAGACGGTCCTGTAGCGCGCGGGCGGGAGAGCCACGGCCACGGCCGCCCCCGGTGACGGAGATCGCCGGGGGCGGCTCTACTCTTGGGGCGGCAGGAATCGTACAACCCCCCACGAATCAGGAGCCGGCGCAATGGATCACGGCGGGCACGGCATGACCATGGATCTGCCGCCGTTCACGCTGGGACGCGGTCTTCAGTGGTCGGCGGACCCGTTCTTCCTCGTCGCCTGCGCGGTGGGGCTCGGCCTGTACGCGTGGGGCGTGCTGCGGCTGCGGCGGCGCGGCGACGCCTGGTCGGCCGGGCGGACGGTGTCGTTCGTCGTCGGCGTGCTGACCGTCGCGCTGGTGATGTGCACCCGGCTCAACGACTACGGCATGGTCATGTTCAGCGTGCACATGGTGCAGCACATGGTGATCAGCATGCTGTCGCCGATCCTCATCCTGCTCGGCGCGCCGATGACGCTCGCGCTGCGGGCGCTGCCGGCCGCCGGCCGGGGCCGCAAGGGGCCGCGCGAGGTGCTGCTGATGCTCCTGCACAGCCGGTACCTGCGCATCGTCACCCATCCCGCGTTCACCATCCCGCTGTTCATCGCGAGCCTCTACGCGCTGTACTTCACGCCGCTGTTCGACTTCCTGATGGGGTCGAGGACGGGGCACCTGGCGATGATGGTGCACTTCCTGGCCGTGGGCGTGGTGTTCTTCTGGCCGATCATCGGCGTGGACCCGGGGCCGAACCGGCCGGGCTACCTGATGCGGATGCTGGAGCTGTTCGCGGGCATGCCGTTCCACGCGTTCTTCGGCATCGCGCTGATGATGGCCTCGCAGCCGATGGTGGAGACGTTCAAGAACCCGCCCGCCTCCCTCGGGATCGACGCCCTGTCCGACCAGAACGCGGCGGGCGGCATCGCCTGGGCGTTCAGCGAGGTCCCGTCGGTGCTGGTGCTGATCGCGCTGCTGTTCCAGTGGTACGGCTCCGAGCAGCGGCAGGCCAGGCGCAAGGACCGGGCCGCCGACCGCGACGGGGACCAGGAGCTGGAGGCCTACAACGCCTATCTTGCGTCACTCGACGCACGCGGGCGCTGAACCCGGGGCACCATGGAGGGGGACGCGCCCCGCTCAGGGGCGGCCCCGAGGAGGGTGTCGCGATGGCCGGTACCACGGACAGTTCCACGAAGACCATGGGAGTGCTCACCATGGGCGCGCTCGTCATGGTGAGCGCCTACACGGTGGCGCTCGGCAGCAACGGCTGGCTGTGGTTCGGCTGGGTCGTGCTCGGGCTGATCACGCTGGCCCTGGTGGTGACGAGAACCGGCTGATCAGCCGGGGGCGAGGCGGCCCGCCGAGTGCACGCCGGGCTGGTACTTGGGCAGCCGGGCGGTGATCTTCATGCCCGCTCCCAGGGCGGTCTCGATCACGAGTCCGTGGTCGTCGCCGTAGACCTGGCGCAGCCGGTCGTCCACGTTGGACAGGCCGATGCCGCCGGACGGGCTGACCTCGCCGGCCAGGATGCGGCGCAGCACCACCGGGTCCATGCCCGCGCCGTCGTCCTCGATGACGACGAGGGCCTCGGCGCCCGCGTCCTGAGCCGTGATCCGGATGTGGCAGGTGCCGGCCTTGCCCTCCAGCCCGTGTTTGACGGCGTTCTCCACGAGCGGCTGGAGACACAGGAACGGCAGGGCCACCGGCAGGACCTCGGGGGCGATCTGGAGCGTGACGGCGAGGCGGTCGCCGAAGCGGGCCCGGACCAGGGCCAGATAGTGGTCGATGGCGTGCAGTTCGTCGGCGAGCGTGGTGAAGTCGCCGTGCCTGCGGAACGAGTAGCGGGTGAAGTCGGCGAACTCCAGGAGCAGTTCCCGGGCGCGTTCGGGGTCGGTGCGCACGAACGAGGCGATCACGGCGAGCGAGTTGAACACGAAGTGCGGGGAGATCTGCGCGCGCAGGGCCTTGATCTCGGCCTCGATGAGGCGCGTGCGGGACCGGTCGAGGTCGGCCAGCTCCAGTTGGACGCTCACCCAGCGGGCCACCTCGCCCGCCGCCCGGACGAGGACGGCGGACTCACGGGGCGCGCACGCGACGAGGGCGCCGTGCACCCGGTCGTCGACGGTGAGCGGGGTCACCACGGCCCAGCGGACGGGGCAGTCGGCGTGCTCGCAGGTGAGGCGGAAGGCCTCGCCGCGGCCGCTCTCCAGCGGGCCGGCCAGCCTGTCCATGATCTCGGCGCGGTGATGCGACCCCACCCCGTCCCAGGCCAGCACCTCCTTGTGGTCGGTCAGGCACAGGGCGTCCGTGCCGAGCAGCGTGCGCAGCCGGCGGGCCGATCTGCGGGCCGTCTCCTCCGTGAGGCCGGCGCGCAGCGGGGGTGAGGCGAGGGAGGCGGTGTGCAGGGTCTGGAAGGTGGCGTGCTCGACGGGGGTGCCCAGGCCGCCCAGGCCCGGTGGGCGGGCGGTGCGCCGGCCCAGCCAGAAGCCGGCGGCGAGGAACGGCAGGATCGCGATGCACACGCCCGCGAGGAAACTGCTCACGCCCTCGCCTCCGCGGCCCGCAGTTCGTCCGTGCGCAGCTCCTCCGGCAGGTGGAAGCGGGCCAGGATCGCCGCCGTGCCGGCCGGGACGCGGCCCGGGGTGGCCAGGGACACCAGGATCATGGTGAGGAAGCCGAGCGGCACGGACCACAGCGCGGGCCAGGCGAGCAGGGCGTGCACGGAGCCCGTGCCGGGCAGGCCCGCCATGGTCGCCGCGACGGCGACGAAGGCCGAGCCGCCGCCGACGAGCATCCCGGCGGCGGCGCCGGGCGGGGTCAGCCGCCGCCACCAGATGCCCAGGACCAGCAGCGGGCAGAAGGAGGACGCCGACACCGCGAAGGCCAGCCCGACCGCGTCGGCGACCGGCAGGCCGCCCACGAGGAGACTCGCCGCGAGGGGTGCGGCCATGGCGAGGCCGGTGCCCAGCCGGAAGTGCCGCACGCCCCGGGACGGCAGCACGTCCTGCGCGAGGACGCCCGCCACGGCCATCGTCAGCCCGGACGCCGTGGACAGGAACGCGGCGAACGCGCCCCCGGCCACCAGCGCGCCGAGCAGGTCGCCGCCGAGGCCGCCGATCACCCGGTCGGGCAGCAGCAGGACGGCGGCGTCGGCGTCGCCGCTGAGGGCGAGCTCGGGGGTGTAGAGGCGGCCGAGGGCGCCGTAGAGGGGCGGCAGGAGGTAGAACGCGCCGATGAGCGCGAGGACGGCGACCGTGGTGCGGCGCGCGGCCACTCCGTGCGGGCTGGTGTAGAAGCGGACGACGACGTGCGGCAGGCCCATGGTGCCGAGGAACGTGGCGAGGATCAGCCCGTAGGTGGCGTACAGGGGGCGTTCCTCACGGCCGGCGGCCAGGGAGGTCGACATGCCGCCGTTGCTGCCGCGTTCGGCGGCGGGGACCGCGGCGCCCCGGGCGAAGGTGAGGCGCGCGTCCCGCTCGATGTGGTGGGATCCGGCGGCCAGCCGCACCACGGCGCCCTCGTACGGGCGGCCGTCGACCGTGCCGTCCACCGTGACGGTCAGCGGGCGGTCCAGTTCGAGGTCGAGGCCGGCGTCGACCCGGACGACCCGCTGGTCGCGGAAGGCGGGCGGTTCCTCGAAGGCGTCGCGGGGAGCGCCGTCGCCCTGCCAGGCGAGCGCCAGGAAGAGGGCGGGCACGAGGAGCGCGGTGAGTTTGAGCCAGTACTGGAAGGCCTGCACGAAGGTGATGCTGCGCATGCCGCCGGCGGCGACGGTCGCCGTGACCACCACGGCGACGATGACCCCGCCGAGCGAGTCGGGCGCGCCGGTCAGCACGGTCAACGTCAGTCCGGCGCCCTGGAGTTGAGGTATGAGGTAGAGCCAGCCCACGCCGACGACGAAGGCGCCCGCGAGCCGTCTGACCATCTGTGAGGCGAGGCGCGCCTCCGCGAAGTCGGGGAGCGTGTAGGCGCCCGAGCGGCGCAGCGGGGCGGCGACGAACAGCAGGAGCACCAGATAGCCGGCGGTGTACCCGACCGGGTACCAGAGCATGTCCGGTCCCTGGACCAGGACGAGGCCGGCGATCCCGAGGAAGGAGGCGGCGGAGAGGTACTCGCCGCTGATGGCGGCCGCGTTGAGGCGGGGGCCCACGGTGCGGGAGGCGACGTAGAAGTCGGAGGTGGTCCGGGAGATGCGCAGGCCGAACGCGCCGACGAGCACGGTGGCGACCACGACCAGGGCGACCGCCGGGACGGCGAAGGTCGGGTTCACCGGTCCTCGACCAGCCGCACGAAGTCGCGCTCGTTGCGCTCGGCGCGGCGCACGTACCAGCGGGCGAGCAGGACGAGCGGGGCGTAGAGGCAGAAGCCGAGGACCGCCCACTCCAGCCGGTGGGCGTCGGGCATCGCCGCGAACAGCAGGGGCAGCGGGCCGACGAGCAGCGCGAGGACGGCGAACACCGTGAGGGCGGCGCGCAGTTGGGAGCGCATCAGGGAGCGGACGTAGGTGTCGCCGAGGGTGGTCTGCTCGTCGATCTCGGTGCGCGGGCGGTAGGAGCCGGAGGGGTGCGGGTACCGGCCGCGCGAGCGCAGTCGTGCGTGCGGGAGCGTGCGACGGGCGGGGCCGGTGACGACGACGCGGCGGTCCGCGGGGTCCTGGTGGGGCACGGTCAGGGCCTCCGCATCAGCAGGTCGCGCAGCTCGCGGGCGTGCCGACGGCTGACCTGGAGTTCCTCGCCGCCGACCAGGACGCTCACCGTGCCCGCGTCCAGGCGCAGTTCGCCTATGTGGCGCAGGGCGACGAGGTGGCGGCGGTGGATGCGGACGAAGCCGCGGGCGCGCCAGCGCTCCTCCAGGGTGGACAGCGGGATGCGTACGAGGTGGCTGCCGCGGTCGGTGTGCAGGCGGGCGTAGTCGCCCCGGGCCTCGACGTGGGTGATGTCGTCGACGGCGACGAAGCGGGTGACGCCGCCGAGTTCGACGGGTATGTGGTCCGGGTCGGGCTCGTGCACGGGGATGGGCGGGGCGGCGCCGCGCAGTTCGGCCGCCCGGCGTTCGACGACGCGACGGACGGCTTCGGCGAGGCGTTCCTTGCGCACGGGCTTGAGGACGTAGTCGACGGCCTTGAGGTCGAAGGCCTGGACGGCGAAGTCCTCGTGGGCGGTGACGAACACGACCAGGGGCGGTCGGGCGAAGCCGGTGAGGAGCCGGGCGAGGTCGAGGCCGTCGAGGCCGGGCATCTGGATGTCGAGGAAGACGACGTCGACGGCCTCGGGGCCGTGCGGTCCGGACTCCAGCGCCCGGTTGATGCGGCGCAGCGCCTCGGTCGCGTCGCCGGCGCCCTCGACGCTGCCGATGCGGGGATCCGCGGTGAGCAGGTAGAGCAGCTCTTCCAGCGAGGGACGTTCGTCGTCGACGGCGAGGGCGCGCAGCATGAAGGTGGAGTGTAGGGGCGATCCGCGCCGCTGGACATGTACGGGGGTGCCGCCGCGCACGCTGTCCTACAGTGCCCGCATGAACAGCGCGCCCGCCCCGTTCGACGAGCTCGACCGGAAGATCATCACCGCTCTGATGGCGAACGCCAGGACGAGCTTCGCCGAGATCGGCATCGCGATCGGCCTGTCCTCGACGGCCGTCAAGCGCCGGGTGGACCGGCTGCGGGAGACCGGGGTGATCACGGGGTTCACGGCCACGGTGGAGCCGTCGGCGCTGGGCTGGCGCACCGAGGCCTATGTCGAGGTGTACTGCGAGGGCGCCGCACCGCCCCGGCGGCTGGCGGAGGTGGTGCGCAACCATCCGGAGATCACCGCGGCGATGACGGTGACGGGCGGCGCGGACGCGCTGCTGCACGTGCGGGCGCGGGACGTGGAGCACTTCGAGAACGTGCTGGAACGCATCCGGGCCGAGCCGTTCATCCGCAAGACGATCAGCGTGATGGTCCTGTCCCACCTGCTGCCGGAGAGCCCGGAGGCGGGCGCGACCCAGCCCGCTCCCGAATAAACCTCCGCGCGCGCAGCATGCCTGCGTATGGGCGGATCATCACGCAGCATTACTGCGCGGACACGCAATGCTCGTTCCTTGTCGTGCGTCCCCGTCAGTTCCTACCGTGGTGTCAACCCTCAGTCGACATCCGCAGGGAAACGGAGGACCCCCTCTGTGGCCGAGACCCGTGTACGGCGCCCCCGGCGCTTCCTCGTCTGCGAACCCCGGCACTTCGCCGTCCAGTACGCGATCAACCCCTGGATGCGTCCCGACACTCCCGTGGACGTCGACCTCGCCCAGGAGCAGTGGCAGACGCTGATCAGCGCCTACCGGACGCACGGCCACACGGTGGACGCCGTGGAGCCGGCCCCCGGTCTGCCCGACATGGTCTTCGCCGCCAACTCGGCGGTCGTGGTGGCGGGCCGGGTCTTCGGCTCCCTGTTCCACGCGCCGGAGCGGCGGCCCGAGTCCGACCACTACGACAGCTGGTTCCGCACGGCCGGCTACGAGGTCCACCGGCCCGAGTCCGTCTGCGAGGGCGAGGGCGACCTGGTGTGGACCGGCCGCTACGTGCTGGCCGGCACCGGGTTCCGCACGACGCGCGAGGCGCACCGGGAGGTGCAGGAGTTCTTCGGCCATCCGGTGATCAGCCTGACCCTGGTGGACCCGCACTTCTACCACCTGGACACGGCGTTGTTCGTCCTGGACGACGACAACATCGCGTACTACCCGCAGGCGTTCTCCGCCGGGAGCCGCGCGGTGCTCGCCGGGCTGTACCCGGACGCGGTGCTCGCCACCCGTGACGACGCCATGGCGTTCGGTCTGAACTCGGTCTCCGACGGTCGCCACGTCTTCATCGCGCCGCAGGCCGAGACCCTCGCCGCGCGGCTCGGCGAGCGCGGCTATGTCCCCGTCCCCGTCGACCTCTCGGAGTTCCGGAAGGCCGGCGGCGGCATCAAGTGCTGCACTCAGGAGATCCGTTCATGACCGCACCCGTCGTGCCCGCCCGCTCCTCCGCCGCTCTGATCAGCGCCGAGGAGCCCGTGCTCGCGCACAACTACCATCCGCTGCCCGTGGTCGTCGCGAGCGCCGAGGGCGCGTGGGTGGAGGACGTCGAGGGCCGCCGCTACCTCGACATGCTGGCCGGCTACTCGGCCCTCAACTTCGGCCACCGGCATCCGGCGCTGATCGAGGCGGCCCACCGCCAGCTGGACCGGCTCACGCTCACCTCCCGCGCCTTCCACAACGACCGTCTGGCGGGGTTCGCCGAGCGGCTCGCGGACCTCACGGGCCTGGACATGGTCCTGCCGATGAACACGGGCGCGGAGGCGGTCGAGAGCGCCGTCAAGGTGGTGCGCAAGTGGGCCTACGAGGTCAAGGGCGTGCCCGCCGACCGGGCGACGATCGTGGTCGCCGCGGACAACTTCCACGGTCGCACCACGACCATCGTCAGCTTCTCCACGGACGAGACCGCGCGCACGGGGTTCGGACCGTTCACGCCGGGGTTCCGGGTCGTGCCGTACAACGACCTCGCCGCTCTGGAGGCGGCGGTCGACGAGACGACGGCGGCGGTGCTGATCGAGCCCATCCAGGGCGAGGCGGGCGTCGTGGTGCCGGACGACGGCTACCTGGCCGGCGTGCGGGAGCTGACCAGGCGGACGAACTGCCTCTTCGTCGCGGACGAGATCCAGTCCGGCCTCGGACGCACCGGCCGGACGCTGGCCGTGGAGCACGAGGGGGTGACGCCCGACGTGCTGCTGCTCGGCAAGGCGCTGGGCGGGGGCATCGTGCCGGTGTCGGCGGTGGTGGCGCGGCGGGAGGTGCTGTCGGTCCTGCGGCCCGGGGAGCACGGCTCGACCTTCGGCGGCAATCCGCTGGCCGCGGCCGTCGGCACGGCGGTGGTGGAGCTGCTGGAGACGGGCGAGTTCCAGCGCCGGGCGGCCGAGCTGGGCGTCGTCCTGCGGGAGGGGCTGTCCGGGCTGGTCGGCAAGGGTGTCGTCGGCTTCCGGGCGAGGGGGCTGTGGGCGGGCGTCGACGTCGACCCGGCACTCGGCACGGGCCGGGAGGTGAGCGAGCGCCTCATGCGGGAGGGCGTGCTGGTCAAGGACACCCACGGCTCGACCATCCGCCTGGCGCCGCCGCTGACGATCACCGCCGACGAACTGCTCTCGGCGCTGGCCTCGCTGGAGAAGGTGCTGACCCGGGGGATGTGAACGAGGGCGCGGCGCGGCCGGCGCTCGGGTGGCCCGGCCGCTGCCGTGCGGGCAGGGTGAGGACTGGGTCAGGAGGTGGCAGACCACTCTCAGCGCGACAGAGAGGTCGACGTGGGCGCACACGATGAGGACGACGCCGCCCGTCGGCGGTTCGACGTGGCGGACACCGCCCCCCTGCTGCTGGACACGCGGGGCGTGGTCACGAGCTGGACGAGGGACGCCGAGCGTCTGCTGGGCTACCCGGCCGCCGAGGCGGTGGGCAAGGACATGTCCGGCCTGCTCGCGCACGGGGACGCCGGACGGGTCGCCGACGTCCTGGAGCGGTGCCGCCGGGACGGCGGGTGGGCCGGCCTGCTGTCGGCGCTGCGCCGGGACGGCAGGCCGGTCCCGGTCATGGCCCGCATCACCTCGGCGCACGAGCCCGGCGGCCGGGCGCGCTGGCTGGTGATGCTCAACGAGATGGGCGACGCGCCCGGCTGGAACATGAGCCGTTCGGTCCTGGAGCAGATGGTGAGGGGCGCCCCGATCGGCATAGCGATCGTGGACACCGACCTGCGCTACGTGTGGTCCAACGCGGCCCTCGCCGCGTTCGGCGGGGGCCCGCCCGAGCTGCGGCTCGGGCTGCGGATGGCCGACGTCCAGCCCGGTCTGGACTCCGAGGCCATCGAGGAGCGGATGCGCCGGGTGCTGGAGAGCGGGGAGCCGGTCCTCGGCTACGAGCATCTGGGGCACGTGCGGGCCGCGCCGCACCGGGAGACCGCGCACATGATGTCCTTCACCCGGCTGGACGACGACCACGGCCGTCCGATGGGCGTCTACTACACGGTCGTCGACATCACCGACCGCCACCGTGCCAGGCAGCGGCTCGCGCTCCTCGACCGCGCCGGCCGGCGCATCGGCAGCAGCCTGGACATCGCCCGGACCGCGCAGGAGCTCGCCGACACGGCCGTGCCGGACTTCGCCGACGTCGTCGCCGTCGACCTGCCCGAGCGCGTACTGCGGGGCGCCGAGCCCACGCCGGGGCCGGCGGCGGACGAGCCCTCCGGCCACGTCCGCCTGCACCGGGCGGGATACCGCACCACGGGCGATCCGGACGACGAGACCACGCAGGACGCGAGCCGCGCCGCCGCGAGCGGCGACGACGACAGGAGCGGCGGGGTCGGGTCCCGCGACGGCGACACCGACCGGGACGAGGACCCGGGCGAGGGCCGGGACGCGGAAGGGGGCCGGCCGCGCGTGGTCGTCTACCGGGGCGACTCGCCCCCGGCGCGGTGTCTGGCCGCCGGGCGGCCCTGGCGGGCCGACCGGCTGGACGGGGCCGCCGAGGAGTGGCTGCCCCGGCCGCCCGCCGGGTCCGAGCCGCCCAGCGCCCTGATCGTGCCGGTCCGGGCCCGCGGCACGACCCTGGGCGTCACCACCTTCCTGCGGGACGGCCGGCGCGAGCCGTTCGACGAGGACGACCTCGCGCTCGCCGAGGATCTCGTCTCGCGGGCGGCGGTCTGCGTCGACAACGCCCGCCGCTACACCCGCGAGCGCGACGCGGCGCTGGTGCTCCAGCGCAGCCTGCTCCCCCGCGGGCTGCCGGAGCAGGACGCGGTGGAGGTGTCCGCCTGCTACCGGCCCGCCGACGAGCTCACCGGACTCGGCGGCGACTGGTACGACCTGATCCCGCTGTCCGGGGCGCGCGTCGCCCTCGTGGTCGGCGAGGTGCCCGGACACGGCATCGACGCCGCGGCGGCGATGGGCCGGGTCCGCACCGCCGTGCGCACCCTCGCCGCCCTGGACCTGCGGCCCGACGAGATCCTCGCCCACCTGGACGACCAGGTCGCCCGCATGGACCACGACGAGGACGTGACGACCGGAGCCCGGGCCGAGGGGTCCGCGTGCGTGTACGTGGTCTACGACCCCGTCGACGGGCGGTGCGTGATGGCCGCGGCGGGACATCCCGCCCCGGCCGTGGTGGCGCCCGACGGCGCCGTCACGTTCGTGGAGCTGCCCCAGGGGCCGCCGCTCGGCGCGGGCGGGCCGCCGTTCGAGTCGGTCGAGATGTTCCTGCCGGAGGGCAGCACCCTGGCGCTGCACACGGACGGCCTGCTGGCCCGCGACGGGGGGCCGGCGCCGGGCAGCGACCGGCAGCGGCTGCGGCGGGCGCTGGAGCGGTCCGCGGGCGCCCTTGAACTGCGCTGCCGGACCGTGGTCGACGCGCTCGCACCGGCCCGCCCCCACGACGACGTCGCGCTGCTCATGGCCCGCACCCGGCGGCTGAGCGCGGACCGGGTGGCCGACTGGGAGCTGCCCGCCGAGCCGGCGGCCGTCGCCGAGGCCCGCAGGACCGCGAGCCGCCGGCTGGCGGAGTGGGGGCTCGCGGAGCTGTCGTTCACCACCGAGCTGGTCGTCAGCGAGCTGGTGACCAATGCCATCCGGTACGCGAACGGTCCGATCCGGCTGCGGCTGATCCGCGGCCGGACCCTGATCTGCGAGGTCTTCGACGGCGGCGCCACCGCGCCCCACCTGCGCCACCCGCGCGCCACCGACGAGGGCGGCCGCGGGCTGCTGCTGGTCTCCCAGGTGAGCGGGCGCTGGGGCACCCGCTTCCTCCCCGAGGGCAAGGTCATCTGGACGGAGCAGTCGCTCACCGGACCCGGTGCGTGAACGGCGAGCCGATACGCCGCATCACATGAGAAAATGACGCGAAAACGGCGGATGGGGCGCGAGCCATGAACGACACGGCGATCGACTACGCGGCGGTGTTCCAGGCCCTGCCCGGCATGGTGGCGCTGCTGACGCCCGAGCTGGTGTACGCGGACGTCAACGCCGAGTTCCTGCGCGTAACCGGCCGCAGTCGGGACCAGATGATCGGCCGGCACCTCTTCGACGTCTTCCCCGACAACCCCAACGACGGTTCCGCCAGCGGCATGCGCAACCTGGAGGCCTCGCTGCGCCGGGTGCTGGCCACCGGCGAGCGGGACGCGATGGCCCTGCAACGCTACGACGTGGAGTCGCTCGAGCGCCCCGGCGAGTGGGACGAGCGCTACTGGAGCCCGGTCAACGCGCCCGTCCTCGGCCCGGACGGGTCGGTGGTGCTGCTGGCGCACCGCGTGGAGGAGGTCACCGAGCTGATCCGGGCGCGGGGCGGACGGGCGGCCGACGGCCGCGCGGGCGCCGCGGGCTCCGGCGGCCGGGGCCGGGTCCTGGAGGCCGAGCTGTACACCCGGGCCCGTGAGTTGCAGGAGCTCAACGAGCGGCTGCGCCTGGCGCACGCCCGGGAACGCGAGGTGGCGCTCGCCCTGCAGGAGGCGATGCTGCCGGCCCGCCGCCAGGTGGGGCACCACCGGGCGGCCGTGCGCTACCGCCCGGCGGTCGGCGCGCTCAACGTGTGCGGGGACTGGTACGACCTGGTCGACCTGGTCGGCGGGCACCGCATCGGCGTGTCCGTCGGCGACGTCGTGGGGCACGGCCTGGAGGCCGCCGGGGTGATGGGGCAACTGCGCAGCGCGCTCAGCGCCGCCTCCCGGGTGGCCGAGGGCCCGGCCGAGGCCCTGAACGTCCTCGGCCGCTACGCGCACGTCGTGGACGGCGCCGAGTCGGCCACCGCGGTGACCACGTTCATCGACTTCGACCGCCGCACCATCGCCTACAGCAGCGCGGGGCACCCGCCGCCCGCGCTGGTCCACGCCGACGGCCGCGTGGAGTTCCTCGACCGGGCCACCGACCCGCCGCTCGACGCGCTCCCCGACCCGGTCCCGCGGACCGAGGCGAGCACGGTCTACGACGAGGGCGCCACCCTCGTCCTGTACACCGACGGACTGGTGGAGCGGCGGCGGGAGGACATCGACACCGGTCTGAACCGCCTCGCCGACGCCCTGGCCCGGCACCGCGCCGCCGACCCCGAGTCCCTCGCGGACGCGGTGCTGTGGGAGCTCCTGCCGGCCGGCGGCGCCACCGACGACACCGCGCTGGTCGTCGTGCGGCTGTGACGGGAGGGCCCGGGGAGCGCCGGGTCGGCACGGTTCCGGCGGTCGCCGCCTGCCCCTACACTGACACACCACGCCATGCCGGTTGACCTGCTGGAACTCGGCGGCGAGCCGATCCGTCGGACACGAGGAGCGACTCCCTTTGTTCTACTACCTCCTGAAATACGTGGTGTTGGGACCGCTCCTGAGAGTGCTGTTCCGCCCCCGTATCGAGGGCCTGGAGCATGTGCCGGACTCGGGAGCGGCCATCATCGCGGGCAACCACCTGTCGTTCTCGGACCACTTCCTGATGCCCGCGATCCTCAGACGCCGCATCACCTTCCTCGCCAAGGCCGAGTACTTCACGGGCCCAGGCGTGAAGGGACGGCTGACCGCGGCCTTCTTCCGCAGCGCCGGTCAGATCCCGGTCGACCGCTCCGGCAAGGAGGCGGGCCAGGCGGCGATCCGCGAGGGGCTGGGCGTGCTCGCCAAGGACGAGCTGCTCGGCATCTATCCGGAGGGCACCCGCTCGCACGACGGCCGCCTCTACAAGGGCAAGGTCGGCGTCGCGGTGATGGCCCTGAAGTCGCGTGCGCCGGTGATCCCCTGCGCGATGATCGGGACCTTCGAGGCGCAGCCGCCCGGCAAGAAGATCCCGACCCTGCACCCCGTGGCGATCCGCTTCGGCGAGCCGCTCGACTTCTCCCGCTACCTCGGCATGGAGAACGAGAAGGCGGTGCTGCGGGCCATCACCGACGAGATCATGTACGCGATCCTGACGCTGTCGGAGCAGGAGTACGTGGACGAGTACGCGGCGGTCGTGAAGGCGCAGGAGGCCGAGGCGAAGGCCCGCAAGGGCGGGAAGCGGGAGCTGCCCCGCCCGTTCCGGCGCACGCCGCAGGGTTGACGGCGCGTCACGGGACGCACGGCCCGGGGCGCGCGTGACGGGGCGCGCGATGGGGGACGCCGAAGGGGCGGCCGGATCGATCCGGCCGCCCCTCACTGCCTGCCGGGGGTGCTTACGGCGTGGGCGTGGCGTGCGGCGCGCAGGTCACGTCCGACCGGTCCAGCTTCCCGGTGAGGAGGTAGGCGTCCACCCGGGGGTTGATGCAGGTGTTCACCAGGCTGGTGACACCGTGGGAGCCCGCGTCCTTCTCGGTGATCAGGCGCGAGCCCTTGAAGCGCTGGTGCAGGCTGACGGCGCCGTCGTACGGGGTGGCGGCGTCGTTCTTGGACTGCACGATCATGACCGGCGGCAGGCCCTTGTGGGTGGTGACGTTCACCGGGGTCTGCTGCTTGACCGGCCAGGAGGCGCACGGGAGGTTCATCCACGCGTTGGCCCAGGTCATGAACGGGTAGTCCTTGTGGAGCCGCGTGTTGTCCGCGTTCCACTTGCGCCAGCTGGTGGGCCACTTGGCGTCGGTGCACTCCACGGCCGTGTAGACGGCGTTGCTGTTCTCCGAGGAGATGTTGCCGGCCGTGTCGCTCATGTCCGGCGCGGCCGCGTCGACGAGCGCCTGGGTGTCTCCCGCGAAGTACTTGCTGAAGACGGTGGCGACCGGCACCCACGAGGAGTCGTAGTACGGGGCGCTCTGGAAGAAGGAGATCAGCTCCGCCGGGCCGACCAGCCCGCCGATCGGGTTCTTCTTCGCGGCGGCGCGCAGCTGAAGCCACTTGTTCTGGACGTCGGCGCGGGTGGCGCCGAGGTGGAAGGTCGCGTCGTTCTTGGCGACCCAGTCCTCCCAGTCCTTCCAGCGGCCCTCGAAGGCCACGTCCTGGTCGAGGTTGGCCTCGTACCAGATCTTCTCGCGCGACGGGTTGACGACGCTGTCGACGACCATGCGGCGCACGTGGCCCGGGAAGAGCGTGCCGTAGACGGCCCCGATGTAGGTGCCGTAGGAGACGCCCAGGTAGTTGAGCTTCTTCTCGCCGAGGGCGGCCCGGATGACGTCCAGGTCGCGCACGGTGTTCGGCGTGGTCATGTGCGGCAGCATCTCGCCGCTGCGCTCGTAGCAGCCGTCGGCGTACTCGCGGGCGAGCTTGATCTGGGCGAGCTTGTCGGCCTCGCTGCCGGGCACCGGGTCGGCCTTGGGCGCCTTGACGAACTCCTGCGGGTCGATGCAGGAGATGGGCGCGGAGTGGCCGACGCCGCGCGGGTCGAAGCCCACGAAGTCGTAGGCCTTGGCCACGTTGGCCCACACCGGCGCCTTGGTGGTGACGCGGCGCGGGAAGCGCATGCCGGAGCCGCCGGGCCCGCCGGGGTTGTACACGAGCGCGCCCTGGCGCTGCTTCGCCGTGCCCGTGTTGCCGATGCGGTCCACGGCCAGCTTGATCTTCTTGCCGTTCGGCCTGGCGTAGTCGAGCGGGACGGTGACCCAGCCGCACTGGATCGGCTTCTCCAGGCCCCAGTCGGCCGGGCAGTCGTGCCACGCGATGCCGGCCTTCGCCGCGCGCTCGGCGGCGATGGCGGCTCCGCGGGCCTCACGGTCCTGACCGGGACGGCCGCTGGCCGCACCGGCCGTGGGCGCCGCGACGGCACCGGCGATCAGGGTCGCGGTGACGAGTGCGCCCGCCGAGCCCAGCGCTGCGATGCGCTTGTTCGGTCGTATGTCCTTCAAGTGCAAACTCCCCTGTTTTATGGCGGCAGGAGGATCCTTGCGGCTGTGAGGCGCCTGAGAAAAGGTGTCGTTGACCTTCTTTGCCAATCCGATAACCGGAAAGAGAAGTACCGCTCACCGGATGTGCAGCTCGGCGAGCGCCTCGTCCAGCGCGCGCCGCAGGCGCAGTCCGTCGGGCGCCACGGCGGTGACCAGCGCCGCGGGGCCCGCCAGCGGCATGACGCAGGCGCCCTGCGCGAGTATCGCGGACTCGGCGGGGACATGGGCGAACTCCGGCCGCACGATCACGAGTTGGCCGACCGCGCGGTTCCCCGCGAGCACGGCGGGACCGTCCCAGCCGCCGGGCGCGCCGGGACCGCAGGCCAGTTCCTGGTCCAGGACGACCCGGCCGGCGATCCGCACGACCAGCCGGCTGCCGAGCCGGCCGGGCTCCTCCCCCACCCGCCCGAGCACCTGTTCCTCCCGTACCACCAGCCGCGCCCCGGCGTGCAGTTCGACGCGGGTGACGACGGACAGGTCGCTGCCCTTCGCCGAGATCAACGGCTCGGGCAGCCAGTGCAGTTCACCGCCGTCGGCGACGCGCAGCCGCACGTCGTAGCGGGCGTCGTCCTTCGTCTGCCCGGGCAGGGCGATGGTCGCGGCGGCCGAGCCCACCCGCAACCGGGCGCCTTCGCCCACGTCGGCCTCCACGGCGAAGCGGTCACCGCCCAGGGGACCGCTCATCGCCCCGACGAGCAGCACGCGCGCCTGCGCGCCGGTCCCCCGGGTGCGCCGCAGGGCGAGCGGCCCGTCACTCTCCAGGACGGGCAGCGCGGTCCCGCCCCGCCCGTCCGCGCGCGCCGCGATCCGGGCGGTGGCGTGCACACCGCCCATGTCACGCCGACCAGACGGCGAGCCGCGCCCGCACCCAGGCGGCGACGTCGGCGACCCCGCTCTCCCCGCGCAACGACTGGAACACGACGGGCAGTTCGCCCCGCTGGGCCTTCGCGTCGGCCGCCATCCGGGCGAGGTCGGAGCCCACGTGGGGCGCGAGGTCGGTCTTGTTGACGACGAGCAGGTCGGCGGTGGTGACGCCGGGCCCGCCCTTGCGCGGGATGTCGTCCCCGCCGGCGACGTCGATGACGAAGATCTGCGCGTCCACGAGCCCCTTGGAGAACGTGGCGGTGAGGTTGTCCCCGCCCGACTCGACGAGGATCAGGTCCAGCGGGCCCACCTCGTCCTCCAGGTCCTCCACGGCTTCGAGGTTGGCCGAGATGTCGTCGCGGATGGCGGTGTGCGGGCAGGCCCCCGTCTCCACGGCCGTGATCCGCTCCGGCGGCAGCACCGCTTCGCGCAGGAGGAACTCGGCGTCCTCGCGGGTGTAGATGTCGTTGGTGACGACGGCCAGCGACAGCCGGTCGCGCAGGGCCCGGCAGAGCGCGGCGACGGTCGCCGTCTTGCCGGAGCCGACGGGACCGCCGAGTCCGATGCGCAGGGCGCGGCGCGATCCGTCGGGGCGGCGGGCGTCGGCGCCCACGGCGGCGGGACCGTGCGGGGTGTGGTCAAGATGCACAACGGCTCCAGTTCGGCCGGCCCGGGGCGTCGCAGCCCGGGGTTCCCCTCTCGGGGGGCGTGTGGGGACGGGGCCCGTC
>NZ_JAHHIT010000095.1 GCF_024539675.1 Streptomyces hilarionis | reverse complement strand
GGTGTAGCGGACCTGGTAGCGCACGGCGAGGGTGTTGAAGGCGAAGTCGTGGTGCGGGCTCTGCGAGGGCGGGGGCGGGGGCAGGACGACGTCGGCGTGGCGCGAGGTCTCGTTGAGGTACGGGTCGACGCTGACCATGAAGTCGAGGGCGTCGAGGGCCTTGTCGAGCCGGTCGCCGTCCGGGGCGGACAGGACGGGGTTGGCGGCCACCACGACGAGCGCCCGGATCGGCTCGCCCTCGTCGGTGGCGGTGTCGATCTCCTCGGCGAGCGCGGAGAGCGGCAGTTCGCCCTTGGCCTCGGGGTGCCGGCTCACCCGGGAGTGCCAGCGCGCGAGGCGGAATCCGCGCCCGGGTCCGGCGGGGCGGGGGGTGCGGTCGGTGGCGGCCTGCGGGAAGAGCGCGCCGCCGGGCCGGTCCAGGTTGCCGGTGAGGATGTTGAGGACGTCGACGAGCCAGCTGGCGAGGGTGCCGTAGGGCACCGTGCAGCTGCCGATGCGGCCGTAGACGGCGGCGGTGGGGGCGGCGGCGAGCTCGCGGGCCAGGGTGCGGATCAGCCCGGCCTCCACGTCACAGGCGTCGGCGACCGCCTCGGGGGTGAACTCCGCCACGGCCTCGGCGAGTTCGTCGAGGCCTTCGACGTGCGGCGCCAACTCGCCCAGCGCCACGAGGGATTCCTCGAAGAGGACCTGGGCCATGGCGGCCAGGAGCAGCGCGTCCGTGCCCGGCCGGATGGGGATGTGGCGGTCGGCGAGCCTGGCCGTGCGGGTGCGGCGCGGGTCGATGACCGTGAGGGCGCCGCCGCGCGCCTTCAGCGCCTTGAGCTTGCCGGGGAAGTCGGCGGCGGTGCACAGACTGCCGTTGGACTCCAGGGGGTTGGCGCCGATGAGCAGCAGGTGGTCGGTGTGGTCGAGGTCCGGCACGGGGATCGCGCCCGCGTCGCCGAAGAGCAGTCCGCTGGAGACGTGCTTGGGCATCTGGTCGACCGTGGAGGCGGTGAAGAGGCTGCGGGTGCCCAGTCCGGCGATCAGCACGGGCGGGTAGAGCGCGCCCGCCATGGTGTGCACGTTGGGGTTGCCGAGGACGACGCCCACGCTGTTCGCCCCGTACCGCTCGACGACCGGCCGGATGCCGGCGGCCACGGCGTCGAAGGCCTCCTGCCAGGTGGCCTCGCGCAGCTCCCCGTCCCTGCGCACCAGCGGGGTCCGCAACCGGTCGGGATCGCCGTCCAGGGCGCCGAAGGAGGCGCCCTTGGGGCAGATGAAGCCCTTGCTGAAGACGTCCTCCCGGTCGCCGCGGGCGCCGGTGACCTTCGTCCCCTCGATGGTGAGCGTGAGCCCGCAGGTGGCCTCGCACAACGGGCAGATTCGCAGGGCGGTGCGGGACACGGGTCCTCCTGGGGGCGGCGGCGCCTTCTCCCGAGTGAGCATACCGACCGGTATGGCCGGTGGGGAGGGGGTCGGCCGCGGCCGTCAGTCCAGGACCCGCGCCAGATACGCGCGCAGCAGCTCGCGGGTCTCCTCGATCACCTTCGGATCGCCCTGCGGATCGACCCGGAAGGCCAGGTGGACGAGGGTGTCGGCGGTCTCCACGGCGATCAGGAAGACACGGCGCAGATCGTCGTCGGGTGCGCGCAGGAGATGGCCCGAGAGCAGGTCGGTGAGGCGGTCGGCCACGCGGTGGTTGGGTTCGGCGTGCCGGGCGCCGACCGGGATCTGGTTGCCGAAGTCGACCAGGGAGAAGCCGGGCGCGGTGCGCTTCATGGCCAGGTACTCGTCCAGCACGGCGTCCATGGCGGCCCGCCAGTCCCCCCGGCCGGCTTCCTTCAGCCGCTCGGTGACGCGCTCGGCGTAGCGTTCGAGGTTGCGCTGGGCGAGCGCGTCGGCCATCTGCCGCTTGTTGCCGAAGAAGCGGTAGACGGAGCCGATGGGAACACCGGCGCGCTCGGCCACGGCCCGGGTGCTCAGGGCGTCGTAGCCCACCTCGTCCAGCAGGTCGGCGCAGGCGTCGAGGATTCTCGTCAGCCGTTCGGCGCTGCGCCGCTGCACGGGCGCGCGCCGGAGGGATGTCGCTTGGGGCACGGACCTCATGATGCCTTTCCGCCGCGTCCGGGTGAACCTCGCCCCCGTGTACGAGGAAAGGTGCCCGCTGCACTCAACGGGACGGCGATCCCGACGGCGATCCGGACGGCGCTCCGGGCGCCGACGCCGGGCCCGACGCGGCGGGCGACGGCTCCGACGCCGTGACGTCCGCCGTGGCCTCCACCGGCCGGCCCTCGACCGCCCACACCGTCGCGTCGTCGGCGTACAGGCGGACGGTGACCTCGTGCGTGCCGTGCGGGAGGTAGCCGGCCGGGATGCGGTACGAGGGACTGCGCAGGTCGGCGACCTGCTGGCTGTCGACGTAGAGCCGGGCGACGCCGCGGCCGGCGACCGCCTTCGGCGGCGTGCCCGACGGCGAGAGGCGGAAGCGCGCCAGCTTCACCCGCACGTCCCAGCCGCCGTGGGCGTCCGGCTGGACCTCGACGCCCACCTCGGGCGCCCCCTTCTTCGCCACCTCGCGGTAGTGGCGCCCGTCGTCGTCGGTGTGGTCCAGCACCCTGCCCGCGGGCGAGGGCGAGCGCGTCTCCCCTCCGTCCCGCGTCCCGCCGGAACCGCAGCCCACGGATCCGGTCAGCAGCAGGACACAGACCGCGAGCGCGGTGGGAAGAGTGCGCGTCCACGACATGATCGGGACACTAGAGCACCGGTCCGGCACGGGGATCCCCCTGAAGTCTGGTTCTGGCCGTGCCGTGATCGTCCTCCGAGAGGAGGACCCCCGACCCTCTTGCGCCCGGGAAAACGCAATCCTACGGTGATGCACAGGAATCAGTCGGCAAGGGAGCCATGATGAGCAGCGGGGACGCACGCAAGACGGCCGAGGGGCTGACCTACCTCTCGGGGTTCGGCAACGAGCACGCCTCCGAAGCCGTGCCGGGCGCCCTGCCGCAGGGCCGCAACTCCCCCCAGCGCGCCCCCCTCGGCCTGTACGCGGAGCAGCTCAGCGGCACGGCGTTCACCGAGCCGCGCGCCCACAACCGCCGCTCGTGGCTGTACCGGATCCGCCCCTCGGCCGCGCACCCGGCGTTCACCCGCTCCGGCGACGGCGCGATCCGCACCGGCCCCTTCGGCCAGACCGTGCCCGACCCCAACCGGCTGCGGTGGGACCCGCTGCCCGAGCCGCCCGCCGGCACGGACTTCCTCGCCGGTCTGTGGACGCTCGGCGGCAACGGCGACGCGGCCCAGCGCTCCGGCATGGCCGTGCACCTGTACCACGCGAACGCCTCCATGGACCGCGTCTTCGGCAACGCGGACGGCGAGCTGCTGATCGTCCCCGAGGCGGGCGGGCTGCTGCTGCGCACGGAGTTCGGGCTGCTGCACGTCGAGCCCGGCGAGGTGGCGCTGATCCCGCGCGGGGTCCGCTTCCGCGTCGACCTGCTGGACAGCGCGCCCGACGGCGGGCCGGGAACCGCGCGCGGCTACGTCTGCGAGAACTACGGCGCGCTCTTCCGTCTGCCCGACCTCGGGCCGATCGGCGCCAACGGGCTCGCCAACCCCCGCGACTTCCGGGCGCCCGTCGCCGCCTACGAGGACGTCGAGGGCCCGGTCGAGGTGGTCAACAAGTTCTGCGGCCACCTGTGGAGCGCGACCTACGACCACTCCCCGCTCGACGTCGTGGCCTGGCACGGCAACCTGACGCCGTACGTCTACGACCTGCGCCGCTTCAACGTCATGGGGACCGTCTCCTACGACCACCCCGACCCGTCGATCTTCACCGTGCTGACCTCCCCCTCGGACACTCCCGGGCTGGCCGGCGTCGACTTCGTGGTCTTCGCCCCGCGCTGGCTGGTCGGCGAGGACACCTTCCGCCCGCCGTACTTCCACCGCAACGTGATGAGCGAGTACATGGGCCTGATCGAGGGCGCGTACGACGCCAAGACGGCCGGCAAGGGCGGCTTCGTGCCGGGCGGCGGTTCCCTGCACAACATGATGTCGGCGCACGGCCCGGACCGGGAGACCTTCGACCGCGCCAGCGCCGCCGACCTGCGGCCGCAGAAGATCGACGACGGGCTGGCGTTCATGTTCGAGACGCGCTGGCCGCTCGTCCTCACCCCGCAGGCGGCCCGCGCCGACCATCTGCAACAGCGCTACGACGACGTCTGGCAGGGTCTCGAACGCCACTTCCGGCCCTCGGGCGACACATTGCACTGAACGGTGCCGACCGGTACGGATAGCCCGTGACCTCCTTCGCCCCGGACTCGATCGTCCTCACCCGAAAGCTGCCGCTCTGGTACCAGGTGTCGCAGTCGCTGCGCGCCTCGATACTGGGCCGCTCGCCCCGCGACCCGCTCCGGCTGCCCACCGAGGAGCAGTTGGCCGGGCACTACGGGGTGAGCGTGCTGACCATGCGGCAGGCCCTGAAGGAACTGGAGGACGAGGGGCTGATCACCCGGCACCGGCGCCGGGGCACCTTCATCGAGCCGTCCGCCCGGCGCGGGGCGCCGGTGCGGCTGCTGGGCTCGGTCGACGCGATCGTGGCCCAGCAGTCCGGCATGACGACCGAACTCCTGGAACACGGCCGCACGCCCGTCCCCGCCGAGGTCGCCGAGCACTTCCCGGACCTGACCGAGGTGGCGGCCTACCACCGCCTCAGAAGCGACGAGGAGACGGGCGAGCCCACCAACCACGCGCGCAACTACGTCCGCCCCGAACTGGCCGCCCGGATCGACCCCGAGGACCTGGTCCGCTGGCCCATGACGAAGGTGCTGCGGGACGTCGTCGGCGCGGACATCGGCAGGATCACGGACACCGTCGAGGCACGGCTGGCGGACCCGGAGACGGCCCGGCTGCTGCGGGTCCCGCTGCTCAGCCCGATCCTGCACTACACCGGGGTCACCCACGACGCGGGCGGCCGGGTCCTCGACGCGGCCGTCATCCACTACCGGGGCGACCGCTTCTCGTTCACGGTCACGCTCGACGCGACGTGACGCGCCGTGCCGCACCGCCCGCGGACCGTCGTACGATGCCCGGCGTGACGCACGACGACGCTCCGCCGCTGGCGGACCTCATGCCGTGGTCCGTCGCACCGCCGCGGCTCGGCCGGGGGTGGCCGACGGCGCCCGACCCGGCGTCCCTGAAGGCCCGTTGGGACGCCCTGCTGAAGGCCGACGGCGCGGACCGCGAGGCCCTCTTCGAGCCGACGCGCTCGCGCACCGTGCACTCGGCGGTCGGCCAGCTGCCCGGCCCGCACGGCGGGACGCGGAAGCTGGCCCGCGCCTCGGGCCCCTGCCCGGAGCCGGTCAGGGTGCTGGCCGCGCCGTTCGACGAGCAGTGGCTCATCCCCGACCAGCGTCTCATCGACGCGGCCCGCCCCGAGTTGTGGCGAGTGGCGGACGACGCGCAGGTGTTCGCGGTGGAGACGCCGGACGCGCCGACGTGGCCGCTGCTCGCGACCTCCCGGCTGCCCCTGCTGCGCCCCGGCCGGATCCGCCCGCTGTACCGGCGGCCGGGCGGCCGGGAGCCGAACATGGCGCCGGGCCTGCCGGACCTGTTGCGCGCACTGGGCCACTCCCCCGATCCGGTGGACTTCCTGGCCTGGACCCTGGCCGCCGTCCGTCCCGATCTGAGCGTCCCGCTGCCCCGGGACCCCGAGGTGTGGGCGCTCGGCGTGGAGCTGGGCCGCCGCGCGCTGTGGCTGCTGCGCCGCGACGGGGAGCGCCCCCGGCTGCCCGGCGGCCGCCGCCCGTACGTCCGCGCCCCCCTCCCGGCCCGCCCCCTCACCCTGCACTACGACCGCGACGGGGAGACCCTCCACCTCGACGAGGGCCGGGTCTCCCCGGTCCCGCCCGAGGCCTGGGACTTCGAGACGGCCGCCGGAGTCCGGGTGCTGGAGCAGTGGTTCGCGCAGCGGACGGCACGGGAGGCCGGGCCGGGCGCCCTGGCGGCGATCCGCCCGACGGCCTGGCAGCAGTCGTGGACCTCCGAACTCCTGGAACTCGTCACGGTGCTGACGCTGCTGGCGGAGGTCGGCGCGCGGCGGGCGGAGCTGCGGGTCGCGCGTCAGGTCACGGCGACGGAGCTGCGCGAGGCGGGCGTCCTGCCGGTCCCGCAGACGGCACGCCGGCCGGCGACGGTCCTGGACCACCACGAGGAGGGCCCGGAGGGCCAGTTCGCGCTGATCTAGCATCCACCCATGGATGCCATGGCCGAGCCGCCCCTGCCGCCGCCCCTGGAGGGGCTCACCGTCGTCGCCGTCGAGCAGGCCGTCTCGGCGCCGTTCGCGACCCGGCAGCTCGCCGACCTCGGCGCCCGGGTGATCAAGGTCGAGCGGGTCGACGGCGGCGACTTCGCGCGCGGGTACGACACCGCCGCCGGCGGCCTCGCCTCGCATTTCGTGTGGTGCAACCGGGGCAAGGAGTCCGTCGCGCTGGACCTGAAGGATCCGCGCGGCCTGGACGTCGTCCGGCGGCTGATCCGCGACGCGGACGTGTTCGTGCAGAACCTCGCGCAGGGCGCCGCGGCCCGGCTGGGCCTGGACGCGGCCACCCTGTGCGCGGCGCACCCGCGGCTGGTCGCGGTGGACATCTCCGGGTACGGCCCGAGCGGCCCCTACGCCGACAAGCGGGCCTACGACATGCTCGTGCAGTGCGAGGCGGGGCTGGTGTCGGTGACCGGGACGCCCGAGCAGCCGGTGAAGGCGGGCATCCCGGCGGCGGACGTCGCGGCGGCCATGTACGCCTTCTCGGGCGTGCTGGCGGCACTGGTGCGGCGCGGCACGACCGGACGCGGCGGTCCGGTGCAGGTGTCGATGCTGGAGGCGCTCGCGGAGTGGATGGGCCACCCTCTGCACCACACGATGCACGGCGGCGCCGCCCCGGCCCGCACCGGCCTCGCGCACGCGGTGATCGCACCCTACGACGCCTACGCCACGGCCGACGGCGGACGGGTGCTGCTGTCGGTGCAGAACGACCGGGAGTGGCGACGGCTGGCCGAACAGGTCCTCGAGCAGACCGCGTTGGGCACGGACCCGGCGTACGCCACCAACGCGGCACGGGTGGCGAACCGGGAGCGCACCGACGCCCTGGTGGCGCGGGCACTGGGCGCGCAGGGCGCCGACGAGGCGCTGGCACGCCTGGAGGACGCGGGCATCGCCTGCGCGCGCCTGCGGGATCTGCACGAGCTGGCGGAGCACCCGCAGCTCGCGGCCCGTGACCGCTGGCGGGAGGTGGGGACGCCGGTCGGCCCGCTGCGGGCGCTGCTGCCCCCGATCACGCTGCCGGGCGGGGCGGAGGCATGCATGGGGGACGTGCCCGCGCTCGGGGAGCACACCGAAGCGCTGCTGCGTGCCGTGGGGATGACGGACGAGGAGATCGCAGCGCTGCGCCGGGACGGTGTGGCCGCCTGAGCGCGGGACTCAGTTCATGACGACGTGCGGCCGGTCAGTGCCGGTGACCGCCGAACAGCGAGCGGCGCAGCCGGCGCAGGGGCGCGAAGAGCGAGACGCGGCTGACCCTGGCCCGCGTCGTCCTGCGGGAACCGTGGTCACGCACGGGCTCACGCGCGGTCAGCTCCCGCATGAGCGAGGTCGCCTCGGCCGTCTCCCGCTGCGGGATGGCGGGGCCCGCCAGCACCGAGAGATGGCGGTCGAGACGCGAACTGGTCGCGCTGCTCCCGCAGGTGATGGCAGGGACCCGTGCCCTGCTGTGCATCGTTATCTGTTCCATGTCACTCCCCACCCGTACGAGTCCACCCGGCCCGGGCAGGGTAACCCTATCGCCCCGTCGAGGCACCCGTGTATCGAGCTCACCTGATTCACCTTCCCCGTAAGGGGGTTGACGACTCCTCCTCGATCACTCTCCGAATCCAACCGATTTCAGGGTGAGTTGGACAACCGGCTGTGTAGTGGGCTGCGGCGACCCGCCGTCCGGCTCGACGGTCACAGCGAGTGACGTCGCCGCCTTGTCGAGACCGGTGGCGACCAGGGGCGTGTCGCCCGCGAAGAGCCCGAGGGAGCGTGGTTGCGCGTTCGGGCGCATGAGCCACAGCTGATGCGCCCGTCCGGCGGGCAGCGCGTCGTATCCGCTCAAGGTGACGATCGCCTGCCCCTCGGAAACGGAAGCGATCACTCCGATACTGCGGCCCTCGGCGTCCTTGCCGTTGCCCGCCCGCGCGTCCGGAGCCGCGAGAACGTGGGCGATCTCACGTGCCTGGGCACGCTCGGCGTCCAGCCGGTCCTGCGCCCGGCCCGCCTGGACGGCGAACAGGGACGCGACCACGAGGGCTGCCGCGGCGGTCGCCGTCGCCAGCGGCGCGAACAGCGGGCGGCGCGCGCGGGGCGTCCCCCCGCGTCCGGAGGCGTGGGAGTGGGAGCTGCCCCCCGAGCGCCGGGGCGGCGGCTGCGCGCCCCAGACGTGCGGGGGCAGTTGGGGCTCGTGCTCGCGCAGCGGTGTGCGCGACGCCTCCTGCGGGGTCCGCTGCACGGCGGCCAGCACGCGCTCGCGCATCGCGGCGGGCGGCGGGGCGGCCGTCGACCAGGCGAGCCGCACGGCGTCCTCGGCCAGCGCGCGCACGTCGGCGGAGCAGCGGTCGCAGCCCTTGAGATGTCTTTCGAAGCGGCGGCGCTCGTCGGCCTCGAGGGCGTCGAGCGCGTAGGGGGCGGCCAGCGAGTGCGGGTCCTCGCGGCGGAACAGGCCCAGCAGACTCATGCGGCGCCTCCCAGGCAGTCGCGCAGCCGCGTGAGCCCGTCACGCATCCGTGTCTTCACCGTGCCCAGCGGCAGGGAGAGCCGGTCGGCCACCTCACGGTACGTGTAGCCGTCGTAGTAGGCGAGGGTGACGGACTGGCGCTGAAGGTCCGTCAGCCGGTGCAGGCAGCGGCGGACCAACTGGCGTTCCAGCCCCGCCTCGACCTCCTCGGCCACCTGGTCGAAGGCGGGGTCGTGGTAGCGGGAGGCCTCGCGCTGCTCTCGGTCGACGGCCGCGCGGGCGCTGCGCACCCGGTCGACGGCACGGCGGTGGGCGAGGGTGAGGATCCAGGACAGGGCGCTGCCGCGGTTCGGGTCGAAACGCCCGGCGGAGCGCCAGGCCTCCAGCAGCACCTCCTGGGCCACCTCCTCCGACTGCGCCGGATCGCGGACGACGCGACGCACGAGCCCGAACACCGGCCCCGAGACAAGGGCGTAGAGCCGTTCGAAGGCCCGCTGGTCGCCCCCCGCCACGAGCACCAGAAGCTCGTCCGCCTCCATGCCGTCCCCCTCCCTGCGCCCTCCGCACCCGGGCCGCCCCGTCACACCAGGCATCCGCAAACGAACACACCTCCGGTGGATGGGTACGGATCCGAGCGGCGAAAACGCGGGTGACGAGGAAAGAAAAAGTTTTTCGCTCCGGACCAATCCGAACCCGCCCTCCGCTCCGTATCACTGTCCGTCAGGCAACTTGGCACAGAGGACGGACGGCATGACAGCTTTCTCCAGGAGCGGCAACGGACGCAGGAGCGTCGCGACCCTCATATGCGGTGCGTTGGCCGCCGGGGGGCTCGCAGCCGCCGGCGCCGCCACGCTGGCGCCCGGGGCGGCCTACGCCTCCAGCCACCGTGAGGCTCCTCTCATCTCGGGCACCCCCCAGTACGACAACACGGACGTGTACGCCTTCGTCAGCCCGGACCACCCGGACACGACGACGATCGTCGCGAACTGGATCCCCTTCGAGGAGCCCGCGGGCGGCCCGAACTTCTTCCCGTTCGCCGAGGACGCCCAGTACGACCTGCACATCGACAACAACGGCGACGCGAAGGAGGACCTGACCTTCCGGTACACCTTCAAGACGCACACGAAGAACAAGAAGACGTTCCTCTACAACACCGGCGCCGTCGACAGCCTGTACGACCCCGACCTGAACGTCACGCAGACCTACGACCTCGAGCTGATCAAGCTGAAGAAGGGGAAGGTCGAGCACAAGACGAAGATCGCGGACGACGTGCCGGTGGCGCCGTCGAACGTGGGCAAGGCGTCGATGCCGAACTACAAGAAGCTGCGCGACCAGGCGATCTACAAGCTGCCCAACGGCGCGAAGACCTTCGCCGGCCAGGCCGACGACCCGTTCTTCCTGGACCTGCGCGTCTTCGACCTGCTCTACGGCGGCGACCTCTCCGAGGTCGGCAACGACACGCTCAAGGGCTACAACGTCAACTCCATCGCGCTACAGGTCCCGAGCGACATGATCACCGAGGCGAAGCACCAGCCGATCGTGGGCATCTGGTCGACCACCCAGCGCGAGAACGCCCAGGGCTACTACTCGCAGGTCTCCCGGCTGGGCAACCCGCTGGTCAACGAGGTCGTCAACCCGATCAAGGACAAGGACAAGTTCAACGCGTCCCAGCCCAAGGACGACGGGCAGTTCCTGAAGAACGTCACCAACCCCGAGCTGCCGAAGCTCATCGAGGCGATCTACAAGATCAAGGCGCCGGCCGAGCCGCGCAACGACCTCGTCGACGTGTTCCTGAAGGGCGTCAAGGGCCTCAACCAGCCCCCGTACGTGACGCCTTCGGAGGAGCTGCGCCTCAACACCTCGATCAAGCCGAGCATGCACCCCAAGCGACTGGGCGTGCTCGACGGTGACAACGCGGGCTTCCCGAACGGCCGTCGCCTCACCGACGACGTGATCGACGCCTCGCTCCAGGTCGTCGAGGGCGAACTGGTCGGCTCCAAGAACGACCTGGGCGACGCGGTCGACAAGAACGACAAGGGCTTCGAGAAGTCCTTCCCCTACATCGCCCTGCCCACCGAGGGTTCGCGCGGCGCGAGCGCCAAGAGCGGCGCCGACGTCCGCAGCCAGCTCGGCGACGCCCTCACGGGCTCGACCGACAACACCAAGCTGATCGCGTCCTCCGCGGGCGCCGGCGCGGCGGGCATCCTCCTCATCGGCGGCGGCCTGATGTGGTGGCGAGGCCGGCGGCGGGCCTACTAGGCCCTCCCCCTGAACGGGCCGGGGAGAATCCTGCACTCCCCGGCCCTGTCCCACCGACTGGCGCGGCCCGCGTACTCATCCCCCACGGCGCGGGCCGCGCCGCCCCCCACACGAGCAGACGGAACCACCCCAGGCGACCTAGGAGAGGGCATGTCCGCGCGGACGAACGACGGCGAACCGGAGCACACCCCACCGGTGTCCGCCCGGCAGGCACCGGCCTGCGGCGAGCCGGGCTCCGGCACACCGGTCCCGGCCCCGGGACAGCCGGCGCCGGCCACCGCCCCGGCCTCCGAGGAAGCCGCCGGCCCGGAGCGGGCGTCCGGGGCGGCCTCCGGGACGGCCGCTCTCCCGAAGACCGACGCGCCGGCGGACGGGGACGTGAACGCCGACGCGAACGCCGTCTCCCGCACCGCCGCCGGATCCGGTCCCGTGTCCGTCGACGAGGCGGGCGCGCAGGCCGTCGCCGAAACCGGCGCCGACCACGACCACACCGCTGACGGCGACCACGGCACGCCCGACGCGGCCGCCGAGGCCGGTGTTCCCGCCGGTGCCGCCGCGGACGCCGGTGCGCAGGACTCCGCCGGTCCGGGCGACGGTGGGGACACCGGCGCCGGGGCCGACGAGGCCGGGGTCGACGAGCGGGTCGTCGCCGTGCGGCGGGCCGGGGCCGCCGGGCGTCGCTGGCGGGCCGCTCAGCTGACCGCCTGCGCCGCCATGCTGGCCGTGGCGCTGACCGCCGGCGCGATCGCGCTCGGCGCGGCCCACGACGGACGGAACATGCCCGTGGCGACGGCCGCGGCGGTCTCCCCCGGCCTCCTCGCCGGCGGCGACCTCGACGCGAGCATCACCGCCCTGCAAGCTCATCTGCGCGTGCAGCCCCGGGACTTCGGCGGCTGGGCCACCCTGGGGCTGGCCTACGTCGAGCAGGCCCGCACCAAGGGCGATCCCTCCCGCTACCCGCAGGCCGAGCAGGCCCTGAAGCGTTCGCTCACCCTGCGCCCCGACAACGACCAGGCGCTGGCCGGCCGGGCCGCCCTCGCCGCCGCGCGGCACGACTTCGCCGGCGCGCTGAAGCTCGCCGACCGGGTCCTGAAGCAGAACCCCTACAACGAGCGCGCCCTGTGCTCCCGCGTCGACGCCCTGGTCGAGCTGGGCCGCTACGACGATGCCGAGGCGGCCGTGCGGATCGCCGACCAACGGCGTCCCGGCGTACCTGTGTTCACCCGCTACGCCTACGTCCACGAACTGCGCGGCGACGTCACCACCGCCCGCCGGGTCCTGGACCGTGCGCTCGCCGCCTCCACCTCGCCCGGCGACATCGCCTACGTCGCCGCGCAGCTGGGCCAACTCGCCTGGAACCAGGGCGACTACGCCACGGCCCTCACCCACTACGCCCGCGCCCTCGCCGCCGACGAGAACTACCTCCCCGCGCTGGAGGGCCGCGCCCGCGCCCAGGCCGCGAGCGGACGGCAGGCCGAGGCGATCAAGGGCCTGGAGCTGATCGTCGCCCGCTACCCGCTGCCCGGACCGCTGGTCGAGCTCGGCGAGCTGTACGAAGCCCGCGGAGGCTCGGAAGACCGGGCGAAGGCCGAGGAGCAGTACGCGCTCGTCGACGCGTGGACCGCGATCGCCCGCGCCAACGGCGTCAACGCCGACCTGGACACCGCGCTCGCGGCCGCCGACCACGGCGACCGGGCGACGGCCCTGCGCGCGGCCCGCGACGACTGGTCGCGCCGGCACACCGTGCACACGGCGGACGCCCTGGCCTGGGCCCTGCACGTCAACGGCAAGGACGCCGAGGCCCTCGCCCACGCCCGGCAGGCCACGGCCACCGGCTACCGCAACGCGGCCTTCCTCTACCACCGCGGTGTGATCGAGAAGGCCACCGGCCACCTCGCCGACGCCCGTACCCACCTGGCCGCCGCGCTGAAGTTGAACGCCGGCTTCTCGCCGCTGGGCGCCCGTCAGGCCCGAGAGGCCCTCAAGACGCTGGAGGCGGGCAAGTGAGCACCCGTCGTCTGTTCGCCTCCTGCGCGGCCGTGCTCACGGCCGGCTGCGCGCTCGCGCTGGTCCCTTCCGCCGGCGCGAGCGCGCACCCGCTCGGCAACTTCACCGTCAACCGCTACGACGGTCTCGTCGCCGCCCCGGGACAACTGCGCGTCGACCACGTCGAGGACCTCGCCGAGATCCCGGCGACCCAGGCCAAGCCCGACATCGAGCGGCTCGGGATGAGCGCCTGGGCCCGGGAGCGCTGCGCCACGGCCGCCTCCGGCAGCAGGCTCACCGTCGACGGCCGCGCCGTGCCCCTGACCGCGGGCGCGGGCAAGGCGACCGTGCGGCCCGGTCAGGCCGGGCTCGACACGCTGCGCGTCGAGTGCCGGCTGACCGCCCCGCTGCCGGAGGCCGCCGACGCGGAGACCATCTCCGTCGGCTTCCACAGCGCGGGCGTCTCCTCCGGGCCCGGCTGGCGCGAGATCACCGCGCGCGGCGACCGGATGACGCTCACCGCGTCCGACGTCCCGAAGACGTCGCTGTCGGGCGAACTGACCAGCTACCCCAAGGAGTTGCTCTCCTCGCCGGCGGACACCTCGACCGCGTCCGTGCGGGTGCGGCCGGGCGGCGCGGCGCTCGTCGAGGAGAACCGGGACGCGCCGGCCGCCTCGGTGCTGCCGCGCGGCGCCGACCGCTGGACCCGGGCCCTGGACGACCTGGTCGCCCGGCAGCACCTCACGCTCGGGTTCGCCGCGCTGGCCCTGGTGATCGCCGTCGGTCTCGGGGCGCTGCACGCGGTCGCCCCCGGGCACGGCAAGACCATCATGGCGGCGACGGCGGCGGCCCGGGGCGGCCGGGCGCGGATGAAGGACGTCCTCCCGCTCGCCGCGTCGGTCACCGTCACGCACACGCTCGGCGTCGTCGCGCTGGGACTCCTCGTCACCGCCGGTTCGGCCGCGGCGCCCTCGGTGATCGCCTGGCTGGGACTGGCGAGCGGCGCGCTGGTGCTCTTCGCGGGCGTGACCCTGGCCCGCCGGGCCTGGCGCGGCCGGGGCGGCGCGGGCTCCGCGCACGGACACGCCCACGCGCATCCCCATCCGCATCCCCACCCACACCCGCACCCGCACCCGCACCCGCACCCGCAGGGGGGTCACTCGTCCGACCGCGCGCCCGCGAAGACCGCGGACCGTCAACTCGCCCTCGTCGGGGCCACCCCTGCGCACACCCATGCCTATCCCGGCCACGACGACGCGCCGGGCGACGGCCACCACCACAGCCACAGCCACGAAGCCGGTGACGATCACCCGCACGAGCACGAGCGGCACCGCGAAGACGGTCACACCCACGGGCACGACCACGCTCACGGGCACACCCACACGCACACCCACGGCGGGCACACCCACACCCACGCCGTCGCCCCCACCCTGCGCGGCACGCTGCTGCTCGGGTTCGCCGGCGGCATGGTGCCCAGCCCGTCGGCGGTGGTCGTGCTGGTCGGCGCCGCCGCGCTCGGACAGGCCTGGTTCGGCCTGCTGCTCGTCGTCGCGTACGGCGTGGGCCTCGCGCTGACCCTGACGGCCGCCGGGTTCGCCGTCGTCCGGCTCGGCGCGGGGGCGACCCGCCTCCTGGAGCGGCAGCCGCGCTGGACGTCCCACCCCGCCGTGTCGCTCGTGCAACGCAACCTGCCCCTGTGGTCCGCCTTCCTCGTGGTGGTCCTCGGCGCCGGACTGGTGCTCAAGGGGGCCGCATCCGTACTGGGCTGAGCTACGTTGGTGGGGTTGCGGAGGTTTTCGCCCGGATGCGAAGTGCGGAATGGGGGCGCGGTGTCCGAAGAACCGGGCAGTGAACGTCTGATCGCGGGCCGTTACCGTCTGCTGACCCCGCTGGGCGAGGGCGGTATGGGCACGGTGTGGCGGGCCCGGGACGAGGTGCTGCACCGCGAGGTCGCGGTCAAGGAGGTGCGCGCGCCGCACGGGCTGGCCGCCTCCGACGTCGAGCGCCTGTACGCCCGGCTGGAGCGCGAGGCCTGGGCCGCGGCCCGGGTCGCGAACCGCAACGTCGTCACCGTGTACGACGTGGCCGCCCAGGACGGGCGGCCCTGGATCGTCATGGAGATCGTGCACGGGATCTCCCTGTCCGAACTGCTGGACGCCGAGGGGCCGCTGGAACCCGCGCGGGTCGCGCACATCGGCGCCGAGGTGCTGGCCGCGCTGCGGGCCGCCCATGAGGCGGGCGTGCTGCACCGGGACGTCAAGCCGGCGAACGTGCTGATGTCGAACGACGGGCGGGTGGTGCTCACCGACTTCGGCATCGCGACCGTCGAGGGCACCTCGGCGCTGACGATGACCGGCGAGGTCATCGGCTCTCCCGAGTTCCTCGCGCCGGAGCGGGCGCTGGGGCGCACGCCCGGGCCCGAGTCGGACCTGTGGTCGCTGGGCGTGCTGCTGTACGCCGCGGTCGAGGGCAACTCCCCCTTCCGGTACGACACTCCGCTGAGCACCCTGCGTGCGGTCGTCGACGAGGAACTGCCGCCGCCGCGCCGGGCGGGGCCGCTCGCGCCGGTGATCGAGGGCCTGCTGCGCAAGGACCCGGCCGAACGGCTGCCCGCCGACCGGGCCGAGCAGGACCTGCGGCTGATCGCGGCGGGAGGCACGCCGGCCGCCGGCTCCGGTCCGGGTGCGGGCACGACCCGCGGGGCGCCGTACGCGCCGTATCCGCCGACGGCGGCGACTCCCGCCGGAGCCTTCGGGCACGAGCCCCCGGGCTCGACGGCGCCGCAGCCGTGGACCACGGCGGCCGGGGGCCCGCCCGGGCCGTCCGCCCCACCGGCGGAGCCGGACCGGGGCCGCAGGGCCGGTGTGCTGCTCGTCGCGGGGGTGGCGGTGCTGGCCCTGGCGGTCGCCGGTCTGACGTACGGGCTGCTCAACCATGACGGCGGGCACAAGGGCGGGTCGAGCGGCGTCACGAACAGCGCGTCGGAGGCGGCGAGTTCGCCCGCGGCGCAGCAGAAGCCGAGCGAGTCGGCCGCCGAGTCGCCGAGCCCGAGCCCGAGCGAGAGCCCCTCCTCCGCCGCGCCGGAGCAGACGGTCGCGGTCGGCGTCGCCGGGTCGCACACGGACTACACCGGCGCGTGTCCGCCGCAGGACGCCGACGCGCCCGCGTTCACCGCGACGATCACGGTGGGGCGGCTGCCCGCGACGGTGTCCTACCGCTGGGTGACGAAGGACGGCGAGCTGTCCGGGCAGACCTGGAAGACGCTCGACTTCCCGTCGGGCGGCGGGAAGTCGAAGCAGGACAAGGTGATCGTGTCGACGTACGCGGAGAGCGGCACGTACCGCAACTCCATCGCCGTCGAGGTGCGGGATCCGGTGAAGGCGACGTCGGACGCGGTGCCGTTCTCGGTGACCTGCGAGACGGAGACCCCGTCGGGCGGGGCCTCCCCCTCGTCCTCGCCGTCCGAGTGAGCCGGACGGCGGGCGTCAGGCCGCGCCGGTGAGGACCGGCAGGTAGCCGCCCGACTGCCCCGAGGCGGTCGGGTGGTAGGACTCGCCGATGTTCAGCAGGTCGAGGCTGTGCAGCCAGGAGCTGCCGGAGCAGATCTCGTGGCCGCCGAACGGGGTGCGGACGTCGCCGAAGACGAAGCCGTGGGCGGCGGCCCGCCGGGCCACGGCGGCGTCGAGGTAGTCGGCCGCGCCGTTGATGGCGGAGCGCTTGGTCTCGGACAGGCCGAGGCACAGGGTGCCGAGCCGGTAGAAGCGGGGATAGCCGATGACGACGACACGCGCGTTGGGCGCCCGGGTGCTGATCGCCGTGTAGACGTCGTCGAGTTTGCCGGGGAGCGTCGAGTCGACATAGGCCCTGGCCGTGTTGATGCGGCTCAGGCAGCCGCTGTCGGAGCTGGTGACACAGGTCGTCATGACGTCGGCGAAGCCGGCGTCGTTGCCGCCGATGGTGATCGAGACGAGGCCGGTGGAGGAGTTCAGGCCGCCGAGCTGACTCGCCAGAACATCACCCGTACGGGCTCCCGAACAAGCCGCGAAGGTGAAGGAGGCGGGGGCGTGGGCGGCGTTCCAGAGGTACGGGTACGCCTTGGTGCTGCGCTTGCAGGCGCCGCTGGAGCCGAGGTAGCTCCCCGCGCCGACGCCGGAGGAGTAGGAGTCGCCGAGGGCCACGTAGCCGCCGGTGGCGGCGAGTTGGGATCCCTGCGCGGAGCCGGCCCCGGTGAGGGTGGCGCCGAGGGCGAGGAGGACTGAGCTGACGAATACGACAAGTCGGGAACGTCTCATGGAACCTCCTTTAGCAGGTTCTCTGCCACAACTTTCGTAGCAAGCACCCGCATTGACGGGAAGTGTCCATGCCAAGACCGTTTGGCCCTCACCACGGACTTCGGGGACGGTTCGCGCCTTCACGGTCCGACGGGCGGACGCGCGAGCACTCCTGACGCCGCGTCGCACGCGGGGGCCGAACGGGGCACATCGGGCATCTCCGGCCTACCCGACACACCACGCGCACGGCGGAAACCGGATGCGCGCGGGGGCCTGGTGCCGGATCATGGCCGCATGTCTGCCCAGCCACAGGACGCTCTGCCGATCCGGCTCACCGTCGACGACTCCGACTCGCCGTCCGATGTCGTCGACGCGCTGTTCCTCGGCCGCTTCGCGACCGGCGAGCAGCCGTACTCGCACGCCGCCAACATCGAACGCGTACGCTCCGGCGCGACCCTGCTCCCCCGGCAGGCCCGCGTGCTGCGCGTCGCCCGCGACGAGGACCGCAGCGCGACGCTCGCCGAGGGGGACGGCTGGACGCTGCTGGTGTCCCGCTGGAACCGCGGCGCGGACGTCACGGTCACCGCGACCACCGCCGAACTGGCCGCCAAGGTGCTCGACGAGGCCACCGAGGGCGCGGCCGACGAGCCCGAGCCCCAGCCGGAGAACGTGACCATGGGGTTCTGGTACGTCTCCCCGCGGCGCGGCCCGCACCGCACGACCCGTCAGATCTCCGCGGGCACCTGGGACGAGGTGCGCGCCAACTACACCGCCCCCGTCGCCGAGGCGATGGACGGCCTGATGGCGACGACCCCGCAGGACATCGCGGGCCGGCTGCTCCTGCTGCACGGCCCGCCCGGCACCGGCAAGACCTCGGCGCTGCGCACCCTGGCCCGCTCCTGGCGGGAGTGGTGCCAGGTGGACTGCGTCCTGGACCCGGAGCGGCTCTTCTCCGACGTGGGCTACCTGATGGACATCGCGATCGGCGAGGAGGACGGCACGGGCAAGGGCCGCTGGCGCCTGCTGCTCCTGGAGGACTGCGACGAGCTGATCCGGGGCGAGGCCAAGCACACGGCGGGCCAGGCGCTCTCCCGGCTGCTCAACCTCACCGACGGCCTGCTCGGTCAGGGGCGCAACGTCCTGGTGGGGGTCACCACCAACGAGGACCTGGAGCGGCTGCACCCCGCCGTCGTGCGTCCCGGCCGCTGCATGGCCCGCATCGAGGTCGGCGCGCTGACCCGGCGGGAGGCCGTGGAGTGGCTCGGCACGGACGAGGGCGTCGGCCGCGACGGCGCCACGCTGGCGGAGCTGTACGCGCTGCACCGGGGCGTCTCCCCCGCCTCGCTGCCGGAACCGCGCGGCGGCGTGGACGCGGGGCTGTACCTCTGATCCCCTTGGGGCACACGGATCCGGTCCGGGTGTTTTGATGGAGGTATGACGCTGTACGTCGGTACGTCGGGCTGGCAGTACAAGGACTGGAGAGGCGTGCTGTACCCGGCGGACGTGCCCGTGCGGCGGTGGCTGGAGGAGTACACGGCCCACTTCGCCACCGTCGAGATCAACAACGCGTTCTACCGGCTGCCCTCACGCGAGACCTTCGCGTCCTGGGCCGAGCGCGTCCCGTCGGACTTCACCGTCACGGTGAAGGCGAGCCGCTATCTGACCCACATCAAACGGCTGCACGACCCGCAGGAGCCCGTGCACCGGCTGATGACCCACGCGGCCGGCCTCGGGCCCCGCCTCGGGCCGGTGCTGCTCCAGCTGCCGCCGACCCTGCGGGGCGATCCGGGGCTGCTGGACGCCTGTCTGGCCTGCTTCCCGGCGGACGTCCGCGTCGCGGTGGAGCCGCGGCACGACTCCTGGTGGAACCCGGAGGTGCGGGAGGTGCTGCGGTCCCGGGGCGCGGCCCTGTGCTGGGCCGACGTCGCGTCCCGCCCGGTCACTCCGCTGTGGCGCACCGCCGACTGGGGGTACGTCCGCTTCCACCAGGGCCGGGCCCGGCCCTGGCCGCGCTACGGGCAGCGCGCGCTGGAGACCTGGGTGGACCGCGTCGCGACGACCTGGCCGCGTGACGCGGACGTCTACGCGTACTTCAACAACGACCCGGGCGGCGCGGCCGTGGGGGACGCGGCCCTGTTCGGCAGGACGGCGGAACGGGCCGGGCTGCGGGTGACGCGGACCCCCCGCGCGCTCGCCGCCCGAGGTTGACCACGGATCGCCCGATCACCCGCCGCGGACCACGCCCGTCAGGTGGCGCGGCACCGGTGGGGTGCGGCCCGTCACGCCCGGTAGGCCGCCCGCAGGGCCTCCCGCACGACGGCCGTGGCCTCCTCCTCGGTGAGCCCCAGCCGCAGCGCCCGCTCGGCGTAGGCGCCCGCGGCGCCCGCGGCCTCCCGCTGCGCCGCCGGCCCGGACGCGGCGACGAAGGTGCCGTTGCGCCCCCGGGTCTCGATCACGCCGTCCGTCTCCAGCGCCCGGTAGGCCTTGGCGACGGTGTTCGCGGCGAGGCCGAGCGACTCGGCCAGTCCCCGCACCGTCGGCAGCCGGTAGCCGACCGGCAGCGCCCCCGACCGCGCCTGTTCGGCGATCTGCGCGCGCACCTGCTCGTACGGTGCGGCGCCCTCATCGATATGGATCTTCAAGGTCACGGGGCGATTGTCCCGCACCGGCGGAAAATGGGAGGCATGCCCGGGCCGCCCGCCCGTAGCGTGCGCCCCATGACCGTCACCGTGCGCGAACTGCGCCCCGACTCGGCCGCCGACATCGAGGGCTTCGTCCGGGTCCGGCATCTCGCGCTGCCGTATGTGTTCTTCAGCCCGGCCTCCGTGCTGCACGGCCTCACGCTGTCCCACCCCGACGCCCACGCCCGCAAGCTGGTGGCCGTGGCGGACGGCGAGGTCGTCGGCACGGCCCAGGTGAGCCTCGCCCATGACAGCCCGGAGCCGGGCCAGGGCGCTCTCAACGTGTACGTGGACCCGGCGCACACCGGACGCGGGGCGGGCGCGCTGCTGGTGGGAACGGCGGAGGAGCACCTCGCGGCGCACGGGGCGAAGAAGCTGTTCGCCTGGGTGCTGGACACGCCGGGCGACCGGGCCTTCGCCGAGCGGCGCGGCTACCGGCCCGGACGCAGCGCGCACTTCCTCCGGCTGGACCTGGCGGGGGCCGCGCTGCCGCCGTTGCAGGACCCGCCGCCCGGTGTGGAGCTGCGCACCGGCGCCGACTTCGCGGACGACCCGCGCCCGCTGTTCGCGCTGGACGCGGAGGCGGGCTCGGACGAGCCGGGCGACGTGGCGACCGAGATGAGCGACTACGAGGCCTGGATCGACGAGTACTGGAAGCACCCGCACCTGAACCTGGACCTGACGTCGGTCGCCGTGGCCGACGGCCGGGCGGTGGCGTTCAGCGTGGCCCACACCGGCGACGCCGGGCGGTACGCCACGGGCATGACCGGGACCGCCCGCGCCTACCGGGGCCGGGGTCTGGCCAAGCTGGTCAAGAACCACTCGCTGCACCGGGCGCGCGCCGCGGGCTATGCCGAGGCGCACACCGGGAACGACGCGGGCAACGAACCGATGCTCGCGGTCAACCGATGGTTCGGGTACGAGATCTGCGGGACGGAGGTGCGCTATGTCCGCGAACTCGGCTGAGCCGGTGGGGTCGGTGGACGTCGTCCTGGTCAAGGCCGGGCGGACGAAGATCCGTTACGCCGCCGAGCTGCTGTCCGACGACGGCGCCCGGGTCACGGTGCGCGCGCCCTGGGCCGGTGCGGGCGTACGGGACTTCGGCTTCGTCCGGTTCGAGGCGGGCGACGTCTTCACCGAGCACTACTGGCGTGAGCGCTGGTACGCGGTCAAGGAGGTCCGCGACGCGGCGGGCGAGCTGAAGGGCTGGTACTGCGACGTCACCCGCCCGGCCGTGCTCCTCGGCGGGGAACTGGTCGTGGAGGACCTCGACCTGGACCTGTGGCGGTCCGCCGACGGGAGCGACGTACGGCGGCTGGACGAGGACGAGTTCGCCGAGAGCGGGCTCGCGCGGCGGGACCCGGCGGCGGCCGCCGCCGCGGTGGCCGCCCTGGACGAACTGGAGGCGCTCGCCCGCGCCGACGGCGGCCTGGAGTCGCTGCTGGCGTGAGCGGTCGCCCCGACGGTCAGACCACGGCCACCACCGCGTACCGCTCGTCGGTGACGGGCCCGCCCCACAGGCGGGCGTCCCCCGACAGCGGCTCCACGCGCACGCGGTCGCTCAGCGGGGCGAGCAGCGCCGCGAGGCGGTCCGCCGGTATGCCCACCGGGGCGACGGCCCCCCACACGCCCTCGACCAGCACGAGCCGCCCGCCGGGGCGCAGCAGAGCGCGCCAGTGGCGCAGGACGCGCGCGGGGTCGGGCAGCGTCCACAGCACGTGCCGGACGAGCAGGACGTCGAAGCGCTCCTCCCCCACGGGCGGCGCCGCCGCGTCACCGACGAGGAACGCGGCGTCACGGCCTGCGAGTTTGGCGCGGGCCAGGCCGACCATGGCCGGGGACAGGTCGACGCCCGTCACCCGGTGTCCCTGTTCGGCCGCGAGGAGCGACAGACTGCCGGTGCCGCAGCCGAGGTCGAGCAGATCGCAGCGGTGTCGCGGCAGCCAGGTCCGCAGCCGTGCGGCCCAGGCGGCGCGCACGTCGGGGTCGCGCAGGCCGTGGTCGGGCTCCTCGTCGAAGGCGGCCGCCGCGGCGTTCCAGTCGATACCGGGCGAAGTCGCTTCGTCACTCTTTTCCCTCATGTGCCCCAGAGTGGCACCTGCCACTGACACTCGAATCGTGACACCCGCCACTGACAGACCGGGGGACGATGAGGAACTCTCCCTCAACGGGTCTACCTCCGTGAGAACGCGGAACTCGGTAGCCCCTCAAGGAGGCAGCCATGCGCCGTACGACCGTGCAGAAGCCCCTGAAGAAGACGGATTCCCGCCGGATCCGCGAGGAGGCCGACGAACGGCCCGCCGGGCGCCCCGAGGTGCGCAAGGACATCGCGCGCACCTGGTGGCCCGACGGCTGACGGCCGACGGCCGTGAGCGCGGCCCGCGCGGCCCCGGCGCGTGCTCAGTGCAGCCGCTTGCGGTAGAGGAGGCGCTCGTAGGGGCCGTCCGCCCGCCGCCCCACGAGTGCGTAGCCGTAGCGCGGATAGATCTTCTGGTTCTCCCACATCGACACGTGCGTGTGCAGCCTGACCTCGGGCAGGCCCAGGGCACGCGCGTGTGCGTCCACGAAGTGCAGCAGGCGCCGCCCGACGCCCGAACCGCGGACGTCGGGGCGGACGGCGATGCTGTCGAGGAAGAGATGGTCCGCGAACGCCTCGACGACCACGAGGCCGGCCACCGCGCCCCCGGGCGGGCCGCCGGTCACGAACACCTTGCCCGCGGCCACGTCCGCCGCGTGATCGGCCGCCATGGGCCGCGGCGTCAGGCCGATGCGCTCGATGTAGGGCGTGTACGCCGCGTCCGTCACGGCCTTCACGGCCGGGACGTCGGCCGCCGTGGCGGGCCGGATGCCCTCGCTCGTCATGCGGTGAACCCCCCTACCTGATCTGCGCCTCAGCGCTTCCTTAAGGCGGCCCTAAAGATCGTCGCGGACCGCCTCCAGCAGGGATTTCCACGGTTTCCTGGGTCCGGCGCGGCGTTCGTCGCGCTCCGCTTCGGTCCCGGTTCCCAGGAGACTCCCCATGCCCGCACGCCGCAAGGCCGCCGCCGTCACCGCCGTCGGTCTGGCTCCGCTGGCCCTGACCGCGCTGGCCGCCTGGCCGGCGGCCGCGCACGGCTCGATGAGCACTCCGGTCGGCCGGGGCGCGCAGTGCTACGCCGAGGGCCCCGAGAGCCCGAGGTCGCAGGCCTGCCGGGCCGCGGTCGCGGCGGGCGGGACGCAGGCGCTGTACGACTGGAACGGCGTCCGCGTCGGCGACGCCGCCGGCCGCCACCGGGAACTGATCGCGGACGGCAGGCTGTGCAGCGCGGGCAACGCGGAGTTCAAGGGCCTGGACCTGGCCCGCGCCGACTGGCCGGCCACGAGCGTCCGCGGCGGCCCGTACACCTTCAGGTACCGGGTGACCGCCCCGCACAAGGGCGCCTTCACGGTCTACATCACGTGGCCCGGCTACGACCCGACCCGGCCGCCGGCCTGGTCCGACCTGGATCTGGGGCACCCGGTGGCGACCGCCGTCGACCCGGCCCCGGCGGGCGGCTTCGCCACCTTCTCCGGAACCCTGCCCGAGCGCTCGGGCCGGCAGCTGCTGTACACGATCTGGCAGCGCTCGGACAGTCCGGAGGCGTTCTACTCCTGCTCGGACGTCACGTTCGCCACGGCCGGCGGGAACGGGGCGGCGGGCGGGGGCTCCGCACCGGCGGCGCCCGCGCCGGCCGTCTCCGCGCCCTCCGAACGGCAGATCGCGGACGGCGCCGGACGATCCACGGTCGGGCACCACGGCCACGGGGACGACGACGCCGCCACGGCGACGGACCGGGACGCCGGGGCGTCGGCCACGGCGGAGCCGTCCGTCACCCGGCGGTCCGGTGCGAAGCCGTCCGCCGCGGGCGGGTCGTCGTCGGGCTCCAGCGGGCCGAAGGCGGCGGCCGCCGGTCCGGCTCCCGGCAGGAGCCTCGCGCGGACCGGGGGCGACGGCCGCGCCCCGTACCTCGCGGTGGGCGGCGCGGCCGTCCTGGCGCTGGGCGCGGGGCTGCTGTTCGCGTCGGTGCGCAGGCGGGCGGCCGGCGGCCACGGCCGCTGACGCGGCCGCACGACTCCGGGGCCTGACCGGCGGCTCAGGCCGGACAGGCCCCGGCAAAACGATCCTTCAGAGCGGAACACGGGCGGACCCCGGGCGGACCCCGGACGGACCCGGCGTCAGCTCAGCGCGGACGCACAGGTGGTGGCGGAGGCATGCGCCGGGTCGAGGGCGTTGGCCACCTCGTGGAACGCGATCCGGTCGAACAGCGCGATCGCCACGTGCTCGGAGAGGTCCAGCGGACACAGGTCCTGCAACAGGACGTTGCGCACTCCGGAGCCGCTCAGGTACTGGCTGCGCCAGGGGGTGGCCACCTCGTCGTACCGGGTGGCGATGACCGTGTAGCGCACGCCGGGAACGGTGTCGCCGCCGGCGTTGAGCTTGGTGAGGAACGCCGATCCGGGCAGCTGGTCGGCGAGGCCGGGGGTGGCGGCCGTGATCAGGTCCTCGGCGCCCGGGAAGTACGGGAGCAGGTTGGCCAGTCCACTGAGGGTGGCGCCGTGGTTGTCGGGGGCGATGCCGACGAGCGCGCCGACCTTGGCCGCGCCGCCGAGGAACTTCAGGTAGTAGCGCGGCATCATGCCGCCCTGGGAGTGGCCGACCAGGTCGACCTGGGGCGCGCCGGTCGCCGCGAGCACCTTGTCCACGAAGGCGGAGAGCTGCCCGGCCGACGCGTCGACGGGTCCGAGGCCGTGGAAGAGGGGGACGCCGGGCAGCTGGCCGTAGTCGACGGAGAAGACGCAGTATCCGCGGACCGTGAGGTAGGGGGCGAGGGCCAGCCAGTTGTCGACGGAGTTGCCGAGCGTGCCGTGCACGAGGACGACGGGGCGGGGGTGTGCGGCGGAGGGCTTGCAGCGGTAGTCGTTCCAGCCGCTCGCCGAGGCGGTGACGGCGGCGGTCTCGACGGTGGTCCCGGTGGCGGAGTCGGCGTGGGCGGCGGAGACGGCGGGGACGGCGACGGCCGCGGCGGCCAGCAGCAGGGCGGCGAACGGTCGGAACACACGCTTCCAGGGCAGCATCGGGTGATCTCCTTGCGGATCAAGGGAGGTGCGATGGCCTTGCGCCTGTGATCCGGATCACGAGGATGCTGTTCACTCGTCAAGTTACGGGCGAGTAAGTGAAGTGTGAAGTTACGCGTCAGTAAAAACTTTCAGTGATGGCCGCGGACGGACGCGTGCTCCTGATAATGAGATCACCAAACGGGGCGAATGGGCCCATGGGGGGCAATGCGCGCCAACTGGGCGCGCAGCGCGCTCAGCTGCTCCTCGCCGAGCACCTCCGCCCAGGCCCGCACCGCCTCGGCGGCCGCCTCCTCCGCCGCCCGGGTGCAGTCCCGGCCGCGCTCGGTGAGGACGATCAGCCGGGCACGCGCGTCCCCGGGGTGCGGCCGCCGCTCGACGTACCCCTTGCGCACCAGCTCGTCCACGAGCTGGCTCGCCGCCTGCTTGGTGACGCCGAGGTGGGCGCCCAGCTCGGTGACCGTCGCGCCGCTCCGGGCGAGCCGCGCGAAGGCGAAGCCGTAGGAGGGCCGCCCCTCGAAACCGCGGGCGGCGACGCCGTCGTCGATGCGCCGGGTGAGTTCACCGGCGGCGGCGAGAAGGGCGGCGGACAGGGCGAGGGCTTCGGAAGTGTGCACAGCCGCATTGAAACACCCTTGACAGAATGGTCAAGCAGCTTGACCATAGAGGAACTTAGTCAAGCTGCTTGACCATCTCTGTTCGGTCCCGAGTGCCAGGAGGCACCCATGCCCGTCGTCCGCTCCGCGCAGGCCGTCACCCACGAGATCCACGGCGCCCGCTTCGTCTCGTACGCCACTCCCCTCACCGGCAGCAAGGAACTGTGCGCCTGGCGGGGCGAGATCCCCGCGGGCACCAAGGCGCCCGCGCACACCGTCAACCGGGAGGAGATCTTCCATCTGCTCGTCGGCGAACTGGTCCTCACCCTCGACGGCCGCGCCGAGCGGATCAGGGCGGGCGACACGGTGATCGTCAACCCGGGGTCCACCCTGGCCGTCGAGAACCCGACCGATCACACCGCGCTGTCCTGGGTCACCACGTCCATCGGACTGGAGGCGGAACTGGCCGACGGCACCCGGATCACTCCCCCGTGGGCCAACTGATCCCGCCGCCCCTCACGCCGCCAGCGTGCCCGGCTTCACCGCCCCCGGGCCGAACTTCGCCCGGACCCGGTCGGCGACCTCCTCGATCCGGCGGACCTTCTCGTCGACGGGGTCGAAGCTGAGCTGGTGGGAGGCCTGTTCGGCGGGGCCCAGGGCCTCGGCGCGCAGGGCGACCGCGCGGACCCGGGCGCGCTGTAGGCCGAGCGCCTCGTACAGGCCGTACGCCGCCGCGGTCAGGGCCGCCGAGTGCGCGGTCGGCTCCTTCAGGGTGCGGCTGCGGGCGGTGGAGGAGCGGTCGGCGTAGCGCACGGTGAGGGTCAGGGTGCGGCACACCTTCTCCAGCGCGCGCAGCCGAACGCCCAGTTCCTCGGCGGACGACAGCAGGGCGCGCCGGTGCCGGTCGGGATCCAGTTCGTCCCGCTCGAAGGGGCGTTCCGTGGCCAGCGACCGTGACACGGAGTTCGGCACCACCCGGCCGCGGTCGACGCCGTTCGCCTTCTCGTGCAGTTCCCGGCCCGCCTTCGCGCCGACCAGGCGCTGGAGCGTGGACAGGGGGGCGACGGCGACCCGGCCGAGGGTGTCGAGGCCGTACTCGCACAGGATGCGGGCGGTCGCCGCACCGACCCCGGGCAGCGCGGTGACGGGCTGCCCGGCGAGGAACTCGCGCACCTCCCCCTCGGGGACCGCGCGGGTCACCCCGGGCCGGGCGGCCCGCAGCGCCATGCGCGCCGTCAGCGGGCCGGGACCGGCGCCGATCACGCAGTCGACGCCGTGCAGCGCGAGCGCCCGCACGCGGACGACCGAGGCGAGCTCCACCGCGCTGCGCCCGAAGTACCGTTCGGCGCCCCGCAGATCGGCCAGCGCCCCGTCCGGCGGCAGCGCCTCGACGACCGGCGTGAACTCCTCCAGCAACCCGAGCAGCGCCGGCAGGGCGGCGGTCTCGCGCGCCGGAGGAAGCTGGAAACGAACGCAGAGGATGGTCATCCCGCACTCCCCGGACTCTGGTGCCACAACTTCCTTCCCACCGCGGGCCCTTCGCCCGCGGGGCGCAGATCGGCCCAGGGGTGCATCTCGTACCCCGTGGGCAGCCGGAGACGGCGCCGCTCCATCGCGTCCCGGGCGGCCGAGCCCGCCGGCGCGGGCAGCCCGTCCGAACCGGCGAGCCGGCCGCGCGCCGGGCCGTCGCCGTCGCCGGGGGCGCCCGGGGCGGGGGCGCCCGGGGCGGCCAGCCGGGCCGCGACTCCCTCCAGCCCCTCGTCCCGGCGCACCTCCAGCAGGTCGGCGAGGTTCCAGGCGGCCGCGCCCACCACGCTGAGGCTGCGCGGGCCGCGCCGCTGCACCACCCCGCGCACCAGCAGCAGCCAGGAGTGGAAGACGGTGTGGGCGCAGGCGTCGTGGGAGTCCTCGAAGAAGGCGAGGTCGACCAGGCCGGTGCCGTCGTCCAGAGTGCTGAAGACGACCCGTTTGCCGGACCGGATCGGCGGGGTCTGGGTGGCCGCCTTGGCGCCCGCGACCAGCACGGTCTCCCCGTGCCGCGCCTCCCGCAGCCGCCGGGCCGAGACCACGCCCAGCTCGGCGAGGAAGTCGCCGTGGTCGTCCATCAGATGGCGCGAGGCGTCCATGGACAGCACGCCCAGTTCGGCGCTGAGCCGCTCGGCGGAGGTCAGGTCGGGCAGCCCGGCCGGGGCCGTCCCGCGCCCGCCGGCCAGCGGGAGCTGCCCGCCGCCCGCACCACGCCCGCCCCGGTGCAGCTCGGTCAGGTGCAGTTGCAGGTCACGACGGTTGCCGCCGAAGGCGTCCAGCGCCCCGACCTGGGCGAGCCGCCCGGCCAGCGGCCGGCTCGGACGCGCCCGCTCCCAGAAGTCCAGCAGCGAGGCGTACGGCTGCCCGTCCGCGACCCGCGCCGCCTCGGCCTCGCTGATGCCGTGGACGTCGGAGAGGGCGAGCCGCAGCCCCCAACGCCCGGCGGAATCCACCGAGTCCGGTGAGTCATGTGAGTCCGGTGAGGTCGGTGAGTCCGGTGAGTCCACTGATGACGTCGACGACGTCGACGACGCCGGTTCCCCCGTCCGCCTCGATTCAGACACCAGTTCGATACGATGGGCGACGCCCGACCGGTTCACGTCCAGCGGCAGGATCGGCACCCCGCGCCGCCGGGCGTCCGCCAGCAGCAGCCGCTTGGGATACATCCCGGGGTCGTGCGTGAGCAGTCCGGCATAGAAGGCGGCCGGATGGTGGGCCTTCAACCACGCCGACTGGTACGTCGGGACGGCGAAGGCCACCGCGTGCGCCTTGCAGAAGCCGTAGGAACCGAAGGCCTCGACGATCTCCCAGGTCCGCTGAATCGTTTCTGCGCTGTATCCCCGCGCCGCCGCGTGCTGCGCGAACCACACCTTGATCCGCCCCTGGGACTCCGGGTCGGACAGCCCCCGCCGCACCCGGTCCGCCTCGCCCCGCCCGCAGCCGGTCATGATCGCGACGATGTCGATGATCTGCTCGTGGAAGACCACGACGCCGTGGGTGTCCCGCAGCGGCTCCGTCAGATCCGGATGCGGGTAGCGCACCGGCGCGCGCCCGTGCCGGGCCTCGATGAACGGCCGCACCATGTCGGCGGCGACCGGGCCGGGCCGGAACAGGGAGATGTCGACGACCAGGTCGTGGAAGGTGGCCGGCTGCAACCGCCCCACCAGGTCCCGCTGGCCCGGCGACTCGATCTGGAAGCACCCCAGCGTCTCGGTGGACCGGATGAGCCGGTACGTGGCCGGGTCGCCCTCCTCGACCGCGTCCAGGTCGATCCGCTCCCCCGTCGCCCGCTCCACCTCCGCCACCGCGTGCGCCATCGCCGACTGCATCCGCACGCCCAGCACGTCCAGCTTGAGCAGCCCGAGGTCCTCGACGTCGTCCTTGTCGAACTGGGCCATCGGGAACCCCTCGCCGCTGGTCGGCACGACCGGCGTGCGCGAGAGCAGGGAGGCGTCGGACAGCAGCACCCCGCACGGGTGCATGGCGACTCCGCGCGGAAGGGCGTCGAGGGCCTCGACCAGCTCCCACAGCCGCCCGTACCTCTCCTTCTCCCCTGCCAGCGCCCGGAGTTCGGGCAGTTCGTCGAGGGCCGCGCGGGCGTCCCGGGCCCGGATGTGCGGAAAGGACTTGGCCACGCGGTCGATCTCGGCCGGGTCCATGGACAGGGCCGCGCCGACGTCCCGGATCGCGTGCCGGACGCGGTACGTCTCCGGCATCGCGACCGTCGCCACCCGCTCGGCCCCGAAGCGGCCGATGATCGCGCGGTAGACCTCCAGCCGGCGCGCGGACTCCACGTCGACGTCGATGTCGGGCAGCACGACCCGCTCCCGGGACAGGAAGCGCTCCATCAGCAGCCCGTGCTCCAGGGGGTCGGCGTGGGCGATGCCGAGGAGGTGGTTGACGAGGGAGCCCGCGCCCGAGCCGCGCGCGGCGACCCGGATGCCCATCTTCCGTACGTCGTCCACGACCTGAGCGACCGTCAGGAAATAGGAGGCGAATCCGTGGTGGGCGATGATGTCGAGCTCGTCGTGCATCCGCTCCCAGTACGGCCGCGCCTTCGCGGACCGGTCGTAGCCCCGCAGCACCATCCCCGCCACCGCTCGTGAGGCCAGCGTCCGCTGGGCGGTGCGGCGGTCCGCGCCCACGAGATGCGGTTCGGGGAAGTGGACGGCGCCCATGCCCAGGTCGTCCTCGGGGTCGACCAGACACTCGGCGGCCGCGGCCCGGGTCTGCTCCAGGAGCCGGTGGGCGACGTCCCGCCGGAAGCCCGCGGCCTCCACGATCCGCTCCGCCGCCCCGAGCATGGCGTCCGCGCCCTTGAGCCAGGCCTCGCCCGAGTCGAGCTCCTTGGCGGGGTCGACGGGGACGAGCCGGCGGGCGGCGTCCAGGATGTCGGCGACCGGGCCCTGGCCGGGGTCGGCGTACCGGACGGCGTTGCTGAGGACGGGCCGGATCCGCTGTTCGGCGGCGAAGCCGACGGTGCGCGCGGCCAGCCGCAGGGAGCCGTGACCGGTGCCGGTGCGCCCGTGCCAGACGGCCTCCAGGCGCAGGGCGTCGCCGTACGCCTCGCGCCAGGGGGCGAGCAGCCGCGCGGCCCGGTCCGGGCGGCCCGCGGCGAGCGCGCGGCCGACGTCGGAGGCCGGCCCGAGCAGGACGGTCAGGCCGTCGCCGTGGTTCTCGGCCCAGGGCAGCGACGGCGGGCCCGCGCCGTCCTCGCCCGCGTGCGCGGCCGTGACCAGCCGGCACAGGTCGGCCCAGCCCCTCGCGCCGTCGCGGGCGAGGAAGGTGACGCGGGGTGTCGACTCGTCGACGAAGGCGCCGCCGCGCACGGGGGTGCGGCGACGGTCGCGTCGTACGGACGCGTCGCCCTGCGGGCGCTCGGGCGCCGTCACCGCCAGGTCCACCCCGAACAGCGGGCGCACGCCCGCCTTCGCGCAGGCCTTGGCGAAGCGGACCGTGCCCGCGAGGGTGTCGCGGTCGGTGAGGGCGAGGGCGTCCATGCCCCGTTCGAAGGCGCGCTCGGCCAGCCGTTCCGGGTGCGAGGCCCCGTACCGCAGGGAGAACCCGGAGACGGTGTGCAGATGCGTGAACCCCGGCATCCGCACCTCCCGAAATCGAATGAGCCGAACGAATCGAACATCAGTTCACTACTCTCCCACCCCCACCATAGACCAAATTCCGAACGTATGTACGACAACCGTTCGGACGCCCCCCACCTGCACAAACATGCCGTGGCCCGGAGCGTGGGGACATGACACAGAGCACCGGCGCCGACGCCCCCCGCGGCCCGTCCCGCGGCTCCTTCCTCGACGAGGTGCAGGACGCCGTCACCCCGCGGGCCTCGCTGCTGGTCGTCGGCGTGGTCGCCCTCCATCTGCTCTTCATCGCCTCCTACGTGGGAGCGCTGCACGACCCCCGGCCCAAGGACGTGCCCTTCGGCGTGGTCGCGCCCCAGGCCGTCGCCCGGCAGACGGTGGCCCGGCTGGAGAACCTGCCCGGCGACCCCCTGGCCCCGCGGGCGCTGGCCGACGCGGCGACGGCCCGCGCGCAGATCCTCGACCGGACGATCGACGGCGCCCTGGTCGTCGGCCCGGCCGGCGGCGCCGACACCCTCCTGGTGGCCACCGGCGGCGGCAAGGTGCTGGCCGCCACCCTGGCGACGCTCACCACCTCCCTGGAGAAGTCCCGGGGGCGCGCCCTGCGGACCGTCGACGTGGTCCCGGCCGACAGGGAGGACGCCAACGGGCTGTCGTCCTTCTACCTGACCGTCGGCTGGTGCGTGGGCGGCTACCTCTGCGCCTCGATCATGGTCATCAGCTCGGGCGCCGGCCGTTCCACCCCGCGGCGCGCGGTGATCCGGCTGCTCGCCATGGCCGTCGTCGCCGTCGTCGGCGGACTCGGCGGCGCCCTGATCGTCGGGCCCGTCCTGGACGCCCTGCCCGGCGGCGTCGCGGCCTACTGGGGGCTCGGGGCGCTGATCGTCTTCGCGGTCGGCGCGGCCACGCTCGCCTTCCAGGGCGTGTTCGGGCTCGCCGGCATCGGGCTGGTCATCCTGCTCGTGGTGATCCTGGGCAACCCGAGCGCGGGCGGCGCCCTGCCCCCTCCGCTGCTCCCGCCGTTCTGGAAGGCGATCGGCCCGGCGCTGCCGCCCGGTGCGGGGACCTGGGCGGCGCGCTCGATCGCCTACTTCGAGGGCAACGACATGACCGCGTCCCTGCTGGTGCTGTCCGCGTGGGCGGTCGCGGGCGTCGTCGTCACCCTGCTGGCCCCGGTCCTGCGCACGCGCCGCGCGCCGAGCGCGCCGTGAGACCCGGCGGCGGGCGGGCGGGCCCCGCCCCTGAGGGCGGGGCGGGAGCTCCGTCGACGCCGTCCCGGCCCGTCAGCCGATCCGCGTCCCCGTCGCCGACAGGGCCTCGGTGACCGGCTGGAAGAACGTCTCCCCGCCCGAGGTGCAGTCGCCGCTGCCGCCCGAGGTCAGGCCGACGGCGCTGCTGCCCGAGAAGAGGGATCCGCCGCTGTCGCCGGGCTCGGCGCACACGTCGGTCCGGATCAGACCGTCGACGATGTCGCCGTTGCCGTAGTTGACCGTGGCGTCCAGGCCCGTGACCGTGCCGGAGTGCACCCGGGTGGTGGAGCCGCTGCGGGTGACCTTCATGCCGACGGTGGCCTCGACCGCGCCGGTGATCGGCTGGGCCGAGCCGTCGTAGAGGTTCACCTCGCTCGGATGGGCCACACCGGCGGTGTACCTGACCAGGCCGTAGTCGTGGCCCGGGAAGCTGGAGGTCTCGTTGACGCCGATCGTCGCGCCGGAGGAGTCCGACCAGGTGGAGATGGCGTCGGTGCAGTGCCCCGCGGTCAGGAAGTACGGCTCGCCGCCCTTGACGACGTTGAAGCCGAGCGAGCAGCGCCCGCCACCGCCGCCGATGGCGTCGCCGCCGGCGATGAAGGGCTTGAACTCACCCGGGGAACGGCGCAGTTCGGCCACCTGGCCGAGGCCGTCGACGATCCTGGAGAGCTTGGCCCACTGCGTGCCGGACACCGTGCGGTCGGCCAGGACCACGACCTTGTTGGTGGTCGGGTCGGTCACCCAGGCGGTGCCCGGGACGGTCGCGTCCGCCTTGAGCTTCGCGTGGGCGCCGGTCAGTTCGGCGAGGGTGTTCCCGACGATTCTGGCCCGGGCGCCGGCGGCCTCGACGGTGTGCGCGGCGTCCTCGTCGAGGACGTTCACCACGAGGGCGCGGCGCTCGGCGTCGTAGTACGTGCCCGCCGCGTCGTCGCCCAGGTCCGCGCCCAGGGTCGAGGCCAGCTTCCCGGCCGCGAGGGCCGAGAGGACGGAGGGCCGGGGGCTCTTCGCGGGCTCGTCGGCGTTCGCGGTCTGCAGGGTGACTCCCGCCGTGACGAGCGCGGCGGCTGCCGCGCCCGCCATGACCGCCCGTCGTCCGGATATCCGTCGGTGCTTCAACTCACGTCCTCCTGTGGGGGGTCGGTCCGAAGCGGTGTCGCAGACCGCGGCGGGCCGCAAGGATGGTCGGCGGCCGCCCACTCTTCCGAACCCCGTGGAGAGCGCACAAGGTCGACCTCGACAAGCGCACAGGGTGGGCACCGCACGCCCCCTGCTCCTTCACCACCCCTTCCTGGGGTTGTCCTCCAGGGACGAACCCGCTCCCGACCGGCACGTTCGGACGCAGGGACGCGTCGGACGTGGTGATGCGCCGGACGTGGTGGTGTGCGGGACGGGCAGACGCGAAAGGCGCGCCCGCGGGCTGCGGTGCCGTGCTCGGCACGGCAACGGGCCCCCGAGCGCGACGATCCGCGCGCGGGGGCCCGCCACGAACTACCCGAACTACGAGCTACGAGCTACGAGCTACGACTAGAAGACGCTGACGCCGTAGGCGTTCAGGGCCTCCACCACCGGCTGGAAGAAGGTGGTGCCACCGGAGCTGCAGTTGCCGCTGCCGCCGGAGGTGAGGCCGTAGGCGACGCCGCTGGTCGAGTACAGCGCGCCGCCGGAGTCGCCGCCCTCGGCGCAGACGTTGGTCTGGATCATGCCGTAGACGACGTCGCCGCCGCCGTAGTTCACGGTCGCGTTCAGCGCGGTGACCCGGCCGCTGTGGATGCCGGTGGTCGAGCCGTCACGGTAGACGGTGGCGCCGACGCTGGGCGTGCCCGCACTGGTGATGTCCGTGTTGCCCGCGGTGCCGGACTTGGTGACGGAGGTGTTGGTGTAGCGGACCAGCGCATAGTCGTTGGTCGGGAAGCTGTAGCTGACGTTGGTGCCCAGGGTGGTCGACTGCCCGGAGTTGGAGTACCAGGTCGACGCGACCTCGCCGCAGTGGCCGGCCGTCAGGAAGTAGTAGGTGCTGCCGCTGCGCACGTTGAAGCCGAGCGAGCAGCGGTAGCCGCCGCCGTAGATGGCGTCGCCGCCGGCGATGAGCTTGTTGAACTTGCCCGGGGTGTGCTTGATCGTGAGCGCGCCGGCGTTGCCGCCCGCCTGCTGCCTGATCTTCGCGATCTCGGCGTCGGAGACCGTGCTGTCGACGGTGACCACCAGTCGGTTGGTCCTGCTGTCGACCGCCCAGGCGGTGCCCGGGACGTCCGCCTTCAGCACCGAGGCGCCGGCGCTGCTGAGTTCGGCCGCGCTGAAGGTGGTGTCGTCCGCCGCGCTCGCGTGGGGGATGGCGACGGCGGCCGCGGCCACGAGCCCGGTGGCCACGGCGGTCAGCCGGGTCCGTCTCGAGATGCCGCTCTTGGGGGTGGTGGGGGTGGTGCGCTTGATCCTCACGTTTCGTTCCCTCCCAGGGGAAGTCGGGGGCCCGTCGTGTGGGGTCGGGGCCCGTGAGGCGCAGCCAGGGCCGACGTTCGTCCGGTTTTCGGACACGCCGTGACCCTGACAAGCGCTGAGGGGGAGTATTCGGCCGAACGGCCGGTAGGCGCAAGGGCGCCTTTCGGCCGTCAACCAGTGAACGAACTGCGTGAGTCGATCCCTCTTGCAGCCCTCTTGCCCCAGCTCAGACCGGGTTGCGCTCCTCTTCCTCGACCGCCACGTCCCATGTCTTCCCGGCGGAGGCGGCGAACGGACCGAAGTCCCGGCAATGGCGCACGGAGGCAGTACGCCCGCGCCCGGGACCGCCGACGCGCCCCCCACCCTCCGAACGCGCCGGGGCGCCGGAACGCCGGGACCCGGACCCGTCGGCCGGGCCCGCGGCCGGACCCGTCGGCCGGGACGCGTCGACCGGTCGTCCCGCCGATGGCGTCGGCGAACGCCGCTCCCGCCGGGCCCGACCGGGCGCGGTCGTCTCCCTCCGCGGCCGGGCGTCCGCGACCCCGCCGCCGGGTGACGGCCGGAGCCCGGCGCGGACGACGGCGCCGGCGGCCCGGGGCCGGCGCCGGAACCCCGGGCGGTCCCGGGCGACATCACACCTCCTCAGGCGCCGCCACGGTTCGGCGCGCACGGTGCGGCCCACCGTGTGCCGCCCCGCGCACGCGCACCTCCGCCGACCCGGTCCCGCGTCTGCCGGCCACGGACGGGCCCCGGGCTCACGCGGGCCCGGGCCCCGGTGACCTGCACGGGGACCGGCGCGACGACCGGCCCCGGCGCTCGTGGCCGTCCCGCCGGGACCGGGCGCGGAGAACACCGCGCCGCCGCCTCGGCCGTCGCGGGGCCCGGTGTCCGGAATTCGACCCTCCGGATGGCCCTCGCGCGGCGCGTCGTGTACCGGGTGACGTGCCGTCGGACGCCGCATTTCGGCCGCAGGCGGCCGCGTGTCACGAGACCTCCCTCATGCGCGTCCCTCGACGCGGCCGCACCCGCTCCGGCACCCGCGCCGGACAGCTCAGGCCGCTCCCTCGGCGGGGCTGCCCGCGGGCCGGGCGGCGGGCCGGGCGAGCCCCAGGTGCTCGCGCAGGGTGCTGCCCGGATAGAACGTGCGGAACAGGCCCCGGTGCTGAAGGAGCGCCACCGTGCCGTTGACCAGGCGCTCCAGGTCCCGGCGCGGTTCGACGGGGGTGAGGTGGAAGCCGTCGACGGCGCCCTCCTGACGCCAGGAGGCGATCAGGTCGGCGAGGTCGACGGGGCCGCCCCGGTACAGCGGGCCGCGCCGCGTCTGCCGGGGGCCGCCCCCGCCGTGCCCGGGGTGGGCCGCGTGCTCTCCGTCGCCGAGGTCGATCAGCAGACCGGCCATGACTCGCAGCGAGTCCGGGTCGCGTCCGGCGTCCGCGGCCTCGGACCGCAGCCGGTCGCGGGCGGCACGGGCCAGCGCGGGGCTGGTCGCACGGACCAGGACGACGTCGGCGTGCGGCACGGCGACGGACCGGGCGCGCGCCTCGCCCGCGTCGACGACGCGCACGGGGCTCCCCTGCGCGGATCCGGCCCCGGCGGACGGCCCGTTCGCCCCGGAGGCGAGACCGCCGAGGCCGACAGGAGGCGGCGGGTCGTCGTCGGCCCTCCCGTGGGCGTCGGGACGC
>NZ_JAHHIT010000094.1 GCF_024539675.1 Streptomyces hilarionis | reverse complement strand
CCCCCCGCCCGCCCGTCATCCGACGGCCATCACCCGTCATCCGTGACCCGACGGCCATCACCCGTCATCCGCGACCCGACGGTTGTCACCTGTCGTCCATGACCCGATGCCGTCCACGACCCGACGGCCGTCATCCCTCGGCCGGCCCACTGCCGTCGCGACGCCGGTCGTGATCGTCCCGTCGCCCTGCTCGCGCCGACGCGTTCCCCGCGCTTCGGTCCTTCCCCGATTTCCCCCTTGGAGGCACAGACATGGGCTCGTATGCCCCTCCCCGACCCGGTGTCCGCCGGAGGATCCGCGGCCTGCTGCTGGCGCAGGCCGTCGGCGCCTTCTGCGTGGTCGCCGCCCTCGTCGCCCCGCCGGCGCACGCCGCCGAGAGCACGCTCGGCGCGGCCGCGGCGCAGAGCGGCCGCTACTTCGGCACCGCCATCGCCTCGGGCAGGCTGGGCGACTCGGCGTACACCTCGATCGCGGGCCGTGAGTTCAACATGGTGACGCCCGAGAACGAGATGAAGATCGACGCCACCGAGCCACAGCGAGGTCAGTTCAACTTCGCCGCCGGTGACCGCGTCTACAACTGGGCGGTGCAGAACGGCAAGAAGGTGCGCGGCCACACGCTGGCCTGGCACTCCCAGCAGCCCGGCTGGATGCAGAGCCTCAGCGGCAGCACGCTGCGCCAGGCGATGATCAGCCACATCAACGGCGTGATGGCCCACTACAAAGGCAAGATCGCCCAGTGGGACGTCGTGAACGAGGCCTTCGCCGACGGCAGTTCGGGAGCCCGGCGCGACTCCAACCTCCAGCGCACCGGCAACGACTGGATCGAGGTCGCCTTCCGCACCGCGCGCGCCGCCGACCCGGCCGCCAAGCTCTGCTACAACGACTACAACGTCGAGAACTGGACCTGGGCCAAGACCCAGGCCATGTACTCCATGGTCCGCGACTTCAAGCAGCGTGGCGTGCCGATCGACTGCGTCGGCTTCCAGTCGCACTTCAACAATGACAGCCCCTACAACAGCAACTTCCGCACCACCCTGCAGAACTTCGCCGCCCTCGGCGTCGACGTGGCCATCACCGAACTCGACATCCAGGGCGCGTCGGCCACGACCTACGCCAACGTGACCAACGACTGCCTGGCCGTGTCGCGCTGCCTCGGCATCACCGTCTGGGGCGTGCGCGACAGCGATTCGTGGCGATCGGAGCAGACCCCGCTGCTCTTCAACAGCGGCGGCGGCAAGAAGCCCGCCTACACCGCCGTCCTCGACGCCCTCAACGGCGGCACCACCACCCCGCCCCCCTCGGACGGCACGGCGATCAAGGGGGTCGGCTCGGGCCGCTGCGTGGACGTGCCCGGCAGCAGCACCGCCGACGGCACCCAGCTCAACCTCTGGGACTGCCACAGCAGCGCCAACCAGCAGTGGACGTCCACCTCGGCCGGCGAGCTCAGGGTCTTCGGCGACAAGTGCCTGGACGCCGCCGGCACCGGCAACGGAGCCAAGGTGCAGATCTACAGCTGCTGGGGCGGCGACAACCAGAAGTGGCGCCTCAACTCCGACGGTTCCATCGTCGGCGTCCAGTCCGGCCTCTGTCTCGACGCCGTGGCGAACGGCACGGCCAACGGCACCCTGCTCCAGCTCTACTCCTGCTCGGGCGGCAGCAACCAGCGCTGGACCCGCTCGTAACAGCTCCCGCACGGTCGCAAGCGAACCGACGAGGCCTTGAGGGCGCGGCTCCCCGGCCGCACCCGAAGGCCTCGTCGGCACCCCGGGGTCGCCGCCGCCCGGCGGCGACCCTCGCGCGCGACGACGCAGCCGACCGACCGAGGCCGTCCGCTAGAAGAAACCGAGCTTCTTCGGCGAGTACGACACCAGCAGGTTCTTGGTCTGCTGGTAGTGCTCCAGCATCATCTTGTGGGTCTCGCGTCCGATTCCGGACTGCTTGTAGCCGCCGAACGCCGCGTGGGCCGGGTAGGCGTGGTAGCAGTTGGTCCACACCCGACCGGCCTGTATCGCCCGGCCGGCGCGGTACGCCGTGTTGATGTCCCGGGTCCAGACGCCTGCCCCCAGTCCGTACGAGGTGTCGTTGGCGATCTTGATGGCGTCGTCGAAGTCGTCGAACGAGGCGACCGACACCACCGGGCCGAAGATCTCCTCCTGGAAGATCCGCATGCGGTTGTCGCCCTCGAAGATCGTCGGCCGGACGTAGTAGCCGCCCTTCAACTCGCCGTCGTACTCAGCGCGTTCGCCGCCGGTGAGGACCTTGGCGCCCTCCTTCCGGCCGATGTCGATGTAGGAGAGGATCTTCGCGAGCTGTTCCCCCGACGCCTGCGCGCCGATCATCGTGTCCGTGTCCAGGGGATGCCCCGGCTTGATCAGCTCGGTGCGGGCCACGGCCGCCTGAAGGAAGTCGCCGTAGTTGCCGCGCTGGATCAGGCCCCGCGACGGGCAGGTGCACACCTCGCCCTGGTTGAGGGCGAACATGGTGAACCCCTCCAGGGCCTTGTCGCGCAGGTCGTCGTCCTTGTCCCACACGTCGTCGAAGAAGAGGTTCGGCGACTTGCCGCCCAGTTCCAGCGTGACCGGCTTCAGGTTCTCGGCCGCGTACTGCATGATCAGCCGGCCCGTGGACGTCTCACCCGTGAACGCGACCTTGGCCACGCGCGGGCTGGACGCGAGCGGCTTGCCCGCCTCCGGTCCGAAGCCGTTGACGATGTTGACCACGCCCGGCGGCAGCAGGTCCGCGACCAGGCTCATCCAGTAGTGCAGCGAGACCGGAGTCTGCTCGGCCGGCTTGATCACCACCGCGTTGCCCGCGGCGAGCGCCGGAGCGAGCTTCCAGGTGGCCATCAGGATCGGGAAGTTCCACGGGATGATCTGCGCCACGACCCCGAGAGGCTCGTGGAAGTGGTACGCCACGGTGTCGCCGTCGACCTCGCTGAGGGAGCCCTCCTGGGCGCGGACAGCGCCGGCGAAGTAGCGGAAGTGGTCGATGGCCAGCGGGATGTCCGCGGCCAGCGTCTCGCGCACCGGCTTGCCGTTCTCCCAGCTCTCCGCCACGGCCAGCGGCTCCAGGTACGCCTCCATGCGGTCGGCGATCTTCAGCAGGATGTCGGAGCGCTCGGTCGCCGAGGTGCGGCCCCAGCCCGGCGCCGCCGCGTGCGCCGCGTCCAGCGCCCGCTCCACGTCCTCCGCGGTGCCGCGCGCCACCTCCGTGAACGTCTCCCCGTTCACCGGCGAGGGGTTCTCGAAATACCGTCCCCGCGCCGGGGGCACGTACTCGCCCCCGATGTAGTGGTCGTAGCGCGCCTGGTAGGAGACGATCGAGCCCTCGCTCCCCGGGGCCGCGTAACGGGTCATCCTGGTCAGCCTCCTTCGGCAGCGCTGTCCGCCGTCGGACAGCTCTGCGCGCGACGCTAGAGAGACGGACGTTGCACTCACGTTGCGCCTCACCCAGCCTCACGGCCGTCGTCCTGACGGCCGTCGCCGCCATGGTCGCCGCCACGGTCGTCGCCCTCATGGTCGTGGCCCTCGCGGACGCGGCCGCTCGCCCGGCGCCGTCAGCTCGCATTCCAGTGCCGTGACGCGGGCCCGCGTAGCGGCGGTCGGACGTGCCGCCGCGAGAGCCCGCCATACGTCGAGGTCGTCCTCGCCCCACGGGGCGTGCGCCCAGTCCGCCAACAGGTCGGGGTCGCCGCAGGCGATCAGCGCGGCGCGCAGACCGTCGGCGAGCCGCCGGCCCAGCCGTGCCACGGCGGGCGCCCGGGACCCCGGCAGCGGTGGCCCGGTGTAGGCCGTCAGCGCCGCCGTGACCGCGCCCGCCGCCAGCTTGCGTTCGACGACGTCCAGGTCCGACTCGACGGCCGCAGTGAGCCGGTAGGGTCGCGAGGCCAGCAACCCGGGTCCCAGCACCCCGCGCAGCCGGGCCAGTTCGGCCCGCAGCGTCACCGGCGTCACCGACTCGTCCTCGTACAGGGCGCACAGCAGCCCGTCGCCCGTGAGGCCTTCGGGGTGACGTGCCAGCAACAGCAGGATCTCGCTGTGCCGGCGGCTCAGCCTGATGCTGCGGCCTCCGGTGGTCAAGCGCGCCTCGTCCCGGCCCAGCACGGTCAGCCGGGACGTCTCGCCGACCGGCGGCTCGGGAGTGAGCAGCGCCAGATGGGCCTCCGCGGCCCGGGCGACGGCCTGCACGAAGCCCAGGCTGTGCGGGTGCGCCAGCCCGTCGCCGCCCGTGATGTCCACGGCGCCCAGCACGCGCCCGGTCCGCGGGTCGTGCACCGGGGCGGCCGCGCACGTCCACGGTTGCACCCGCCGGATGAAGTGCTCGGCCGCGAACACCTGCACGGGACGGTCCAGGGCGACGGCCGTGCCCGGCGCGTTGGTCCCCATCGCGCTCTCCGCCCAGTGCGCGCCGGGCACGAAGTTCATCCGGCCCGCCTGTCGCCGGGTCGCCGCGTGGCCCTCCACCCACAGCAGTCTCCCGCGTGCGTCGCACACGGCCAGCAGATGTTCGCCGTCCGCGGCGAACGTGCCCATCAACTCGCGGAACAGCGGCATCACTCGCGCCAGCGGGTGCTCGCACCGGTAGGCGTCGAGCTCACCGTCGTCCAACTCGACGTGCGCGGCGCCGTCCGGGCCGACGCCCGCCCGCGCGGAACGCCGCCAGGAGTCGGCCACGACGGCCCGCACCGGCCGCGGCACGGTGCCGGCCTCGGTGAACGTCTCGTGCGCGCGGCGCAGGAGACGTACTCGCTCGGCGGGGTCGGCCCCGGGTTCCAGGGCCACCCAGGGATCGGTCAACTGGTCCTCCCGGAAGGCGTTGCGGCGGTGGGTCGGGTTCGGGCGGGATGCGGCTGCGGACATCGTCACGCCGGGGGCGCGGGTCGACAACCGTCCGGGCGACGCTCGGCCGGATCGCCGCCGTCCGATCACGCTACGGTGCCCGCCGGACGGACGGGGAACGCCGCCGAGATCTGTGGACCCATACGCGGTTGGGGACAACTCGCCCACCCGAACGAGGGGTTCCGGTCATGCGGCTGTCAGGCGTTGCGCCACGGGCACCGCACGCGGGGGAGGGAGAGGGAGAGGGAGAGGGAGGTGGCGGGGGCAAGGGCGAGGGGAAGGGACTGGGGCAGGACCCGCCCCGCAGGTTGCCCTCCGGCCCCCGCCCGACACACCCTGCCTGCTGCCTGCCGCCGCTCCGCAGGGCCTCAGGGCCTCAGGCCCGTTCCGCCACCGTCGCCGGGTCGTCCAGCACGGACCGCACCACCGAGTGCGCGGCGCCGAGCAGGGGGCCCTCGGGGCCCAGGCGGGAGACGGCGACCGGGCAGGCGGGGCCGGCCGTGCGCCGGGAGAGCTCCGCCTCCAGCGACGGCAGCAGCCACGGCGCGAGTCCGGCGAGCGCGCCGCCGAGGACGACGCTCTGCGGATCCAGCAGGTTGAGCGCCCCGGTCAGGGCGATGCCGAGGGCCGTTCCCGCCTCGCGCAACGCCCGCCGTACCTCAGGATCGCCGTCCGCGGCCCGCCCCGCGAGGAGGCCGACGCGGTCCTCGCCGGGCTCCAGCCCGGCCGACCGCAGCACCGCCTCCTCGCCGGCGTACTGCTCCAGGCACCCGCGTCCGCCGCACCCGCATGCCGGCCCGTCGGGATGCACCGGCACATGGCCCAGCTCGCCCGCGAAGCCGCGGGTGCCGCGCAGCAGGTCGCCGTCCACGACCAGTGCGGCGCCGATGCCGATCTCGGCCGACACGTGCAGGAAGTTCCGCGGGGTGTCCGCGCCGAGCCAGAGTTCGGCGAGCCCGCCGAAGTTGGCCTCGTTGTCGACCGTCAGCGGGAACTCGCCGGGCAGCAGCGCCCCGAGGTCGACGTTCTGCCAGTCGAGGTTCGGCGCGCGCACCACCGTACGGGCGTCGCGGGCGACGAGGCCGGGGACGGCCACCGCGAGCCCGGCCGGCCACAGTCCCTCGCGCTCGGCCTCGGCGACGACCTGGCGTACGAGCCCGGTCAGTTCCTCGACCACGGGCCCCGGGGCGCGGCCCCGGTTGGCGCCGTGCCGCTCGGCGCGCACGCGTACCTCGCCGCGCAGGTCGACGGCGCAGACCGCCAGGTGGTCGACGCCGACCTCGGCGCCGATGCCCGCCGGGCCGTGCCCGCTGACCGCCAGGGCCGATCCAGGTCGTCCCACCCGGCCGGGGCGCTCGGGGCCGAGTTCCTCGAGCAGGCCGGAGCGTATGAGCTCGTCGACGAGGGTCGAGACGGCCGCCCGGGTCAGACCGATGCGCGAGGCGACTCCCGCGCGCGAGAGCGGTCCCTCGGCGCTGACGGCGTGCATCACCCTGGCCAGATTGCGACGGCGCATGCCCTGCTGGGTGTCGGGCAGCGCGCGTCCCGGGCCGGTCGGCCTGGCCTCGTGCGGCGGTGCGGTCATGCCTCCGTCGATTCGTCGAGTCGTCGTTGCGTCGTCGTGCGTGATCCTCGGGCGTCGGCGTGCGGGCGTCGACGCTCAGCGGGCGTCCGTGCTCCGTTCCAGCAGCGGGGCCGCGTCGGAGAGTACCCCGGCGATCCTGGCCAGCGTCGACTCGTCCCGTTCGACGGCATCGAGGACCGGGCCCCGGGTGGTGTTCCAGCGGCGGGCGACGGCGGCGGGGTCCTCGCCGGTCAGCAGCCCCGCCGCCTGCGCGGCGGCCCCGAGCGCGACGAGTTCCCTGGCCTCGGGGACCTGGACCGGCCGCCCGGACAGCCGGCGCACGGTCTGCTGCCAGGCCTCGCCCCGGGCGCCGCCGCCGATCAGCAGCAGGGGGGCCGAGCGGTCGGCGTCGTCGTCGAGGACGAGGTCGAGCGCGCCGAGCAGCGAGTGCACGGCGCCGTCGTAGGCGGCCTGGAGGAGCTGGCCGGCGGTGGTGTCGTGGCGCAGTCCGTGCAGCAGACCGGAGGCGTTCGGAAGGTTGGGGGTGCGTTCGCCGTCCAGGTAGGGCAGCAGGGTGAGGTGGCTGGTGGGCTCCACCGCCTCGCGGTCCAGCCCGAGCAGGGCGGCGACCCGGTCGACGGCGAGCGTGCAGTTCAGGGTGCAGGCCAGCGGCAGCCAGTCACCGTGGGCGTCGGCGAAACCGGCCACGGTGCCGGAGGGGTCGGTGGGGCGGCGCTTGGCCACCGCGTACACCGTGCCGGAGGTGCCCAGGCTCAGGACCGGCGTGCCGGGGCGCAGCCCGAGGCCCAGGGCCGCCGCCGCGTTGTCGCCGGTGCCCGGGGCGACCAGCGTGCCCTTGGCGAAGGGCAGGTCGTGACTGTCGCGCACGGTGCCGGCGACCTCGCCGGGCCGCACCACGCGCGGGAGCAGCGTGGGGGAGAGCCCCACGTGGGCGAGGATCTCCTCGTCGTACGCCTCGGTCGCCGAAGCCCACCAGCCGGTGCCGGAGGCGTCGCCGCGGTCCGTGGTGCCCTCGCCCGTCAGGCGCTCGGTGAGGTAGTCGTGGGGGAGGCGCACCGCCTTCGTGGCGCGCAGGGCCTCCGGCTCGTTCTCGGCCAGCCACGCCCACTTCGTGACCGTGAAGGATGCCGCGGGCACCGACCCCGTGCGCTCCGCCCAGAACTTCGCGCCGCCCAGCTCCTCGGTCAGCCGACGCGCCTGCGGGGCGGAGCGCACGTCGTTCCACAGCAGCGCCGGACGCACCGGCTCCCCGTGCCCGTCCAGCGTCACCAGGCCGTGCTGCTGGCCGCCGACGGACACCGCGGCCGCCTCGCGGGCCGCGTCGCCGCACTGGTGCAGGGCCTCGCGCAGCGCGTCCCACCACTGGCGCGGGTCGCTCTCACGGCCGGATCCGGAGGAGACCGTGTGCGGCGCCTGGCCGCTCGCGACGACCTCGCCGGTGGCCGCGTCGACGACGAGCGCCTTGGTGGACTGCGTGGACGTGTCCACGCCGACGACGAGCGGACCCTCGGCTGCTGACATCGGGCTCTCCCTCAAGTTTTTCCGCGGCTCTGCGGGATCTGTCTTCCCAGAGATGCGTTGGCATACTAATTTGTAAACCGCCATGACGAAATAGTTCGCCCCCCGTCAGGCACGACAGTCTTCGAGCAAGGAGCCGCGGCATGAGCTACCAGCCCACCCCCGACGACAGGTTCACCTTCGGCCTGTGGACCGTCGGCTGGCAGGGAAGGGACCCGTTCGGCGACGCCACGCGGCGTGCCCTGGACCCGGTCGAGACGGTGACGCGCCTGGCCGAGCTGGGCGCCTACGGCGTGACCTTCCACGACGACGACCTGATCCCCTTCGGGTCCTCCGACAGTGAGCGCGAGGAGCACATCAAGCGCTTCCGTCAGGCCCTGGACACCACCGGCATGACCGTGCCGATGGCCACCACCAACCTCTTCACGCACCCCGTCTTCAAGGACGGCGCGTTCACCGCGAACGACCGCGACGTGCGCCGTTACGCCCTGCGCAAGACGATCCGCAACATCGACCTGGCCGCCGAGCTGGGCGCGAAGATCTACGTCGCCTGGGGCGGCCGTGAGGGCGCGGAGTCCGGCGCCGCCAAGGACGTGCGCGTGGCGCTCGACCGGATGAAGGAGGCCTTCGACCTCCTCGGCGAGTACGTGACCGCCCAGGGCTACGACCTGAAGTTCGCCATCGAGCCCAAGCCGAACGAGCCGCGCGGCGACATCCTGCTGCCCACGGTCGGCCACGCCCTGGCCTTCATCGAGCGCCTGGAGCGTCCGGAGCTGTACGGCGTCAACCCCGAGGTCGGCCACGAGCAGATGGCCGGGCTGAACTTCCCGCACGGCATCGCCCAGGCGCTGTGGGCGGGCAAGCTCTTCCACATCGACCTCAACGGCCAGTCCGGCATCAAGTACGACCAGGACCTGCGCTTCGGCGCCGGTGACCTGCGTGCCGCGTTCTGGCTGGTCGACCTGCTGGAGAGTGCCGGCTACGCGGGTCCGAAGCACTTCGACTTCAAGCCGCCGCGCACCGAGGACCTCGACGGGGTGTGGGCGTCGGCCGAGGGCTGCATGCGCAACTACCTGATCCTCAAGGAGCGCGCGGCCGCCTTCCGCGGCGACCCGGAGGTCCAGGAGGCCCTGCGCGCCTCGCGTCTCGACGAGCTGGCCCAGGCCACCGCCGCCGACGGCCTTCAGGGCCTGCTCGCCGACCGCACCGCCTTCGAGGACTTCGACCCCGAGGCGGCCGCGGCCCGCGGCATGGCCTTCGAGCGGCTGGACCAGCTCGCCATGGACCACCTCCTCGGCGCCCGGGGCTGAGTCCACCGCACACGCGCGCGTGTGCGGTGAGGGGCCGGACGCACGCGCCCTGCGGTGGGGGTCGCAGACGCGCGTGCCCGGTGGGGTCCGCACACGCGCGTGCCGCCGGACGCATCCGTCCGGCGGCGGACGCGGCCGCCGCGCGCAATACGCCGGAATCATGTCCTCCGTGACCTGAACCGGTATCAACTCGCGCGCGGGGGTCGCGTCCCGCACGGGCGCACGGTCACGCTGGACGGCATGGCCCAACCACCCGTACCGCCCCAGCCGCCCGTACCGCCGGGCGGCATGCCGCCTCCCGGTGGTTTCGGACCGCCCACCGCCCCTTTCGCCGCCGTCGGACCGGGCGGCCCGGGGGACCCCGGCGGGCCCGGCAGGCGCAGGAGCCCGCTGCTCGTGGTGCTCGTCCTGCTGGTCGTGGCCGGCGCGGTGCTCGCCGTGGTGCTGATGGCTTCGCGCGACGGCTCCTCGGACGACAGGCCGAGCCCTAACGACAGCGCCACGGCGTCGCCCGAGCCCACCCTCAGCCTGCCGTCGGGACTGCCCGGCGAATTGCCCTCCCACCTGCCGACAGAGCTGCCGACGCAGTTGCCGAGCACTCTGCCGACGCAGTTGCCGAGCACCCTGCCCACCGACCTGCCGAGCGAGCTGCCGAGCGGGTTGCCGAGCGCTCTGGAGTCGCTGTTGTCCCAGGCGGGGGAGCCGGGTTCGTGACAGGCGTCACCAGTTCCGCGGCAGCCGCACGTAGGTGAGCGTCGTCTCGACGCCGCTGTCGACGAGACGGCCCTGTGCGTCGAAGGCGCCCGCGCCGTCCGTCATCCCGAAGTCGTTGTCGTTGACGAGGGCGAGTGTGGTGTGATCCACGCGCGCCACGCCCTCGATCTTCCCGGGCACCCCGGCGACCTCGCCCAGGTCGACGACCAGCCGCTTCGGCAGCACCGGTACGCCCGCGGCGGCCGGATCGGCCAGCTGCTCCAGTGACGGCGTGGTGGCGTCGTCGTCCCAGCGGCTGCCCAGGATGTCCGACGCCCGCCCCAGCCGCACCGCCTGGAGCCGCGCGGCCCGGTCCGTGCGCTCCTCCACCAGCAGCCGGTCGCCGCCCACGGCCACCACCGAGGAGATCTTGAGTTCGGACGTGTCGTCCTCTCCGGGGTCCACCACGCCCACGGGGTCGAAGCGGTACGCGTACTCGGCGGTGACGGCCTTGCGCTTCGGGGAGAAGCGCAGCAGACGCGCCGTGCGCGAGCCCTCTCCGGCCGCGGTGTCCGGGAGCGACAGCGGGCTCTGCACCGCCATGACGAGGTCTCCGCCCGGCAGTTGGGCGAGCCCCTCGAAGCCGCGGTTGGTCTTGCGGTGGAGCAGGACCGCGGGCAGCGCCTCCACCACCGGGTAGTCCGCGCCGGTGAGGTGCAGCCCCGCGGGCACGTAGCGCGTCAGGACCTTCCCGCGCGCGGAGACGTGCACCAGTGAGGGCCCGTACTCGTCGACGAGCCAGAAGGTGCCTTCGTCGGCCCGTACGAGGCCCTCGGTGTCCAGTCCGTTCGGGTTGTAGGACAGAGGCGTCCGCGCGTCGTAGGAGTAGGGCGCCTCGTCACGTCCCGCCTGGTTCGACAGCCCCGTCACGGGCTTGCCCGACGACGTGGTGAGGGGGATCGCCCCCAGCACCTTCACCGTCTTGCCGGACACCCGGATCCGCACGATCGCCGGATCGAACCCGGGCACCGGGAACGTGCGGCGCTTGGCGCCGTCCACCTTGATCTGGCCGTTGGGCCCCCGGTCGGTGACCGTCCAGAACTCGCCCTCGCGACCCGCCGGGTAGATGTCGCTGCCGATGCCGCCCAGGTCCACACCCCGGTCGTCGTCCACCGTGCCGGGCAGCAGGGAGTTGCTGAACGCCCCCAGGGGGATGTCGCCGAGCGTCGCGGTCCGGGTGACGTGCGCGGTCCGGGAGGCCGTTCCGGCGGTGGCCGGTCCTGCGGTGGCGAGCGCGGCCAGCACGGCGAGCGGTGCGGCCGCCGCGACGCAACGGTGGATGCGGCGCCGGCCGGTGACGTGCGGGGACATCGAGCCTCCCAGAGGGCGGATCGGCAAGTGTGCGGACATCGGACAGGGTTGGGGTGGGCGTCGAACGGTGTGCTGCCTCCGGGTGAACGCGGGGCGTCGGCCGTCCGTCGGGCCGACGCCCCGCCGGCGCCGGCGCGCCGGAACGGCGGGGGTGCGTCTAGGAAAGCGCTTCCTCGCCGTCGGGCCACACGACGGCCCAAGCCGACGCCGGGTCGTCGGCCGCTTCCCCCGCAGGCGTCCAGCGACCGTCCTCCTCGCGGTACGGCCACCAGCGCCCGTCCCGTCCCAGCCGCAGTTGGCGGGCCGCACCCACGGCGGTCCACCGGTTCCCGCGCGCCCGCAGCACCGGCCGCTCGTCCTCCTCCCAGGCCGAGTCCAGCGCGGCACGCGCGCGTGCGAGCGCGTCGCCCTCGACGGACCACTCCTCATCGAGGACCGACAGCGCGGCCGCTCCGCCGTACGTCCAGGCGCGCACGGCCGAGGCCAGTTCCCGCCGGTCGCGCCCCGACCCGGCGGCGAGTCGGTCGGCCACGGCCGCGTCAGGGCCGTCCACCGCGTCGAGGACGCCGAGGACCCCCGCTGCCAGCCGTACCGCGTCCTGGGCGAGCGTCCACCGGCCCGCGAGCGGCGCGTCCCGTCCGGCGTCCTCGCGCAGCGCCCGAGCGAGCATCAGGCGCGCCTCCGCGGCCGTCCGCGCCGCGAGGATCTCCAGTGCCGCCGGATCCAGCCCGGCCGGGGCCGGCGCGTCCGTGTCCAGCGAGGGGGGACGGCCCGGTTCCGGCGGTGGTCCGGGTGCGGCGGGCAACGGGGGCAGGATGTCCCCGGCCGCGTAGGCCTCGGCCGCGTCCACGCCGTCCGCCCGCTCCGGCCCGCGTCCGGCGGGGGCGGCGACGCTCCGCGCCTGGAGGTCGTGCAGCAGGACGCCCTCGGCGCGCCCCCGGAGCAGGAGCAGGACGAACGGGTCCTGGTCGAGCAGCCTCGCCACCTGGTAGCAGACCGCCGCGGTATGGCCGCAGTGGTCCCATGCGCCGCAGTCGCACGCGGCCTCCAGGTCGCCCGGTCCCGGGAGGAGGCCGACGCCCGCGGTGACGGCGTCCTCGACCAGATGGGGCGGCATCTCCCGGTCGAGCAGCGCGGCCACGTGCCCGGACCGCTCGCCCGCCAGGTCCAGGAACCGGTCCCACTGCGTGTCCGTGAACACGTCGAGCAGCACGTCCGCCCGGTGCGCCGTGCCGTCGCGGTCCCGGACGACGGCCGTGACGCGTCCCGGCCGGACCGACACGGCGCCCACGGCGCCCGCGCGCGCCAGTCGGCGGCCCGCCCTCACCTGCGTCCCGTCCAGTGCGCCGTCCTCCAGGGCGGACAGCCACGCCCGGCCCCACCGGGTCCGCGCGAAGGCCGTGCCGGGCGCGGGGGGCAAGGCCGCGAAGATCCGTTCCTCGGTGTCGTCGTGGCCGTCGCGGCGCCGGTCGTCCCCGCTCATCGTGCGTCCCCCCCCCGCAGTTCCACCAGGTCGGCCAGCTCGGCGTCCGTCAGCTCGGTCAGCGCCCTCTCCCCGGCCCCGAGGACGGCGTCGGCGAGGTCCTGCTTGCGGCGCAGCATGTCGGCGATGCGGTCCTCGATCGTGCCCTCCGCGATCAGCCGGTGCACCTGCACCGGCCTGGTCTGCCCGATGCGGTACGCGCGGTCGGTGGCCTGCGCCTCGACGGCCGGGTTCCACCACCGGTCGTAGTGCACGACATGCTCCGCGCGCGTGAGGTTGAGGCCGGTGCCCGCCGCCCGCAGCGACAGCAGGAACACGGGCGCCTCACCGTCCTGGAAGCGCCGGACCATGGCCTCGCGCTCGGAGACGGGAACGCCGCCGTGGAGGAACTGGGTGGGCACGCCCCGCGCGGCCAGGTGCTGTTCCAGCAGACGTGCCAGACGTACGTACTGCGTGAAGAGGAGGACGCTCGCGCCCTCGGCGAGGAGGGTGTCGAGCAGCTCGTCGAGGAGCTCCAGCTTCCCCGAGCGCCCGGCGGTCCTCGGCCGCTCCTCCCCGAGGTACTGCGCGGGGTGGTTGCAGATCTGTTTGAGCGCGGTCAGCAGCTTCACGATCAGCCCGCGTCGCGCCATCCCGTCTGCCTCGGCGATGGCCGCCAGCGTCTCGCGCACCACGGCCTCGTACAGTCCCGCCTGCTCCTTCGTGAGCGCCACGGGGTGATCCGTCTCGGTCTTGGGCGGCAGCTCCGGGGCGATCCCGGGATCCGACTTGCGGCGGCGCAGCAGGAAGGGCGCCACCAGCCGTGCCAGGCGCTCGGCCGCGGCGGGATCGCGCCCGCTCTCGACCACCCGCGCGTACCGGGCCCGGAAGGCCGCCGGACGGCCCAGCAGCCCCGGCGTCGTCCAGTCCAGGATGGCCCACAGTTCCGACAGGTTGTTCTCCACGGGGGTGCCGGTGAGCGCCACGCGCGCGCGTGCGTCGATCGTGCGCAGGGCCCGCGCGGTCGCCGAGCAGGGGTTCTTGACGTGCTGCGCCTCGTCCGCGACGACCAGCCCCCATGCCGTCCGGCCGAGCCGGTCCGCGTCCAGCCGCAGCGTGCCGTACGTGGTGAGCACGAACTCCCCGTCGCCCAGTCTCTCCAGGTCGCGCCGGGGGCCGTGGAAGCGGCGCACCGGCGTGCCGGGCGCGAACCTCTCGATCTCCCGCTGCCAGTTGCCCATCAGGGAGGCCGGACAGACCACGAGCGTGGGGCCGGTCGCGGAGGGGTCCGTCTGCCGGTGCAGGTGGAGCGCGATCAGTGTGACGGTCTTGCCGAGTCCCATGTCGTCCGCCAGGCAGCAGCCCAGTCCGAGCGAGGTGGTCCGGGCCAGCCAGGTCAGGCCGCGCCGCTGGTAGTCGCGCAGGGTCGCCTCGAGCGCGGCGGGCTGCTCGACGCTCTCCTGCTCGTCGGGGTTCGTCAACCGCTCCCGCAGGGCCGCCAGCCACCCGGTGGGCCGCACGTCGACCCGGTGGCCGTCGACCTCCGTGGAGCCCGTCAGGGCGGCGCTCAGGGCGTCCACGGGCGTCATCCCGAGCGCCCGGCGGTCGCGCGCCCGTCGCAGTTCCCCCGGGTCGATCAGGACCCACTGGTCGCGCAGCCGCACCAGCGGCCGGTCCGCCTCCGCCAGGCGGTCCATTTCGTCCCGCGTCAGCCGCCGGTCGCCCAGCCCGAACCACCAGGTGAGACCCACCCGCGCGTCCGACGACCGGAAGGACGGTGTGGGCGAACCGGCGCGGGGGGGTTCCGGGCCTTCGTGCGGCGGCCCCACGACCACGCGGGTCGTCAGCGTGCGGGCGAGTTCCTTCGGCCAGTGCACCTCCACACCGGCGCTCGCGAGGGCTCGCGAACCCTCCGCGAGGAGCTCGACCACCTCGTCGTCCAGGAGGTCGACCGCCTCCGGGACGGTGGCGTTCAGCAGGGGGGCGAGCGGCGGCCAGGCCCGGGCCGCCCGACGCAGCGCGAGCAGGGCCTCCCTCCGCGCGTGGGGGCCCGATGCTCCGGGCAGGACGCTCGGGTCGGCCCAGAACGCGGCGGCGTCCGCGACGCGCGCGGGCTCGCTCACGCTGTGCACCTGCGGCACGGCCCGCAGCCGCGAAGCCGGTCCACCGCTCTCGGCGGACGCCGGTCCGCCGTCCCTCGGGGACAGGTCGAGCCCGGGGGCCTCGATCCGCAGCGAGATGCGTACGCCGGCCTCGTGCGCGCCGCGGACGTCTGCGGCCCACGCGCGAAGTTCCGGAGCGGGCCGCGTGGTGGGCGCCGCGTAGGCGGGGTGACCGGTCAGGAGAGGTGCGGCGGGGGTGCGGGGGAGGCAGTCCGCGACGGCGTCCAGGAAGGCGCGCAGAAGACGTTCGGGATCGGGAAGCCGCAGCGGTGTGCTCTCGTCGACGGGGACGGCATGCGCTTCGGGCGGCATGGAGGCGGCCAGCCTGCATACCTGCTCGAGGTCGTGCGCGTCCAGCGGTCCCATCCGCCATGCGTCGTGGTCCTGCGCGGACAGGCCGGGCAGGAGCAGGCCGCGCGCGGCGCACCGCAGGGCCAGCAGGACGGCCGCGCTCCAGAAGGCGGTGGACCGGTGGGCGTCGGGCTCGGCCCGCGCGTGGGTGAGCACGGGCAGGGCGTCGCGCACCGGGAGCACCACGGCCGGCACGCGGCCCAGGGAGACGCCGGCGCCGAGCGGTCGGACCAGGCGCAGGTGACGGGCGGCCGCCGGTGGGGCGGCGGACGGAGCCTTCTCGCCGTCGGGGCGCCAGAACGCGACGCCGCCGGTGCGCGCCGGAACGCCGGGGAGGAAGACGGCGCGACAACGGGTCAGTTCGGAGATCTCGGACGGTGCTTCCACGGGAACCCTCTGCGCGGAGATGAGGCCTCTCCTCAAATTTGACTACGTGGACGGGGCGCCGAGAGTACAGCACCGTCCGCCGACGTGCACCGCCGTCGACCGGCTCCGGTGCGGATCCGGGGCGGGGAAGGTCCGCGGGTGCGTGCGGGGTTCTAGGGGAAGTCTCGGGGTGCACCTCAGGGACGGCTCAGGGTCGGCCTCGGAACCGCGGGCGGCGCGGACCCGTTTTCATGGCAGAGAGCGGCAGTGGCCGCGAAGGAGGCGACGCAGATGTCGAGAAACGCGAAGATCGCCGCAGGGGGTGTGGCGGTCGGGCTTCTCCTGCTGATCTGGCTGCCCTGGTGGGCGGCCCTGTTGATCGTGGTGGGGGTTCCGGCGGCGGCCTACCTCACGCTCGATCCGTCACAGCGGCGCAGACTGCGCCGGGTCGGCCGCAAGGAACTCGGCCGCTGAGGCACGGGCTCCGCGGCTCGGGCGGGACGACCGGTATGGCCCCTCGGAGCCATACCGGTCCCGGCGACGGCATGGCGAGGGGCGGAGTCCCGGCGGCTTCGCCGTCACCCCGTCACCCCCGTCACCCCCGTCACCGGCGTCACAGAGGTCGCACGGCCATCTTGTCGAGCGCCTCCAGCAGGCCGGGCAGTTCGGGCCCCCGGCCGACCGGGAGCACCTCGCCGGGCTCGTCGTCGAGGAGGACGAACGCGATGTCGTCGGTCCTGGCCACCAGCGACCAGCCCGGCCCGTCGGCGCGCAGCGTGCGCGCCTCACCGGGAGCGAACGACGAACGCACGCGCCCCAACGGAGGCGGGGTGTCCACATAGGCGCGCACCTCGGCCAGCACGCGTCGGATGCCGCTGTGCCCCTGCGGCGCGTCCGTCCCGTTCCCGGGTGACGCTGCCGCCCCTCGGGTCCGGGCGGCACCTGCGACCCCTGAGGGACCCGGGTCCTCGCCGCTCCCACCGGAGCCCGAGGTCCCGCCGGGCGCCGACGTGCCGCCGGAGTGTTCCGCCCCGTGGTCCCCGTCCGCCCGGTCGGCGCTGCCCGCGCGGTCCGCACCGACGGCGGCCGCGAGCGCGCCGGCCTTGCTCTCCCGGGACGGCGCGAACTCGGCGTCGTCGATCTGCTCGCGCCACAGTGCCCACTGAAGCGCGATCTCGTCGGCGCCCAGCCGCCGCTGCGCCGGACCCCAGGTGCTCGTGTCGGGCGGGCACAGCGCCGGGCCGTCCGCCAGCTCGGGGGCTGGGTCGTGCGGCGCGGGCACGCCGGGGGCCGCGACGGCCACCGCCAGCGGCCAGCCGGGCAGCGCGGCGACCACCGTCCGCTCGTCGGGCGACAGGTCGTACTCCATGCCGCAGTCCCACGACGCGATGGCGACGGCGACCAGCGACACGTCGTCGATGACGACGGTCCAGCGCGCCCCCTCGCCGTCCTGGCCCAGCACCAAGCCGTAGCCGTCGGCGAGCGGCGGGAGGCCGAGCGCCGCACAGGCCTCCGGATAGTCGTCGCCCAACGCACTCGGGAACTTCGCCGGCGTCAACAGCACCGCCGTGAGCACATAGAGCGCGTCGTCCGCGGCGGCGACGGCGTCCTCGTCCGTCCCGGCCATCCCAGCCTCCCCATCGGTTCGTCCAACGGCGCGCACCCTAGTGCCGGGGGAAGGCGCTTGTCACGGCCGGTCCGCAGCCGGAGCTGCAGCTTTCCGGCCGGACGGGGCGAATCGACCCTTGCGGCCGCCGGGGGAGTCACGCAGTCGGCAGTCCGAGGAGCGCGCGGGCGACGGCATGGGGCGACTCGTCGCGCTCGCGCGCGAGCGCGACGACGGCGCGACACGCCAGTTCGCTGACGCCGAAGGACAGGGCCTCAGGCGACACCCAGCCCGCCGCCTCGTCGATCTTGTCCTGATCGTTCTCCGCCCGGGCCGAGACGTAGGAGGCCGCCGCCTCGAAGAGATTCGGTGCGCGCTTCCTTGCGGGGTCGCGCGTCGCGGCCGGGCCCGCGGAACCGTCCGGGCGTGACGGCGCGCGCTTCCCGTCGAGAAGTCTCCCGTAAGCCGTGCGGATCCAGCCGAACATGCCGACCGCCTTCCTGGGCGACGACCGCGACGCAGCGATCATCTGCTGCCTCTCAACCTAGAGTTGGCGCTTCGGCGACAGAAGGGGGACGCAGCGGTGAAGCGCTACGAGCGACTGGAACGGATCCGGCGACTGGACCCGCACGAGGACGCGTTCGAGATCTACCGGCTGATCGCCGCCTACGAGTTCCCCTGGGACGTCACAAGGGCCCTCGAGCTGGCCCTGTACCGCACCTACGCCGTGCCCTCGATCGGGCGCCTGCTCGCGCAGACCGCGGAACTCACGGACCGCGCCCAGAAGCGCTACGACGACACCTCCCTGCTGCTCGACGCCGTCGTCGAGCACGGCTTCGACAGCGAACAGGGGCGCACGGCGGTCCGTCGCATCAACCGCATGCACCGCAGTTACGACATCAGCAACGACGACATGCGGTACGTGCTGTGCACGTTCGTCGTGATGCCCAAGCGATGGATCGACGCCTACGGATGGCGCAGGCTCTCGCGCCACGAGATCGTCGCCTGCGGCGTCTACTACCGCACGCTGGGGCAGCGCATGGGCATCAAGGACATCCCCGCGACCTACGAGGAGTTCGAGGCCTGTCTCGATGCCTACGAAGAGGCCCACTTCGCCTGGGACGAGGATGCGCGCCGCGTCTCGGACTCCACGCTGGACCTGATGGCCTCCTGGTATCCGCGGCCGCTGGCGCCCCTCCTGCGCCGCGCGACGCTCGCCCTCCTCGACCCATCGCTGCTCGAAGCCTTCCGCTATCGCGCACCCGGCCCCGTCACGCGCACCCTGGTGCGCGGAGCGGTACGCGCGCGTGGACGAGCGGTGCGGCTGCTGCCGCCACGCCGCACACCCCACCACGCTCGGCAGAACCGGGAGATCAAGGGCTATCCGAACGGCTACCGGCTCGAGGAACTGGGCACCCGCCCGACGCCCGGCACGGCGGGCTGCCCCGTGCGGAGGGCGGACGGGCCGGCCGACCAGTGAGTCGAGCGTCTCGCGCAGCCGGCGGAGCTCGGCCCGGGAGGTGGCCCGCGCGATGGTGAGCACACCGCGCCGAAAGGGGTCCGCCGGCTCTTCGGCGTTCGGCGGCCGGTAGCGTCACCGAGGTGCTCCGAGAGCCGACTGCGCGCTCCCGCCGTCGGTCTCCGGCGCGCATCGGATCGGACATGCGCGAGATCCCGACCGGTCCGCACGCGGTCGACCGCGTTCGTCCGCAGGGCGGGCTGACCGGAGAGCTCGCCGGGGCGGACGCCCTGGAGAGGGCGGGCGTGCGGGTGGTGACCGTTCCCGGGGCGGGCCACAGCGTCATGTTCGACCGGCCGGACGCGTTCGTGCGCGCGGTCGCCGGACAGGCGGGAGTCTCAGACCTCCCGGACGGCGAGGGCGAGGAAGCGGGAGTCCTCGTCGGCGTACGACGTCATGCGCCAGCCCGAACGGGCGAGCAGCGGGCCGAGGTTGGGCTCCGCGCGGAGGTCCTCCGGCGTGATCCGCCGGCCCTGGCGGGCCGCGAGCGCCGCCCTGCCGATCGGGTGGAAGAGCGCCAGCGTGCCACCGGGGCGCACCACCCGGGCCAACTCGCGCAGGTCGTCCTGCGGGCGCGGCAGATGGGCGACGAGCCCCGCCGCGAACACGGCGTCCAGTGACGCCGAGCGCAGCGGAAGCGCGGCGACGTCGGCGAGCACCAGCCGCCCGTCGCGGTCACGTCCGGCCCGTACGGCGGCCTCCAGCATGGCCGGGGTCACGTCCACCCCGACGACCGTTCCCGAGGGGCCCACGGCCGCCCGCAGCGGCGTCAGGGCGCGTCCGGTCCCGCACCCGGCGTCGAGCACACGGTCCCCCCGGCGCAGACCGAGCTCGCCTGCCGCGGCCTCGTAGGCGGGACCGTCGTCGGGGAACCGGCTGTCCCAGTCCGCGGCGCGCGCGGTGAAGAACTCCTGGACGTGTGTGTGGTCGTCGCTCATGTCCCGCATGATTCCTCACCGGCACGGGTGAGACGTCGGCGCACACGTTCGAGCGCGACCCGGTCGTTCCGTCGCACTTCCCCGTCATATTCCAGCAGCTTTCGAAATGCGCCCCCCTTGTGCTTCCGTGCTCCGGCTAGCGTCCCGGGGCCATGGGACATCTGGACCACGCCGCCTTCGGCTGGCTGACCCCCGTGCTGTCGTACGCGATGGCCTGCATCGGCGCCGCTCTCGGGCTGCGCTGCACCGTGCGCGCCCTCGGCGCGACCGGACGCTCGCGCCGCAACTGGCTGATCACCGCGGCCTCGGCGATCGGCACCGGTATCTGGACCATGCACTTCGTGGCCATGCTCGGCTTCGCGGTGAGCGGCACCGACATCCGCTACGACGTTCCGTTGACCGTGCTCAGCCTGCTGGTGGCCATGGTCGTCGTCTGCGCCGGTGTCTTCGCGGTCGGCTACAGCCGTGACCGTACGCGCGCGCTGTTGATCGGCGGCCTGACCACCGGCCTGGGCGTGGCGAGCATGCACTACCTCGGCATGGCCGCGGTCCGGCTGCACGGGGACGTGAGCTACGACCCCTTGCGGGTGGGGCTCTCCGTCCTCATCGCGGTCGTCGCCGCCACCGCGGCGCTCTGGGCCGCGCTCAACATCAGTTCACCGGTCGCGGTCGGCGTCGCGTCCCTCGTCATGGGGGCGGCGGTCAGCAGCATGCACTACACGGCGATGTTCGCGGTGAGCGTCCGCGTCACGCCCTCCGGCGCGCCGCTGCCCGGGGCCACGGCGATGCAGTTCATCTTCCCCCTCGCCGTCGGCCTCGGGTCCTACCTCTTCCTGACCTCGGCCTTCGTCGCGCTGTCGCCCACCGCGGGAGAGCGCGAGGCGTCCGCGTCCGCGCAGCGTCCGGGGGAGAGCCTCACCGACCGGCAGCAGACCAGGACCGCCTGATGCGACCGGTGAGCCCCGTCCCACCCGCAGAGCGAGGAGGCCATGCGTACACCCCGTAGGACCCCCACGGCCGGCGCCGACGCGCCGCCCCCCACGCGCGGGCGCCGCGCCCACGCCGGGCCCCCGGCCGACGAGGCGGCGGACGATCCCGTCGGTCCACCGGCGGACGCGGCGTCCCCGCGCGCGGAACGCCGGCGGCTGCGGCCGCGCACGGTGCGCGCCAGAATCGTCTGTCTGCTGATGGTGCCGGTCGTCTCCCTGCTGGCCCTGTGGGCGTACGCCACCGTCACCACCGCCCAAGACGTCTCCGCGCTGCGCCGACTGCAACGCGTGGACGCCCAGGTCCGCGCGCCGCTCGCGGACGCGGTGGCAGCCCTGCAGACGGAGCGCGCGGCCGCCGTACGGTACGCGACCGACCCCGACCCCCGGCTGAACAGCGGCCTCGTGTCGCTCGCCGCACGCACGGACCGCGCGGTCGCCGCGCTCAGGGTCGGCGACCACAGCACGGTCGCCGACGGCCGGGAACTGCCCGCGGGGGTGGCCCAGCGGCTCCGGCGGTTCGTCTCCGGGGCCGGGGCGCTCGCCACGCTGCGGACCTCGGTGCTCGACGGCGACGCAGGCTGGGAGGAGGCCTACGCCCGCTACACGAGCACGATCTCCGCGGCCTTCTCGGTGGGCGGGGCCCTCTCCGACGTCCAGGACGCCGCACTCGGTTCGCAGGCGCGCGTACTGCTGGAATTCTCGCGGGCGGGAGAGGCCCTGGCGCGCGAGGACGCCGTGCTCTCCGGCGCCCGTCCGACCGGACGTCTCGACACCGAGCGCCTGCGCCTGTTCGCCGGAGCCGTCGGCAGCCGTCGCACGCTGACGGAGGCAGCCGTCGTCGATCTGCGCGGCCCCGAACGCACCGCCTGGAAGCGGCTCGCGGGAGGCAGCGCCTACGCGGCCCTGTACGCGGCCGAGGACGAGGTGCTGGCGAACGGCCCCGGCGTCAAGGCGATCACGGCGGCTCCGGCCGGAGTCTGGGACCCGGCCCACGCGCGCGTGCAGTACGGGATGCGCACCCTCGAGAGGGAAGCCGGACGCGAAGCCGCCGACCGTGCGGACCCGCTGACCCGCGGGCTGTTCACCGCGCCCGGCGCCGCCGTCCTGCTCGGCCTCGCCGGCGTCGTCGCCTCGCTCGTCATCTCGGTGCGCATCGGCCGCGGACTCGTCGTCGAGCTCGTCGGCCTGCGCAACGGCGCCCTGGAGATCGCCCGGCGCAGACTCCCCGAGGCCATGCAGAGACTGCGCGCCGGGGAGGAGATCGACGTGAACGCCGAAGCACCGCCCGGACCGCCCGCCGAGGACGAGACCGGCCAGGTCGCCGAGGCACTGAGCACCGTGCACCGCGCCGCCCTGCGCGCCGCGGCGGAACGCGCCGAACTGGCCGGCGGGATCTCCGGCGTCTTCGTCAACCTCGCCCGGCGCAGTCAGATCCTCGTCCACCGCCAGTTGACCCTCCTGGACAGCATGGAGCGCCGCTCCGACGACCCGAACGAGCTCAGCGACCTGTTCCGGCTCGACCACCTCACGACGCGCATGCGACGCCATGCGGAGAGTCTGATCATCCTCTCCGGCGCCGCGCCCGGACGGGCCTGGCGCATGCCGGTCTCCCTCACCGACGTGGTCCGCGCCGCCGTGTCCGAGGTCGAGGACTACGCGCGCGTGGAGGTCCGCCAGCTCCCTGAGGCGGCCGTCATCGGCACCGCGGTCGCCGACCTCACGCACCTGCTCGCCGAACTCGTCGAGAACGCCGCCCAGTTCTCTCCGCCGCACACGCGTGTGCGCGTCACCGGCGAACCGGTCGGCAACGGATACGCCGTCGAAGTGGAGGATCGGGGGCTGGGCATGGGCAAGGAGGCGCTCACCGAGGCGAACCGGCGCATCGCGCAGTCGGAGGCCCTCGATCTGTTCGACAGCGACCGGCTCGGCCTGTTCGTGGTCAGCAGGCTCGCCGCCCGGCACGGCATCAAGGTGCACCTGCGGACCTCGCCCTACGGCGGCACCACGGCCGTCGTCCTGCTGCCCACGCCCTTGCTGTACAGCGGGAAGCCGGAACGTTCCGCCGTCGGGCCGTCACAGCCGCGTCCGGCCGAGGAACGCGAGTACGCGCGCGTGCCCGCGGTCGACCGCCCGGCAGTAGCCCCCCGGGCCCTCGAGGGCCACGGCGTCGGCCGTCGGACCGCCGACAGCCGAAGAGCCGAGCGTCGGACCGCCGACGGCCACAGCGCCGATCGTCTGTCCGCCGACGGCCACAGCGCCGACCGCCGGACCGGCGACGAGCAAAGCGCCGACCGTGCAGCCGTCGATCGGCCGGCCGTCGACGCGCACTTCGGCGACCGGCAGTCGGTCGAGCGGCGTCACGACGCCGTCCCCGCCCCCGCCGTACGACCCGCGCCGGCGGCCCCCCGGCGGACAGCCGCCGAACCGGCGGCCGGCGACCCACCGCCCTCCGGAGTGACCGCATTGCGCCTGCACCGCCCCCCGGACGACATCGAAGGCTCGGACGATCTCCCCCGCCGGGTGCGGCAGGCCAGTCTCGCCCCCCAGCTGCGCCGCCCGCACCCCGAGGAACCGGCTCCGCACTCGGCCCCGCGCGGCGACGAGGCACGCACTCCCGAAGTCGTCCGGGACCGCATGGCCGCCTACCGGGACGGCTGGGCCCGCGGCGGCGGAAGACAACCCGGACGTCCGGCAGGCCCGGACCCGGCCTCCGGCAGTAACAGCAGTGAAGGAGACCCCGCATGATCCAGGACCCGAGTACGCGGTCGGCCCAGCGGTCGGGTGAACTCGACTGGCTGCTGGACGACCTGGTGATGCGCGTCAGCGAGGTACGGCACGCGGTGGTGCTGTCCAACGACGGCCTCGCCGTCGGCGCCTCCACCGACCTCAGACGGGAGGACGCCGAACACCTCGCCGCCGTCGCCTCCGGCTTCCACAGCCTCGCCAAGGGGGCGGGCCGGCACTTCGGAGCCGGCGGAGTGCGTCAGACGATGGTGGAGATGGACGACGGTTTCCTGTTCGTCGCCGCCGCGGGCGACGGCTCCTGTCTCGCCCTCCTCACCGCCGTGACCGCCGACATCGGCCTGGTCGCCTACGAGATGGCCCGGCTGGTCAAACGGGTCGGAGAGCACCTCTATACGCCACCGCGCCACGGCGCGCGACCGCCGCTCGGATGAGGCCCGAGAGCGACCCGCGCAGATGACCGAGGACAGGACCGCCGCCCCACGCGCGTCGGACAGCCAGTGGTACGACAACGAGGCCGGCCCGCTCGTCCGCCCCTACGCCATGACGGGCGGACGCACCCGACCCGGACCCTCGGGCGTGCGTTTCGACCTGATCGCCCTGGTCACGCTGGATCCGGGCGCGCTCGGCACGGACGGCACGGCGCTCGGGCCCGAACACCGGGCCCTGATGGGCCTGTGCCGTGCGGAGACGCAGTCCGTCGCCGAACTCGCGGCGGGCGCCGATCTCCCCGTGGGCGTGGTCCGCGTGCTGCTCGGCGATCTGCTGGAACTGGGCTGCCTCCTCGTCAGCCGTCCGGTGCCGCCCGCGCAGTTGCCGGACGAACGCATCCTGCGCGAGGTCATCGACGGTCTGCGCGCGCTGTAGACGAACGTCCGGACCGATCCGGACGCATACGGGCCCGGGCAGTGCCGAGTCGTGCACTCTTGCGGACACCGACGCACAGGAGGCGGTCACATCGGTCGGACCCGGTCGAACCGCTCGCCGAGGGAGCCCGCTTGTCATGATGCTGGCTACGCGACCGCGCCCCCGCGCGATCCCCGTGCCGGGCCCGGCACGACCGTTCCCTTCCACCGCCGCCCGACGCAGACCGTCCCACCTACGCGCACCGTCGCACCGACGCAGACCGCTACCGGCACTCCCGAGAGAAGTGATCCATGGTCTCCGAGCATTCCGACGCCACCGGCGAGACGGCTCCCCTGGCGTTGAAGATACTGGTCGCCGGTGGGTTCGGCGTGGGCAAGACCACCATGGTGGGCGCGGTGAGCGAGATCAAGCCGCTGCGCACCGAGGAGCTGCTCAGCGAAGCGGGCCAGTCCGTGGACGACACCGACGGCGTGGACCACAAGGTCACGACCACCGTCGCGATGGACTTCGGCCGCATCACCATCCGCTCCGGCCTCTCCCTGTACCTGTTCGGGACGCCTGGCCAGGACCGCTTCTGGTTCCTGTGGGACGAGCTGTCCCAGGGCGCTCTGGGCGCGGTGGTCCTCGCCGACACCAGGCGTCTGGAGGACTGTTTTCCGGCGGTCGACTACTTCGAACACCGGCACATCCCGTTCGTCGTCGCGGTCAACTGCTTCACCGGCTCGCGGACGTACGGCGCCCAGGACGTCTCGCGCGCGCTCGACCTGGACGGCGGCACCCCCGTCGTCCTGTGCGACGCCCGCGACCGCGACTCGGGCAAGGAGGTCCTGATCAGACTGGTCGAGTACGCCGGGCGGGTGCACACCGCCCGGCTGCTCGACTCCGTCGGCTGACGGGGTTCTCACGGAACGAAGGGCGGGGTCAGTCCGCGACGCGCTTCTGGGCGAGGACCTTGGCGATGGTGACGCGGACGAGGAGTTCGCCCGGTACGCCGTTGCGGGCACCGAACTCCTCGGCGCGCTCCTCGCCCATGTACCGGGCCGCGATCCGGGCCGCCCAGTGCCGGAGCTCGTCGGGTTCCTCCGAGATCCGGGCACGGCCCTGCAGGACCACGTAGTCGAACGGCGGCCGGTCGTCGTCCACGCAGAGCGCGATCCGGCCGTCCCGGGCCAGGTTGCGGCCCTTCACCGTGTCCTTGCCGGTGTTGAAGACCACGTCGTCGCCGTCGAGCACGAACCAGATCGGCGCCACGTGGGGGCTGCCGTCGGCCCGCACGGTGGACAGTTTTCCGGTGCGGGTTCCGTGCGTGACGAAAGCCCGCCATTCCTCATCGGTCATCTTCTGTGCCATGCCGCCATCCTCCTTGCTCCCGCCCCCGGTCCTGCGCAAGGCTGGCGAACAGGTGCTCCGGCGAGGCGGAGGATCACACGGGGACGTCACACGGGGAGTGGGGCATGGGGCAGAACGAGGGCCTGGACCGGCTGCTGGACGATCTGACCGAGCGCGTCGAGCCCGTACGCCATGCGCTCGTCCTGTCCAACGACGGGCTGGTGGCCGCCGCGAGCTCGGGCATGCGCCAGGAGGACGCCGAGCACCTCGCCGCCGTCTCGTCCGGCCTGCACAGCCTCGCCAAGGGCTCGGGGCGCCACTTCGGAGCGGGCCAGGTGCGGCAGACCATGATCGAGTTCGACGACGCCGTCCTGTTCGTGACCGCCGCGGGCACCGGCAGTTGCCTGTGCGTGCTCAGCGGGGCGGACGCCGACATGGGCCGGATCGCCTACGAGATGACCCTGCTCGTCAACCAGGTCGGCGAGCATCTCACCGTCGATGCCCGGCAGCCGGAGCGAGCACCGCTGACGGAGCTCTGACCTGGGAATTCCCTCCTCCCGTCGAGAGTTATCCACAGGTTCGTCACGCTCCGTGAGAGGTCGGCTACGGTTTTTCCGAGGCCACCGCACAGGGCGGGGTCTCGCCCGACGCCACTTCGCTCCACGGGGGAGACGACCATGTCCCGCACCATCACCAGCACGAACGCCATCCGCACCACCACCAGCACGAACGACGCCCGGGCCGCCGCCTGCACGAACGCCCCCCGCGCCGCCGCTCACGCGAACCCCGCACATACCGGCGCCCGCATGAGCGCGCCCCAGGCACCCGACGTCGGGCCCGACTCCGCCTCCTGCACGCCGAGCCGCGCCGCACGCGACCTCGACCTGAAGCGGGCCGAGCTCGATCTCGCCGTGCACCTCGGGAGCATCAGGACCGTGCCCGACGAGGCGGGCGGCGTCGGCAGGGTGCCGCGGGCCGAGATCGACCGCCTGCGCGCGCAGCCCGGCTTCCCCGAAGCGTTGCGCGAGAGCGTGCGGGCCGTCGGGACCGCCGAAGGCGCCACGCTGCTCGGCGTGCCGCCGACGCGCTTCACCCGACTCGCGCGCCTGGGGCTGGTGGTGCCCGTGAGGTTCTACCTCAACCGCTACCGGGCCGTCGTCTGGCTGTATCTCGCCCAGGAACTGAGCCAGTTCGCCGCGGACCGGACCAACGCGTTCCTGTTCACCGGCCGCACGCCCGAGGTGCTGCGCAGCCAACTGGCCGCCGGCGTCGACCTGCGGCCCCGCAACTGGCGCGGACGTCACCTGGGCTTCCTGCTCCGCCAGGCGGAGGGCCCCTGGCAGTACGCCGGAGTCCTGGCCGGGTTCCTCGACCCCGTCCAGGTCGCCGAGATCGTCGAGGACCCCTACGAGCGCGCCCACCTGGACCGCTTCCGGCCCGGACCGCCGGCCCACTGCGCACCCGGCACGCCGGCCGCACACCTCGTCGAGAAGATCATGACGGCGGCGGACCCCGACGAGATCGCCTGGCTGACCTCCGACCTGCGGCGCACTCTGGACGCGGCGCGCGTCGAACAGCCCGCGCCACGCCCTGCCCCGAAACCGGCGCCGGCGCGTCCACCGGAGCAGCGGAACGCCCCCGAGGAGGGCCCCGCCGGCCGCTCCGCACGCGGTCTGCTGAGCCGGATGCGCCGCCGCACCACGTGACCCCAGCGGCCTCGGCGACCCCGGCGACGCCTACAGCGCCCGGAACAGCCCTTCCTGCACGACCGACACCAGCAGGCGTCCCTCCAGGTCGTAGATGCGCCCCCGGGCCAGTCCGCGACCGCCCGTCGCGATCGGCGACTCCTGGTCGTACAGGAACCACTCGTCCGCACGGAACGGCCGATGGAACCACATCGCGTGGTCCAGCGACGCCATGTCGAAATTGCGCTGCCCCCACAAGGGCTCGATCGGCAGACGCACGGCATCCAGCAAGGTCATGTCACTGGCGTACGTGAGCGCGCAGGTGTGGACGAGCGGGTCGTCGCCGAGCGGGCCGACCGCGCGCATCCACACCGCGCTGCGCGGCTCGGCTTCCTTGACGTCCTGCGCGCTCCAGCGCAGCGGTTCCGCGTAGCGGATGTCGAAGGGCTGGCGGCGCGCCATGCGCTCCAACTGCTCCGGCAGCGCGCCCAGATGGGCCCGGATCTCCTCCGTCACCGTCGGCAGGGACTCCGGGTCCGGCACCTCGCGCGCCGGCGGCAGCTGGTGCTCGAAGGGACCTTCCTCAGGCTTGTGAAAGGAGGCGGTGAGATTGAAGATCGTGCGCCCCTGCTGCACGGCGGTGACCCGGCGGGTCGTGAACGACCTGCCGTCCCGCACCCGCTCCACCTGGTACACGATCGGCACGCCCGGCCTGCCCGGGCGCAGGAAGTACGCGTGCAACGAGTGCACGGGCCGGTCGCCCTCGGTGGTCCGGCCGGCCGCGACCAGCGCCTGGCCCGCCACCTGGCCGCCGAAGACCCGCTGCAGCGACTCGTTCGGGCTGCGGCCCCGGAAGATGTTGACCTCGATCTGCTCCAGGTCGAGCAGGTCGACGAGTCTCTCGGCCGGATTCGTCATCGGTGCGTGTCTCCTGTGCCTTCTTCTGCGCGTGATCCTGTGCGTGTCCCGGTTCTTGTCGCGCCCGTCGCGCCCGTCGCGCCCGTCGCGCCCGTCGCGCCCGTCGCGCCGGTCGCGCCCGTTGCCCCGCGCGCCTCTGTCGCGCTCGGGCCGGTCCGTGCCGCCGGGCCTGCGTGGGCTGTCACAACTGGCCGACGGAGGTGACGCGGATGACGGCACGGCCCTCGGCGTCGGACGCCGTGAGGTCGACCTCCGCGCTGATGCCCCAGTCGTGGTCGTCCTCGGGGTCGTCGAAGATCTGCCGGACCCGCCACAGCGCGTTCTGCGGCTCCTCCTTAAGGACGAGCAGTTTCGGCCCTCGGGCGTCGGGGCCGGTGCCGAGGTCGTCGTACTCGTCCCAGTACTTGTCCATCGCCTCGCCCCACGCGTCCGCGTCCCAGCCGGACTCGCCGTCCAGCTCGCCGAGTTCGTCGACCCGGTCGAGGGCGGCCAGCTCGACCCTGCGGAACATCGCGTTGCGGACCAGGACCCGGAAGGCACGGGCGTTGGCGGTGACCGGCTTGACTTCGTCGGCCTTCTCCTGAACCTCCTCGGCGGTCATCACCTCCGGGTTGGCGAGCTGCTCCCACTCGTCCAGCAGGCTGGAGTCGACCTGGCGCACCATCTCGCCCAGCCACGCGATCAGGTCCTGCAGGTCCTCGGACTTGAGGTCGTCGGGGACGGTGTGGTCGAGCGCCTTGTACGCGCCGGCCAGGTACCGCAGCACGATGCCCTCGGTGCGGGCCAGGTCGTAGTGCGAGACCAGCTCGGTGAACGACATCGCCCGCTCGTACATGTCCCGGATGACGGACTTCGGCGACAGCGGGTGGTCGCCGACCCACGGGTGGCTCTTGCGGTACGTGTCGTACGCGTGGAAGAGGAGCTCCTCCAAAGGCTTCGGGTACGAGACGTCCTGCAGGCGCTCCATGCGCTCCTCGTACTCGACGCCGTCCGCCTTCATCGCGGCCACCGCCTCGCCGCGCGCCTTGTTCTGCTGGGCGGCCAGGATCTGGCGCGGGTCGTCCAGGGTGGACTCCACGACGGAGACCATGTCCAGCGCGTAGGAGGGCGACTCCGGATCCAGCAGTTCGAACGCGGCCAGCGCGAAGGTGGACAGCGGCTGGTTCAGCGCGAAGTCCTGCTGGAGGTCCACGGTGAGACGCACGATCCGGCCGCTGGCGTCCGGCTCGTCCAGCTTCTCCACGACCCCGCCGTCCAGCAGCGAGCGGTAGATCGCGATCGCGCGCCGGATGTGCCGCAACTGCTGCTTGCGCGGCTCGTGGTTGTCCTCCAGCAGGTGCCGCATCGCCTCGAAGGCGTTTCCGGGCCGGGCGATCACCGACAGCAGCATGGTGTGCGTGACGCGGAAGCGCGACGTCAGCGGCTCGGGGTCGGAGTCGATCAGCTTGTCGAAGGTGTTCTCCGTCCAGCCCACGAACCCCTCGGGCGCCTTCTTGCGCACCACCTTGCGACGCTTCTTCGGGTCGTCGCCGGCCTTGCTGAGGGCCTTCTCGTTCTCGATGACGTGCTCGGGGGCCTGCGCGACCACCAGACCCGCCGTGTCGAAGCCGGCCCGGCCCGCACGACCCGCGATCTGGTGGAACTCACGCGCCCGCAGCGTGCGCACCCGGTTGCCGTCGTACTTGGTGAGCGCCGTGAACAGCACCGTGCGGATGGGCACGTTCACGCCCACGCCCAGTGTGTCCGTACCGCAGATCACCTTCAGCAGACCGGCCTGCGCGAGCTTCTCCACCAGCCGCCGGTACTTCGGCAGCATGCCCGCGTGGTGGACGCCGATGCCGTGCCGCACGTAGCGCGACAGGTTCTGGCCGAACTTCGTGGTGAAGCGGAAGTTGCCGATCAGGGCGGCGATCCGCTCCTTCTCCTCGCGCGAGCACATGTTGATGCTCATCAGCGCCTGCGCGCGCTCCACGGCCTGCGCCTGCGTGAAGTGCACGATGTAGACGGGAGCCTGCCGGGTGTCCAGCAGGTCGGTGAGCGTCTCCGTCATCGGGGTGTACCGGTACTCGTACGACAGCGGCACGGGACGGGTCGCCGAGCGGACCACCGCCGTGGGCCGGCCGGTGCGCCGGGTCAGGTCCTTCTCGAAGAAGGACACGTCTCCGAGCGTGGCCGACATGAGCACGAACTGCGCCTGCGGAAGCTCCAGGATCGGGATCTGCCACGCCCAGCCGCGGTCGCCCTCCGCGTAGAAGTGGAACTCGTCCATGACTACCTGGCCGACGTCGGCGTGCTTGCCGTCGCGCAGCGCGATCGACGCGAGGACCTCGGCCGTGCAGCAGATCACCGGCGCGTCGGAGTTCACCGACGCGTCGCCGGTCAGCATGCCGACGTTCTCCGTGCCGAAGATCTTGCACAGCTCGAAGAACTTCTCCGACACCAGCGCCTTGATCGGCGCCGTGTAGAACGTGACCTCGTCCCGCGCGAGGGCCGCGAAGTGCGCGGCCGCGGCGATCATGCTCTTCCCGGACCCCGTGGGCGTCGACACGATCACGTTCGCCCCGGAGACCACCTCGATCAGCGCCTCCTCCTGGTGGGGGTAGAGCGTCAGACCGCGCTCCTGCGCCCAGGACTCGAAGGCTTCGTACAGGGCGTCGGGATCTGCGGTCGGCGGCAGCTGATCGATGAGGGTCACGACCCCATCTTGCCTGCCGTCACCCCCGAGGGGGGAATCGGCTGCCGACCCGAAGATCACGGCGGCTACGCTGTGTCGCCGACGGAGCGTCATCGCACCCGGTCAACTGGACAGCGGCACACGAGGAATGGGGCGGGCAACGGCCATGATGGGACCAGCACACTCACTGTCGGGCGCCGCAGCCTGGCTCGGCGTCGGCGCGGCCGCCGCCGCCGCGGGGCACACGATGCCCTGGCCGGTCCTGCTCGCCGGCGCGCTGATCTGCGCCGGCGCCGCGCTCGCCCCGGATCTCGACCACAAGGCCGCCACCATCTCCCGGTCCTTCGGACCCCTCTCGCGGTGGCTGTGCGAGATCGTCGACAAGCTCTCCTACGCCGTCTACAAGTCCACGCGCAAGCAGGGCGACCCGCGGCGCTCCGGCGGGCACCGCACTCTCACGCACACGTGGCTGTGGGCGGTCATGATCGGCGCCGGGTCCTCCGCGCTGGCGATCACCGGCGGCCGCTGGGCGGTGCTGGCGATCCTGTTCGTGCACATGGTGCTCGCGATCGAGGGACTGCTGTGGCGGGCGGCCCGGGGCTCCAGCAGCGACGTGCTGGTGTGGCTGCTCGCCGCGACCAGCGCGTGGATCATCGCCGGCGTCCTCGACAAGCCCGGCAACGGCTCGGACTGGCTGTTCACCCATCCCGGCCAGGCGTACATGTGGCTGGGACTGCCCATCGTGCTGGGTGCTCTGGTGCACGACATCGGCGACGCCCTGACCGTCTCCGGCTGCCCGGTCCTGTGGCCCATCCCCATCGGACGCAAGCGCTGGTACCCGATCGGCCCGCCCAAGGCGATGCGGTTCCGGGCGGGCAGCTGGGTCGAGCTGAAGGTGCTCATGCCCGTGTTCATGGTGCTCGGCGGGGTGGGCGGGGCGGCAGCCCTCAACTACATCTGACGCCCGGATCAGGTCATCGCGCCGCCGTCGCCGTAGCGCCGTTCGAAGCGGGCGACCCGGCCCTCGCTGTCCACCGTGCGGGCCTTGCCCGTGTAGAACGGGTGGCTCTCCGAGGAGATCTCCACGTCCACGACCGGATAGGTCTCACCGTCGTCCCACTCGATGCTCTGCTCGCTGACGGCCGTGGACCGGGTCAGGAAGGCGAAACCGGCGGCGCGGTCGCGGAAGACGACCTCGTGGTAGTCGGGCTGCTTGTCCTGCTGCATGAATGCTCCTCGTGCGGTTCAACCGGACAGGGCGTCCTCGTCGACGATGTGCATCGCGGCCTCCTCCGCGGAGGCGGCCGCGCCGTCGATGCCGACGTCCGTGGCGATCAGCGCGCTCTCCTCGTCCTCGTGGACGCCCTCGTCGGGCGCCACGAGCCGTCCGGAGCGCATCGCGCCGACCTCGTTGTCGAGGAGTTCCCCGTCCGTGCCGTCGCAGTCGCCCAGGCCGTCGCCGTCGGGCGCCTCGGGGTCCGGCAGCTCCTCGGCGAGGCGCTGGTCCAGGCTCTCGCCCTGCCGGCGCTCCGCGGCGGTCACCCCGCTGTGCTCCACGGCCCAGGGGCGCTCCGGCGGGGACCAGCCGCGGTCGAGGGGGTCCTCGACGCCGTCGTTCTCCAGGGTGTCCTCCCCGTCGAGCAGCCCCGCGTCGTCCTGGATGTCGGAGGCGTCGGGCTGGTAGACGTCGTCTCCCCATCCGTCGGCGCTGTTCACGGCTACCTCCAGGGGGTGACGGGCCGGTTCCCTCCGCGGCCGGCGGTCGGATGCCGCCGTACAGGGCGTCGGCCGGGCGCGGCGTGTGCCGGATGGATTCCGACGGTCTCCCGCGCGGGTGCCGATATCCAGCGTTCCACCCTGCTTCGGTACCGCGCAACGCCAGAGCCCGCGCGAGCAGGCGCGCCGCTCACCGCGGACGGGTCGTCGCCGCCGCCCCCGGCCCTCGGGCCGCCCTGCGCTCCGGCCCACGGAGTGGGCCGTGTCCCGGCCCGGCACCGGACGCGGGCGCCTTCCACCGGACAGCCGCCCCCGCCGTCCTTCCACGGGACAGCGGCCCCCGCCGGGACCGCGACCCGCCGCCGCACGCACCCCGCCGCGCCCGGCACGTGCATCCGCGCCCCCAGGGTCGGGCTCGGCGCCCGGGGCGGGCCGTCGCCGCGCCCGCCCCGCTGCTCACCCGTGCCAGGACCTCCAGAGAGCCGCGTACGCGCCTCCCGCCGCCACCAGCTCGTCGTGACTGCCCAGCTCGCTGATGCGGCCGTTCTCGACGACGGCGATCACGTCGGCGTCGTGAGCGGTGTGGAGCCGGTGGGCGATCGCGACGACCGTGCGGCCGTCCAGAACACGCGCCAGGGAGCGTTCCAGATGGCGGGCGGCCCGGGGGTCGAGCAGCGAGGTGGCCTCGTCCAGGACCAGTGTGTGCGGGTCGGCCAGCACCAGACGGGCCAGCGCGATCTGCTGGGCCTGCGCCGGCGTGAGCGCGACGCCGCCCGAGCCGACCTCGGTGTCGAGGCCGTCCTCCAGGGCCCTGGCCCAGCCGTCGGCGTCGACCGCGGCCAGGGAGGCCCACAGCGCGGCGTCCTGTGCCGCCGTCGAGGCCTCCTCGTCCGGACCCGAACGCGTGTGGGGGAGGGCGAGGCGGAGGTTGTCGCGCAGGGAGCCCACGAAGACGTGATGCTCCTGGTTGACCAGGGCCACGTGGGAGCGGACCCGTTCGGCGGTCATCCGCGACAGCTCCGCGCCGCCGAGGGTGATCCGGCCGTCGCGGGGCGCGTAGATCCCGGCGAGCAGCCGTCCGAGGGTGGACTTGCCCGCGCCCGAAGGGCCTACCAGGGCCAGCCGGGTGCCGGGGGAGACCTCCAGGGAGACCTTGCGCAGGACGTCGACGCCCTCGCGGTAGCCGAAGTGCACCCGGTCGGCGAGCACGTCGTGGCCGTTCGGAGCCAGCTCGCGGTCCCCTCCGTCCGGCTCGATGTCCCGCACGCCGACCAGCCGGGCCAGCGACACCTGGGCGACCTGGAGCTCGTCGTACCAGCGCAGCACGAGGTTCACCGGGTCGACGAGCATCTGCGCGAGCAGCGCTCCCGTCGTCAGCTGCCCGACGTCGATCCAGCCCTGGAGCACGAACGCGCCGCCCAGCATCAGCACCGAGCCGAGGACCGTCACATGCACCATGTTGATCACGGGGAAGAGCACGGACCGCAGCCACAGCGTGTAGCGCTCCCAGGCGGTCCACTGCTGGATGCGCTCCTCCGAGAGCGCGATGCGGCGGCCGCCCAGGCGGTGCGCCTCGACGGTCCGGCCGGCGTCCACCGTCTCGGCGAGGGCGGCGGCCACGGCCGCGTAGCCGGCGGCCTCGGAGCGGTAGCCGGCCGGCGCCCGCTTGAAGTACCAGCGGCATCCGACGATCAGCAGCGGAGCCGCGACCAGCACGGCCGGTGCGAGCGGCGGCGCCGTGACCACGAGCCCGCCGAGCAGCAGCAGGGCCCACATCACGCCGATGGTCAACTGGGGCACGGCCTCGCGCATCGCGTTGGCCAGCCGGTCGATGTCCGTGGTGATGCGGGAGAGCAGGTCGCCCGTGCCGGCCCGCTCCAGGACGCCGGGAGGCAGACGGACCGACCGGACGAGGAAGTCCTCGCGCAGGTCGGCCAGCATCCGCTCGCCGAGCATCGCACCGCGCAGCCGCACCTGCCGTACGAAGGCGGCCTGGACGACCAGGGCGAGGACGAACAGGGTGGCGGTGAGCCCCAGATGGAGCTCGCGCGTCCCGTCCGCCAGTCGCTCCACCAGGTCACCCAGCAACCAGGGGCCCACCATCGACGCGATCGTGGCGACCGTGTTGACGAGCAGAAGGAGCAGGAAGGCGCGGCGGTGCCGGCGCAGAAGTTCCGCCACGTAGGCGCGCACGGTCGCCGGGGCGCCGACGGGCAGCGTGTTCGCCGTCGTCGGTGCCGCCGGGTCGTACGCGGGTGGCGCCACGCCGATCATGCGCTCTCCTCGATCTCTTCGCGTCCGGCCCGGGCGAAGTCGCGCTCGGTGTGTGTCAAGTCGTCCTCGACGAGTTCGTTCTTCTCCAGACGTTTCAGCGCGCCGCTCAGGGAAGTGCCCTCGTCGTGGAGGTCCGTGCTCGGAGCGTTCTCTTCTTCGCTCTCCCTGGTCACCACGGCCCGGTACCGGGGTTCGTGGTGCAGCAGTTCGCGGTGCACACCGGCCGCGACGGCCACACCCTTGTGCACGAGCACGACACGGTCGGCGCGGTCGAGCAGCAGAGGGGACGAGGTGAACACGACCGTCGTGCGGCCTCGCCTCAGCTCGCGCAGCCCTTCGGCGATGCGGGCCTCGGTGTGCGAGTCCACGGCCGAGGTGGGCTCGTCCAGGACGAGGACCTCGGGGTCGGTGTACAGCGAGCGGGCCAGCGCGAGCCGCTGCCGCTGGCCGCCGGAGAGGGACCGCCCGCGTTCGGTGACACGGGCGTCCATCGGGTCGGCGGCCTCCAACGACCCCTGCACCAGCGCCTCGAGGACGTCGCCGCACTGGGCGGCGGCCAGCGCCGCACTCGCGTCCACCTCTCCCGAGGCGGGAACGTCGAGCAGGTCGCGCAGAGCGCCGGACAGCAGGACGGGATCCTTGTCCTGGACGAGGACGGCCGTGCGCGCACAGTCCAGCGGGAGTTCGTCCAGGGGGACGCCGCCGAGCAGGACCGAGGGGCCGTCCTCCGGGGGGTGGCCGCCCAGCCGTTCGGCCAGGAGCCCGGCCGCGTCGGGGTCGCCGCACACCACGGCGGTGAACCGGGTGGCCGGGGCGAGCAGGCCGGTGGCGGGGTCGTACAGGTCTCCCGAGGGCGCTTCGGCCGCGCGCGACCCGCCGATGTCGGTCGCCCGTTCCAGCGACAGCACACCTGCGGCACGATGGGCCGACGGCCGGGAGAAGGAGTAGGCCATCGCGATCTCCTCGAAGTGCCTGAGGGGATAGGCGAGGACCATCACGGAGCTGTAGACCGTGACCAGTTCGCCCACCGTGATGCGGCCCTCGCGCGCCAGATGGACGCCGTAGCAGACGACCGCGATGAGCAGCAGGCCCGGCAACAGCACCTGGATGGCGCTGATCAGCGACCACATGCGGGCGCTCCGCACCGCCGCGTGCCGCACCTCCTGGGAGGCGCTGCGGTAACGGTCGAGGAAGAGTTCCTCGCCGCCGATCCCGCGCAGCACCCGCAGGCCCGCCACGGTGTCCGACGCGAGTTCGGTGGCCCGTCCGGCCTTCTCGCGCTGGAAGTCGGCCCGGCGGGTCGCCCGCGGCAGCAGGGGCAGCACCGCGAGCGCGAGGACGGGCAGCCCCACGGCGACCACGACGCCGAGCGCGGGCTCGTACACGACCAGGCCCGCACAGACCAGGAGGACGGTGAGGGCCGCCGCGGTGAAACGTGACACCGCCTCGACGAACCAGCCGATCTTCTCGACGTCGCCCGTGGAGACGGCCACGACCTCACCGGCCGCGACCCGCCGGGTCAGCGCGGAACCGAGCCGTGAGGCCTGGCGGGCGAGCAGTTGCTGGACCCGGGCGGCGGCGGTGATCCAGTTGGTGACCGCGGCCCGGTGCAGGAACGTGTCCCCGACGGCGGTGGCGACGCCGCACAGGGCCATCACCACGCCGCTGAGGGCGAGTCGGGAGCCGGAGCGGTCCACGACGGCCTCGATCGCGAAACCCACGCAGAACGGCTGCGCCGAGACGGCCACGAAGTGCAGCAGCCCCCAGGCCAGGGCCTTGAGTTGACCGCCGAGCTGGTTGCGGCCCAGCCACCACAGGAAGCGGGGGCCCGAGCGTGCGTCCGGCACACCCGGGTCGGGGTACGGAAGGTCTTGGATCTGCATGACGTCCCAGTGGCTCGAGTCAGGGGAGGGGGAGGG
>NZ_JAHHIT010000093.1 GCF_024539675.1 Streptomyces hilarionis | reverse complement strand
CCCGCGGCCCCCGCCGACAGCTCCCCTGCGACGCCCGCGCTCTCCCCGGCCTCCGGGGCCTCTGTGCCCCCTCTCGTTCCTCCGGCCGCCCCCGTCCCGCCCGCATCCGCCGTCCCGCCTGTCGGCTCGTCCGCCGGCTCGTCCGTCTCGTCCGGCCCTCCCGTCGTTTCCGTCTCTCCCGTCGCCCCCGTGCGGGCGGGCGGGGGCGACGCCGCGCCGGTGGCCTCGGCCGAGGAGGTGCGGGCGGACGGGCACGGCCCCGGCAGGGCGCAGGCGGTCGTCGGTCTGGTGCTCGCCGGCGTCACCGCGGCCGTCGTCGTGTGCCGCGGGCTGCGTCGGCGCCCCGGGACGCGGTGACCGGCGTCCGGCCGCGCTCGCGGTCCCGTACGAGCGGGTCGCCCGCCGCCGCACCGCCGACGTGATCGTGCCGGCGTCGCCGGCCGGGCCCGCCGCCGGGGCGGGGTCACCTGGTCCGGTCAGCGGCCCGCTCCCCCGAGACCGCCGACCGGACCGGTCCTCGACCGCGCGCGCTCGGGTTGCGGGAGTGACCCGGCGTCCGGCGCGGGAGGCTGCGCGAAGCCACGGACAGTCAAGGGATGGCCGTGGCTCTGTAGAAGAGGTACCCAGCAGGGGTGCGACATGAACGAAGGCCCCTCGCTTTCGCGAGAGGCCTTCGGTGTCTGTGCGCCGCCAGGGACTCGAACCCCGGACCCGCTGATTAAGAGTCAGCTGCTCTAACCAACTGAGCTAGCGGCGCCTGCTGACGGGAGAACTCTACAGGACCTGCGAGAGTGCCCAGGACCACCCGCGGCCCGGCGCCCCGGGCCACGGACGGCGCCGGAGGGCGGTCGGGTCCCGCGTACATCATTCGGACCGTCAGCATGCGCGTCGGGAAGACAGTTGAGAAACTGCGGGCGTGCACAGTCGCGGACATTTCCAGCTGCAGTGTGAGGGGAATCGCATGGAGGCTCCGGTATTCGAGGAATTCGATCCCGAGAGCGACTGCGAGTGCCCCGGATGCGCAGCGCGGCGGCGGTCGGGCCGCCTTTCCCCGTTCGCCCCGCTCACCCCGTTCGGCGGCCGTCCGTCCGCCCGCCGGGCCCTGGTCGTCGCCGCCGCGTCGGCCGCCGCGCTCGGCGCCGCTCACCCGGCTCCCGCCGTCGCCGCACCGCAGGCGCCGGTCCGGCCCGGCGTTCCCGCAGGTGACGAGCCCGCGACCCCGCAGGGGCGCAAGGCGCCGCTGCACGGGCCGGTCGGGCGGCCGGCGCGTCCCAGTGGACTGGCGAGGCCGGTCGGCGCACCGCCGACGACCCGGGCCGACATCGTCCGGCGGGCCAAGGCGTGGGTCTCCGCCCAGGTGCCGTACAGCATGAGCTCCTACTGGTACGACGGTTACCGGCAGGACTGCTCGGGTTTTGTCTCCATGGCCTGGAACCTGCCGGGGAACGAGTGGACCGGCAGCCTTGACCAGTTCGGCACGAGGATTTCCAAGGAGGAACTCCAGCCCGGCGACATTCTGCTGTTCCATAACAGGTCCGACCCCGAGAAAGGCTCGCACGTAGTCATTTTCGGCGGCTGGACGGACTCCACGCACCGCTACTACGTCGTCTACGAGCAGACCCGCCCGACCACGCGTCGCCAGGCCACCCCGTACGCCTACTGGAGCCATTCGGACCAGTACGTCCCCTACCGCTACAAAGGGCTCGCCCCACCCGCGCCGGACGCCGCCGGCACGGTGGGCGCCGGCGGCGCGGCAGGGAGCGGGCCCGTCGGCGGAAGCGTCCCGGCGACGCCGTTCCCGGGGCGGGCGGCCTTCGGACCCGGCGCCGACAACGCGTACGTGACCCTGCTCGGCCGGCTCCTCGTCGAGCGCGGCGCCGGGCGCTTCTACGGCTCGGGTCCGGGCCCCCGCTGGTCGGCGGCCGACGGCAGGGCCACGCAGGCGTTCCAGCGGGCGCAGGGCTGGAGCGGGGCCGACGCGGACGGCCTGCCCGGCCCGAGGACCTGGTCGCTGCTGATCACCGGCAAGGGGCGGAGCATCGGGAGCGGCGGCGGGTCCGCGTCGTCCGGCGGCGGGCAGCCCCCCGCGACCGGCCCCCGACCCGGCGGGGCGCCCGCCCTTCCCGCGGGGCCGCGCGTCCTCGCGTATCCGGGCCGGGCGGTGTTCCGGCCGGGCGCGCAGAGCGCGTACGTCACCGAACTGGGGAGGCAGCTGGTGCGGAAGGGGTTCGGCAGGTTCTACACGACGGGGCCGGGACCGCGCTGGGGCGAGGCCGACCGACGGGGAGTCGAGGCCTTCCAGCGCGCCCAGGGCTGGCGCGGCGCCGCCGCCGACGGCTGTCCGGGCCCGGAGACCTGGCGACGCCTCTTCTCCTGAACCCGGGCGGACCGGCGGTCGCCCGGACCCGAGCACGTTCACCCGTAAGCCCGCAATTCCGGAGTCCCGTATCGGGGCCGGCCGGGGATCCGCTCGCCGCCGGAGCCCCGCTCACTGTCATGGCGTATCTGGCGCGGAGGCTGGAGGCACGCAGTGCACACGACCACTTCACCGACACCCGAGCCCGAGGGGCCGACCCGGTCCGCCCGGCTCATCCAGAACGAGGCGACCACCGAGATCCCCGTCCACCTGCTGTTCCGCGACGAGCCGGAGCCACGTCCGGTGCCGCTCGGCCCCGCCGTGGTGGGCAGCCGGGCGGGCACCGGGGAGCAGCCGCGGCTGCGCCGCCCCGCGCCGGTCAGGCCGCGCCCGGCGGCGCAGGTCGACCCCGACCTGGTGGAGCGGCCGGCCCGGGTGCTGCCCGGCGTCCTGGGCGTGTTCGCCGGGGCCTGCGGGGTGGCCGGCTGTGTGGCCGCCTCGTGGTGGGCCGGGGTGCTGCCGCGGGTCGCGGTGCGGGCGCTGCGGCTGCCGGAGCTCGCGGGCGCGGGGCTCGGTCCGGCGCAGTGGGCCGTGTACGCGGGGGCGGGCGCGCTGGGGCTGTTCGGCTTCGGCGGACTCGCCCGGGGGCGGACCGGCCGGGCCTGGGTGCTCAATCTGTTCGGCCGCTACCGGGGGACCGTACGCCGCACCGGACTGCTCTGGGTGAACCCGTTGCTGCTGCGCCGCCGGGTGGACGTGCGGCTGCGGCACTGGCGCAGCGAGCCGATGGCCGCCGCCGATGGCAGCGGTGTCGGGCTGCGGGTGGTGGCGCTGGTGGTGTGGCGGGTGCGCGACACCGCGCGGGCCACGCTGGGCGTCGAGGACCACGAGACGTATCTGCGCGAGTGCGTGGAGGCGGCGCTGGCCCGGATCCCGGTGGAGACGCCGGGTGCGGGGCGGGGGTCGGTGGAGGCGTCGGGGGAGGCGCTGAGCCGACTGGTGGCGAGGGAGGCCGGCGCGATCGGCCTGGAGGTGTTCTCGGTGCAGCCGGTCCGGATCGAGTACGCCCCCGAGGTGGCCGCCGCGATGCACCGCCGCCGGATCGCGGCGCTCGACGCCCAGCACCGGGCGACGGTGCTGACGTCCGTGGTCGACTCGGTGGAGGACACGGTGACCCGGCTGACGATGCGGGGGCTCGTGGAGCTCGACGACTACGAGCGCAAGGCGTTGGTGAAGGACCTGACGGTGGCGTTCTGCGCGGGGCGGCAGGACCAGCCGTGATTGGTCTGGACATGGCCAAGAATCGGCAATAATCTCGAACTTGGTCTAGACCTGCACGGCACGGTTCACCGAACTCCTGAACTCCCCACGTTCACCAGGAGCGCCAGCATGCGCGAGAAGACCCGTAGAGGAACCGGCACGAAGACCGAGCGGACCAGCAAGAGCCGGCACGCCAAGTGGTACGCCGCCGCGCTCGGACTCACCACGGCGGGGGCCTTCGTGCTCACCGCCGGGGGTGCGAGCGGCCACGGCTACACCGACCTGCCCGTCAGCCGGCAGAAGCTCTGCCAGAACGGCTCGGTCGCCAACTGCGGCGACATCCAGTGGGAGCCGCAGAGCGTCGAGGGGCCCAAGGGCTTCCCGGCCTCCGGCCCCGCGGACGGCCGGATCTGTTCCGGCGGCAACACCCGCTTCGCCCAGCTCGACAGCGCGAGGACCCCCTCGGGCGGGGCATGGCCGACGACCAGGCTGACCGGCGGTCAGAGCTACACCTTCCGCTGGCAGTTCACCGCGATGCACGCCACGACCGACTTCAAGTACTACGTCACCCGGCAGGGCTGGAACCAGAACCACAACCTGGCCCGCTCCGACCTCGACCTCACCCCGTTCCTGACCGTGCCCTACGGCGGTCAGCGGCCCCCGTCGACCCTCTCCCACAGCGGCACGCTGCCGTCCGGGCTCAGCGGACGTCACGTGATCGTCGCCGTGTGGACGATCGCCGACACGACCAACGCCTTCTACGCCTGCTCGGACGTCACGTTCTGAGCGGCGGTCTTTCCTGAGCATCGCTTGAGCTCCCCCGGACCCCCGGGCGGGTACGTTCCCTGCACGCCGACTCGACCAGGCCGGCGTACAGGGAACCTCGGGGGAGTTCATGGAAGCGTTCTTCTATGCCGTGCCGGCCGTCATGGCGGCGTTCGTGTCGCTGGCCATCGTCCGCGTGCTGGTCCGCTCCCGGCGGATCGCCCGGGCCTGGGGCAGCGGACTGACCGCGGAGGCACGCTGCCTGAGGTCGTACACGACGGTCAGCGGCGGCGGGAACACCATGGTCAGCACGAACCTGCACCAGGTCTTCGAGTTCACCGCCCGGGACGGCCGGGTCGTGCGCTTCGAGGAGACGAACGGTCCAGGGACGATCCTCGAGGGCGACATCGTCACCGTCCACTACGCGGCGGACCGTCCCGAGGGGGCGACCGTCAAGGCCCCGGCCCGCGGCCGGCTCTTCGCCGAGTCGGGATGCCTGCTGGGGTTCCTCGGGACCATCCTCGCCTTCTGCGTCTTCTTCATGCTCGCCGTCCACCTGATGTTCGACGAGGCGGGCGGTCTGATGCCGTAGCCCTCCACATCTGACGGTACGCCAACTACCGTGCCCGGCCATGGAGTCCCACACGTCCACCGGCACCGTCGCGGAACTCGTGGCGGCCCGCTGGGGCGACGGCCGGCCGGGGCTGTGGTGCGAGGACACCGTCCTCACGCACCACGAGGTCGCCGCGGGCGCCGCCGCCCGGGCGGCCCTGCTGCACGACCTGATGCCGCCGGACGGCCCGCCCCACCTCGGGGTGCTGCTGGACAACACCCCGGAGTTCCCCCTGTGGCTGTCGGCGGCGGCCCTCGCCGGGGCGGCCGTCGCCGGGATCAACTCCACCCGGCGCGGTCCCGAGCTGGCCCGGGACATCCTGCACACGCAGTGCCGGCTGCTGATCACCGACTCCGCCCACCTCCCTCTCCTCCAGGGCCTCGACCTGCCCGGCGTCCGGCTGCTGATCACGGACACGCCGGAGTACGGCGCCCTGCTCGTCCCGTACGCGGACGCCCGCCCGGACCCCTCCCGCGCCGCCCCCGCCGACCGGCTGCTGCTCTACTTCACCTCCGGCTCGACCGGCGCGCCCAAGGCCGCGATCTGCACCCAGGGCCGGCTCGCCGCCGCCGGACGCTCGCTGGCCGGGCAGTTCCGCGTCGGCCCGGACGACGTCCACTACGTCTGCATGCCGATGTTCCACGGCAACGCGGTGATCGCCGACTGGGCTCCCGCGCTGACGGCCGGGGCCGGGGTGGCCCTGCGCCGGCGCTTCTCGGCGTCGGGGTTCCTCGACGACGTCCGGCGCTACCGGGCGACCTACTTCACCTACGTCGGCCGGGCCGTGCAGTACGTCCTGGCCACCGAGCCGGGACCGCACGACCGCGACCACGCCCTGCGGGCGGGGTTCGGCACGGAGGCGGGCGCGGTGGACGCGGCGGCGTTCGAGCGGCGGTTCGGCGTGCGGCTGGTGGAGGGCTACGGCTCCTCGGAGGGCGGGGCGGCCGTGCAGTGGTCGCCGGGCACTCCCGCGGGGGCGGTGGGCCGGGCGGGCGCCGGTCTCGTCGTCCTCGATCCGGGGACGCGCGCCGAGTGCCCGCCGGCCGTGTTCGACGCGGCGGGGCGGCTGCTGAACGGCGACGAGGCGATCGGCGAGCTGGTCAACCGGGGGCCGAACCCCTTCGAGGGCTACTGGCGCAACCCGGCGGCGGAGGCGGAGCGGCGCCGCGAGGACGGCTCCTACTGGACCGGCGACCTCTTCTACCGCGACCGGGCCGGCTACCTGTACTTCGCGGGCCGCACCGACGACCGGCTCCGCGTCGACGGCGAGAACCTGGCCGCGGCGATGATCGAGAACATCCTCGCCCGGTACGAGGGGGCGGTGGCGGTCGCCGTCTACGCGGTGCCGGACCCGGTGACCGGGGACCAGGTGATGGCGACGCTGGCCGGGACCTTCGACCCGCTCGGCTTCGCCGCGTTCCTCGACGCCCAGCCCGACCTGGGCACGAAGATGGCGCCCCGGTTCGTGCGGGTGGTCGAGCGGATGCCCGTCACCGCCACGAACAAGATCCACCGTGCGCTGCTGCGGCGCGAGGGGCCGCGCTGCGCCGACCCGGTGTGGTGGCGCCCGCCCGGGGAGAGCGGATACCGCAGGCTGACGGCGGGGGAGGAGGAGACCGCGACGACCGGTCGGACCGGACAAGGCGAAGGGCCTCCCGTGTCCACGAGAGGCCCTTCCGATGTGCGCCGCCAGGGACTCGAACCCCGGACCCGCTGATTAAGAGTCAGCTGCTCTAACCAACTGAGCTAGCGGCGCATGACTCTCGCCCTCCGCCTTCGGCGGCTGGCGACGAAGAAAATACTACCTGGTCCGCGGGGGTGCTCCCGACCACCCGGCCGCGCCCCCCGCGGACGGCTCTCGGACGGCCGACGCCCTCGGACGGCCGGACGGCCGACGCCCTCAGATGGCCAGCGACAGCAGCACCGGCGCCGCGTTCCGGTTCAGCGTCTCGGCCGCCTGGCGCAGCCGGTGGGCGTGGGCGACGGGCAGGGACAGGGCCAGACAGCCGGCCGTGGAACCGGCGGTGATCGGGACGGCCGCGCAGACCGTGCCGATCGCGTACTCCTGAAGATCGAGCACCGGGACCGTGGGCGGCTGCGCCTCCAGGCGGGAGAGCAGCAGCTTGTCGCTGGTGATGGTGCGCGAGGTGAGCCGGGCCATCTTGTGCCGCGAGAGGTGGTCGCGGCGGCCGTTGTGGTCGAGCTGGCCCAGCAGGCTCTTGCCGAGCGCGGTGGCGTGCGCCGAGGAGCGGAAGTCGAACCATTCGTTGACGGACGGCGTCGCCGGCCCGTCGGCGTACTGGGTGATCGTGACCTCGCCGTCGACGTACCGGCTGATGTAGACGGCGGCGCCCACGCGGTCGCGGAGCCGGTCGAGGGTGTGCTGGAGCCGGTCGCGCAGGACCTGCTCGTGGTGGTGCGCGGAGGCCAGGCGGGTCAGTGCGTCCGCGGTGACGTACGCCCCGTCGGCGAGCTGTTCCACATAGCCCTCGCGGCGCAGCATGCGCAGGAGCGTGGTCAGCCGCTCCGCGCCGAGGCCGCTCTCGCGGGCGAGTTCGTCGTCGGTGACACCGGTGGAGTGCCGCGCCATCGTCTCCAGGACGCGCAGCGCCTCCTGGGCCGAGTGGTACGGCGCGGTCGGCTCGTGCTTCAGCGCCACGGTTCCCCCTGCGTCAGCCGTGTCGGCTGCGCTGCTGTAGTGGGCCGCAATCCGGTCAGTGAACCGCTTCCACCATAACGGTCAACTGCCCTGCGGGGAGGGGGTGGAGAGGATTCCGCCCCGCTCATCAGGGTGATTGTTCCGGCAGCATATGCCCCCCGGTGCCGGTCCGCGGTCCTGGTCCACGGCCCCGGTCACGGCCCCGGCCCCGGCCCGGCCCCGCGCCCCGAGCCGCCAGGACGGGGGTGCGGGGCCGGGCCCGGGGCGTCACAGGACCGCGCTGAGGAACTCCCGGGTCCGGTCCTGCTCCGGGTCGCTGAAGATCTTCTCCGGCGGGCCCGACTCGATGACGCGGCCCGAGTCGAACATCAGGACCTGGTCCGAGATGTCCCGGGCGAAGCTCATCTCGTGGGTCACGCACAGCATCGTGATGTCGGTGGTGCGGGCGATGTCGCGCAGCACGTCCAGGACGCCGACCACCAGCTCCGGGTCCAGCGCGGAGGTCACCTCGTCCAGCAGCAGGACCTGCGGCCGCATCGCCAGCGCCCGGGCGATCGCCACGCGCTGCTGCTGACCGCCGGAGAGCTGGGTGGGGTACTTGTCGAGGTGCTCGCTCAGGCCCACCAGTTCGAGCAGTTCGCGGGCGCGCTCCTCGGCCTCGTCCTTGGACAGGCCGAGGACGGTGACCGGCGCCTCGGTGATGTTGCGCAGCACCTTCATGTTCGGGAAGAGGTTGAACTGCTGGAAGACCATGCCGATGTTCTTGCGGACCTCGCGCACGTGCTTCTCGCCGGCCCGGACCAGCTTGCCGCCGCGCTCCTCGTGGGTCAGGTACTCGCCGCCCACCCGGATCGTGCCCTCGTCGGGCGTGGCCAGGGTCATCAGCAGCCGCAGGATCGTCGTCTTGCCGGAGCCGGACGGTCCGATCAGCGTGACGTGCTTGCCGGAGTCGACGGAGAAGTCGAGCCGGTCGAGGACGGTGTTGTCGCCGAAGCGCTTGGTGACCTGGTCGAAGCGGATCAGTTCGCTGCCGTCCACCGGCGGGTTGGCGAGGGCGTCGGGGGTCTGTGCGGTGTTGGTGTCAGCGGACAAGGCGTCGCTCCAGGACTCGGATCAGGAGGGAGGCGGGGTAGGCGATGACGATGAACGCCACGCCCACCACGGTGAGCGCCTCCGTGGTGAAGGTCTCGTTGCTGAAGGTCTGGGCCTCGCCGAGCATGTCGAACGCGCCGATGGTCGCGATCATCGGGGAGTCCTTGAGCATGGCGATGACGTAGTTGCCCAGCGGCGGCACGACCCGGCGGATCGCCTGGGGGAGGATCACCACGCGCCAGGTGCGGCCCCGGGACAGGCTCAGCGCGGTGGCCGCCTCCCACTGGCCGGCCGGAACGCCGTCGATGCCCGCCCGGTAGACCTCGGCGGTGTACGTGGAGTAGTGCAGTCCGAGGCCGACGATGCCGGTGGTGAGCGGCGACATCGAGGGGCCGAAGTTCGGCACCACGTAGAACAGGAAGAACAGCTGCACCAGCAGCGGGGTGTTGCGGATGAACTCCGTCACCGCGACGACCGGCCAGCGCACCCAGGCGCGCGCGGAGCGCTGTGCCAGCGCCCAGACGAGCCCCAGGGCGAAGGCGATCAGGCTGCCGACGGCCAGCGCCTGCAACGTGACGAGCACACCGTCCCAGAAGCGCGGCATGAAGTCGTCGACGACGTTCCAGTCCCAGTTCATCGGACCCCTCCCGCGGACCGCGCACCGGCGCGCAGACCCGTGCCGCGTGCGCCGGGCTTCGTGCCGCCGCCGTGTGCGCCGGACTTCTCGGGCCGCTCACCGATCCCGGCCTTGGCCCTGCGCTCCAGCATCCGCATGCCGCGGGTGATGACGAACGCGAGGACGAAGTACAGGACCAGCAGCAGCGTGTAGATCGGGGTGGTCTCGTTGGTGCCCAGCCGGAACAGGTTGCCGGCGAACGTCATGTCGGCCACCGTGATGACCGAGACCAGGGCGGTGCCCTTGAGCAGCTCGATCAGCAGGTTGTTGAACGGCGGCAGCATCTCGGGCCAGGCCTGGGGCAGTTCGATCAGGCGCAGCCGCTGCCAGCGGGTGAAGTCGAGCGCGATGCCCGCCTCCTTCTGCGCCGTGGGAACGGCGGCCAGCGAGCCGCGGACGATCTCGGAGCCGTACGCCCCGTACGTCAGGCCCAGCGCGCTGACGCCGGCCCACATCGGCTCCAGTTGCCAGCCGAAGAGGGGCAGCGCGAAGAACATCCAGAACATCAGCACCAGGGCCGACATGCCGCGGAAGATCTCGAAGTAGGCGCCGGCCACGAACCGGACGATCCACAGGCGTGAGCCGCGGGCGAGACCGATCCCGAACGAGACGGCCGCGCCGAGGACGGCCGCGTAGAGGGTCACCTGGACGGTGATCCACACACCCGGCAGGAACCAGGTGGTGAAGAACTCGGAACTCATCATCAGCCGCACAACTCCTTCGCCGTGAGGCCGGTCATGTCGGCCTTGGTGAAGCCGAACGGGCCGACGATCTTGAGGAGTTCGCGGTAGTCGTCCCGCTTGAGCTTGAGCAGTTCGGCGTTGAAGGCGTCACGCAGGTTGCGCTCGGACTGCCGGAAGGCGAAGCCGCCCGCGCCGTAGGCGGGCTTGCCGTCGACCACCGGCTGGAACGGCTCGGTCGCCGACACCCGGGCGGACCCGGCCACCGCCGACCTGACCGTGATGCGGGTGCCCGCGAAGGCGTCCACCCGGCCCTGGGCCACCGCGTCCAGCCCGGCCACCTGGTCCGGCAGGACCAGCACGTCGCCGATGCCCGCCGCCTTGGCGTAGTCGATCTGGGCGTAGGCCTTGCCGGTGGCCAGCTTCAGCCCCTTCTTCTTGACGTCGGCGTAGGTCCTGATGCCGTGCGGGTTGCCCTTCTTGACGATGAAGGAGTCCAGCATCAGGTAGTCCGGGTCGGCGAACAGGACCTGCTCGCACCGGACCGGGTTGATGTACATCCCCGCGGACACCACGTCGAACTGCCGGGCCTTCAGACCGGGTATCAGGGCGCCGAAGTCCACCGGCACCGGTGTGACGTCGTCGATGCCGAGCCTCCCGAAGACCACCCGCGCGATCGCGGGCGCCTCTCCCGTGGCCTGTCCGTCGTCCCCGACGTAGCCGAAGGGCGGCTCGCTCGCGATGCCGATCTTCACGGAGCCCTGGTCGCGCAGGGTGTCCAGGAGGCTGCCTCCCAGGACCTTTCCGTCGTCCGGGACGCGGCTGCAACCGGCCGCCCCGAGGCTTCCCGCGATGCCCAGCGACACCGCTCCCGCAAAGAGCGAACGGCGGCTCAGCCCCTTGGGGGGTCTGCCGGCGGATTCTGATCGGTGTGCGTGTGGTCGAGCCATGGGCGCGCGGCTACCCGACTTCATACGAGTCATGCCGCTCTCTTCCGGCCCGGATCGGCCCCGGGGCTCCCCGGACGCGGGCCGGCCCGGCGGGCCCGGCCGGTCGCCGTGACGAAGTCCCGCTGGTCAGAAGCGGATCATCGCCATGGCAAAGGCGCGCGTCGAGCGCGCCCGGTCCGCCCCCGCGCGACCGTCCACGACTTCGCTCCGCTCCAGGACCCGACCGCCTCCGGAGGGGTTCGGCCTCCGGTCGGCCTCCGGTCGGTCTCCGGTCGGCGGTCGGGCCGTGCGCCCTCGGCGACCGCCGGCCCGTCCCCGGAATTGACCCACCGGAGTCGATCCATATTGAACCCTTCACCGGGTCTTTCGGACGTCTAGATTGGTCTGTGTGCCGGTCCTGCGGCCTCGCCCGCGGACCATCGACCGACCTCAGGGAGTCCCCATGAGCAGCAACCCCCTCCTCGTCCGCGCCGACCGGGCCGAGACCGTGCAGGACGGCGCCCTCAGCCTGATCACCCTGCTCGCCGACGCGGGCGCCACCGACGGGGCCCTCACGGCCAACAAGGCGACCTTCGCCAAGGGTTCGCCCGGCGCCCCCGCGCACTTCCACACGAAGGCGACCGAGGTCTTCCTCGTCCTCGACGGCGCGATGCGCTTCCTGGTCGGCGACGAGGTGCGCACCCTGGGCAAGGGCGACTTCCTGACCGTCCCGCCGACCGTCCCGCACGCGTTCGCGCCGGCCGTCGACAGCACCGCCGAGCTGCTCGTCCTGTTCACCCCCGGTCTGCACCGCTTCGACTACTACCGGCTCCTGGAGCGGGTGTACCGGGGCGAGGCGGACGTCGAGGAGATCCGGGCGAGCTCCGAGCGCTACGACAACCACTACTTCGCGAGCCCGGTCTGGCAGGAGGAGCTGGCCCGGACCGCTCCGGCCACCGCCTGACCCGCTCCGGCCACCGCCTGACCCCGCCCGCGGCCACCGGCCCTACCGTCCGGGGCGGGGGCGGTCAGTGTCCGGGCACGTAGCCGCGCTGCTTGTCGACCACGTTCTTCAGCGGCCGGCCCGCTGCCCACCGCTCGAACAACTCCACGAACTGCGCGCCGAGTTCGTCGTACGACCCGATGGTGTCGCCGCTCATGTGGGGCGAGATCAGCAGCCCCGGAACCCGCCACAGCGGGCTGTCGGGGGCGAGCGGCTCATCGGTGACGACGTCCAGCGCGGCGCCCGCGATCCAGCGCCGCTCCAACGCCCGCACCAGCGCGTCCTCGACGACCAACTGTCCGCGGCCGACGTTGACGAAGCGGGCCGAGGGCTGCATCACGCCGAACCGCCGGGTGTCGAACATGCCGCGCGTCTGCTCGGTCAGCGGGGCGGCCGCGATCACCCAGTCGGCGCGGGCGAGGAGCCGGTCCAGGTCCTCGGGGCCGTGGACGCCGGTGCGCGGGACCCGGCCGACGACCGCCGTGGTCAGCCCGAGCGCCTTCAGGGTGCGGGCGATCGCCCGCCCGATCGGCCCGGACCCCACGATCACGGCGCGGCCGCCCGCGACCCGCCGGCTCTCCCGGTGCAGCCATCGGCCCTGCCGCTGGAGCTCCCAGGTGCGCGGCAGGTCCTTGGCCATCGCCAGGACCAGCGCGGCGACGTACTCGGCGATCGGCTCGTCGAAGATGCCGCGCGCGTTCGTCACCACCGTGTCGGACGCGACGAGTTCCGGGCACAGCACATGGTCCACGCCCGCGCTGGCGGTGTGCACCCAGCGCGGCCGGGGTCCCTCGCCCGGCCAGGCGGCGCGCACCGCGTGCGAGGTGAAGTCCCAGACCAGCAGCACGTCCGCGGCCGGGAGCCGGTCCGCGAGCGTGGCCTCGTCGGCGTGCAGCACCCGGACCCGTCCGGTGAGCCGCCCCAGCCGGGGGAGGGGATCGGCGTCGAGGACGACGAGCGTGGGAAGAGCCGCCGGGGCGTCGCCCATCCGGTGCCCCCCTCGTCCGTGGCCCACGTGTCCGACGTGCGCGGATCGACCACGTTCGCACCCGAACCCGCGGCCGTCAACACGGCTGCCCGGCCGTCGCGTTGCGCCCGGATCCGCCCTCTCCGCCCGCCGGCCGGGCAGGGACCCCACGCGGAGCCGGAAGCGCGCATACCCCACATTTCGGCCAACCAGGTGACCGTGTGGGCGGCGTTGCGCCGACTGGGTACCCGGGCGGTGGGACCGTACAGGCGTTGCGGGGAGTCCCGGCGCGCGTGCGGCCCACCCGAACCGCCGGACACCCGTGCGCTGCGGCGACGCTCCGTACCGCGGGAGCCCCGGTACCGCCGGAAGAAGAGCAGCACCAGGAAGGCTGGACATGACCGCACTCGGTTTCCTCTACCCGGGCCACTCGGCCGAGGACGACTACCCCCGCATCGAGCAGCTCCTGGGCAGCGACATCCGGGTGGACCTGGTCCACACGGACGTCGGCGAGGACGCGCACCGGGTCGACGCGCTGAGGCGGCTGGGCGCGCCCGAGCGGCTCGCCAAGGGCGTCGAGCAGCTGCGGCTCGCCGGCGCGGAGGCGGTCGTGTGGGCCTGCACGAGCGGCGGCTTCGTGCACGGCTGGGACGGCGCCCAGGAGCAGGTGCGCACCCTGGCCACGACCGCCGGGATGCCCGCCTCCTCCACCTCCTTCGCCTTCGTGCACGCGGCCCGCGAGGTCGGCGCCGCCCGGGTCGCCGTCGCCGCGGTCTACCCGCAGGACGTGGCCGCGCTGTTCGCCGACTTCCTGCGGGCGGGCGGGCTGGAGGTGGCGGGCGTGCGCGGCGGCGAGGCCGTCGGCGCGGCCGAGGCCGGCGCATGGGGCGAGGCGGAGGTGCTCGCCCTCGCCCGGGCGGCCGACACCCCCGACGCGCAGGCGGTCCTGCTGCCCAGCACCGCCCTGCACACGGCCGCCTTTCTGCCCGCGCTGGAGAAGGAGCTCGGCAAGCCGGTCCTGACCGCCAACCAGGTCACGGTCTGGGAGGGGCTGCGCCTGACGGACCGGCGCGTGCACGCCCCGGGGCTCGGCGCCCTGTTCGTCCGGGAGCCGATCGTCCAGGCCTGAGCGCCCGGCCGCCGGGAATAAGCGGGGACAGCCTCCTGTTGGTGCGACGAGGACGGACACACGCTCGACGACAGGAGGACCCCCGTGGCGGCGGACGAGACGGCGGCGGACGAGGCGACGCCCGGAGCGGCCGCGGCCGACGGGGCGGCGACCGCGCTGACGGGGACCGGTACGGCGGGCACCGGGCCCGAGGCCGCCGGCGCCGTGGCCGCGGACGAGATCCGGGGAGCGGCTCGCGGGAGCGCCCCCGTCCCCCTGTCCGTGCTCGACCTGGTCACGGTAGGCTCCGGCCGCACCGCCACCGACGCGCTGCGCACCAGCGTCGAGCTCGCGAAGTTCACCGAGTCGCGCGGCTTCCACCGCTACTGGGTCGCCGAGCACCACTCCATGCCGGGCGTCGCGTCCTCCTCGCCCGCGGTGATCCTGGCCCACCTCGCCGCGCACACCGAGCGCATCCGGCTCGGCTCCGGCGGCGTCATGCTGCCCAACCACGCGCCCCTGGTCATCGCCGAGCAGTTCGGCACCCTGGAGGCGCTGGCCCCGCACCGCATCGACCTGGGACTCGGCCGCGCCCCGGGCACCGACGGCGCGACGGCCGCCGCCCTGCGCCGGTCCGCCACTCTGAACGAGGGCGCCGACGACTTCCCCGAGCAGCTCGCCGAGCTCACCCGTTTCCTGGACGACGACTTCCCCGACGGCCACCGCTACCGCCGGATCCACGCCATCCCGGGCCCGGTGCAGGGGACCTCCCCGGGAGGCGTGCAGTCCTCGCACCGGCCGCCGGTCTGGCTGCTCGGCTCCTCCGGCTTCAGCGCCCGGCTGGCCGGACTGCTCGGACTGCCCTTCGCCTTCGCGCACCACTTCTCCGCGCAGAACACGGTCCCGGCCCTCGACCTGTACCGGGAGTCCTTCCGCCCGTCCGAGGTGCTGGCCGAGCCCTACGCCCTGATCGGCGTCTCCGTGCTCGCCGCCGACGACGAGCGCGAGGCCCGCCGCCAGGTCCTGGCCACCGGCGTCAACATGCTCCGGCTGCGCACCGGCCGCCCCGGCCTCTTCCCCTCCCCGGAGGAGGCGGAGGGAATCGAACTGGGCCCGATGGAGCGGGAGTTCATCGACTCCTGGACCGCGAACATCGTCCACGGCACCGCCGACGAGGTCCGTACCGGCCTCGACGACCTGCACAAGCGCACCGGAGCCGACGAGCTGATGCTCACCAGCCACGCCCACCGCGGCGAGCTGCGCCTGCGCTCCTACGAACTGGTCGCCGACGCCTACGGGTTGCCGACGGCGTAGGACTGCGTTCCGGGGCCGTCCGCGGGCTCGGCGCCGGCGTCCGCCCCCAGCAGTTCGGAGATGCGGTCCGGCGGCACCGGGCGGGAGTACAGCCAGCCCTGCCCGGTGTCGCAGCCGATGCTGCGCAGCCGGGTCGCCTGCGCGGACGTCTCCACGCACTCGGCGGTGACGGTCAGCCCCAGCCGGTGCGCGAGGTCGATCATCGCCTCGACGACGACCTGGTCGGCCGGGTTCGGCGGGGCGGCTCCCTCCTTGTCGCTCTCGTACTGGAAGCCGCGCACGAAGGACCCGTCCAGTTTCAGCACCGACACCGGCAGCCGGCTCAGGTAGGCGAGATTGGAGTAGCCGGTGCCGAAGTCGTCGATGGCGATCCCCACGCCCATCTCGCTGAGCGCCTGCAACGCCTGCAACGGCCGTCCCGCCGAGCCCATCACCGCGGACTCGGTCAGCTCCAGTTGCAGCAGCCGCGGGGGCAGTCCGGTCTCGGCGAGGATCTTCGCCACGTCCGCCACCAGGTCGGAGTCCCACACCTGGCGGACCGCCACGTTGACGCTGACGAACAGCGGCGCCTCGTCGGGGTTGTCCAGCTGCCACTGCCGGGCCTGGCGGCAGGCGGTGGCCAGAACCCATCGTCCGAGCGGGACGATCGAGCCGTCCTCCTCGGCCAGCGCGACGAACCGATTCGGCGACAGCAGCCCGAACCGGGGGTGGTCCCAGCGCACCAGGGCCTCCACTCCGCGCAGCCGGCCGTCGGACATGCCGACCAGCGGCTGGTAGTCGAGGCGGAACTCGCCGCGCTCGATGGCGGGCCGCAGCGTGGAGGACAGGGCCTGGCGGGTCATCAGATGGGCGTTGCGCTCGGGGTCGAACAGCGTCCAGCGGTCCTTGCCGTCCACCTTCGCCCAGTACAGCGTCGTGTCGGCGGCCTGCATCAGTCCGGTGGCGGTGGTGCCGGCGGCGTGCCGCTCCACGACCCCGATCGACGCGGAGACGTTCAGCCGGTGGCCGGCCAGGTCGAAGGGCGCCTGGAGCGCCTTGAGCACGCACTCGGCCAGGTCGGCGAGCTGGTCGGTGCCGGTGGAGTGCTCGACGAGCAGGGCGAACTCGTCGCCGCCCAGCCGGGCCACCAGGGGCACGCTCGGCCGGGTCTGCCCGGCCGCGGTGGCGCACTCCGTGAGCCGCTGGGCGACGGCGGTCAGCAGCCGGTCGCCGACGCGGTGGCCGAGGGTGTCGTTGACGGCCTTGAACCCGTCCAGGTCCAGGTAGCACAGGCCGATGCGGCCGGTTCCGCTCTGCTCGTAGGCCTCCGCCTCCAGCGCGGCCGACACCCGCTCGAAGAACAGGGTGCGGTTGGGCAGCCGGGTCACCGGGTCGTGCATCTGGAGGTGACGCAGCCTGGCCTGGAGATCGCGGTGGGCGCTGACGTCGGTGACGGACAGCAGCACGCCGCTCTCGTCGCCGTCGAGCGGGGAGACCGTGATCTGCGTCCACAGGGAGCGGCCGTCGGGCTGCTTCAGCCGCCGGGTGCAGCGCAGTTTCGCCCGCCGGCCGCGCAGCACCTCCCGGTAGGCGTGCCAGGTCCGGGTGTCGGAGGCCAGGTCCAGCAGGTCGGAGGCGACCCGACCGACCAGGGCGGCGCTGCCGCCGCCCAGGAGCGTGCCGAGCGCGTCGTTGGCGTCGACGACGCGGCCCTCGGCGTCGACGACGGCCATGGCGAGGGGCGCCGTGCCGAAGACGGAGCGGTAGACCGGCGGCTGGTGGCCCGGCGACCCGCTTTCCGTACTCTCGATGTCACTCTCTGTGACGGCTGACCGGTCGAGGTCTGCCGCGGGCGTCGGCCCTTCGGACGTTCCGCTCACCGCTCGCTCCCGCAGTGCACTCGATCGCTGTCCGTGCAGGAAAGTCTGCCGATCATAGATGCTGCCCCCGGACCCGCGCAGCCACTGCCCAGTGTCCCGGAACAACCCACCCTTCTGACAGATCGTTTCTGCCCGCACCTGGCCCCGTTCTGAGGGTGGACGACCGCTTGTGACGTTCCGTGAGAATTCCGGGGGTGTCGAGGTGATGCCCGATTCCCGTCGCCTCACTCGTCTGGGGCAGACAAACAGGGCGTAGTACGACAAATTCACACAGGCTGGGTGGCGGTGTCCCGTGAACCGCCCCCGGAGGTCTCTGTGCCGCGTCTGCCGCGACCCGTGCGACTGTTCCCCTACCCCCGACTGCGCAGTACGGCCGCGGTGTTCACCACCCTCTCGGCGCTCGCGGCGACCTCCCTGATCGGCGGCCCCTCGGTCGCCGGGCCCTACTCCGCCGCGCCCTGCGCCCTGGCCCGCACCGACGCCCACCACTCGGAGGGTCTGGACACCTGGAACGCCGCCTACCCCCGCCCGACGCGCGCCCTGGACGCGGTCATGGTCTTCCTGTCCTTCCCCGACTGGACCCCCATGGCGACCCCCGCCGAACTGGCCGCCGACCACTTCCCCGCCACCAGCCGCTTCTTCCGGCAGGCGTCCTACGGCCGGTTCACCCTGCGCGCGCACCCGCTCAAGCGGTGGATCCACATGCCGAAGCCGTCCACCGCGTACGCCATACAGCGCGACTGGAGTCCGGCCGGCCGGGCCGCCTACCTGCACGACGCGCTGGCCGCGGCCGACCCGCACGTCGACTTCTCCCGCTACGACCTCGTCTACTTCGTGGCCGACCCGGACGCGCCGGGCGTCGACTCGGACGCCACGAAGGTCGTCAACCTGCAGACGCCGTTGCACGCCGACGGCACGGACATCCCCCGCGTGGTCACCGTCTTCGAGAAGCACCCCCCGGACCGGCTCGTCCTCGCCCACGAGACCGGGCACGTCTTCGACCTGCCCGACCTCTACCACCGTCCCGCCGACGGCAAGGGGGACTGGGACACCTACGTCGGCGACTGGGACCTGATGGGCAGCCAGTTCGGCCTCGCCCCCGATCTGTTCGCCTGGCACAAGTGGAAGCTGGGCTGGCTGGACGACCGCCAGGTGGTGTGCGTTCGGGGCGCGGGGCCGACGCGGCTGACCCTGGAGCCGCTCGCCGCCGGCCCCGGGGTGCCGGTCGCCCGCGCCTCCGGCCCGCCGGCCTTCGGGCTCGGCGGCGGCGCCAAGCTCGCCGTGGTGCGCACCGGCCCCGACAGCGCGCTCGCGTTCGAGGCGCGCGGTCCGCTGGGCAACGACCGCGCGGCCTGCCGCTCCGGCATCCTCGTCTACCGCGTGAGCAGCGGCGCCCGCTCCGGCCGCGGTCCCGTGGAGGTGCTCGACGCCCACCCGCACACCGAGGCCTGCTGGGAGAACTCCGTCTACCCGCCCCTCGCGGACGCCCCGGTCGGCCTCGGCGAGAGCTTCACCGTTCCCGGGAGCGGCGTCCGCGTGGACGTGGAAGGGCGTACCGCGTCGGGCGAGTGGACGGTGAGGATCACACCGGGGGCGAACCTCTGAGAGCGCCCGCGCGCCGGACACGCGAAAGGCCCCTCGCTTCCGCGAGGGGCCTCTGCCGTCTGTGCGCCGCCAGGGACTCGAACCCCGGACCCGCTGATTAAGAGTCAGCTGCTCTAACCAACTGAGCTAGCGGCGCCTGCTGACGTCGTAGACCTTAGCATCCTGGTCGGGGGGAGGAGAAATCGATATGCGCACCGCCGAGCGGGCCGCCCGGACCGCCGCCCACAGCAGGATCTCGGGGCCCGGCAGCCAGGGGTGACGGGTGTCGGGGGCCACCATCCAGCGGGTCGCGCACCCGGCGTCGGAGGGGGTGAGCGCGGGCACGGTCACCGCGTCGCCGGTGCCGTGGCACAGCAGCGGCGGCACGGTCGCGGTGCGGCCCTCGCGGCGGCCGAGGGCGCCCCACTCCTCCCACTCCAGCAGCGACGGCAGCCGCTGGGCGGTGCCCGGCGCGGCGAACAGCAGCGTGCGGCCGCGGAACGCGGCCACCGGGCCCGAGCCCGGCCCCTCGCTCCACAGCCGGTCGAGCATCAGCCTGCCGAACAGGGCGGGCGCGCTCACGATGTCGAAGACCGCACCGCACGGCAGGACCACCGGGGCCTGCGGACGCTCCTCCCAGAGGGCGAGCGTGCTGCGCGGATACGTTCCGGCGGACGCCAGCCAGGCCGCGCCGTCCGGGGTGACGCCGAGAGGTTCGTCGTATGCGCTGCTCATGCCGCCAGGTCTACCCGGAGTGAACGGGTGATTTCACAGAGTTTCCGGAAAACGGGACACCGGGCGACGAGGAGGGGTATCTTGCCCGCCCGGCATATGCCAAGGGGCGGTGCCGGGAGGGGCGGCGGTCAGAGCGGGTCGGCCGGGCCCCGGCCCTCGGAGTCGCCGCGCAGCAGGTCGCGGCCGAACTCGACCATCTTCTTCGCGTAGTCCTCGGTCCACTCGGCCCGCTCGGCGATGTCCGCCGCCGTCAGCCGGTCGAAGCGGCGCGGATCGGCGAGCTGGGCGGCCGCCATGGCCTGGAACTCCACCGCCCGGTCGGCCGCCGCCCGGAACGCGAGCGTCAGCTCCGTCGCCCGCGCCAGCAGCGCCCCCGGATCGTCTATCGACTCCAGGTCGAAGAAGTGCTCCGGGTCGCCGGTCGCCTCGGCGGGCTCGAAGAGCAGGGGCGCGGGGCGTAGCCGCGGTTCGTTCCGACGCGGCGTGGGCTCCGCCATGTCTCGGCCTCCTCGTACGGTTCGGACGGCGCCACCGGGAAGACGGCGCCGGTGGAGTGGACCACCTTCCATTGTCCCCCGGTGACCCGGGAGCCATTCGGCCCCGGACTCTCAAGCCGCGAACGCCCCCCGATGTTCCCGGCTGTTCCCCGTGCCCGCCCGGCTCATGACGGCGCGCTCACGGCGCCCGCCCCACGACGACCGGACTCACGGCGTCCATGGGACGCGGTGTTCCGCGAGGTGGGCCAGGACGGCGTGGTTGGCCTCCCAGCCGTCCGGGAACTTCACCAGCGTCCCGAGCTGGACGGGTTCCGTCGACGGGTACGCGTCCAGCAGGTCGCCCACCCCTGCCCGGCACACCACCACGCACGCGTGCCGGTGGCGGGAGGCCAGGACGCACAGGCGGCCCGTCTCCAGGTGGAAGGCCGTGGCGTCCGGGCGGCCGGAGAGCGGGTGCAGGATCACCGTGACGTCGAACTCCATGCCCTGGAGCCGGTTCGCCGTGTCCACGGTCACGTCCGTCACGCCCAGCTCGGTCAGCGCCGCGCGCACCGCGGCCGCCTGGTCGCGGTGCGCCGTGCCCACGGCCACCCGGCCGGCGGTCAGCGGCGTCGGGTCGGGGGAGCCCTCCGAGCGGGCCGCGCCGCCCCGGTCCAGGAGGCGCCGCACGACCGTGGCGAGGGCCCGCACGGCCTCGGGGTCGGTGCGCGGGGTGTGCCGGGCGGGCAGCTCCAGCAGGCCCCAGCCCGACCCCGCCGCCTCGTCGATCACCCGGTCGACGCCCGAGCCGTCCGACGGGACGCCGAAGGAGAGCGCGCGGTCCCCGTGGCCCGTGCCGCTGCGGAACGGGGTGTACGGGTAGAAGGCGTCGGAGACCAGGGGCGCGGCGGAGGCCGGGAGCCGCCAGGACACCGGCAGGCGGTGCTGCGGCAGCTGCGGGTTGTGGGCGAGCAGGGTCGACACCGCCGAGGCCGACGGGTCGTAGGACAGGCCCGCCCACTGCTCGCCGCCCACGATCGAGAAGGGGTCCAGCTGTCCCGGGTCGCCCACGAACAGCGCCCGCTCGAACAGCCCGGCCACCGCGAGCAGGCCGTCCGACCGCATCTGGTACGCCTCGTCCACGATGGCGTGCCGCCAGGGCTCGTCCACCTTCACGTGCGCCCACTTGGCGGCCGTGGACACGACGACCGGCAGCCCGGCCAGCTCCGCCGCCTTCGCCGACTTGCGCACGTTGGGCAGCCGTTCCAGCGCCTTGTCGTACGGGTCGGAGTCGCTGCTGTGCAGCCGGCCGACGGGCAGCTCGGGGTCCTTCTGCGCCAGCCGCTGGACCAGGTCGTCCACCTGGGCGTTGGTCTGGGCGACCACCATCAGCGAGCGCCCCGCACCGGCGAGTTCGAGCGCGGCGCGGACGACGAGCGTGGACTTGCCGGCGCCCGGCGGGGAGTCGACGACCACCCCGCGCGCGGTGCCGTGCAGCGTGTCGCGCAGGATCGCGTCGGTGGCACGGGTCGCGGCGGTACCGGGGTCGAAGGCGGCCTCGGTGGTCACAGAAGGTCCTCCTGGGTGACGGAGTCGGGGGCCTCGGGCGGCTGCTCGCCGGGCGGCCCGCCGTGCGTCCACGGCGTGTCCTCCGGGTCGGGCAGCTTGGCTCCGCCGCGCTGTTCGTGCTCGAAGAGCGTGAAGCAGAGCCGGTCGCCCTTCTCCGGCACGGACCCCGCCTCCGGCTCCTTGCCGCGGCCCATCTTGTCGACGATCCGCAGCACCAGCAGACCCGTGCCGGTCGCGCCGGTCGCGATGCGTCCCGCGTCCTCGCGGCCCGCGCCGTCCGCGACGCCTTCGCCGTCCGCGAGCCCTGCGTCGCCCGTGCCGTGTGCGTCGTCGGGGTCGTCCCACCGGACGAACTCCGCCGCCTGGGGCTTCCCGCCGTGCGAGCGGTACACCTTCGCGCGCTCCGCGAGATGCGGCAGGTCCTCGGTGCGGACGGTGACCAGCGGGCGCGGGCTCGGCCTCTTCCCCTCGCCGTACGCCATGACGACGTCGACGACCTCGCCCGCGAACGCCTCTCCGGCCAGCCGCCGCGCCGCCATCACCAGCGGGTCGTCGAGCGCCTCCTGGGCCTCCAGGCGCGCCTGTTCGCGCTCGCGCGTGGCGAGCTTGTTCGCGGCGGTGACCGCGTCGTCCCGGCGCGGCTGCGGGGGCTCCCCGGCGACGACCCGGTCGCGGTGGCCGGTGAACGACCAGCGGTCGCGCGTCCACCGTTCCTCGACGTGCGCGCCCTCCGGCAGCGACCGCAGCAGATCCAGGCCGTGCCACACCGCGTCCCACGTGGGCAGCATCCGGCTGCTCACCAGGGCGCGGATCTCCCCCTCCGCGGCGGCGAGCGCGCCCAGCCGGTCGTCGGCCTCCAGTCCGTCCTCCGCGGCCGCCAGGGCGGTGCGCGCGCGGTCGTAGCGCTCGATGGCCGGCGCGAGCAGCTTGTTGTCGAACGCCGGGTCGGTCGCCGGACCGGCCGGCGGGCACAGCAGCTGACCGTCCGCGTCCCGCGCGAGCTCCGCCCGCAGCGCCGCCTGCGCGCCCGACCCGCCCTGCGGGGGGTCGATCCAGGCGAGCAGCGCCCCCAGGTGCTGGTCCTCCAGACCGGACTGCCCCGTGGCCCAGTGCCGGCCCAGCAGCTCCGTCACGGCCTGGAGCAGGGAGGAGCCGGGCACCCGGGACCGCTCCCCGAAGTGGGTCAGCCACCGCCCCAGCAGCGGCACGCGCGGGGGCGCGGGGTACGGCGTCTGCGGGTCCTGCTCAGCCGTGCGCCGAAAGCGCATGGAGCGGCCCAGGAGACGCACGTAGTCGACGCCCGCGCGGCTGGGCACGATCAGCTGGGGCGCGTCGGCGCACAGTTCGACCTCGACCTTGACGCGCTTGCCGGTCTCCGGGTCGGTCTCGTTGCGCTCCGCGGCCTCCACGGCGTCGGCGTGGGAGTCGATGTAGGGCAGCACGATGTCGGCCAGCTCCGCGAGGAACGCGAAGCGCAGGTCGCGGTCGCGCGGCTGCGGCACGACCAGCAGGCGCGGTGCGTCCCGGTCGGTGCCGACGAGCGCGCCGAGGGGGGCGCCGGCCTCACCGGCGGTGGTCAGCGGCACGAAGACGAGCGGCCGCTCGGACAGCCGGCGGTGACGGACGGTGGCGATGGGCTGTGCGCGGCCGGTGGCGACGGCCTCGAGCCGGGCGAGGGTGGCGATCAGCGACACGAGGGCACCGCCCCGGCGGCCGGCGTCCGTCCGTGCCACGGCGCGTCCGCCGTCCTGGCGTGCGGGACGGCCGACTCCAGCGCGTCGGCCCGCAGCCCGGCCGCTCGGCGCAGCGCGGCCACCGCCGGGTCCCGCGGGTCGCCGATCTCGCCGCGGGCCGCCGCCAGGACCTCGTCGACGGTCGTCAGCGAGCCCAGTTCGGCGCGCACCGACCGGCCCAGGGACGTGACCGCGCCGGCCGCGCGGGAGCGGTCACGGCAGTGGAAGGCCAGCTCGCAGGCGGCCAGGCACTCGGGCGCGTAGGTCGCCGCGACCGACTCGACGGCCGCGGTCAGCTGCTCGGACGGCAGCTCGGGGGAGAAGCAGACGCCCTCGGGGAGGGCGTCGGCGATGTCCTGGATCCGGGTGAGACGGGCCAGCTGGCGACGGGTGACCGCGCGCTGCTTGCGCACGTCGACGGCGGAGGCCGTAGGCAGGTTGGAGAAGTCCTTGGGGCAGACCAGCAGCACGCGGTGGCGCACGCGCGGGGCCGGGTCGAGGCGGGCGGCGACCTCCTCCAGGGCCAGCACGTAGACGGCGGCCTGGCGGGCGGCGGCGCCGACCTTGGCCGGGTCCGCCGCGCCGTCCAGCATCGGGAAGGACTTGATCTCCACGACCGTCCAGCTGCCGTCCGGGTGCACCACCACCGCGTCCGGCTCCAGGAAGGCGGTGGAGCCCGCGACGTCGAGCGCGAGCATGGGGTGGTCCAGGAGCGTCCAGCCGCCGGTCGCCGCGGTGGCCTCGCGCAGGGCCAGCGCGGTGCGCGCGGTGCGGCCCTCGGGGCCGGCGGCCGCCAGGTCGGGCACGGACGCGTCGACGGGCGGCGGCGCCGCCGGGTCCAGCCGTTCGTGCACCAGCCGCAGCAGCTCGGCGCCGCCGTCCGCCTTCACCTTCGCCTCGAAGGCGTTGCCGCGCGTCAGGGCGAACTGCGACTGGCCGAAGGCCGACGGGGACCCCAGCGCGCCGGCCAGCGCCGCCTTGTCGACCCCGGCGCCGTCGAGGATCGCGCGCCGCTTGCAGCCGGGGTTCGCGGCGAGCGCCGCGAGGGCCCGCGCGTCCAGCGCCTTGGCCGGTACGTCGGGACCGCGCAGCTCAGCGAGCCGCTGCCGGAGCGCCGTCCCCCGCGTCCGAGGGAGAGGCTTCGGGTTCGGCTCCCGGCCGGGACCGTGACTCGCGCTGCCGTGGAATTCGCTCACCCGTGGAAGTCTGGCATCCGTCACTGACAATCGAGGCCGATGTGCCCGTGGAGGCTGCCGGGACCATCGGGACCCGGGCCGTGAACCACGCCCGGGCGCGGTCCGCGCCGCGCATCACCAGCGGGGTCAGCAGCAGCGCGACGCCCATCACGGCCGCGCCCGCTACCGCGTCGAGGAAGTAGTGGTTGGCGGTGCCCATCACCACGAGCGTCGTCACCAGCGGGTAGACGACGCCGGCCGTCTTCGCCGTGCGCGTGCCGCCGTGGCGCCACAGCATCACGCCGCACCACAGCGCCCAGCCCACGTGCAGGCTCGGCATGGCCGCGTACTGGTTGGTCATCCCGCCCATGCCGCGCGGCGCGCTCGCCTCGCCGCCCCACCAGCCGTACGAGCTGTACTGGGCCATCGTGTCCACGAAGCCGTGGCTCGCCGACAGCAGCCGGGGCGGGCAGGTGGGCATCAGGGTGAAGCCGATGAGGCCCATGAAGGTGGACGTCAGCAGCCAGGTGCGGGCCGCCCGGTAGTGCAGGGTCCGGGAGCGGAACAGCCAGACAAGGATCACCGGCGTGACCAGGTAGTGCAGCGAGGCATACCAGAAGTCGGCCGGCACGCCTATCCACGCCTCGGTCCTGAACAGCCTGTTCAGCGGGTGCTCGGCGTTGATGTGGAGGAACTTCTCGACGCGCAGGATCGCCAGGCCGTGGTCGACGGCGGTGCTCACGTCGCCCCGCGCCAGCAGCCGGCCCGCCGAGTAGCAGGCGTACACCAGCAGGATCAGGGGCAGCTCGGTCCACCAGCGCAGCCGTGTCCGCGGGGCCGCCTCGGTGCCTGGTGTCTCGGTCTGCGGCATCCGATCGCCTCCCCCTTCTCGTCTGTGTGGTCGCTGCGGCGCCGGTGGCGCGGGACAGGCCACTTTACGGCGTGCGCACAAGCCGGCGATGAGCGCCCCGGATCTCAAAGACGCTGAGATCGCCCACCGGGTTGCCCCTGTTCGAGGTGAGCGATGATGGAGGGGATCCGCCCCTGATCACCGCCCTGGTTCCCGTCGGGGCACTCCCGGAAAGGTCCCCCATGGCACCGCGCATCCTGCTGGCCCGGCACGGACAGACGGAGTGGTCGCTGTCCGGAAAGCACACCGGCAGGACCGACGTCCCCCTCCTGGAGGAGGGGCGCAGGGGCGCGAAACTGCTGGGCGAACGGCTGCACCGGGCGCCCCACGAGGGCCTCGCGGGCGTGGAGATACGCACCAGCCCCCTGGTGCGCGCGCGGGAGACCTGCGCGCTCGCCGGCTTCGGCGAGCGCGCCACGACCTGGGACACCCTCATGGAGTGGCACTACGGCGCCTACGAGGGCATGACCCCCGCCGAGATCCAGGCGGTCAGGCCCGGCTGGCTCATCTGGCGCGACGGCGTGCCCGAGGGGGAGACCCTCGCCGAGGTGACGGCCCGCGCGGACGAGGTCGTCGCCTGGGCCCGCTCGGCGGACCGGGACGTCCTGGTCTTCGCCCATGGTCACATCCTCCGTTCCATCGGGGCGCGCTGGCTGGGTCTGCCGCTGGACTTCGCCGCGCGGATCCGTCTCCACCCGACGTCGCTGTCGGTGCTGGGCTGGGCGTACGGCGAACCGGCGATCGAGAGCTGGAACGACCTCGGCCACCTGACCTAGGGCGCGCCCGCGCCGCTCGCGCGCGAACCGTCCCGCTGCCGCCCGCGCCGCCGTTCGCGCCGTCCCCGGGCCGCCGTCCGCCGCCACCGGGCGGCTCTCAGGGCACGCGCGGGGTCGAGGCGTGCCGTTCCAGGAACGCCGAGACGCCCCCGGCCCGCCGGTGCGGCAGCAGCACCCGCGCCGTTCCGGCCAGCATGGTCTGGATCCGGGACGACTGGACCTGGTCCAGCAGGTCCAGGACCCGCATCCCGGCGACCGCGGCCTCGTCGGGCCGGCCCCCGCGCGCGAGGTCGTCCGCGAACTCGGCCGTGTAGAGGGCGATGTTGCGGGTGAAGTGCGGGTCCTGAAGGTCCGCCGCCCGTTCGGCGTGCCGGGCCGCGCGCGGCCACTCGCCCAGCGTGGACCAGCACTGCGCCGTGAGCCCCTCCAGCTCGGCCTCGCCGTAGAAGCTCATCCACTCCGGGTCGTCGTCGCAGGCGCCCCGGTCGTAGAGGGCCTGCGCGCGCACCAGGGCCTGCTCACAGCCGGCCCGGTCGGCGAGCCCGGCCCAGCCGCCCGCCTCGCGCAGCGCGAGCAGCGACATCAGGCGGGCCGAGCCCAGCGGGCGGGCGACCCGCTGGGCGGCCTGCGCGGCGCGCACGGCCTCGCGGGGGCGGCCGGCGTCCCGGGCGAGGAACGCGGTGTTGCAGAAGGCGTGCGCCTCCAGCGCCTCGTCCCCGGTCATCCGCGCCGTCGCCAGGGCTTCGGCGTAGTGGGAGCGGGCGTCGTCGAAGCGGCCCGAGTCGTGCGCGAGCCACCCCACGGAGATGGCGAGCTCCCCGGCGCCCGAGTGCAGCCGGTCGGCCGTCGTCTGCCGGGTGGTCCCGGCGTCCAGCAGCGCGTAGGCGGCGCGCAGCGGAGCGGCCGCCCGCCGGTAGAGGCCGTCGGCCCCGTGCCGGTCGTCCAGCAGCCGGATCCTGCGGACCGCTTCTTCGAGGGCGCCGGCCTCGCTCGTCCCCGCGCGGCGCACCGAACGCGCCGGCGTGGACGCGTCGTGGGCGAACCCGAAGGGGCCCAGGGTGGCGAAAGCCATCGTGGCGCCTCCGCCGGTCATGAATGCGCGACGCAGCACGTCGCTCTCCTCGTGGTCGTGGTGCGTGTCGTACGGGTTCTGCGTGTCATACGGTTCGCGTGCTCCGCTCGTCTCATCCGTGTCCGGCGCGTCACTCGTGGTGCGCGCCGGCCCGGGGATGTGCGCGCAAGGCGCTTCCCCGGCGCCGCGCGCCCCCCTGCCGCGGACGGCGGAGCGGGGTGCGAAGCCCAGGTCGGTGAGCGTGCGGCCGGGGAACATGTGCAGGAACACCCGCTCGTACGCGTAGTTGGGGCAGCGGATCTCGCCGGCCTCGACGCGCCCGATGTAGCGCGCGTCGCAGCTGACCCGCTCGCCGATCTCGCGCGCGGCCCGCCGCACGAGCGCGGCGAACTCGGCCGGCGAGCGCTGTCCGCGCAGCCGGCGGAAGGCGAGGTTGGGCCGTGGTGGCCGGTCGGGCCGAGGTGGGGTCACCGTTGACGACGCCATGGCCGGGTCCTCTCGTGCGAACCGTCGAACCATGCCGGAGCAGGGGTGACGTGTCCTTGTGGCACCCTTGTTCCCGGCGGGCAAGAACGTACCTGCTGTCATCGGGTCGTCACGCGGTGTTTGGTTACAAACCGGATATCTCATCCGTGATCTGCCATGAACTGCCATCCTTTGCGGCGGACTTCCGCCGTAGCCCTTGACGCCGTGCGCCGTTGAGAACCTTGTGGACTACAGGCGGGCTGCGCGGTGGAGGCCGGGATGGAGACCAGCCAGAGCAACGATCCTCGGACGTCGTCGACGGCGGCGTGCGACTTAGTGACGGTGCCCACCCGGCAGGGGTTGGAGGCGGTCGACATCCTGCGAAGGGCGTCGTCGGCCGGGGACGGGATGGGACCCGTCCTGCACGACGACGGCGACGACACCCTGGGCTTCGTGGTGCCGGCCGGAACCGCGGCGGCCTGGGACGTGCCGGGCAGCACCTGCACCGGGACCGACGGCCGCGGGCTGAGACTCGCCCCCGAGCCCCCGCCCCGGGGCTCGGACTGGCTGGTGCCGCCCGGTGAGGCGGACCTGGCCACGGATCCGGCGGTCCTGCGGCGGGCGTTGGGCGAGGCGGCCCGGCTGATCGAGGCCGCCGACAGCTGCCGGTGACGGCTCCCGGCTGCCGCGTGCCCCGAGGCCGCCGAGCAGCCCCGCACGGGCCGCCGCCCGCCGCGCGCACGAGCCGTCGATCGACGACGTGCGCGAGCCGTCGAGGGTCCGGCAGACGCGAGCCGTCGATCGTCCCCACGCGCGTGTGCGGGGCAGCGCGCCGGCCGGGCGCGCGGGGCGCCGTCACGGCCTGCGAAAATGCCGTCATGGCAAAGTCCAGGAACACCCGGCGCGGGCGGGACGCCGACGCCACCGTCGTCGAGACCGTCGACGGCGGGCTCGCCCGGCTCGTGCCCGACCGGGACCGGCCGCGGGCCTGGACGCTGCTCATCGACGGAGCCCCCCAGTCGCACGTCGACCTCGACGACCCCGCCCACCTCTCCTTCGAGTACCAGCGACGCCTGGGCCATGTCATCGATCTCGCCTCCCCGCCCGGCAAGCCGTTGCAGGTCGTGCACCTCGGCGGCGGCGCCCTCACGCTCGCGCGCTACGTCGCCGCCACCCGCCCCCGTTCCACGCAGCAGGTCGTCGAACGCGACGGCGCCCTCGTCCGACTGGTGCGCCGTGAACTGCCGTTGGACCCGACCGCCAGGATCAGGGTGCGGTCCGTCGACGCCCGGGAGGGACTCGCCAAGACGCCGGACGGCTGGGCCGACCTGGTCATCGCCGACGTGTTCAGCGGTGCCCGCACGCCCGCCCATCTCACCTCGACCGAGTTCCTCGACGAGGTCCGCAGGGCGCTGAAGCCCGGCGGGCTCTACGCCGCCAACGTCGCCGACGGCCCGCCGCTCGCCCACCTGCGCGGCCAGATCGCCACCGCGGCCGCCCGCTTCCGGGAACTCGCGCTGGTCGCCGATCCGACCGTCCTGCGCGGACGCCGGTTCGGCAACGCGGTGCTCGTCGCCTGCGACCTGCCGCTGCCGATCGCCGAGCTGACCCGCCGGGCAGCCTCCGATCCGCACCCCGGCCGGCTCGAACACGGCCGCGCGCTCACCGACTTCACCGGCGGGGCGGCGGCGGTCGCCGACGCGACGGCGGTGGCCTCGCCGACGCCCCCGCCCTCGGCGTTCGGCTAGCGAACGCCCACCCGGCCGGCCGCCGACGCGCCCCCGGCCCGCCCCCGCCCCGACAGCCGGCCCGCCGCCGGCCCGCGCTCCCGCGGTCAACCCGCGGTCGTCCCGCCGTCGTTCCGTTGCGGGCCGTTGCGGGCCGACGGCCGGTGTGCGCGCGGCCCCGTGGTCGCCCTGCCGTCGGCCCGTGTTGAGGGCCTGGCCCGGTCCGCCGTCAGTACGTGCCGATCTCCACCCGGGGCGGTCCGTCGTGCCAGGTGCAGAAGACCGACACCCGGTCCGCGCCGGAGGCGAACTCCACGCGGATCCACGACTCCGTCTTCCACACCTGCATCGACCAGCCCGCGCCCGGGGTCGCCGAGACGAGGGTCGCCGAGGTCCGGCCGAGATCGAAGACGGCCCGGCCGCCGTCGGTGTCGTAGCTCTTGACGGAGCTCCCGGCGCTCCCGGTGTTCCCTGCCGTCGCGGGGGAGGTGGGGGAGGGGGCCGCCGTCCCCGTGTTCGAGGGACTCGGCGGGGCGGTCGTGCGGCCCGGGCGCGGGGACGCGGTCGCCGACGGGGCGGGACGAGGCGTCGAGGAGGCGTCGGCGTCGCGCTCCCCGCCGCCCGCGTCGGCCGCGGTGAGCGGCAGGGCGCGAGGCGGGTCGTAGACCGTGCCTGCCATCACCGTGTGCACGCCCCACCACGACAGCGTGACCGCCGCGCCGGTGGCGAGCGACCAGGCCAGTACGTGTACGAGTCCTCTGCGCATCGCGGGCCATCTTGCCCCACCCGCCTCACCCGTGTCGCACGGATGTGCCCCCGATCCGGGACGGCGCCTCACCGTTCGTCCACAGGCGTCGAGTTGTCCACAGGCCCCGATGGGGCTCGGCGGCATGGCGTAGGTTGCGGCGCATGGCAAGTGTGCTCGTGGTCGAGGACGACCAGTTCGTGCGCTCGGCGCTCATCCGGCAGCTGACCGACGCCTCGCACACCGTGCGCAGCGTGGGCACGGCGCTGGAGGCGCTGCGCGAGGTCGCCCATTTCCGCTTCGACGTGGTCGTGCTGGACCTCGGCCTGCCCGACCTCGACGGCTCGGAGGCCCTGAAGATGCTGCGCGGCATCACGGACGTGCCGGTCATCATCGCCACCGCGCGCGACGACGAGGCGGAGATCGTCCGGCTGCTGAACGCGGGCGCGGACGACTATCTGACCAAGCCGTTCTCGGTGGAGCACCTGTCGGCGAGGATGGCGGCCGTGCTGCGCCGGGCCCGGTCCGCGGCCGGGGAGCCCGCGCCCTCCAGCGTGCTGCGCGTCGGGGGCCTCGCCGTCGACCCCCTGCGCCGGCAGGCCGAGCTGGACGGTGTGCGACTCGACCTCACCCGCCGCGAGTTCGACCTGCTCGCCTTCCTCGCGGGCCGGCCCGGTGTCGTCGTCCCGCGTCGTGAACTGCTCGCCGAGGTGTGGCAGCAGTCCTACGGCGACGACCAGACGATCGACGTCCATCTGTCCTGGCTGCGCCGGAAGCTGGGCGAGACGGCGGCGAGCCCCCGCTATCTGCACACCCTGCGGGGCGTCGGGGTGAAGCTGGAGCCACCGGGGGAAGGGGCGCCGGCGCTGTGAGATGGGCTCTGGTCAAGGTGTGCCTGGCGGTCACCGCCATGGTCGTGGTCGCCTTCGCGGTGCCGCTCGGCCTGGTCGTCAAGGAGATGGCCCGCGACCGCGCGTTCTCCAACGCGGAGCGGGAGGCCGCGGTCGTGGTGCCGGCCCTGTCCATCACCACCGACCGCGACCAGTTGGAGCGGGTGGTGGCCGCCGCCGGCTCCGACGACGGCATGGCGGTGCACCTGCCGGCGGGCGACGGCCGCCCGGCCGTCGACCTCGGGCGGCGGCGCGCCGCGGCCGCGGACGTCGAGGCCGTGCGCAAGCTCGGCCGGGCCTCCACGACGGACGTCCCGGGCGGGTCCGCGCTGCTCCAGCCCGTCGCGCTGAGCCTGGGGACGGTGGTGATCGAGGTGTACGTCCCCGAGTCCGAGATGAGCAACGGCGTCGGCACGGCGTGGGCGGTGCTCGCGGCCGTCGGCGTCGCCCTGGTCGTGGGCTCGGTCGCGGTCGCCGACCGGCTGGGCGTGCGCATGGTGCAGCCGGCCAGGCGGCTGGTCGAGGGCGCGCACGAGCTGGGGGAGGGCAAGCTGGGCGCGCGCGTGCCGGAGGAGGGGCCCGACGAACTGCGCCTGGCGGCGGTGGCGTTCAACTCGATGGCCGATCAGGTGGTGCAACTGCTGGCCAACGAGCGCGAGCTGGCGGCGGACCTGTCCCACCGTCTGCGCACCCCTCTCACCGTCCTGCGGCTCAACGCGGCCTCCCTCGGAGACTCGCCGGCCGCCGAGCAGACCCGCACGGCGGTCGCGCAGCTGGAGCGCGAGGTCGACACGATCATCCGCACCGCCCGGGAGGCGAAACCGCAGACGGCCGCCCCGGGCCCCGGCGCCGGGTGCGACGTGGCGGAGGTGGTGCGCGAGCGGATGGCGTTCTGGTCGGCGCTCGCCGAGGACGAGGGCCGCAAGGTGCGCACGGCGGGCGTGGACCGGCCGGTGCGCGTGCCGGTGGCCCGCGCCGAGCTGGCCGCGGCCCTCGACGCCCTGCTCGGCAACGTCTTCCGGCACACCCCGGAGGGCACGGCGTTCGCGGTGGACGTCCACAACAGCGACGACGCGGTCATCGTCCTCGTCTCGGACGCGGGCCCCGGCATACCCGACCCCGCGACGGCGATGGCCCGCGGCCGGGGCTCGGGCGCGGCCGGTTCCACGGGCCTGGGCCTGGACATCGTCCGCCGTCTCGCCGAGTCGACCGGCGGCGACGTCCGCGTGGGCTCCTCCGTCCTGGGCGGAGCCGAGGTCCGCATCTGGATACAGCTGGACGGCCGCGAACCGGTGCGCGGGGGCCACCGGGGTTCCGTCCGCCGCCGCAGACGTCCGGCGCTCAGGTGACGTTCCCGCACGGCAGAATTGGTCTCGACCTTTAACCGGTCCCGATGCCCTCCTTAAGCGCGGCCTAAGATCCCCGCCCTCCGTCCCGGTCAGGCTTTTTGTCCGTTTCGTGATCGCTAGCGTGCTGCCCCACCCCCTCCGGGATCCCCCGTGAACAGTGAAGGCAGGCACGTCATGAGCACGCACCGGCGCAAGGTCAGCGGCAGGAACAAGGTCATCGGGGGCGCGGTCGCCGCGGCCGTGGTGGGCGGCGGGGTCGCGCTGGTCACCGGCACGGCGCACGCGGCCGGGGTCGGGGCCGCCTACACGAGGACCAGCGACTGGTCCACGGGCTACACCGCCCAGTACGTGGTGACCAACGAGGGCGGGGCGGCCAGGGCCGACTGGAAGCTGGAGTTCGACCTGCCGGCCGGGGCGCAGCTCGGCTCGCTGTGGAACGGCACGTCGAGCGTCGCCGGGCGGCATGTCACGGTGACGCCGCCGAAGTGGGACGCCGACGGGCTCGCCGCCGGAGAGTCCGTCACCGTCGGGTTCGTGGTCCAGGGCTCCGGCGATCCGGTCGGCTGTCTCGTCGACGGGGCCCGGTGCGCGGCCGACGGCGGGGCGACCCCCGAGCCGAGCGGGCGGCCGACGGGGTCCACCGCGCCCACCGCCTCCACCGCGCCCTCCCCCACGTCCACGTCCGCGCCCACGTCCGGCTCCGGCCCCACCGCGCCCGCCTCGCCCTCCCCGAGCGCGAGCGGCACCCCCGGCGCCGGCGCCTCCGCGTCGGCCGGCTTCGCCCCCTACGTCGACACCTCCCTGTACCCGGCCTTCGATCTCCTGGGGCACCTGGCCGCGACGGGCGTCAAGGACTACACCCTCGCCTTCGTGACCGACGGCGGGGGCTGCACGCCCAAGTGGGGCGGGGTGAGCGACCTCGGAAGCGACGGCGTGGCCGCGCAGATCGGTGCATTGCGGGCCAGGGGCGGCGACGTGCGGGTCTCCTTCGGCGGGGCGTCCGGCTCCGAGCTGGCCACGACCTGCTCCTCGGCGGACGCGCTGGCGGCCGCCTACGGGAAGGTGGTCGACGCCTACCGGCTCACCAAGGTCGACTTCGACGTGGAGGGCGGGGCGCTGCCGGACGCCGCCGCGAACACCCGGCGCGCGCGGGCCATAGCCGAGCTCCAGCGGCGGCACCCCGGCCTGGACGTGTCGTTCACCCTGCCCGTCATGCCGGAGGGGCTGACCCAGGCCGGTGTGAGTCTGCTCGCAGACGCGAAGGCCAACCACGTGAGCATCGCCACTGTCAACGTCATGGCGATGGACTACGGTCCCGCGTACAGCGGTGACATGGGCGCCTATGCGGTGCAGGCCGCCACCGCCACCCATGCCCAGGTCAAGAGCGTGCTCGGACTGAGCGAGGGCGCCGCGTGGAAGGCGGTGGCCGTCACCCCGATGATCGGCGTGAACGACGTCGCCTCCGAGGTCTTCACGGTCGAGGACGCCACCGAGCTCGTCGCCTTCGCGAAGTCGAAGGGGCTGGGCGGGCTGTCGATGTGGTCGGCGACCCGGGACAGGCAGTGCGCGGGCGGCGCGAAGGGCGCGGCCGACGCCGTGTGCAGCTCGATCCTCCAGTCCCCGTCCGCCTTCTCGAAGGCCTTCGCGGCCTTCGAGTGACCGGACATACCCCCCTGATGATCAAGGATGTAGAGAAAACGTGATCAAGGCGTGTCGATTACGTTTCGACAAATGAAAGTGACGGCTCTTGACGCATGACCGGACATGCGGCTGTTATTGCGCCACCTCGTGTTCGGTCGAGTTGATTTCTGGTCGATTGTGATCAGCTTTCAGTCGCCCTCATGGCTGAACCTCGCGTCAGGAGCCGTTCATGCATCACCTCTCCCCCTCGGGACGCCTCTCCCTCCCCTCCCCGAGCCGCCGCACACTGCTGCGCGGCATAGGCGGGGCGGCCGTCCTCGGCGCCGGGCTGCCGCTGCTGTCCGCCTGCGGCTCCAGCGGCACGGCCGCCGACCCGAAGACCGTCACCCTCGGCTCCAACGCCTCGGACGCGGTGCCGAAGAAGGCCTTCGCCGAGATCTACGCGGCCTTCAAGAAGCAGTCCGGCATCGCGGTCGACGTGAACACCAAGGACCACAACACGTTCCAGGAGCAGATCAACTCCTACCTCCAGGGCACCCCGGACGACGTGTTCAACTGGTTCGCCGGCTACCGCATGCAGTTCTTCGCGGCCAAGAAGCTCGCCTCGCCGGTCGACGACGTGTGGGAGAAGATCGGGGGCAACTTCCCCGACGCCATGAAGCAGCTGTCCAAGGGCGAGGACGGCAAGTACTACTTCGTGCCGCTGTACACGTACCCGTGGGCGCTCTTCTACCGCAAGAGCGTCTTCCAGCAGCACGGCTACCAGGTCCCCACCACCTGGGACCAGCTGGTCGCCCTGTGCAAGCAGATGAAGAAGGACGGCCTGGTCCCGATCGCCTTCGGCGACAAGGACGCCTGGCCCGCGATGGGCACCTTCGACCAGATCAACTTCCGCCTCAACGGCTACGACTTCCACAAGTCCCTGATGGCGGGCAAGGAGGCGTGGACGGACCCGAAGGTGAAGGCGGCCTTCGACCACTGGGCCGAGCTGCTGCCCTACCACCAGGACGGCTTCATGGGCCGCACCTGGCAGGACGCCGCGCAGACCCTGGTGTCCAAGAAGGCCGGCATGTACCTGCTGGGCTCCTTCGTGGCGCAGCAGTTCACGAACAAGGCCGACGCCGACGACCTGGACTTCTTCGCCTTCCCGGAGATCAACTCCGCGTTCGGGCAGGACACGGTCGAAGCCCCCACCGACGGCTTCATGGTCAGCAAGTCCCCGAAGAACCACGACGGCGTCGTCAAGCTCCTGGAGTTCCTGGGCACGCCGGAGGCCGAGCAGATCTACCTGAAGGCCGACTCCAGCGTGGTGGCCGCCTCCAGCAAGGCCGACACCTCCTCGTACACCGCCCTTCAGAAGAAGGCGTACACCATGATCAGCGAGGCCAAGAGCCTCACCCAGTTCATGGACCGCGACTCGCGCCCCGACTTCACCTCCACGGTGATGCAGCCCAGCCTCCAGAAGTTCCTCCAGAACCCCAAGGGCGTCGACAGCCTGTTGTCGTCGATCGAACGCCAGAAGAAGACGATCTTCGCGTCCGCATGACCACCGACCTCTCCTCGAAGAGCCCGGAGGCGGCCGACGTGCCGCCTCCGGGCCCCGCGCCTGCCGCCGAGCGGGCTCCGCAGGGGCCCAGGCGCCTGCTGACCCGCCGTGACCGCCTCACGCTCGGCCTGATGGCCGGGGTGCCCACGGTCCTGCACGTGGCCCTGGTCTGGGTCACCGCCCTCGCCTCGATCGCCCTCGCCTTCACCACCTGGGACGGCATCGGCTTCGACTCCATCAAGTGGGTCGGCCTGGACAACTTCCGGCAGTTGTTCGCCGACAACCCGCAGTTCTGGCCCGCCGTCGAGCACAACGTCATCTGGTTCGTCGTGCTCATCCTGGTCCCGACCCCGCTCGGCCTGTTCCTGGCCGTGCAGCTCGACAAGAAGATCCGCTTCAGCCGGGTCTACCAGACCGCGTTCTTCCTGCCGGTCGTCATGTCGCTGGCGGTCACCGGGTTCGTCTGGCAGCTGATCTACAACCCCGACACCGGCCTGATCAACAGCCTGATCGGGGCCAACAAGCCCGGCCACTACATCGACTGGATCGGCGACCCGCACCTGAACCTGTGGGCCGTGCTGGTCGCCGCGTCCTGGCGGCACACCGGCTACATGATGATCCTCTACCTGGCCGGCCTCAAGGGCGTCGACCCGTCCCTGCGCGAGGCCTCCTCGCTGGACGGCGCCAACGAGTGGCAGACGTTCAAGAACGTCATCTTCCCCACCCTGCGCCCGACCAACACCGTCGTGCTGGTGGTCACCATCATCGAGGCGCTGCGCGCCTTCGACCTGGTCTTCGTCTTCAACAAGGGCGCCCAGGGCACCGAGCTGCTGTCGATCCTGATCACCAACAACATCATCGGCGAGTCCAGCCGGATCGGGTACGGCTCCGCGATCGCCGTCGTCCTGCTCGTCATCTCCCTCGCCGTGATCATCCCGTACCTGATCGCGACCTTCCGGAAGGAGCGGCGCGCATGAGCCAGGCCCTCGCGGCGAAGAAGCGCACCCCCGTCCGCCCGGCGCGCGTCCTGCTGCACGCCTTCCTCGTCGTCACGGCGCTCGCCTGGCTCGCCCCGCTGCTGTGGGCGGTCTTCGCGGCCCTGCGCCCCTACGCGGAGACCAGCGACAAGGGATACGTCTCCTGGCCGGACAAGCTCAGCCTGGACAACTTCACGAACGCCTTCGAGCAGTCCGACATGCTGCACTACTTCGGCAACACGCTGATCATCGCGGTGCCGGCCGTGCTGCTCACCCTGCTGCTGGCGTCGATGGTCGCGTTCTACGTCAGCCGCTTCGACTTCCGGCTCAACATCGCGCTCCTGCTGGTCTTCACGGCCGGCAACCTGCTGCCCCAGCAGGTCATCATCACCCCGCTGTACCGCCTGTACCTGCTCGTCGACCTGCCGGGCATCACCATGAGCGGCAAGCTCTACGACTCCGCGCTCGGTCTGGTGCTGATCCACGTGGCGTTCCAGTCCGGCTTCTGCGCGTTCGTCCTGAGCAACTACATGCGGATGCTGCCGCACGAACTGACCGAGGCGGCCCTCGTCGACGGCGCCTCGGTGTGGCGCATGTACTGGCAGATCGTGCTGCCGCTGTGCAAGCCCGCGATGGCCGCCCTGGCGACGCTGCTGTCCATCTGGATCTACAACGACTTCTTCTGGGCGATCGTGCTGATCTCCACCGGCGAGAACATGCCGATCACCTCCGCGCTGAACAACCTCTCCGGCCAGTACTTCACCGACCCCAACCTGGTCGCCGCCGGCGCCCTGCTCACCGCGATCCCCACCCTGATCGTGTACTTCGTGCTCCAGCGCCAGTTCGTCAGCGGCCTCACCCTGGGCGCCAACAAGGGCTGAGCCCACCCGTCCCGCCCTCCTCCTCCCG
>NZ_JAHHIT010000092.1 GCF_024539675.1 Streptomyces hilarionis | reverse complement strand
CGCGGGGCGGGGCCGGGCCGGGGCGGTCGCTCCGGCGACGGCGGTCCGGAGCCCGGTCCGGAGCCCGGTCCGGAGCCCGGTCCGGAGCCCGGTCCGGAGGCCGGTCCGGAGGCCGGTCCGGAGGCCGGTCCGGAGGCCGGTGTCCCCCGAACAGCCCTCCCGCGGGCTTCTGCGCCGGAATAGCGGACGCCGGTGTGGTGCTCTGTTGTTACCGGTGCGTGAGCGCGGCGAAGGGCTGGTGAGCAGGTGGCGGCAGACCGGACGCATCCTGCGGGTGACGCCCCCGGGGCGTCATCCGCTCGGCCCGTGGTCAGGACCCCCTACGGGGCCGTCCGCGGGAGGGAGGAGGACGGCATCGCCGTCTTCCGGGGGATCCCGTACGCGGCGCCCCCCTTCGGGCCGCTCCGCTTCATGCCGCCGGTCCCGCCCGAGCGCTGGGACGGCACGCGCGACGCGGGATCCTTCGGGCCGACGCCGCCGAAACCCCCGTACTCCGAGGCCTTCGCCCGGTATCTGTCCGACCCCGTCGTCGTCGGCGACGACTGCCTGAACCTCAACGTCTGGACGCCCGACGCCTCGCCGAGCGCCCGGCTCCCCGTCCTCGTGTGGCTGCACGGCGGCGCGCTGACCAGGGGTTCCTCAGCGGTGCCGGTGTACGACGGACGGAAGTTCGCCCGCGACGGCATCGTCTTCGTGTCGGTCAACTACCGGCTGGGCGTCGAGGGCTACGGACTCTTCCCGGACGCCCCCGCCAACCCGGGGCTGCGCGACCAGCTCGCGGCGCTGGAATGGGTGCACCGGGCGATCGGGGCCTTCGGCGGCGATCCCGACGCCGTCACGCTGGCGGGCCAGTCGGCCGGCGCCATCAGCGTGGGCGCACTCATCGCGGCCCCGCGGGCACAGGGGCTCTTCCGGCGGGCCGTCCTCCAGAGCGGCCCGCCGGAGGCCTTCGAGCGGGACAAGGTCCGGCGGATGGTGCGTCGGATGGCGAACCGGCTGAAGATCCCGGGCACCGCCGAGGCCTTCGCCGGCGTCGACCGCGACGTGCTGCTGCGTATCCAGGCCGAGGTCGGCAGACTCAGCAGCCCCGTGCTGGGCGGCCCCGCCTTCGGCATCGTGATCGACGGCGACCTCGTTCCGCGCGATCCCCTGGAGGCGCTCGTCGACGGGGATGTGGCGCGCGGCGCCGACCTGCTCGTGGGCTGGACCCGCGACGAGTACCGGCTCTGGCTCGCGCCGGGCGGCCTGTTGGAGCGCGTCGACCGGATGGGGGCCGTCGCCCTCGCCGGAGCCATGGCCCGCTGCCACTGCGGTCACGAGGTGCCGCGCGGCTACCGCGCCCTGCACCCCGAGGCGGGCACCGCCGAGCTCGTCGGCCAGATGGTCACCGACAAGCTGCTGCGACTGCCGCTGCGGCGCCTGGCCGACGCCCGGCCCGGAGCGTCCTACGTGTACGAGTTCGCGTGGCCCTCGCTGCGTCCCGGACTCGGCGCCTGTCACGCCCTGGAGCTCGGTTTCGTCTTCGACACCGGCGAGACGCCCGAGTCCGCGAAGCTCGCCGGCGACGGAGCGCCGCAGGCCCTCGCCGACACGATGCACCAGGCGTGGACGCGGTTCGTGACGACGGGCAGCCCGGGCTGGGAGGCCTGGGACGAGGCGCATCCGGTGCGCGTGTTCGGCGAGGTCGGCAGGGAGCGGGACGGGAGCGGGGCGCTGGCGCGCGAGGCCGGCGGCGGGGCGGCGCTCGACCGCGCGGGCGTCCCGGCCGAGGGGCGGCGGCCCGCCGGGCGGGATGACGTGCCGCACACGGGCGAAGCCATGGCGTACACCGCCTACGGGCTGCGCGACGGGGAGCTGGCGCTGTGGACGGCGGCGGAGGCGGGAGCCGTCGCCGCGGACGGGCCCCTCGACGCGACCGTGGCGGCGGACCCCCCGCCCGGCAGAGCCGCACGCCGCGCCGAGCTGAGATCCGCGGTGCGTCGACTGCGCCGCGCCGGAGGGGTCCGCGGCGGCCGCTGACCGCGGCGGCCGTCGGCTCGGGGAACGGGCGACGGCCGAGCGGCTCGTCCCGCCCCCCGGGACCGGAGAGGGAGGGCCGGAGCCGCCGGGCACGGCCGTCGGCCGCTGCCGCCGCCGCTTCCCAGGACGGGGACGTCGTCAGGATCCGGCTGGAGACGGCCCGAGCCGCCGGACCTCGGCCGGAACCGCCGTACCCGGGCCGTACCCGCTGCACGCGGGCCGGACCTGTGGTCGCGGGCCCGAGCCGCTGGGCGCAGGCCGTGCCCGCCGTACCCCGGGCCGCGCCCGCCGCACCCCGTGCCGTGCCCGCTGGACGCGGGCTGGAGCCGCTGGACGCGGGCCGGAGCCGCTGGACGCAGGCCGGACCAGCGAACCGGGCCCGAGCCGCTGGTCGCGTGCCATGCCCGCAGGACCCGCCGAACGCGGGCCGGACCTGCCAGTCGCGGGGCGTATTCACTGGACGCGGGCCGTAACCGCCGTACCTGGGCCGGACCCGCCGTACCCGGGCCGGAGCCGGGCCGGAGCCGCTGGTCGCGTGCCGTGCCCGCCGTACCCGGGCCGTGCCCGCCGTACCCGGGCCGTGCCCGCCACACCTGGGCCGTGCCCGCCACACCCGGGCCGGACCCGGCCAACCCGGGCCGGAGCCGCTGGCCGCAGGCCGTATCCGCCGGACCCCGCGCCGTCCCCCCGGTACCCGGGCCCGATCCGCCGTGCCCGGGCCCCCCGCTGGAGCCGGTCTACGCGGGGGACAGCGTTCGGGCGATCGAGGTGATGGCTTCGGGGCCGACACGGCAGCAGCCGCCGATGAGGCGGGCCCCCGACTCCTGCCAGCCCCGCACCTGTTCGGGAAGGAAGGAGGAGCGGCCGCGCCAGGCGCGGGCCTCCGCGTCCCAGGCTTCGCCGCTGTTCGGGTAGACGACGACGGGTTTGCCCGTCACCCGGGCCGCGGTCGCCACGGCGGCCTCGACGTCCTCGGGCGCGCAGCAGTTCACGCCGACCGCGATCACCTCGTCCGCGTCGGCCGCCAGGGCGAACGCCTCCTCCAGCGGCTGTCCGGCGCGGGTGCGGGACCCGGCGATCGAGTACGAGAGCCAGGCCGGCACGCCGAGCCCGCGCACCGCCCGCAGCAGGGCCTCGGCCTCGTCGGCGTCGGGAACCGTCTCCAGCGCGAAGACGTCGGGCGCGGCGTCCGCCAGCACCTCCAGCCGGGGGCGGTGGAAGCGTTCCAGCTCCTGGACGCTCAGGCCGTAGCGCCCCCGGTACTCGGAGCCGTCCGCGAGCATCGCACCGTACGGTCCGACCGACGCGGCGACCCACAGCGGGCGCGCGACCCCTTCGCCGCGTGCCCGCCGGGCCGCCTCCCGGGCGAGCTCCACGCTCAGCGTGAGCAGCCGGGCCGCTTCGGCGCGGTCGATGCCCCGCTTGGCGAACCCCTCGAAGGTGGCCTGGTAGCTGGAGGTGATCGCCACGTCGGCGCCGGCCTCGAAGTAGGCGAGATGAGCCTCGACGACGGCTTCGGGGCGTTCGGCGAGCAGCCGCGCCGACCACAGCTCGTCGCTCAGGTCGTGCCCGGCGGACTCCAGCTGGTTCGACATGCCGCCGTCGAGGACGACGGCCGCGGCGGCGAGGGCCGCGGCGAGGGAGGTCTCCGCGAGGGGGGAAGGGATGTCGCTGGTCATGTCACGACGCTAGTCGAAGGGGCGGGGGAGAGCCCGAGGTGTCCAGCCTGTGAGCAGCACGGCCACATCGTGGGACGCGGAAGGGGCGGGGCTGGGAGGCGGCGCGCCGGAACCGGGGCTACCGCCTCGACGCCGAGTGCCGGCCGCCCCGGTTGCGCGGTCCGCTCCGTGCCCGCCTGGTCTTCGGGACCAGCAGGGCGCCGAGCAGACCGGCCGCCAGGACGTACGGCCACCATCCGAACGCGCCGGACCTGCCCGCCTCGGCGCCGTCTGCCCGCGCCGGGCCGGTTCCGGGGGCGGACCGCCGTTCCGCGCCCGCCGCGGGGTTCGCCGCCGCGGCCGTCAGGACGACGTCGTTGCCGTCGCCGCCCCGGTAGCTGATCCGGTACGCGGTCCCGGCGTAGGTCACCTCGGCGCCCTCGCGCAGACCGTCGAAGGAGCCGCTCACGGGGGTGCGCCCGGTGTGGTCCAGGACGGTGACGGCGGGCAGCGGGTCCCGGCCCGCCGCCGCGGAGGCCCCGCCGGCGGCGGAGTCCGTCGGCGCGGTGGCGGGCCGCGCGGCGGACAGGTCGAGAGTGCCGGCCAGGGTCACCTTGCCCGTCACCTTCAGGGGAGCCCCCGTCAGCGCCAGCCGGCCCTCGTCGCGCTGGGTGTAGGCGCCGGCGACCGTGAGGCCGCCGGTGACGACGCCCTCGTTCGTCACGGCGCCGCGCACGGTTCCCCTGCCGCCGAGCGTGCTCGTCACCCGCAGCGCCGAGCCGCCGGTGTCGAGCCGCGCCGCCGCGGACGTCAGCCGGACCGCCCTGCTGTTGACCAGCGTGGCGCCGTCCGCGAGCACGAGGGTTCCCCGCTCGATCGTGGTCGTCCCGGTGTACGTCACCGCGGAGCCCGTGAGGGTCGTCGTGGCGGCCCCGGCCTGCACGAACGATCCACCGCCGCCGAGGCGGGAGAGGGAGATCGCCGTCCTCGCGTTGCGCACGACGAGGGTGCCGTCGTTGACGATGCGCCGCCGGTCGGTCCCCGTGAGCAGGGAGCCGTCCCCCCGGGCCGACCCGAGGCGCAGGATCGCGCCCTTGCGCACGGTCGTCGAACCGTCGTAGTACTGCGCGGCCGCGAAGGTGACGTCGTTGCCCTTCGTTCCGGCGACGACGACGTCGCCGGCGCCGGGCGCCGCCAGCGTGTCGTGGTATCTGCCGCCGCCGATCGGCGCCCCCAGCGTGACCGGCCCGTCGTAGGCGAACGTGAGCAGCGAGCGTCGTCCGGACGCCTCGTGCAGGTTGATGTAGACGGTGTCCTTGGTCCCCGGCATGAAGATCTCGTGCGTGGTGCCGTCGCCCCACTGCACGTTCGCGCCCTCGATGTTGGTGCCGCGCTTGTTCGAATGGTGCGGGATCGGACGCCAGTTCAGGCCCGGGTCGCTGAGTGCGGGCGCGGTGTCGCCGCCCCGGTCGCTGTAGCTGTACCGGCCGGTGAGGACGACCTTGCCGCCCGGCCGGGTGTGGACGTTGACGTCGCTGCCGTACTGCCGCTGGTAGAAGTCCTGGCGCAGGGTGACCGTCTGGTACAGCGGGGTGTCGATGATCCAGGAGCCCTGGTTGACGATCGCCCGGGCGTGCGGCAGCGACACCGGGTACTCGGGCCGGCCGACCGCCATTCCGGTGCCGTTGTCGATGACCCCGGAGAAGGGGTGGGCGCCGGCGAGGTCGAGGGTGCCCCACATCCCGCGGGGCTGGGTGACCAGGCCCGAACCGCTGATCGTGCCGAGGTTGAACGTGCGGGTCAGCGAGAGGCGGAGTGTGCCGTCGACGCGGATGTTGAGCTGGTTGAGCCGGTAGCCCGGGGTGTCGTAGGGGAAGTGCCCGATCAGCCCGGAGCCGCCGCCGGTGCCGTACTGAAGCGTCGTTCCCCGTTCCACGGTGACGGCCGGCGGGTCGGGCGTGCTGACCGTGGTGTACGGGTGGTTGCCGCCCTGGGTGCGGACCACCTGCCGCCTGCGTGCGGCGGGCAGGGTGAAGTCGCTGTCCTTGCTCAGGACGAGGGTTCCCCCGCCGCGGACGGTGAGCGTTCCCTGACCGCGGAACACGCCGCCGTAGGTCGTCGTCCCGGCGGGCACGGTCACCGCCGAGTCGCCGGTGAGCGTGACGTCCCGGTTCGCCAGCACGTCGGCGGTGACGTCCCGCAGGTCGGCGGCCGTCGCGGGAGGGGCCACGGCGAGGAGGGCCGCGACGGCAGTGAGGGCGCCGGCGGCCGCGGTCGAGGTGTGAAGAGGGCTGCGCACACATGGGAGACGCGCCACGGCGGCGCCGATAACAGAAAATCTTTCTGTCCTTGCGCGACGGTCTGCCGTGCGGTCCCGGAAAGCCACGGTCCGGCCGGAAAGTTCCGGAAAGGGCTTTCCCTCAAGTCCCGTCGGATCCGTTGACCTGCTCGTAACACGCCCTTACCTTTTCGGCGTTCGCCATTCCACATGACGTTCGCAGTTCCGAACGCGCCCCTCTTCCGAGAGGCAACCGCTTGCCCTGCGACCCGGCGACCCGCCGGGCCCCCGGCCCGCCCCGTCGCCGACACCGTGAAGGAGAGTGCGTGAGATGAGACGTGCGTACGCGACCCTGCTGGCCCTCTGTCTGGCGCTGGCCGGCGCCCTCGCCACCGCGGGACCCGCCGCGGCGGCGCCCGTGACGATCGCCAACGGCACGCAGTTCACCGACGCTTCGGGCGGCCCGGTGCACGCCCACGGCGGAGGAGTCCTCAAAGTCGGCTCCTTCTACTACTGGTTCGGCGAGGACCGCAACGCCGACAACACCTTCCGGTACGTGGACGCCTACCGCTCCACCGACCTGAAGAACTGGGAGTTCCGCAACCACGTCCTCACCCAGGCGAGCGACCCCGAGCTGGCCACCGCCAACATCGAGCGGCCGAAGGTGATGTACAACGCCGCCACCGGCACATTCGTGATGTGGATGCACAAGGAGAACGGCGTCGACTACAGCGAGGCCCGGGCCGCCGTCGCCGTGTCGGACACCGTCGACGGCGACTACAGCTGGCAGGGCAGCTTCCGCCCGCTCGGCCGGCACATGTCCCGGGACATCACCGTCTTCGTGGACGACGACGGGACCGGGTACATGGCCTCCGCCGCACGCGAGAACTACGACCTGCAGATCTACCGGCTGACGGCCGACTACACCGGCATCGCCGGTCTGGTCGCCGACCCCTGGCACGGGGGGCACCGGGAGGCGCCGGCGCTGTTCAAGCGCAACGGCGTCTACTTCATGCTCACCTCGGCGGCCACCGGCTGGAACCCCAACCAGCAGCAGTACGCGACGGCGACGTCCCTCGCCGGACCCTGGACGGCGATGACCGACGTCGGCGACCCGACCGCATACGGTTCGCAGACCGCTTACGTCCTCCCCGTCCAGGGGACCTCGGGCACCTCCTACCTCTACCTCGGCGACCGCTGGGGCAACTCCTTCGGCGGCACCGTCAACGACTCCCGCTACGTCTGGCTGCCGCTCGCGTTCCCCTCGTCCACCTCGCTGTCGATGTCGTGGACCCCCGAGGTCACCGTCGACACGGCCGCGGGGACGGTCACCGGCACGAACGCCGCGTACAACACCCTCGTGGCCCGGCACAGCGGCAGGTGCGCGGACGTCACCGGTCAGTCGCTGTGGGCGGGAGCCCAGATCAAGCAGTACGACTGCAACGGCGGCGGCAACCAGAGGTACTGGTTCAAGTCCGTCGGCGGCGGCTTCTCCCAGCTGGTCGTCAGGAACAGCTCCCTGTGCGTGCAGGAGAACGCGAGCACGGTCACCCAGGAGACGTGCAGCGCGACGGCCGCAGGCCAGCAGTGGTCGCTGACGGCCTCCGGGAACTATGTGAACGTCAAGTCCCGCGCCGGCGGGAAGTGCCTGGACGTGAGCGGCGCGTCCACCGCCAACTCGGCCGCCGTCATCACCTACACGTGCAACGGAGGCGCCAACCAGCAGTGGACGCGCGGTTCGTGAGGTCGACGCCGGCCGTCAGTCGAGCAGGTCGACGGCGTCGATCGCGGTGCCGGCGCTGAGGAAGGAGGCCGCCCCCGAACCGCTCACCACGTCGATCCTCAGCACGTTGTACCGGCTGGTGTCCGTGAGCCACGCGCTCGCCGGAACGCTGTAGGCGAAGGTGTGGTTGTTCCCCCGGTAGGACCCGTTCGTCAGGGACCGGGTGGACGGCTGGGCGGGCGGCGAGGGGACGGCCGAGGTCCAGGCGTCGTTGACGACGACCTGCGGCCGGCCGTTGGCGTAGGCCGTCGTCACGCCGATGCGCAGGGTGTGCGCGGCGGCGGCCTGGGCCGCGGTCAGCCTGAAGTACACGAGCAGACCGCTGTTGACGTCCTTCCAGAGGTAGCAGGGGAACGCCGAGGTCTCGCTGCCGCTGCCGATCACCACGTTGCCGGTCCAGGCCGCGGCACGCACGTCCGAGGGGTGCGCGTACGTCATGAGGTCGGCGTTCTTGAAGCCGCTCGGCGTGCCGGTCCAGTCGTTGACGCGCCAGATCGCGCGCGCGTTGGCGGGGTCGTTCGACGACGGGACGGCGATCGGGTTCACAGTGGTCGTCCCGCCGGCGGACACGGTCACCTGCGTGCTGTACACGGCCAGCTCGCTCTTGTGGACGGTGAGCGTGTACGTCCCCGGCAGCACCCCGGCGATGGAGAAGGAACCGTCGGACGCGCGCGCCGAACCCCAGTACTGTGCGGCCGCGTTGGCGAGACCCACCGTGTACGGGTAGGCGGTGTCGCGTCCGGTGATGCCGGCTCCCGCGACCCGGCCGCGTCCGCCCGACGCGACGTACCCGGCGATGCCGAGCCGGTCCGCCCACGCAGTGGTGAGGTTGCGCGCGAAGAGGGCGGAGGAGGGGGCGCCGCCGTCCGTGAAGGCGATCACATAGGGGCCCTGGAGGCCGAAGCGCTGGGCCTCGGTCTGGTTCTGGCCGTAGTAGAGGATCTCGTACAGGCCTCCGCCGTCGGCGCTCTGGTGGCGCAGGAGGGAGCGGTAGAAGGGGCCGCCCGAGGCCTTTTCGTGGTTGCTGCGCACCATCCACAGCCCGACGCCGCCCGCCGCCCAGCCGATGTAGTCGTAGTCCATCACCCGCAGCCGCGAGTAGTGCTTGGAGCGGGTCTGGCCGTCCGGCTTGGCGAAGACGTCGGAGGCCTCCACGGTGCGGTCGGTGTAGGTGTACGAGTCGGGTTCGTCGTTCAGGAACCGGCCCGCCTTGACGCGCACGATGTACCGGGTGGCGGAGACGGACGCGTCGGCCTTGTGGGTCCACAGGTAGACGTTGTTCTCGCCGCTGCGGGCCGCGTAGTAGTGCCGCAGGGTGCCGTGCGTGACCGAGATCAGGATCGTCGCGCCGGACTGCGCGACGGTCACGGTGGAGCTGCCGAGGCCCGACTCGACGTGCGAGTTCATACCGCCGTAGCCCTGGTACTCGACGCCCCGGTAGAGCAGCGAGGTGAGATCGCCGGTGGCCTTGGCGACCTTGAAGACCAGGGCGGCGCCGGTGTCGACGACGTAGTGCGAGCCGTCGTCGGTGTAGCCGAAGGCCGCGGCGGCGGCCGGGACGGCGAGCGGCCCGGCGAGCGCGGCCGGTGCGGCGGCGGCGCCGAGGACGAAGGTGCGGCGTCGGACCGGCCTGCGGCTGTCGGATCCGGACATGGGGGTGCCTCCTTCGGGAGGAGCGGGGTGCGGGTGCCTGAGAGGGTGACAGTTGAATCGATTTCGCGAAAGGGCTTTCGCCCGCATGAGGTCGTCGACCTCGGCAAATGACCCCGAGGGCTAGAAAGCGCTTGCCGGAGGCGGTACCGTCCAGCCGCCAGCCCCTGTTCGCGCGACGGAGGAGCCGCACGTGAGACGTTTCATCCTGGCCGCAGTGGCGGCGCTGACCCTGACGGCCGGCCCGACGGCCCTGCCCGCGTCCGCGCACGCCGGCCGGGCGCCCCTGGGCATCGGCCACTGCACCGCCACCGCCTGCCACTTCGACGTCCCGCCCGGCTCCTACGACGTGCGGGTCCTGCTCGGCGGCGACGCCGCGTCCAGCACCGCCGTCACCGGGGAGACCCGGCGCGCCCTGCTGCCCGAGACCGCCGTGCCCGCCGGCGCCCGCGTCGCCCGCAGCTTCACGGTCGACGTCCGCACCCCCGAGGGCGAACCGACGGGCCCGGACGGCTCCCCGGGGCTCGACCTGGCCCTCGGCGGCGCCGCACCGGCCCTGGCCGACATCAGGGTCGCTCCCGCCCGGCACGTGCGGCGGATCTTCCTCGTCGGCGACTCCACCGTCTGCGACCAGAGCGCCGAGCCGTACACCGGCTGGGGCCAGCAACTGCCGCAGTACCTGCGCAAGGGGATCGCGGTCGCCAACTACGCCGACTCCGGGGAGAGTACGGTCACGTATCTGGGGAACCCACAGCTGTGGGCCACGGTCCGGCCGCTGATCCGCCCCGGCGACCTCGTCCTGGTCCAGCTCGCCCACAACGACAAGACGACCGACGAGACGACGTACCGCGCGAACCTCGAGGCACTGGTGGCGGGAGTGAGGGAGCAGGGCGGGCGACCGGTCCTGGTGACGCCGATCGTGCGCCGCTGGTTTAGTGCGGACGGCACGCTGAACAACCCGACGGCGCTGCTGGTCAACGGCCTCGGCGTCGACCACCCGGCGGTGATCCGCTCGGTCGCCGCCGCGCGGGGCGTCCCGCTGATCGACCTGACGGCGAGCACCAAGGAGTTGGTGGAATCCCTGGGAGTCGAGGGCTCCAAGGCGCTCTACCTCTACAACGAGAAGCGCGACAACACGCACACGTCCCCGCACGGCGCGACGGTCTACGCGGGCCTGGTCCGCGACGCACTCGTCGCCCGGCACCTGGTGCCGAAGGGCGCCGTGCGCGGGGGATGAACGCCTGGGGGCGTCTCGACCGGAACCGGGACGCCCCCAGGCCCCGACCTCCCAGAACCCCGACCGGTCGCCGAGAAGAGAAACGACGGATGCGCCTTCCCCCGCCCGACGCCGCCCGCAGCCCCCGCACCGGATACACCCGTGCCCACTGGGAGGCGGCCGCCGACGCCCTGCTCGCCGCCGTGGAGCCGTACGCCACCGGGGACCGCGCGCTCTACCACCTCCCCGGCGCGCGGGCGAGCTGGTCCGGACGCCTCTCCGACGGACTGGAGGGATACGCCCGCACGCTCCTTTTGGCCGCCTTCCGTCGTGACGAGAGCGCGCTGGAACGGTACGCGACCGGTCTCGCGGCAGGCGTGGCCGGCGTCTGGCCGCGCGTCGAGGACCGCAGCCAGCCCCTCGTCGAGGCCGCGTCGATCGCCCTCGCCCTGCGCCTGACCCGTCCGCTGCTCTGGGACCGTCTGGACGACGGCGTCCGCCAACGGGCGGCGGACTGGCTCGGCCGGGCGCTGACCGCCGAACCCTGGCCCTGCAACTGGGAGTTGTTCCCGGTCACGGTGGGCGGGTTCCTGGAGGAGATCGGCCACGAGCAGGAGGCGTCCCGCAAGGCGGTCGACCGCGGCCTGGAGCGCATCGAGCAGTGGTACGTCGGCGACGGCTGGTACACCGACGGCCCCGGCCGGGCCTTCGACTACTACAACGGCTGGGCCATGCACCTCTACCCGGTCCTGCACGCCTGGCTGGCCGGCGACCCCGGCCTGCTCGCCCTCTACGGGGGCCGGCTGAGGACGCATCTCGGCGACTACGCCCGCCTGTTCGGCGGCGACGGCGCGCCCCTGCACCAGGGCCGCTCCCTCACCTACCGCTTCGCCACCGCCGCCCCGCTGTGGCTGGGCGCCCTGACCGGCCACACCCCGCTGCCGCCCGGCGAGACCCGCCGTCTGGCCTCGGGCGCGCTGAAGTACTTCCTGGAGCGTGACGCGGTGGACGAGCGGGGGCTGCTGACGCTCGGTTGGCACGGACCCGACGAGTCGGTTCTCCAGGGCTACTCCGGACCGGCCTCCCCCTACTGGGCGAGCAAGGGCTTCCTCGGCCTGCTGCTCCCCCCGGAGCACCCGGTGTGGACGGCGCGGGAGGAAGCGGGACCGGCGGAGCGGCAGAGCGCGGTCACCCCTCTCGCCGGCCCCAACTGGCTGCTCCAGTCGACGCGTTCCGACGGCGTGGTGCGCCTGCACAACCACGGCGGCGAGGACGTCCGCTACGACCCCTACTACACCCGCTTCGGCTATTCCACGGTCACCCGGCCCCGGGTCTCGCCGCCCGACAACTGCGTCACGGTCGGCGGTGATCCGCACCGCGAGGGCATCGTGCCCCTCGGGGTGGGGGAGGGCTGGGCGGCCTCACGGCACGCCGTGGGTCCGGGCGCCGAGCTCACCAGCCTGGTGGTGGCCGAGGAAGCGGTGGAGGTGCGGGCCCACCTGGTGTCCGGCGCGCCCCCGGGGACGTCGGTGCACGTCACGGGCTGGGCCCCGGCGGACGGCACGGACGAGCGGTCCGACCTGGTGGGCGTGTACGGGCTGTCGGGCGGTCCCGGGCTGTCGGACGACTTCGGACTGTCGGGCGTGGTGGGCGACGGCCCGACGCTCTTCGTCGCGCTGGCCCGCCTCACCGCCGAGCGCGACCCGCTGCCCCTGACGGACGCGGTGTCCGTCGAGGTGGAGGAGACGACCGTCCAGGGCGTGGAGGGCGTGGAGGGCGTGGAAGGCGTGGAGGGCGGCGGCCACGGCCGCTGCGACGCCCGCGACCTGACCGTCCGCTGGCCGAGCGGCTCGGAGCAGCGGTTCCGCTTCCGGCGCACGGCCCCGGACGAACGGTCGCGCCCGGCGTCGTGGACGGTGGCGCCGTGCTGAGGCGGCCGTGACGGGCGAAGACCGGCGCGACGGCGGGCAGCCGACCGGGGAGCACGTGCCCGGCCCCCGGCCCGGCTGGGCGCGCCGTCCCACGGGCGTCGCCGTCCCACGGGCGTCGCCTCCGGCCGGGGTCGCGACGGAGCGCCGGAATCTCCGTTGCGGCGTGTGAGCGCCTCCACCACACTCCACGCATGACATCCTCCCTCCGGCATGTGACGATCGGCTGTTCCGACGCCTACGCCCTCGGCCGTTTCTGGTCCGAGGTGCTCGGACGGCCGCTCCACGAGGACGACCGGCCGGGTGACGAGGAGGCGCTGATCGAGGACGCGGGTCTGCTCTTCGTCACGGTCCAGGAGGCCGGGAGCGGGAAGAACCGGATCCACTTCGACCTTCAGCCGCAGGACCGCACCCGCGAGGAGGAGGTCGAGCGCCTGCTCGCCCTCGGAGCCGTCCTCGTCGCCGACCGCCGCAGACCCGACGGCACGGGATGGGCGGTCCTGGCCGACCCGGAGGGCAACGAGTTCTGCGTGGAGCGCGGCGCGGCGGAACGGGCGGCCGGCTGAGACGACGGCGGTTCGGCACCCGGGCGCACCGCGGGGCGCGAGGCCGCGGGGCACGGGCGCGGGCCTGCGGGCAGCGGGCGGCGGGCGGCGGGCGGGGACGGTTCGGCGTCCGCCGAACGGACACGCGGCTACCGTGAGCCGCATGCGTGCACCCGCTGCGACCACCCCCTTTTCCGCGCTTCACCACGCCGACGTCCCGCTCCTGCTGCCCACCGCCTGGGACCACGCCTCCGCGGTGGCCATGGCGCGGCAGGGCTTCCCGGCGATCGGGACGACGAGCCTCGCCGTCGCCGCGGCGGCGGGACTCCCGGACGGGGCCGCCGCGACACGGGAGCGGACGAGGGAACTGGCGCGGATCCTCGGTTCGCAGCCCTTTCTGCTGTCGGTCGACGCCGAGAACGGCTTCAGCGAAGACCCCGACGAGGTGGGGGAGTTCGCGCGCCGGCTGGCGGCCGTGGGCGTGGCCGGCGTCAACCTCGAGGACGGCATGGGAGCGGCCGACCTGCACGCCGCGAAGATCGCGGCCGTCAAGGCCGCCGCACCCGGTCTCTTCGTCAACGCGCGCACCGACACGCACTGGCTCGGCGACCACGACGAGGCCGAGACGCTGTCCCGGCTCGACGCCTATCAACAGGCGGGCGCCGACGGTGTGTTCGTCCCCGGGCTGGCCGACGAGCGGCGGATCGCCCGGCTCGTCGCCCGGCTCGACGTCCCGCTCAACATCCTGTACGCGCCGACCGGCCCCACCGTCGCCCGTCTCGCCGACCTGGGCGTGCGCCGCGTCAGCCTGGGCTCGCTGCTGTACCGGCGGGCCCTGGGCGCGGTGCTGGAGACGCTGGACGAGATCAGGGAGGGACGACCGGTGAGCGGCCGTACGCCGACGTACGCGCAGACACTGAAGCTCGGCGCCCCCGCGCCGGGGGATCGCTGAGGCGGCGTCCCCGGCGCACACCGCTCACCCTGCGCCCGGCCGTTGCCGGGCCGTCGGTCACCCGTCGGTCGTCACCGGTCGGTCATCCGTCGGGTTCGTTCTCCCGTGGCCAGTGGGTGAGAGCCGTGTGCAGGGCGTCGACGGCCTTGTCCCACGAGCGCCGCACGTCCCTGGGCGCGCCGAACGCGCCGTTCGCCTCCAGCAGGCAGTAGCCGTGGAACGTGCTGCGCAGCAGACGGACGGCGTCGGTGAGGTCGGGTTCGTCGAGGCCGTAGCCACGGAGCATGCCGTAGGTGATCTCGCCGGTCCGGCGCAGGGCCGGGGAGCTGGCGGTCAGTTCCCGGTCGAGTTCCTGATCGATGCGGATCTGGGTGGCCGCGTACCGGCCCGGGTGTCGCAGGGCGTACTCGCGGTAGGCGCCCGCGAAGGCGGCCAGCGCGTCCTTGCCGGCCAGTCCGACGACGTCCGCGGCGATACGGTCGATCATCTCGGCGCCGACGAACAGCGCCAACCGGGTGCGGAGTTCCCGCAGGCTCCCGACGTGGGAATACAGGCTCGCGTCCTTGACTCCGAAGCGGCGTGCGAGCGCCGAGACGCTGACGTGGTCGAATCCGGCCTCGTCGGCCAGTTCGGCGGCGGCCTCGACGAGGCGGTCGGTGGTCAGGCCGACTCGTGGCATGGGGACCGCCTTGTGTGCGGGGACCGGCAGGGTTCAGCCAGGATCCTAGAGGCCCGGGGAAGCCCGGACGGGTGGAAGGCCGGACGGGCGCGAGGCCGGGCCGACGGCGGGCCGGACCGGCGGGGGGCCGGACCGGCGGGAGGGGCGCCGGTCCGGGGACGCGCTTCAGCGCCGGCGTCGCGGCAGCCCCGTCGCCGGGATCAGCGCCAGTGCCAGCAGGCCCGCCGCCACCAGGTAGGCGATGCGGAAGCCCGCGGGATCGAGCCCGGCCGAGCCCAGCACCACGGAGACGAGCGCGGTGCCCACCGCCGCGCCCGTCTGGGAGTTGATGGTCAGCGCGGTGCTCGCCGCGGCGAGCCGTTCTGGGGGCAGGTCGCGTGTGGCGGTGGCCATCGTCGGCATCAGCACCATGCCGGAGCCGATGCCCATCACCACCGTCGCGCAGACCGGCCGCCATGCCGGGACGCCCTCCGCGCCGATCTGGAGCCCGGTGAGGGCCATGCCGAGGGCTCCCACGGCGATGCCGGCCCGGATCAGCGCCCGCGGCGACGTCCTGTCGATCCGGCGTGCGGCGATCTGCATGGTGGCGCCGACCGCGAGCCCGACCGGGACGCCGAGCAGTCCGGTCGCCGTCGCGCTCCAGCCGCGCACCTGCTGCCAGTAGACCGGGCCCAGGAGCATCGAGCCGAAGTAGCCGCAGGTGAACAGGGCGAGCGTGCCGATGCCCACGGCGAACGTCCGGTCCCCCAGAAGACGCAGGTCCAGGAGCGGCTCACGCGCCGTCAGGGCGCGGCGGGCGAAACCGGCGACCAGGGCCGCGCCCGCCAGCGCCGGCACGAGCGCGCCCGGCTCGGCGAGGTCGCCCCGCTCGCCGCCGCGCGCCAGGCCGAACAGCAGGAGCGCGAGTCCGGGGGAGAGCATCAGCAGGCCGGGAACGTCCAGTCCGGGGGCGGGGCGGGCGCCCCGGGGCGCGTCCGGCCGCAGCAGCCTCGCGGCGAGGACCAGGGCCAGGGCGCCCACCGGCAGGTTGACGAGGAAGACCCACCGCCACGACGCGGCGTCGATCAGCCAGCCGCCCAGGACCGGTCCGGCCACCGGCCCCACCAGGACCGGCAGCCCCAGCAGGGCCATCGTGCGGCCGAGCCGTTCCCGGTCCGCCGCGGTCATGGCCATGGCCATGCCGACCGGCATCAGCAGCCCGCCGCCGAGTCCCTGCAACGCCCGGAAGGCGATGAGGCTGCCGATGTCCCAGGCGCAGGCGGCGAGCAGCGACCCGGCGGTGAACAGCGTGAGCGCGCTCAGGTAGGTGCGCTTGGCGCCGAAGCGGGCCATGGCCCAGGCGGTGGTCGGCACGGCCGCCGCGAGCGCCAGCGTGTAGGCGGTCGCCGTCCACTGCACGGTCTCCAGCGGGGAGTCGAACGCGGTGGTCAGGCTGCGCAGGGCGACGTTCACGATCGTGATGTCGAGGACCGACATCACCGAACCCGTGATCACTACGGCGAGGACGCCGCCCAGTGCGGTGGAGGCGCCGGAGCCGGCGGGCTCCGGGGCCGGGCCGGCGGGGTCCGCGGACGGCCCGGTGACGCGGCCGGAGGTCACCGTGTCCTTCCTCATCCCTGGTAGGGGCGGACCGCGCGGGCTTCCCTCAGCGTCTTTCCCCACCAGCGGAGTTGGCCGAGCATCCCCTTGGCCGCGCCGGTGCAGACGGCGGCGTCGCGCGGTGCGCCGTCCTCCCCGAGGCCCGACCAGGGGCCGTGCAGGCTCACGGCGTCCCGCACGGTCACGGCGTGCAACTCGGCGAAGACCTGGCGCAGTTGCTCCACCGCCCGCACCCCGCCCGCCAGTCCGCCGTAGGAGACGAAGCCGACCGGTTTGGCCTGCCACTGCGGGTGGTGCCAGTCGATGAGGTTCTTCAGCGCGGCCGGGAAGCTGTGGTTGTACTCGGGTGTGACGACGACGAAGGCGTCCGCGGCGGCCAGTCGCGGCGAGACGTCCGCGAGCGCCTCCACCGCCTCCGGGCTCGGCGTCCCGCCCCAGCCGGGCATGGCGAGCGGCAGGTCGACGTCCGCGAGGTCGACGACGTCGAGGGTGAGGCCGTCCTGGGCGCCGGCGAGGCCGAGGAACCAGTCGGCGACGGCCCGGCCCTGACGGCCTTCGCGGACGCTGCCGACGATGACGGCCACGCGCAGCGGAGCGTCGTCCCCGCCGCTCGTCGCGACGGTCCCGGCGGCGGCGGACGGGTCGGTGGACGGATCGGCGGGCGTGTCGGTGGTGGACATGGCTGTTCCCCCTGTTCTGCGGGCTCCCCCGGCGGGGAGCGGCGGCCGCGCGGCGCGGCCTCGCCTTCGGTAAACTACAACGAGCGCTGTAAAAAGTGCAACGCTCGTTGTAATTTTCGCCGTGAGGAGTCCGGGAGTGGGCAGCACCAACGAGAGCTGGGTGGAGGAGGCGCGACGCACGGTCTCCCCCCGCAAGCTGGAGAAACAGATGGCGATGGCGGGCGCGGCGTGCGCGGTGTTCGGGCGCGAGGGCTACGCGCGCGCCTCCGTCGACGCGCTCGCCGCGGAGGCCGGCGTGTCGACGCGCACGCTCTACAACCACTTCCCCGGGGGGAAGGCGCAGCTCTTCGGTGCCGTCGTCACCTGGACCTCGGGCGAGGTGAAGGACGCCCAACTCGCCCGGCTGCACGCCGTGCTGGATCCCGAGCGGCCGCCCCGCGCACAGGACCTCGAGCGGGACCTGATCGCCCTGGCCCGTGCCTTCCTCGGCCTCATGGCGGACTACCCCCACCACTTCGCCCTGGTGCGCCACATCCACGCCGAGGCCGACCACGTCCCCCGGGACGTGCTCGACGCGTGGCGGGACGCGGGGCCGGGACCGGTCGGCCGGGCCCTGGCCGAGGCGATGCAGGGCCTGGCCGACGCCGGGCTGCTCGACGTGCACGGCGACGCCGACCTCGCGGCGACGCACTTCACGGCGCTCGTCTCCGCCACGATCGTCCAGCAGTCCCACTACGGGGTGCTGCCCCTGCCGAAGGACGAGACCGAGCGCCTGATGAAGGGCGGCGTCGCCGCGTTCCTGCGCGCGTACCGCGCCCACTGACCCGGCCGCCCCGGTGTCCGGCGGCGGCCCGGTCCGGACGGAGTCGACGACGCCGGGACCGGGGCCGCGCCCCGGCCGGAGGCGGTCGCGCGGCGGCGGCCACCGCCGTCGCCGCCGCGGTGGACGACGAAGCGGGCGGTGGGCGCCGTGCGGACCGTGCCGCGAGGCGGGAGACCGCCGTGGCGACGGACGGCGCGGACGTCAGCCGCCCACCCCGGTGTAGTGCCCGAGGCTCCACCCCCACAGCAGCCGCGAGCCGGCGTACGCCAGCAGCCCCAGCAGCGGGGAGACCGCCGCCAGCCAGTAGGGGACGCTCGTGTCATGGCCGTGGCCGGTCAGGACGGCGGCCGGGAGGTACGCCACGAACGCGAGGGGCAGGCCGTACGTCAGCAGGCCGCCCACCGCCCTGGGCAGGACGTTGAGCGGATAGCTGCCGAACGTGCCGAGCAGCTCCTCCAGCCAGCGGCCCCAGTAGTCGGCGGCCGGGAAGCGCAGGGCCGCGCAGGCCAGCGCCGTGAACAGGGCGGCCTCCAGGAGCATGCCGCCCAGGACGGCCGCGACCAGGTAGGCGGTCCGGCCCGCCGTCCAGTCGAGATCGCTGCGGCGGAGCGCGCCCGCCATCAGCCCCGCCGCCACCGTCAGGTCGCCGATGGCGTTGGTGGGGAACACCCGCAGCTGGACCTGTAGATGCACCGGCATGGGCCGTATCAGGCAGACGTCGATCCGTCCTTCCTGGATGTAGTGGCCGATGCCGTGCACACGTCCGAGGAAGAGGACGAACAGACCGTGGGCGAGCATCCGGGTGGCCGGAATGAGCAGCACGTCCGAGCTGTCCCAGCCGCCCATCCCGCTGAACCGGGTCAGCAGCACGGTGGCGAAGACGATCACCGAGACCTGCCAGACCGCGCCGATCGCGATCATCATCAGGAACTCGGAGCGGTACTCCAGCTGGGCGCGGAAGTTGAGCCGGGTGATGCGCCAGGCGAGGCGTGCGGCTTTCAAGGGCGTCAGCCTCCCTGCGAGATGACCTGCCGGGCGGCGAGACGCCACACCAGCCGGGTGAACACGGCCAGCGTCACCAGCCACGCGGCCTGCACCAGCAGGGCGGGACCGGCGTCCGACAGCGCGACGCGGCCCACGTAGAGCGACAGCGGCACGCTCAGCGTGGCCTGGAACGGCAGGAATCCGCTGAGCGTGACGAACCAGTCCGGGAAGAACCACAGCGGCGCGTACACCCCGGCCAGCAGGTTCTGCGCGAAGAGGAGGATGAGCAGCGCGGCGTCGTTGCGGAGCGTGAAGAAGCACAACTGGTCGATGGCCAGCATGACGTAGTACAGGACCCACTGGCCGAGCAGCAGGCTCAGCGCGAACACCCCCGCCGCCGCGGCCGACGCGGGCGGCCGCACCACCCCGGAGGCGAGGCAGACGGCGTATCCCGTCACCGCCCAGGCGAGCCCGTACAGTTGCTCGCCGAGCGCCCGCAGGGCGTAGTAGCGCTGCGGCGACAAGGGGCGCAGGTACCAGTAGACGATGGTGCCGAAATGCAGGTGCTGGATGACGGTGTCCCGGGCCGTGTACTGATCCAGCTCCCGCAGCCGGGAGGCGAGCACGGCCAGGACGGCGTAGGTGACCGCCTGGTCGCGGCTCAGACCGGCGGTGGGGCCCGAGTGCGCGTACAGGCCGCTCCACAGGGACGCCACCAGCACGACCTGCACGACCAGCCGCAGCAGGGCCGCGGTCATGCGGGGCGGGGCGAGCAGTTCGCCGAGCGGCGTCACCCGGGCGACGCGCCAGGCGTACAGGGCCGTCACGGCGTGTCCCCGGCCTGTGCGTACGCGGCCCGCATGACGTCCTCCAGCTCGGCCTCGTCGAGGGCTATGTCCGTCACCTCGTACCGTTCGACGACCGACTTCAGCGCCTGGTGCACGGTCGGCGCGCCGGGACCCCGGGGGCCGAACACCACCCGGGAGCCCTCGCGTCGCAGCACGGCGATGCCCGGCAGGTCCACCGGCTCGGCCTGCGGGTCGGCGAGGGTGACCCGCACCTGCCACGTCGAGCCGAAGGTGCGGCGGATCTCGTCGAGCGTGCCGTCCAGCACCACCCGGCCGTGGTTGACCAGCACCACGCGTTCGGCCAGCCGCTCGACCTCGGTCATGTCGTGGGTCGTCAACAGGACGGTCCGCCCGCGCTGTTCGACCTGGTGGCGCAGGAACTCGCGGACCTGTTCCTTCACCACCACGTCCATGCCGATCGTCGGTTCGTCGAGGAAGACCACGGGCGGGTCGTGCAGCAGGGCCGCCGCCAGGTCGCAGCGCACGCGCTGGCCGAGCGAGAGGTGGCGCACCCGGGTGTCCCAGAAGGCGGACAGCTCGAGCAGGGCGTCGAACTCGGCCAGCCGGGCGCGGTGTTCGGCTGACGGGACGTCGTAGATGTCACGCAGGATCGAGAACGACTCGCGCACCGGGAGGTCCCACCACAACTGGGTGCGCTGGCCGAACACGGCCCCGATGTTGCGGGCGTTGCGCTCCCTCTCGCGGTACGGGACCACGCCCGCGACGCGCGCCTCGCCGGAGGTGGGGGTCAGGATGCCGGTCAGCATCTTGATCGTGGTGGACTTGCCGGCGCCGTTCGGGCCGAGCAGCGCGAGGAGCTCCCCGGGGGCGACGTCGAAGGTGACGTCGCGGACGGCGTGCCGGGCGACCCGCTCCGGGTCGAGAAGGGAGCGCAGGCCTCCGACGAGGCCGGGCCGGCGGACGGTGGTGTGAAAGGTGCGGGACAGGCCGCGCACCTGGATGCTGCCGATCACTCGTTCCACCTCCGGTGATGCGCGGCCGGCCGGCGGGGGAGCCGGCCGGCCGCGGGAGACGAGGTCATCGTGTCTGCGCGTCGATCACATGGTCGATCGCTCCTTCGGTTCGGGCCGGTCGGTCGGCCGCCGGCCGGTCGGGTCCCGGCCGGTCAGGCCGTGGGGGTGAAGACGAACGAGAACCGCGCGGGCGCCGCGTTCAGGAAGTGCCGGGGCAGCGGGCCCGGGCCGCAGGACTGGGAGCCGAGCCCGTGCTGGCCGTGGTCGAGGTTGACCCACACCGTCCCGCCCGGGGCCAGGTCGCTGCGGTGGGCGGCGGCGTCGAGCTGCTCGGTCGTCCAGCGTCGCGCGGTGAACCAGAAGGCCGGGTCGCCGTCGATGCGCAGTCCGCCGAGCTCCGCCCAGCGGACGTCGGCCCGGGCGCCGTTCTCCTGGGGGCGGACGTACGGCGTCTGAAGGGCGTCGACGGTCGACTGCCAGCGGCCGAGGGCGGCCGCCGACCTGCTGTCCGGATACGCCTCGCCGGGGCCGCCGCCGAACCAGGTCACCCGGTCCGCGTCGGGCAGTCCGAAGCGGACGCCGAGGCGGGGGAGCGGCACCGTCCAGTCGCCCTCGGGGGTCACGGAGACGGTCAGCCGCACGCGGTCGCCGTCCGACGTCCACCGGTAGACCGTCGACAGACCCAGCTCCCAGCCGGCCGGGGCCACCCGGGTGCGCACCGTCAGCGCGTCGTCGCCGGCTTCGACCGCGTCCAGCCGGTGCCGCATCCGGTGCAGGCCGAGCTTGCGCCACAGCGGCCCGTGGCGGACGTCCGACTGCCAGGACGCGCCGTCGTCGTTGTCGGTGGTCGCCCGCCACACGTCCAGGCGCAGACCGGTCACCGCCACCGCGCCGAGGGCGCGCAGCTCGCCCGTGCGGACGTCGAAGGAGGCGGGGCCCACGGTGACAAGCCGTTCCCCGACGGCCGGCGCCACCGCCGGACCGAGGGACGACGGCGTGCGCGGCGCGACCGCCGCCTGGCCCCAGGCGACCACGTGCCCCGCGCGCGCCCAGGCGGTGTCCCCGGCCAGCACGGCCCGGACGGTCCATCCGGTCTCCGCGCCCGCCGGGGCGCCCGCCGGCGGCTCCGGCAGGGCGACGTCGGCCGACTCGCCCGCCGCGAGCGGCGGCACGGCGAGCGACCCGGACGCGACGGTCTCGCCGTCCGCCTCGAAGGCCCAGGTGAAGGCGAGTGCCGAGAGGTCGGCGAAGTCGTGCTTGTTGGTGACGCGCACCGTGCCCTCGCCGACGGCCTCCAGGGCGACGGGCTCGATCACCTTCTTGAACTCGACGAGTCCGGGGGAAGGGGTGCGGTCGGGGAAGACCAGGCCGTCGCAGACGAAGTTCCCGTCGTGCAGTTCCTCGCCGAAGTCGCCGCCGTAGGCGTAGCCCAGCCGCGGGTGCCTGATCCCGTGGTCGATCCACTCCCAGACGAAGGCGCCCTGGAGCCGGTCGTGGGCCTCGAAGATCCGCTGGTAGTCGGCCAGTCCGCCGGGTCCGTTGCCCATGGCGTGCGCGTACTCGCACAGGATGAAGGGGAGTCGGCGGCGGCCGAGGGCGCCGCCGTCCAGCCCCTGGCCGATCCGCTCGACCTCCTCGTGAGAGGCGTACATCCGCGAGTAGACGTCCGTGTCACGGCAGGTGACGTCGCCCTCGTAGTGCACGAGGCGCGAGGAGTCGCGGGCGCGGATCCACTCGGCCATGGCGGTGAGTCCGCGTCCGGTGCCGGCCTCGTTGCCGAGGGACCAGACCACGACCGACGGGTGGTTCTTGTCCCGTTCGACCATGCGGGCCGCGCGGTCGAGCAGGGCGGGGGTCCAGCGGTCGTCGTCGACGGGGTTGTCCCGCCAGTCCTGCTCGACGAAGCCGTGGGTCTCCAGGTCGCACTCGTCGATCACCCACAGCCCGTACTCGTCGCACAGGTCGAGGAACGCCGGGTGCGGCGGGTAGTGCGAGGTGCGCACCGCGTTGACGTTGTGCCGCTTCATCAGCAGCACGTCCTCGCGCATGGTCTCCACGTCGAGGGCGCGGCCCGTCTCGGGGTGCCATTCGTGCCGGTTGACGCCCTTGAAGAGCACCGGGCGGCCGTTGACCTTGATCAGGCCGTCGGCCAGCTCGACGGTGCGGAACCCGATGCGCAGGGGCACGCGCTCGCCCGGCGTCACCAGAACGCCGTCGTAGAGCGTGGGCGTCTCCGCCGTCCACGGGCGCACCGCCGCCGTGACCGCCCGGCCGGTCGCGACATCGATGTCCAGGGCGGGCACGACGACCCGCCCCTCGACGTCGGAGTCCACGCACAGCCGGCCCTCGCCCGTGACATGGTCGTAGGAGGCGTGCACGAAGAAGTCGCCGACGCCGTCCGCCGGACGGTGCAGCAGCGTCACGTCACGGAAGATGCCCGGCAGCCACCACTGGTCCTGGTCCTCCAGGTACGAGCCCGCCGACCACTGGTGGACCCGGACGGCGAGGACGTTGCCGCGCGGCCGCAGCAGATGGCCGACCGCGAACTCGTGCGCCAGCCGCGACCCCTTGAACTCGCCGACGTCCGTGCCGTTCAGCCACACCCGCGCGCAGGACTCGACGCCGTCGAAGCGCAGGACGACGTCGCCCTCGCGGGCGTCGGGCCATCCCTCGGGCAGGTCGAAGACCCGCAGGTGGTCGCCGGTCGGGTTCTCCGTCGGGACCCGGGGCGGGTCGACGGGGAAGGGATAGAGGTGGTTGGTGTAGACGGGGGAGCCGAAGGCGCCCTCCCCTTGCAGCACCCAGTGGCCGGGGACCGTGACCTCGGCCCAGTCCCCGGCGTCGTACCCCTCCCCGGCGAACGCGTCGTCCTCGGCGTCGGCCGTCGCCGACAGGCGCAGTCGCCAGCGCCCGTTCAGCGAGAAGGACTTCGCGTCCGAGTCCGCGTACCAGGCGCGGGGCGCGAGAGCCCCGGAGCCGGGCGAGACGTCCTCGACGTAGTCGGCGGGCGGGGGTCCCCCCGCTCGTGCGGAAGCGGGAGAGGGGGAGGGGCGCGAGGACATCGGTCTCCTAGGTCAGCCCTTGATGCCGGTCTGTGCGATCCCCTGGACCAGCCAGCGCTGGAGGAAGAGGAACACGAACACCAGGGGCAGGATGGAAAAGGCGGTCGCCATGAAGATCAGGTGGAAGATGACGGTCTGGTTGGTCATGTAGTTGGAGAGCGCGACCTGGACGGTCCACGAACCCGGGTCCTGGCCGATGACCAGCGGCCACAGGAAGGAGTTCCAGCCGTTGATGAACGTGATGGTCGCCATCGCCGCGAAGAAGTTCAGCGAGTTGGGCACCACGATGCGCCAGTACGCGCCCCAGTAGCCCAGTCCGTCCACCCGCGCCGCCTCCTCCAGTTCCCTGGGGAACCCGAGGAAGTACTGCCGGAAGAGGAAGCACGTGAAACCGCTGAACAGTCCCGGGACGATCAGACCACGGTAGGTGTCCACCCAGCCGAGCGACGACACCAGGACGAAGCTCGGGACGAAGGTGACCGCCGTCGGCACCATCAGGGTGCCCAGGACGGCGTAGAAGACCTTGTTGGCGTGCCGGTAGGGGATGCGGGCGAGGCCGTAGCCGGCGAGCGAGCACACCAGGAGGACGCCGACGGTGTGCAGGGTGGCCACGACCGCGGAGTTCCACAGGGACTGCGCGAAGGGCACCGTCTCGTCCGTGAAGAGTTCTCTGACGTTGCCCCACTGGAGGTCGGTGGGGAAGAACTTCCAGTTCTCCCCGGTGATCTCGGCGTCGGTGGAGAGGGCGTTGCGGACCAGCAGGTAGAACGGGACGAGGAAGAAGAACGCGGCGCTCCCGGTGGCGATGTACAGCCCGGTGGAGCTCATCACGCCGCCGCCGCGCCTGCCGCGGCGGACCTTGCCGGACGAGGGGGGCGCGGGTTCGCGCACCTCGGGCAGTGTGGTGGTCACTTGGACTCCTCCCCCCTTCCGAAGCCCAGGAACTTGCCCTGGAGCAGGGTCACCGCGCAGATCAGCACGGTCAGGATCACCGCGCCCGCGCTGCCGGCGCCGTAGTCCTGGCTCTCACCGAGGGCCTTGTAGTACAGCTCGACCAGGGGCGGCCGGCCCCAGGTCGTCTTCGACAGGAGGTTGAAGAACTCGTCGAAGGCCTGGTAGGCGGCGATGAGCAGCAGCAGGATGACCGCGGTGGACGTGGCGCGCAGCTGGGGCAGGGTGATGTGGCGGAAGGTCTGCCAGCCCGGCTTGGCGCCGTCGATGGCGGCCGCCTCGTACAGCTCGCCCGGGATGTTCTGCAACGCGGCCAGGAACAGGATCATGTAGAAGCCGGACTGAAGCCACAGCCGGGCTGAGACGATGACGAGCCAGTACCAGGGCGGGTTGGGATCGACCAGCCAGGCGATGTTGTCGACCCCGAACCAGCCGAGGACCGTGTTCATCATGCCGAAGCGGACCCCGCTGAAGATGGACATCTTCCAGATCAGCGAGGCGGCCACGTAGCTGCACGCGGTCGGCAGGAAGAAGACCGAGCGGAAGAAGGCCCGCATGAAGCGCAGCCGGTTCACCAGCAGGGCCAGGCCCAGCGAGACCGCCCAGGTGGTGGGCACGATGAACGCGGCGAAGACGGTGAAGGTGACGAGCGAGCCGACGAAGTCGTCGTTCGTCAGCATGTACGTGTAGTTCTCGAAGCCGACGAACTTGTCGGGCGTGACGGTGAAGCGGGCTTCGAAGAAGCTGAGCCAGATGCTCCACAGGATCGGCGCGTAGACGAAGATCGCCAGACCGATGAGGAACGGCCCGGTGAAGAGCCAGAAGTTGAGGGTGGGGCTGCCCCGCAGCGCCCGCCGCGGCCCGGCCGGGGAGGCCTTGGCCGGGGCGGGGTGCGCGCGGTCGCGCGCCTCGGTCGTCGACATGACGCAGTCCGTCCCGCGGCCTATCCGAACAGCTTCTTGAGTTCGCGGTTGACGGCCGCGTCCGCCTTGTCCAGCGCGGCCTCCGGGTCCATGTCCTTGCGCACGGCGTTGGCGAAGACGTCCTCGAGCGAGGTGATCATGGCCTGGGTCCAGCCGATGTTGTCGAAGTGCCCGAACTCGTTGAACAGCTTGACGCCCTCGGCGGCGTTGCCCGACTTGAGCTTGGTGGCGGTCTGCGCGATCGAGGTGCGCGGCGGGATGTGGAAGCCGAAGGAGGTGGCCCACTCCTCCTGGTACTTCTTCTGGTCGATCCACAGCCACTTGACGTACTCCTTGGCCGCGTCCACGTCCTTGCCCTTGGCGTTGACGAACATCGACCAGCCGCCGTTGTAGACCGACTGCTTGCCGGAGTCGACGGTCTTGGGGAAGGGGAAGACGCCCCAGTCGTCGCCGAGCGCCTTCTGGATGGCCGGCATCGCCCACATGCCGCAGAACTGGATGGCGCACAGGCCCTGGATGAACGAGGCGGGGTCCCAGGACGCGGTCGGCGCGCCGAGCAGCAGGTGGCCGCTGGTGAACAGCTTGCGCATCTTCTTGATGCCCTCGACGACGCCCGGGGTGTGGTAGGCGATCTGGTTCTTCTCGTCGAGGGTGTCGGCGCCCGCGGACCAGATCATCGGGCTGATGACGCTGTGCAGGTCGTCGCCCATGTACAGGCCCTTGACCTTGCCGGTGGTGAGCTTGGCCGCGGCCTCCATCAGCTCGTCGAGCGTGGTCGGGACCTGGACCTTGGCCTTCTCCAGCATCGACTTGCGGTAGAAGAAGAACTGCGGGTCGTCGATCATGCGGACGCCGTATATCTTGCCGTCGACCGTGTGCGACTTGATGTCGGCCGGGTTGAAGTCGCTCTTGACCGGTTCGATGATGTCGGTCAGGTCCGCCACCTGGCCGCTCTTGATCATCTGGATCTGCGGGTGGAACTCGAACAGGTCCGGCGCGTTCTTGGTGAGCAACGTGGCGAAGAGCTTGCTCTCGAAGTCGGCGCTGGTGATCCACTGGGTGGTCACGTTCGCCTTGTCGTAGGCCTTCGCGTACTTCCTGATCGCCTGCTCGGTGCCCTGCTCGCCGTACGCGTGGAAGAACTGCGTCAGGTCGACGCCCGAGCCCGACCCTCCGCCCCTGCCGTTGTTGCTGCCGCAGGCGGCGAGCGTGCCGGCCGCGGCCATGCCCGCCGCGGCCCGGAAGAGGGAGCGGCGGGACCAGTTGCTGTTGCTCATTGCCGACATGATGACGTCCTTGTCTCGAGTACGGCTGCGCTCGGCGGCTTCGGCGCCGGATGCCCTCACATGGCGCCGCGGAGCGGGACGTTAACCTTCGGCTAAGGCTTCGGCAAGGGGTTGGACGAAGTCTGTTCGAAGCGTTGCGATCCGTTCGGTATGGCGAACGGGCGGACTCCGGGAGCGTGTTGACGCAGGAGCGGTGCGGTGCGCCGACGGGGCGCGGGAAGGGAGGTGAGGGCCGCCGGTGTCAGGGGCCGGCGGCCCTCGGTCCAAGGGGGCGACCCCCGGGCGCGCTACCGCCCGGGGAGCGCCCTGCCGGCGTCGACGAGGCGCCGCGCACGGCTGCTCCCGCTCATCCGGCCGACGCCGTGCGGCTGCGTCCTCCCGCGGCGGCGGTGCGTCTGACGTTGCGCTGGCCGACCGACTGGAGCGCGCCTTCGAGAGCGAACGTCGCCGCGCCCAGACAGGCCGGATCGGTCGGGATCGGGCTGATGACGATCCGGTTGGCCGCCAGCGGCCGCTTCAGGGCGTGCCGCGCCACCGCCTCGCGCACCTCCTTCACCAGGGGCTCGCCGAGCCGGGCCGCGACCCAGCTGCTCAGCACGACCACCTCGGGATTGAGCACGTTGATGAGGTTGGCGATGCCCGCCCCGAGATACCGCGCGGTCTCGCGGACGACCCGGACGGCCGACGGCTCGTCCGCGGCGACCGCGACCGCCAGCGCGTCGATGGTGGCCGTCTGGTCGTCGGGATGCAACAGCGGGCTGTCCGGGAAGAGTTCACCGAGATTCTGCATGATGCCGGGCGCGCCGACGTAGGTCTCCACGCAGCCGCGGTTGCCGCAACGGCAGGGCCGGCCGTCCAGGACGAGGGTGGTGTGCCCCCACTCGCCCGCGCTGTTGCTCACCCCCCGGTGCAGTTCGCCGCCGAGCACCAGACCGGCGCCGACGCCGGTGCCGAGGTTGACCACCACGGCGTCCCCGTGCCCGCGGGCCGCCCCGAACCACAGCTCGGCGACCGCGCCGGCCCGCAGCGGATTGTCCAGGTAGAGCGGATAGGCGATGTGTTCCGCGAGGAGGTCGAGCAACGGCACGTCGTGCCAGTCCCAGTTGGCGGCGTACTCGGAGACGCCCGTCGCGCGGTCCACCTGGCCGGGCACGCTCACCCCGACGCCGAGCACCCGGGCGGCCTCCACCCCGGCCTGGGCGACGACCGAGCCGGCGGCCGCGGCGACGAGGCTCACCACCTGCTGCGGGCGGCTCTCGCCGGGCCGCATGTTCTCCTCGGCGCGCGCCAGCACGTTCAGCGCGAGATCGAACAGCTCCACATGGACGTACGTCTCCGCGATGTCCACGCCGATCAACGCGCCCCCCGACGCGTTGACGGCCACGAGTCCCCGGGGGCGGCCGCCCGCCGAGTCCTCGAACCCGACTTCCGTGATCATGCGGAGGTCGAGCAGCTCGCCGACGAGGGTGGCGACCGTGGCGAGCGAGAGTCCGGTCGTGGCCGCGAGCTCCTGCCGGGAGGTGGGCGACGCGGCGATGATCTGGCGCAGCACCTCGTAGCGGTTCGCGGTGCGGATGTCCCGTGACGTGCCGCGCTTCATGGAATGTGCCCCCTCATCCCTTCCGTCCCTTCGCGTGCCGGGCGGGCCGGCGCCGCGACGGCTCCGGCGCCGCGCCAGGCTATGGCGTGCCACCCGGTTCGACAAGGGGTTAGGAAAGGGGCTTTATAAAGTCGCGCGGGCCGGTCGGACGTCAGCCGCCCAGAACGTCGCGCACGAAGGCGTTGCTGAACTTGCCGGCCGGATCCAGCACCCGCGCGAGCGCCGTGAAGTCGTCGATCCGGGGGTATCGGCCGCGCACCGCGTGGGCGGGCAGCTCGAAGACCTTGCCCCAGTGGGGACGCGGCTCGAAGGGCTCCAGCGCCGCTTCCACGGCCCGCACCACCGGCAGCACCGCCGCCGTGTCCTCGATCCACGTGAAGTGCAGCGCCACCGTGTCCCGGCCGTAGGAGGGGCTCAGCCACTGCTCGTCGGCCGCCACCGTGCGCACCTCGCAGATCTGAAGCGCGGGGGCGACCGTCCGGCGGATCCCGTCGATCGCCCGCAGCGCCCGCAGGGCGTGCGGACGCGGCAGCAGGTACTCGCTCTGCAATTCGTTGCCGCTGCTCGGGGTGAACTCCGCCCTGAAGTGCGGCAGCCTCTCGTGCCACGGTCCGGGCGCCCCCAGCTGCGCGGTGCAGTTCACGGCCGGCATGCCCGGCACCGGATGCAGCGCCTCCACGGCGGGCTCGGCCCACGGGAACGCGGCGAGCGGCTCGTCCGTGCGCCGCTTCACCCACACCTGCCGGAACCCCGGCGCGCCCCAGTCCGTGAACAGGCTGACGCTGTACGCCGCGCCCGCGACCGTCTCGAAGTCGAGCCCCTCCAGCGGGAGTTCGGTGAACAGGTGCTGCTCCACCTCGTAGGCGGGCTCCAGGTCGAGGGTGAGCGCGGTGACGACGCCGAGGGCGCCCAGCGAGGTGACGGCGCCCTCGAACCGCCGCTCGCCCCGTCCGACGACCACCGTGGAGCCGTCGGCGGTGACGATCTCCACCTCCCGCACCGAGGCGGCCAGCGGACCGTTGGCCACCCCGGACCCGTGGGTGCCGGTCGCCACCGACCCGGCGACCGAGATGTGCGGCAGGGAGGCCATGTTCGCGAGGGCGAGGCCCCGCTCGTGCACCCGGCGCGCCAGCTCGGCGTACCGGACGCCGCCGCCGACCCGTACCGTGCGGGCCGCCGTGTCGACGTCGATCGCGCCGCTCAGGCCGTCCAGCGACACCAGCACCCCGTCGGCGCCCGGCTCGGCGATCTCGTTGAAGGAGTGCCCGCTGCCGAGCACCCGGACCCGGGCGCTCCCCGCGACCAGCGTGCGCAGCTCGTCCAGGGAGCGCGGGCGGCGCACCTCCCCGGCGCTGAAGACGATGTTGCCGGCCCAGTTGGTCACGGTCTGCGTCATGCGGCTGCTCGCCCCTTCCGAGGAGTCCGGGAACCCTCGGTTCCCCGGTGGAACCTACCCTGCCCGCAACACGAGGCCCCCCGCCCCCACCCTCGCGCCGGCAGGGGCATACCGTGAGGAGTCGTACGCCTGAGCCGGGAGGAGAGATCGGATGGGCAGCCGTACCGCGCTGGTCGAGGATCTGATGGAGCGGTTTCCGCACGTGCCGCGGGAGGCCGTCTTCAAGGAGGACCTGCTGCGCGGGGGTGTGGCCTTCGACGCCTCCGCCCTCAGCGACAACGAGTCGGGGGAGGTCAAGCCGAAGTCGTACTTCATCTTCTCCTTCGACCACGGCACCCTGCCCGAGCTCGGCGAGGCCGCCCTGCGGCGCCCGCCGGAGGAGATCATCCTCACCGGAGGCCCCTACGACCTGCGGCGCACGGTCGTCTCGGTCCGGGTGAACCCCGCCTCCCCGTACCGCGTCGCCGCCGACGACGAGGGCGTGCTCGGCCTGTACCTCGACGGCAGGCGCATCGCCGACGTCGGCGTCCCGCCCATGCCCGAGTACTACCGGCACAAGCTCTCCAACGGGAAGTCCGTCATGGAGGTCGCCCCCACCATCCAGTGGGGTTACCTGATCTACCTGACCGTGTTCCGGGTGTGCCAGTACTTCGGCGCCAAGGAGGAGTGCCAGTACTGCGACATCAACCACAACTGGCGCCAGCACAAGGCGGCGGGACGGCCGTACACCGGGGTCAAGGACGTCGAGGAGGTCCTCGAGGCCCTGGAGATCATCGACCGCTACGACACCGCGAAGGCGTCCACCGCCTACACCCTCACCGGCGGCGCGATCACCAAGACCGTCTCCGGGCGCGACGAGGCCGACTTCTACGGCCACTACGCCAAGGCCATCGAGGAGCGCTTCCCGGGCCGCTGGATCGGCAAGGTCGTCGCCCAGGCGCTGCCCCGCGACGACGTGCAGCGCTTCAAGGACTACGGGGTGCAGATCTACCACCCCAACTACGAGGTGTGGGACGAGTACCTGTTCAAGATGTACTGCCCGGGCAAGGAGCGGTACGTCGGCCGGGACGAGTGGCACAAGAGGATCCTCGACTCGGCGGAGGTGTTCGGCGCGCGCAACGTGATCCCCAACTTCGTCGCGGGCGTCGAGATGGCCGAGCCCTTCGGGTTCAAGACGGTCGACGAGGCGATCGCGTCCACCACCGAGGGCCTGCGGTTCTTCATGTCGCACGGCATCACGCCCCGCTTCACCACCTGGTGCCCCGAGCCGACGACCCCGCTCGGCAAGGCCAACCCGAACGGCGCGCCGCTGGAGTACCACATCCGTCTGCTCCAGGCCTACCGCCGGACCATGGAGGACTTCGGCCTCTCCTCGCCCCCCGGCTACGGCCCGCCCGGACCCGGCCGCGCCGTGTTCTCGGTCAGCTCCTTCATGGACAGCCTTCCGGCGCAGGACGAAGCGACCGTATAGTCCGGCGCGACCGCCCCGAACGGCCCGCCGCGACAGGTGTTTTGCGACTGGTCCGGAAAAAGGCGCGCAGGCGTTGAGCAGCAGGCGGCCCGCGTCCGTACAACAGGGCGCGGGCGGCGGGCGCGGGCGCCTCCCGCCGTCCTGTCCTGCTGTCCGGACATGACATCTGAACAGGGCGCTTGTCAGTTGTGCGGGAAACGTGAAAAGCTCTGCCCCTGCCGCGAGGTTCCCCCCAACTCCATTGCCGTCATGGTGAGTTGACCTTGCTTGTGGATGCAGGAGACCCATGCCCGACCTGCCGACCCCGAAGGACGCCGCCGAGGCCGCGCTGTTCTCCGAGTGCTGGGACGCCGTCCTGTCGTACGCGGACCTGTGCACGTCCGGCTCGACCGCGGCGAACCAGCTGGCCCGAGAAGCGTTCGCGCTGGGCATACGCGAGGCCCGCGCCGCCGAGGACGGCATCATGCGCGGCGCCGGCCGGCGTTCGTCCCGGCTGCCCCGGATCCCCCTGCTGCTGACCGCCGTGCGCACCACGGCGGCCGTCTGGGAGACCCAGGGGCAGGGCCACAAACTCGACCCCGACCTGCGCCTGTGGCTGAACTCGGGGAAGGCCGCACGCTACGTCGGTCCGCCGCTGAGCCGCCCCATCGCCCTGCGCGGTCTGCGCGACATGCAGGAACCGGACGCCGCCCTGCTGTGGCTGGCGGAGGTCGAGGCGCTGCCGCTGCACGCCGTCGTCCGCCGCCAGGGCCTGGACCCGGCCGCGGCCGTGGAGGAGCTCAACGAGGTCCGCGGCCTGTTCCGCGACCGCTGCCACCGCAACCATCTCGACACGCCGATGGACGCGGAGTGCCGCAGCTACGTCCGGCTGCTCGACGCCGTCACCCGCTCGCCCGCCGCCGACACCCCGCCCGACCTCTCCCGGCACCTCGCCACCTGCGTGGAGTGCGCGGAAGCCGCGGCCTGTCTGCGGCTGCACGGGGGCGGGCTGCCCGCGGCCCTCGCCCAGGGCGTCATCGGCTGGGGCGGCCTCGCCTACCTGGAGCGCCGCCGGCGCGCCGCCGAGGTGCGCCTCGGCCCCGCACGCCCCGACACCGCGGACCCGGAGGGCGCGGCCGCGCGAGCCGCCGCGAGCCGGGCGCGCGTCCGGCGCAACGCCCTGCTCACCGCCGCCGTCCTCGTCTCCGGACTGGCGCTCGCCGTCTCGATGATGCCGGGCGACAGCGGAGGCGACACCCTTGCAAGGAGCGGCCCCACGGACAGCAGCCCGGTGGCCGGGCCGCGCTCCACACCGCCGTCCGCGTCCTCGTCGGCGGCCTCCGCCGCGCCGTCCTCGTCCGGCCCCGCGCCGTCCGCGAACACCACGCCGTCGGCCGACGGCGCCGGCTCCGGCGCCGCGAGCAAGCCCGACCCCGAGCCCCAGGGGACCTCCTCGGCCACCGCGGGCGCCGGGGGGAGCCGGCCCGAGGCGGCCTGCGAGGTCCGGTACGACCTGGTCAACCAGTGGCCGGACGGATTCCAGGCCACCGTCACCGTCACCACCGCCCAGGCGCTCGACTCGTGGCGCGTGGCCTGGTCCTTCCGCGACGGCCAGCGGGTGGACCAGATGTGGGACGCGAGCCTCGCCCAGAGCGGCTCCCGTGTCACCGCGACCGCCGCCGACTACAACCGGACCGTCTCCGCGAACGGCACGCTCACCTTCGGGTTCCTCGCCTCCTGGCAGAAGAAGAACTCGGCGCCCTACGCGTTCACCCTCAACGGGAAGACCTGCACCGCCTCCTGAGCGACGTCCGGCCGTCGCGGCGATCCGCGCGGCGGCCGTCGTCCAGCCGTCGCCGTCACCCGGGCCGTCGTCCGCTCCCGGAGCGGGCGGCGGCCGCGCCGAACCACTTCTCCAGCCCGCCGGTCAGCCCCCGCCGGTCCTCGCCGACCCACACGACGTGGCCGTCCGGCCGCAACAGGACCGCGGGAACGTCCGGTTCCCCGGCCTCACCGACCACGTGGTCCACCCGGTCCGCCCAGCCCCGCGCCGACAGCCGGCCGGTCCGGTCGAGCAGCACACCACGACCGGCGTGCATCAGCGGGTAGAGGCGGCGCCCGCCCCCCAGGGACACGTCGCGCAGCCGGCGGCCGAGCAGTTCGTGGCCCTCGCCGAGGTCGTAGCGGACGTCGACCGCGGTGATCATCCCGGTCACGTACCGGTTCACCTCCTCGAAGTCCATCAGCGTGGACAGCAGCTCCCGCAGCGCCGCCGCACCCGGGTCGCTCCCCAACAGCGTGATCTGCGCCCGGGTGTTGGCGAGGACACGGGCGCCCACCGGATGCCGCTCCTCGTGATAGGTGTCCAACAGCCCCGCCGGCGCCCAGCCGTTCACCTCGGCGGCCAGCTTCCAGCCGAGGTTGAACGCGTCCTGCACACCGAGGTTGAGTCCCTGCCCGCCGGTCGGCGGGTGGACGTGCGCCGCGTCGCCCGCGAGCAGCACGCGGCCCACCCGGTAGCGCTCGGCCTGCCGGGCGGCGTCGCCGAACCGGGAGAGCCGGCGCGGGGAGCGGACACCGAAGTCGGTCGCCGCCACGGCCCGCAGCCGGGTCCGGAACTCCTCCAGGGTCGGCGTGGCCGCACGGTCCTCGCGCACCCCGTCGGCGGGCACGACCACGCGGTACGTCCCGCCCCCGAGCGGGAAGAGCCCGAACCGCTGCTCGGTCCGGCGCACCTCGGCGACGACGGCCGCGATCGTCGCCGGGTCCTCGGTGGCCTCCATCTCGCCCAGCAGCGTCTCGACCGTGGCCGGCGTGCCGGGGAAGCCCACGCCCAGCAGCCTGCGCACCGTGCTGCGACCGCCGTCGCAGCCCACGAGATACCGCGAGCGCAGGCGGGCGCCGTCCGCCAGCTCTACGCCCACGCCGGCCTCGTCCTGTTCCAGCCCCACGACCTCGCGGCCGCGGCGGATGCCCGCGCCGAGTTCCCTGGCCCGTTCACCGAGCAGCCGCTCGGTCTCCGGCTGGGGGACGGCGAGGCCGTAGGGGTGCGCCGTGTCCAGCCCCTGCGGCCACGGCTTGGTGATGCCCCCGAAGTGGCCGCCCGCCGAGAACGTCCCGGCGACCGCCAGGAACCGCTCCAGCAGACCGCGTTGGTCCATGATCTCGACGCTGCGCACGTGCAGGCCCTGGCCGCGGGACTCGCCGCTCGGCTCGGCCAGCTTCTCCAGGACGACCGTCCGCACCCCGGCCAGCCGCAGTTCGGCCGCCAGCATCAAGCCGGTCGGCCCACCGCCGACCACGACGACGTCGATCATCGCCACCCCGTTTCCGTGAGACCTGCCCCGGCCGGGAATTCTCGGTGCGGAAGGGGGCCTTGTGGCAAGCCCCCCAGTGCGCTATACGTTGAGAGTGGCAAGGAGAGCGTGACCTCCTTGCCCTTCCTTTTGCCGCCGTCCCGCCCGCCGTCCGCCCCTCGCCGTCGGGCGCCCCCACGGCGGCCGCCCGACGGAAAATCAGTGGCGACCGGCCCGCGACGTCCCTACTCTGGGGGAACCTGAGCGGGGCCGGGCCGGCCGCCGCCGTGACGCGGGCAAGGAACAGGGGGTGTGACCGATGACTGTCACCACCAAGGGCGCTGTGCGCAGCGACCGGACGTTCGTTCACACCACCACCGCGGTCTCCGGCTGACCGAATTCCCCGCTCCGTATCCTTTTCCTCCTTCCCGCACGGGAACGACTTCCCGTGCGGAAGCGGAGCGCTGCCGAGGCCGCCCCTGTGAAGGGTCTCCCTTGCATTCCTCCTCTTCCCCGCTTTCCTCACCCTCCTCGTCTTCTTCGCTTTCTTCCGCCTCCCCGGTTTCTCCGGTTTCCCCGGTTTCCGCGCACCCTCTCGCCGCCTACGGCTGGGACGAGGGCTGGGACGCCGCGTTCGCCCCGCTCTCCGGGCGGAACCTGCTGCCCGGCCGTGTCGTGCGCGTCGACCGGGGTCTGTGCGACGTCGTGACGGCGACCGGCGTCGTTCGCGCGGACACCGAGTTCGTCGTGCCCCGCGATCCGATGAAGGTCGTCTGCACGGGGGACTGGGTCGCCGTCGACCCCGAGGGCGGCGATCCGCGCTATGTGCGCACCCTCCTCCCGCGCCGGACCGCCTTCGTGCGCTCCACCTCCTCCAAGCGCTCGGAGGGGCAGATCCTCGCCGCGAACGTCGACCACGCCGTCGTCGCGATGTCGCTGGCCGTCGAACTCGACCTCGGCCGGGTCGAGCGCTTCCTTGCCCTGGCCTGGGAGTCCGGCGCCCAGCCCGTCGTCGTGCTCACCAAAGCCGACCTGGTGCCCGACCCGGTCGCGTTGTCCTACCTGGTCGACGACGTCGTCGCCAGCGCGCCCGGCGTCCCCGTCCTGACCGTCTGCGCCCGGGACGGCGAGGGCGTCGGGGAACTGGCGGAGCTGATCGGGCGGGGCACCTGCGTGCTGCTCGGCGCGTCCGGTGCGGGCAAGTCCACCCTCGCCAACGCCCTCGTCGGCGAGGACGTGATGGACGTCCGGGCCACCCGCGACATGGACGGCAAGGGACGCCACACCACCACGACCCGCAACCTGCTTCCGCTGCCCGGCGGCGGCGTCCTCATCGACACGCCCGGACTGCGCGGCGTCGGCCTCTGGGACGCCGGCGGAGGCGTCGGCCAGGTGTTCTCGGAGATCGAGGAGTTCGCCCGCGACTGCCGGTTCCAGGACTGCGCGCACGACGCCGAGCCGGGGTGCGCCGTGCGCGCGGCCGTCGACGACGGCGCGCTGCCGCTGCGCAGGCTGGAGAGCTACCGCAAGCTCGTCCGGGAGAACGAGTGGATCGTCGCCAAGTCCGACGCGCGCATGCGCGCCGGGGTCCGGCAGGGCTGGAAGCGCAGGCAGGCCGAGGGCCGCGCGGCCGGAGAGGCGAAGCGGGGCCGGGGGCCGTGGCGGCCCGCACCGCCTCGCTGACGGGCGGCCCTCGGCGCGGACGACGGCTCCGGGGCGGACCGTGTCCACGACGTCCACCAAGACCACGACTCCCGCGGCGTCACCGGTGCGGCCGGTGACGCCGGCGGGGCCGGTGTCGGGGACGTCACGTCCGATTTCCGCCAGCAGGGCGGTCGCCGCGGGCTGAGACTGGACCCATGACGGACCAGGACACCCGCTACGAAGCGGTCCGCAGCCGGGACGCCCGGTTCGACGGCGCGTTCTTCTTCGCCGTCGCGACCACCGGCATCTACTGCCGGCCGAGCTGCCCGGCCGTGACGCCGAAACGGCACAACGTGCGGTTCTTCGCGACGGCCGCCGCCGCGCAGGGCGCGGGGTTCCGGGCCTGCCGGCGGTGCCGTCCCGACGCCGTGCCCGGGTCGGCGGACTGGAACGCGCGCGCCGACGTCGTCGGCCGGGCCATGCGTCTGATCGGCGACGGGATCGTCGACCGGGAAGGGGTCGCCGGACTCGCCGACCGGCTCGGCTACAGCGCCCGTCAGGTGCAGCGGCAGCTCACCGCCGAGCTCGGCGCGGGACCGGTCGCGCTCGCCAGGGCACAGCGCGCGCACACCGCGCGGGTGCTGTTGCAGACGACCGGACTGCCGGTCACCGAGATCGCCTTCGCGTCCGGCTTCGCCAGCGTGCGCCAGTTCAACGACACCGTCCGCGCCGTGTACGCGACGACCCCGAGCGGGCTGCGGGCCGCCGTCCGCGCGCAGCGCCGTACCGCCACGCCCGCCGCCGGCATCCCGCTGCGCCTCGCGCACCGGGGCCCCTACCACGCACAGACCGTGTTCGACCTGCTGCAACGCGAGGCCGTGGCCGGGGTGGAGGAGGTGAGCGGGCCGCCGGGCCGGCGCACCTACCGCCGTACGCTGCGGCTGCCGTACGGCACCGGGATCGTCGCGGTCGACGAGCGGGCGGGCAACCAGGACCGCGCCTGCGCGGTCCATCCCGGCGGCTGGCTCGACGCCCGGCTGCACCTCACCGACCCCCGCGACCTCACCACCGCGGTCCAGCGCCTGCGGCGGCTCTTCGACCTCGACGCCGACCCGTACGCCGTCGACGAGCGGCTCGGCGCCGATCCGCGGCTCGCACCGCTCGTCGACGCCCGTCCCGGGCTGCGCGCGCCGGGGGCGGCCGACCCGGAGGAACACGCGGTGCGGGCGCTCGTCGGGCGGGCCCGGGCGGAGCGGCTCGTGCGCGCCTACGGCAAGGCCCTGGACGCCCCGTGCGGGACCCTCACCCATCTCTTCCCCGAGCCGGCCGTGCTGGCGCAGTCCGAGCCCGACGGCCCGCTGGGCGCCCTGGCCGCCGCCCTCGCCGACGGCGCCGTACGGCTGGACCCGGGCGCCGACCGGGACGACGCCCAGGCCGCGCTGCTGGCGCTGCCCGGCCTGGACGAGCGGACGGTCGCGGCGATCCGCGCCCGGTCCCTCGGCGACCCCGACGTCGCGCCGCCCGGCGCGGACGTCCCCGACACCTGGCGCCCCTGGCGCACCTACGCCCTGCACCATCTGCGCGCCGCGGAGGAACGATGACCGACCTGACCCGGCCGACCCACCCGACCGGACCGGTCGGGTGGGTCG
>NZ_JAHHIT010000091.1 GCF_024539675.1 Streptomyces hilarionis | reverse complement strand
GGGGTGCCCCCCGCCCGCCGGAGGGCACCCCGGCGCCCGCGGAGCTGGCCAGAATGGCGCGCTCCGGACTGGCCGCCGCGGCCCGCGTCGCCCGCTGGGCCGACAACGCCCTCGGCCCCGGCCGAGACGCCGCGACCACCGACGGCAAGGCCACGCTCTCCGAGGCGACCGCGCGCCGGGCCGCGTCCGATCTGGGCCTGACCACGGACCGCGTCCGCGCCGACTGGGACACCGCCCGGCTCGCCGGCCTCGTGGAGGTGCACGGCGACAGCGCCCGCCCCGGCTGGCGGCTGCACGCCTGGAACCGCGACGACAGCGCCGTCCTGCGCGGCTGGGTCGCCCTGTTCGACGCCTGGTCCCTCGCCTCCCCGGAACCGGCGGACCAGGAGCCCGGCGCGGTCGCCGAGGTCGTCTCGGCCATGCCCCAGGTGCTCTCCTTCCTCCAGCTGTCCGCGGGGCCCGTCCCCGTCGAGCAGTTGCTGGACCTGCTGCGCCAGCGCGTCACCGAACTGCGCACCGAGCGCTGCGAGGTCCCCTACAGCGCCGGCTCCGAGCCCGCGACGCCGCTCGCGCCGGTCACCTCCGCCGACGTCGAGCCGGCCGAGCCCGCCCAGGACGCCGAACTCGCCCCCCTCCTGGACTGGGCCCTGCACGCCCTCGCCTCCGTGGGCGCCCTCACCTACGGCGACGCGCACGCCACCCTCACCCCGCTGGGCAGCTGGGCGGTCTGGGTCAAGCTGGAGCAGATCTGCGTCGCCGCGCAGAGCCCCGCCGGGAACATCGAGCAGTCGGCCGAGGCCATGCTCCGCGGCTGCGCCCAGCTGCGCCCCAACGCGGCCCGCGCCGAGTACCGCGCCTGGCTCGCCGCCCGCACCGTCGGCGGCGCCGTGGGCGAACTGCTGCTGGCCGCCCGCGGGGACGACGCCCTGCTGCGCGGCCTGGCCTTCGAGGCGCTGCGCGTCGTGGGCGCCCCGGCCGAGCCCGACGTCCGCGCGGTCGTGGACGAGCCCGCGCTGCGGCCGTACGCCCTGCTGTGGCTCGCCGAGCACGACGGCGTCGACCCCGAGGACGCCCACGAGGTGCTCACCCGGGAGGAGGCCACCTGGCTGTGGGTCGACACCGCCGCGGCCGTCGCCGACCACGGCGAGGCGCCGATGCTGGTCCGCCACCTGGAGTCCGCCCTCCAGCCGACCGTGCCGGCCCTGCTCACCGAGGTGCGGGCCGTCGGGCATCCGCGGACCGTGCAGGTGCTGGTGGCACTGGCCGCCGCGCACCCCGACCCCGCACTGGCCAAGGCCGTGCGCCGGGCCGCCTTCCAGGTGCACACCGGCGGCAGCTGACCGGCCCGCCGGGACGGGCGGTCGGCGGCGGGCTCCGGTCGGCGGCGGGGCGCGCGGCGTACGGGCCGCCCGGGGCGGTTCAGCCCGGTATCTCGGGCGCGTACGTGCCGAAGCTCCAGAGGTTGCCCTCGAGATCGCGGGCCATGTAGTCCCGCGAGCCGTACTCCTGGTCCGTCGGAGGCATCAGGATCTCCGCGCCGTGCTCCACGGCCCGCCGGTGATGTGCGTCGACGTCGTCCACCACGACGTACACGCCGGCCGGGCCCGCGTCCTTCATCGCCGTGTCGAAGACGCCGCCGCGGCCCTTGGACCCCAGCATCACCGCGCCGTTGCCCTGCACCAGCTCGGCGTGCATCACCGAGCCGTCCTCGCCCTCGTACACGGACAGCTCGGTGAAGCCCAGGGCCTCGGTGAGCTGCCGGATCGCCGCCTTCGCGTCGGCGTACAACACCGTCGGGAAGAGACTGGGACGCCCGCCGTTCGTCGCTGCCATGCCGATCACTCCCTCGTGACTGCCACTGCGGTCCGAACCGTGGTCCGAGCCGTGGTGCGAACCGTGATTCATGCCGGATTCCCGGCGTGCGTCCAGTCTGGCACCCGGCACTGACAGCGCCCCCGGCCTGCGGAGATTCCGGTGAGCGGGCGGGATCGAACGCCTGGACCCAGAAAAAGTGCTTGCACGGTCCCGTTAGACTGACGTCATGGCCATTCTCCTCGCGCATTAGACGGCGGGAACGTCCTCAGCCGCCCATCCCGCCAACCACCCGCTCTGGAGTCTGTCCGTGATCTCCGCCTCCGGCATCGAGCTGCGCGCCGGCGCCCGCATCCTCATCGAGAACGCCTCCTTCCGGGTGGCCAAGGGCGACCGCATCGGTCTGGTCGGGCGCAACGGCGCCGGCAAGACCACCCTGACCAAGGTCCTCGCCGGTGAGGGCCTCCCGGCCGCCGGCCAGGTGACCCGCTCCGGCGAGGTCGGCTACCTGCCGCAGGACCCCCGCACCGGCGACCTCGACGTCCTCGCGCGCGACCGCATCCTCTCCGCGCGCGGCCTCGACGTCCTGATCCGCAAGATGCGCGAGAACGAACAGCGGATCGCCAACGGCAGCGGCGCCACCCGCGACAAGGCCATGCGCCAGTACGAGCGCCAGGAGACGGAGTTCCTCACCAAGGGCGGGTACGCCGCCGAGGCCGAGGCCGCCACCATCGCCGCCGCGCTCAACCTGCCCGACCGTGTGCTCGGCCAGCCCCTGCACACGCTCTCCGGCGGTCAGCGCCGCCGCGTGGAGCTGGCCCGCATCCTGTTCTCCGACGCGGACACGCTGCTCCTCGACGAGCCGACCAACCACCTCGACGCCGACTCCATCGTCTGGCTGCGCGACTACCTCAAGACCTACCGCGGCGGCTTCATCGTCATCAGCCACGACGTCGACCTGGTCGAGACGGTCGTCAACAAGGTGTTCTACCTGGACGCCAACCGCTCTCAGATCGACGTCTACAACATGGGCTGGCGGCTCTACCAGCAGCAGCGCGAGTCCGACGAGAAGCGCCGCAAGCGCGAGCGGCAGAACGCCGAGAAGAAGGCCGCCGCCCTGCACTCGCAGGCCGACAAGATGCGCGCCAAGGCCACCAAGACGGTCGCCGCGCAGAACATGGCCCGCCGCGCCGACAAGCTGCTCTCCGGCCTGGAGGCGGTCCGCCAGTCCGACAAGGTCGCCAAACTCCGCTTCCCCGAGCCCGCCCCCTGCGGCAAGACGCCCCTGATGGCCGAGGGCCTGTCGAAGTCCTACGGCTCGCTGGAGATCTTCACCGACGTCGACCTGGCCATCGACAAGGGCTCGCGCGTCGTGATCCTCGGCCTCAACGGCGCCGGCAAGACGACCCTGCTGCGGCTGCTCGGCGGGGCGGAGAAGCCCGACACCGGAGAGGTCGTCGCCGGTCACGGCCTCAAGCTCGGCTACTACGCGCAGGAGCACGAGACCCTCGACCCCGAGCGCACGGTCCTGGAGAACATGCGCTCCGCCGCCCCCGACCTGGACCTGGTCGAGGTCCGCAAGACGCTCGGCTCCTTCCTGTTCTCCGGCGACGACGTCGACAAGCCGGCCGGCGTGCTCTCCGGCGGTGAGAAGACCCGGCTGGCCCTGGCCACCCTCGTGGTCTCCTCGGCCAACGTGCTGCTCCTGGACGAGCCCACCAACAACCTCGACCCGGCCAGCCGCGAGGAGATCCTCGGCGCGCTGCGCACCTACAAGGGCGCGGTCGTCCTCGTCACCCACGACGAGGGCGCGGTGGAGGCGCTGCAACCGGAGCGCATCATCCTGCTGCCCGACGGCGTCGAGGACCTGTGGGGCGCGGACTACGCGGATCTCGTCGCCCTGGCTTGATCATCGGCAATGGATCATTCGGCCCATCGGTGATCCATCATCTGTGTGAGATCTCCTCGTATCGAGGTGTGTCCTACATCGATTTTCCGGCCGATCCCTTTGTCGACAAGGGGTCGGCCGTTCCGCGTCTCTGACCTGCCACTTCGCGAGGGAACCCGTTCGGCGGTGCGAACGCGCACACCTGGAATCCGACATTCCGCTTGTGGGGACGCGCTCCTGTCGTCAAAACCGTCTCGCACGGACCTTGCCGAATGGGTGGCCATCCCGTCCCGAAGGGGTGATCATGAGGAGACCAGAGCGCACTTCCCATGAGGAGGCACGGGTGGCCGAGACTCTGAAGAAGGGCAGCCGGGTGACCGGCGCCGCGCGCGACAAGCTCGCGGCAGACCTGAAGAAGAAGTACGACTCCGGTGCGAGCATCCGGGCACTGGCCGAGGAGACCGGCCGCTCGTATGGCTTCGTGCACCGGATGCTCAGCGAGTCGGGCGTCACGCTCCGTGGGCGTGGCGGGGCGACCCGAGGCAAGAAGGCCGCCTCGTCCTGACCTCCGGGCGGCCCATCGGCTACGACGGTGGCCACCCGGTCGGTGATCCGATCGGCCGGGTGGTTACTGTGCAGTCACTTAGCTGACCGCTAGCTGACCGCACCCACCGGAGGCGCCCCATGGCCACGCCCGACCAGGAACTCGTTCCCCTGCTCGACAAGGACGGCGTACGGCTCACCGTCGACGACGCGCTCGCCACGGTGACGCTGGCCAACCCGGCCAAGCGCAACGCGCAGAGCCCCGCCATGTGGCGGGCCCTCGCCGAAGCCGGGCGGCTGGTGCCGGGCTCCGTCCGCGTGGTCGTGCTGCGCGGCGAGGGCAAGTCCTTCTCCGCCGGACTCGACCGGCAGATGTTCACGCCCGAGGGGATCGAGGGCGAACCGTCCTTCATCGATCTCGCACGCAGTGGCGACGCCGAACTCGACGCCGCCATCGCCGGGTTCCAGGAGGGCTTCACCTGGTGGCGGCGCAACGACGTCGTGTCCATCGCGGCCGTCCAGGGCCACGCCATCGGTGCGGGCTTCCAGCTGGCCCTCGCCTGTGACCTGCGCGTCGTCGCCGACGACGTGCAGTTCGCCATGCGTGAGACCAGCCTCGGCCTGGTCCCCGACCTGACGGGCACGCACCCCCTGGTCTCCCTGGTGGGCTACGGCCGCGCGGCCGAGATCTGCCTCACCGGCCGGTTCGTCCACGCCGAGGAGGCCGTGCGCTGCGGCCTGGCCAACGCCGCCGTGCCCGCGGCCGGCCTCGACGACGCCGTCCGCGACCTGGCCGCCGCGATCCTGGCCGCGCCCCGCGAGGCCGTCATCGAGACGAAGGCGCTGCTGCGCGGCGCCGGAGACCGCACCTACGACGAGCAGCGCGCGGCCGAGCGCGCCGCCCAGGGCCGTCGGCTGCGGGACCTGGCCGGCATCGGCGACTGAGAGCCGGGCCCCGGCGGCCCGAGGTCACTCCACCGCCGTGACCAGCACGGTCACCGTCGGGTGATCCCGTAGCGCCTCCGACACCGCGGCGCGCACCCGCCGGGCCACGTCCAGCGCCCGGTGCTGCGCGCCCACCGCGATCTCCACGCGGGCGTGGCGGTGCGGCAGGGCGGCCGCGTGCTCGCGTTCCTCGAGGCGCACCGCCCTGCCGACGACGTCGGTCAGCCGGGTCACCCCGGTCACCGACAGCGCGGCGACGGTCGCGCGCGCCTCGTCGCCGTGCTGGGCCGCACCCACGGGCGGCGGCTCGGGCCCGGGCTGCGGCGCCTCCGGTTCCCGCTCGTCGTCCAGCAGGGCGGTCACCCGCAGGTCGATGTCCGCCACCACCAGGCCGAGCCGCTCGGCCGCGGCCGCCGCCAGCGCCGCCCGCAGACGGGACGCCGTCGCGGGAAAGGGCTCGGACGCGTACACGGCGATGTCCGCCGCCACCCCTACCGGCCCGGACGGCTGCGCGCCGGGCGGGGGCGGCACCACGGGCTCCCCCTCCGCCGGGTCGGCCGTCGCGAGCCGCAGCGCGCCCAGCCGGACGCCCTCCATGTGGCGTACCGCCCGCCGCAGCACCGCACCGGCCGCGGCCTCCGTGATCCACGCGCCGTCCCGCGGCCCGCCCAGCGGGAGAAGCCTGCCCGGGCCCAGTTGGCGCCGTACCGCGCTCGTCCATCCGTCCACCGTCATCACTCCAGCGTGCCGCATCGACGGAGCGAGGAGGAGCAACCGCGCTTAACGTGGTCGAAGGGGATGAAACGGAACCGGACGTAAGGACGTACGGCGATGACCGAGGCAGTCGAGCAGAACCGGACGCAGACCTCCGAGGGCGGCACCGAGCCGCCGCAGAACCGCAAGGCGGCCCGGCGCGGCGGCGGGGCCCCGGCGACCCGCGGGCGGACGACCATCGCCGACGGGGTCGTGGAGAAGATCGCCGGTCTCGCGGCCCGGGACGTCGTCGGCGTCCACACCATGGGCAGCGGCCTCAGCCGTACCTTCGGCGCGGTGCGCGACCGGGTGCCCGGCGGCTCGAAGTCGGTCACCCGGGGTGTGAAGGCCGAGGTGGGCGAGGTGCAGACCGCGCTCGACCTGGAGATCGTCGTCGACTACGGCGTGGCCATCGCCGACGTCGCCCAGGCCGTGCGGGAGAACGTGATCACGGCGGTGGAGCGCATGACGGGCCTGGAGGTCGTCGAGGTCAACATCGCGGTGAGCGACGTCAAGCTGCCCGACGAGGAGGACGAGGAGCCGGAGCAGCCCCGGATCCAGTGACCCGCGCACGACACACAGCGGACCCGGGTGACCGGGCCGCCGAGGGGAGAGCACCTTGAGCATGGCCGTGGTCGGCTTGATCGCCGGCATGGCGCTGGGCTTCGCCGGATACTTCGGCGGGTTCGGGGCCTTCCTGCTGGTGGCGGCCCTGGGCGCCGTCGGGTTCGTCGTCGGTCGGTTCCTGGAAGGGGACCTGGACCTCGGCGACCTGTTCCGCACCCGCGACGACCGCCGCAGGTGACCGCCGTGGCCACCGTGACCGGGGGGAACGACGGCCGCCGCCCGTCCGCCGTCCCCGCGGGCGAGCGCGGCGCGACCCGCATCGCGGGCCGGGTCGTGGCGAAGGTCGCGGCCCAGGCGGCACGCGAGGCGGTCGGCCCGCTGCCCGCGGACGCCGGGCCCCCGCACGCCACCGTCGTCGTGCGCCCGCACGCCCGGCCCGCGAAGTCCGGGGAACCTCCGGTGGACGCGGCGCACGTCCGGGTCCATCTGGAACTCGGCTATCCCGCCGACATCGGGGCCCGCTGCCACGAGGTGCGTCGACATGTCGCCGAGCGGGTAGGCGCGTTGGTGGGAATGGCGGTTCCGGAGGTCGCCGTCCAGGTGGAACGGCTGCATCTGACGACGGCCGCGGCGCAGGGGAGGACACGATGAGCGAGCCCGAAGGCCCGCCGGCCGGTGCGGTGCCCGTGCTGGACAAGCCCGCCGAGGACGTCCCCGAACGGCCCCGGGCATCCGCGGAGCACCGCTTCTGGTCGGCGCGCCGGACGCCCGCCGCCGTCGTCGCGGTGCTGCTGGTGGTCGTCGCGGGCGCCTTCCTCTACGACGTCACCGCCGTGCGGGCCCACCGGCCCGCCATGGCCTGGCGGCGCGCCCTCGCCCGACAGCTCGCCGAGCGTCCGCTGGACGACGTCTGGGTGCAGGTCGGCGCGGGCGTCGCCGCCGCCCTCGGCCTGTGGCTGGTCCTCCTGGCCGTCACCCCGGGGCTGCGGCACGTCCTGCCCATGAGCCGCCCCCGCCCCGACGTCCGCGCCGGCCTGCACCGGGACGCCGCCGGGCTGGTGCTGCGCGACCGGGCCATGGAGATCGCCGGGGTGCAGTCGGCCCGGGTGCGCGTCCGGCGCCGCCGGGCCGACGTGCGCGCGGTCTGCCACTTCCGGGACCTCGACGACGTCCACGCGGACCTGGACACCGTCCTCACCGACGCGATCCGCGGTCTGGGTCTGGCCCGGCCGCCCCGGTTGTCGGTCCATGTGCGCCGGCCCGGGAAGAAGGGATGAGGACGATGCTGAGGACCGTCGACCGCGTGGTCGTGGGAGTCGTCGGGCTGGCGCTGCTCGCCGTCGGCGGCGCGGTGCTGGCCGTCGGGCTGGGCGCGTCCCCGCCCTCCTGGTGGCTTCACCAGGGCCGCCACGACGTCCTGCTCACCGCCGCCGAACGCACCCGCTGGCGCGCCGAGGCCTGGTGGTGGCCGACGGTCGTCGCCGCCCTGGCCGTGCTGGTGCTGCTGGCCCTGTGGTGGCTGGTCGCGGTCCTGCGCCGGCGCCGGCTCGGCGAGGTCCTCGTCGACACGGGCGACGGCGCGGGAGCGCTGCTGCGGGGCAGGGCCCTGGAGGCCGTGCTGGCCGCCGAGGCGGGCCGGCTGGACGGCGTCGCCCACGCCCACGCGCACCTGACGGGCCGCCGGGACGCCCCCGCGGCGCACGTCCGGCTGGTCCTGGAGCCGCACGTGGACCCGGCGACGACGCTGGAGCGCCTGACGGCCGAGGCGCTGGCCCACGCCCGGGACTCGGCGGCGCTGGCGGCCCTGCCGGCGACGGTGCGTCTGAAGGGCGCCAAGCACAAGGCGGAACGGGTCGGTTGAGCGCCGGGGCGCCGCCGGGAACCGGGCCGGCGCCCTCGGCCGCGTGTCAGAAGCCGTGCCGCATCCCGCCGTCGACCGGCAGCATCACGCCCGTCAGATAGGAGGCGGCGGGCGACAGCAGGAACGCGGCCGCCCGGCCGAACTCCTGCGGGGCGCCGTAGCGGCGCAGCGGGATCCGGGACTCGTTCGCGGTCCGGGTCGCCTCGGGATCCGCCGACAGGGCGTCCAGCTCGCGCACCCGGTCGGTGTCGATGCGCGCCGGCAGCAGTCCCACGACCCGGATCCCCCGGGGGCCCAGCTCGTCGGCGAGCGACTTGGCGAACCCGGCGAGCCCCGGCCGCAGGCCGTTGGAGATCGTCAGCCCCGGGATCGGTTCGTGCACCGACCCCGACAGCACGAACCCGATGACCCCGCCCTCCTCCAGCTCGGCGGCGGCGGCCCGTGCCAGGCGCACCGCGCCGAGGAACACCGACTCGAACGCGGCCTGCCACTGTTCGTCCGTATTGTCCGCGACGAAGCCGGGCGGCGGCCCGCCCACGCTCACCAGCACCCCGTCGAAACCGCCGAAGGCGTCCCGGGCCGCGGCGATCAGCCGGCCCGCCGCGTCGGGGTCGGCGTTGTCCACGGCGACGCCGACGGCGTTCGCTCCCAGCTCGGCCGCCGCCGCGGCGACGCGCTCGCCGTCCCGCCCGGTCAGCACGACCTTCGCGCCGTCCGCGACGAGCTCGCGCGCGGCGGCGTTGCCGAGGCCGCGCGTGGCCCCGGTGACGACGTACACCCGGTCCTTCAGTCCAAGATCCATGCCCCTATCCTGCCTGCTCGCCGCCGAACAGGGCGAGGGCGGTGTTCACCAGGCCGATGTGGCTGAACGCCTGCGGGAAGTTGCCCAGGTGCCGGCCGGCCACCGGGTCGTACTCCTCCGCCAGCAGCCCCACGTCGTTGGCCAGCCCGACCAGCCGCTCGAACAGCTCGCGCGCCTCCTCGGTGCGGCCGGTCAGGTGCAGCGCGTCGGCCAGCCAGAAGGAGCACGCCAGGAACGCGCCCTCGTCGCCCGTGAGGCCGTCCACGGGGGCGCCGTCCGTGCTGTAGCGGCGCACCAGGCCGCTGTGGCCGAGTTCGTCGCGGATCGCGTCGACGGTCCCGACGATGCGCGGGTCGTCCGGCGGCAGGAAGCCGACGCGCGGGATGAGCAGCAGGGCGGCGTCCAGGTCGGCCGATCCGTAGTACTGCGTGAACGTGTTGCGCCGGGGGTCGTAGCCCTTCTCGCACACCTCGCGGTGCACCTCGTCGCGCAGCGCCCGCCAGCCCTCCAGGTCGCCGCTGAGCTTCGGGTACTGCTCCAGCGCGCGCACGGCCCGGTCGGCGGCCACCCACACCATCACCTTGGAGTGCACGAACTGGCGCCGCCCGCCGCGCACCTCCCACAGGCCCTCGTCCGGCTGCCGCCAGTTCTCGCTCAGCCAGTTCATCAGCGCGCACTGCAACGACCACATGTGCGGCTTGGGCGACATCCCCGCGGTCCGGGCCAGCGACAGCGAGTCCATGACCTCGCCGTAGACGTCCAGCTGCAACTGGTCCACGGCGCCGTTGCCGATCCGCACGGGCGTGGAGCCGCCGTAGCCGGACAGCCACGGCAGCTCGCACTCGAGCAGCCGGCGCTCGCCCGCCAGGCCGTACATGATCTGAAGGTCGGCCGGGTCGCCCGCGACGGCGCGCAGCAGCCAGTTGCGCCAGGCCTCGGCCTCCTCCTCGTATCCGGCCGCCAGGAGCGCCCCCAGGGTGAGGGTGGAGTCGCGCAGCCAGCAGTAGCGGTAGTCCCAGTTGCGGATCCCGCCCAGCTCCTCGGGCAGGGAGGTGGTGAGCGCGGCGACGATGCCGCCGGTGGGGGTGTAGGTGAGCGCCTTGAGGGTGATCAGGGAGCGCACCACGGCGTCCCGGTGGGGGCCGTCGTAGCGGCAGCGCGCGGCCCACTGCCGCCAGTCGTCGACGCTGACCCGCAGCGCCTCCCACGGGTCGGTCAGCGGCGGCCGGGTCTCGTGCGAGGGATGCCAGGTCAGCACGAAGGCGACCGACTCGCCCTCGGCGACGGTGAACTCGGCGTACGTGGTGAAGTCCTCGCCCCAGGTGCGCACCTCCGGCTCGCTGCGGAACCAGACGGCGTCGGGACCGGCGATCGCCACCCGGTGGCCGTCGACGCGGCGCATCCAGGGGATGACCCAGCCGTAGTCGAAGCGCAGCCGCAGGGCGCTGCGGACGGTCACCCGGCCGCGCAGCCCCTCGACGATGCGCACCACGTCCGGGGCCTGGTCGCGCTGGGGCATCAGGTCGGTGACCCGGATCGCGCCGTCGGGGGTCTCCCACTCGGTGTCCAGGACGAGCGTGTCCCGCCGGTACGCGCGCCGGGTGCAGGCGCCGTCCTCGCCCTGCGGGGCGATGCGCCAGTGGCCGTTGTCCTCGTCGCCGAGGAGCCGGGCGAAGCAGGCCCCGGAGTCGAAGCGGGGCAGGCAGAGCCAGTCGATCGATCCGTCCGTGCCGACCAGGGCGGCGGTCTGCTCGTCGCCGATCAGGGCGTAGTCCTCGATGCGGGGGTGCACGGGGTTCCGGGTTCCCGGCGGGCCCGTACGGCAATCAGAGGTGCGGCCGGCCGGGTGACGGCACGCACCGCCCGGCCGGTGGGGCCGGACGCCGGCGCGGCGGCGGGACCGGCGACGCGCCCGCGCTACACGGGCGCGGGCTCGGTGTGCTCCGCGGCCTGCGCGGCGGCCGCTGCCCGCTCGCGGGCCTCGCGCCGGGCCATGATCAGCCAGCCGACGGGGACGCCCGCCGAGAACAGCCACCACTGGATGGCGTACGCGAAGTTCAGGGCCGCGTCCTCGCTGCCGGGCGGCCCGAGCAGCTCGGGGGTGTCGCCCTTGGGCTCGGGCGCCGTCTGCACGATGTAGCCGCCGAGCACGCGGGCGCCCAGGCGGCGGGCCTCCTGCTCGCTGTTGATCAGCATGACCTGCCGGTCCGGCAGTCCCCTGAGGTCCTTGATGCCGCTGGCCGCGGTCGTCTCGTCCGGCATGAGCCGTCCGGTGACGGTGATCCGCCCGTGGGGCGGCGCGGGGATCCGGGGGAAGTCGGTCTGGCTGGCGCCGTTCGCCGGGATCCAGCCCCGGTTGACCATGAGCACCCTGCCGTCCGTCAGCACGAACGGGGTCAGCACGTGGAAGCCGACCGTCTCGTCGGAGTTGACCCGGCGCCGGACGACGACCTCGTGCCCGGTGTCGAAGGCTCCGGTCGCCCGCACGCTGCGGTACCGCTCGCCGCGGGTGACCTCGTGTCCCGGGGTGGTCAGGGACTCCACGGGCACCGGGTCGGCGCCGAGCGCGTCGGAGACCAGCTGGTTGCGCGCGGTGCGCTCGTCGTAGCGATGCATCTGCCAGAAGCCCAGCCTGATCATCGTGGGGATGAGGAGGAGGGAGACCAGCGTGAGGATCACCCACTGCCGGGACAACAGGAAGCGGTACACCCCACGACCGTACAACTCGGTCGTGGGGTGTACGCGGCCGGGTGCCGCGTGCCGCCTCTCGGGGTGCGGCGTCGCGCGCGGGTTCCCGGAACGGCTCACACCTTGTCGACGATGCCCACCCTGCCCTCCGCGCGGGCGCAGTGCGCTCCGCAGTACCAGTGCCCCTCCACCTCGACGCCCTGGCCGATGATCTGCACCCGGCAGTGCTCGCAGATGGGGGCCATGCGGTGGATCGCACAGGAGAAGCAGTCGAAGACGTGGACCGCGCCCTGCGCGTGCACCTCGAAGGTCATTCCGTAGTCGTTGCCGCAAACTTCGCATCTCGCCATGCGCCACAGGGTGGGCCGTCTCCTCCCGCGCGGGCGAGCGGGTGACGGGCGAGTCGCGCGGCAATCACCCGTACGCCGGGGTCGCCCGTCGTGCGCCGGGGGCGCCCGCGCGGCGGGACCGCTCGCGCGTCGCCCGCCGCCCTTGCGCGCCCGGGGTCAGCCGTCGGCGGGCTCCACGTCGCGCAGGAGCTGGCCGAAGGCGGCCTCGTCGACGACGGGCGTCCCGAACTGCCGCGCCTTCACCACCTTCGACGTGCCCGAGTCGGGGTCGTTGGTGACCAGCAGACTGGTCAGCCGCGACAGGCTCGTCGCCACATGCAGTCCGGCCTCGGCGGCGCGGTCCTCCAGCAGCTCGCGCTCGACCGAGGTGTCGCCCGAGAAGGCGACCCGCATGCCCTGTTTGAGCCTCTTGCCGTCCTCGTACCGTCCCGGGTTGGGGTACGGGCACGCGGGACGCTTGCGGGACGGCCGCCAGGTGCCGGGACGGTAGGAGCCGTACCCGCCGAAACCGCCCTCCGGGCCGCCCGCCTGGCGGCCGATCCGGGGCGCGGGCCGGTCGGTCCACTCCGTCAGCGGCCGGCACTCCAGCAGCGGCAGACGGACGCCGCCCGCCGCGGCGGCCCGCAGGCTCGGCCGGAACGCCTCCGCCAGCACGCGCGCGTCGTCCAGCGCGTGGTGCGCCCGCTGCTGGACGACGCCGAAGTGCGCCGCCAGCGACTCCAGCTTGTGGTTGGGCAGCGGCAGGCCCAGCTCCTTGGACAGGGCGATCGTGCACAGCCGCTGCCGCACCGGAGCCTCGCGCCGGGCGCGTGCGTACTCCCGCGCGATCATCTGCCAGTCGAAGACCGCGTTGTGCGCGACGAGCACCCGCCCGTCGAGCCGGGCCGCGAACTCCTCGGCCACGTCCTGGAAGAGGGGCGCGCCCTCGAGCACGTCGCTCGTCAGACCGTGTATCCACACCGGGCCGGGGTCGCGCTCCGGGTTGACCAGCGTGTACCAGTGGTCCTCCACCTCGCCGCGCGCGTCCAGCCGGTAGACGGCGGCGGAGATGATCCGGTCGTCCCGGGCCAGGCCGGTGGTCTCCACGTCAACGACCGCGTACCCCTGGGGATACGCGGTCGGCCACTCCGTGGGGGAGGACGCCGTCGTCGTGTGGTCTTCGAGCATGGTCACTGAGGATACGGGCCCCCACCGACACCTCGCCGCACCTGTCCCGTCGAGGCGGCGGAAGAAGCCCTGCGGGGCGTACGGGAGTTCGCCCGGCGCACGCGCGCGTGCGTTGCCGCCCCGAGGCGACCCCGCTGAAAGGAGCTCAACTGCCGCGCGTGGAAGCCCGGTTCGGACGACGGCGTGCGGGGCCTCCCGAACACCGGTACCCGCATGCGCCCTTAAAGGCCTCCATCCTCCGTATTCACGCCATTCGCGCCATTCGCGTCATTCGTTGTTTTTCGCCCCTGCTCCTCGACGGCGAGGACGAGGAGGCCGGGCGTCGTTGCGGGGTCCGTGGGCCCAGGGGTGTCATCCTCCGTCCTGTGACGGAACCCACCCACGCCGAGGCGCACGAGAGCTCGCTCGGATCCCGGCTGAACTGGCTGCGCGCCGCCGTGCTCGGCGCCAACGACGGCATCGTCTCCACCGCCGGCCTCGTCGTCGGAGTGGCCGGCGCCACCGACGACCGGTCGGCGCTGCTGACGGCCGGCCTCGCCGGCCTGCTCGCCGGGTCGATGTCCATGGCGGCGGGGGAGTACGTCTCCGTGTCCACGCAGCGGGACTCCGAGCGGGCCGCCCTCGCGCAGGAACGCCGGGAACTGCGCGAGCAGCCCGAGGCCGAACTGGACGAGCTGACCGAGCTGCTGAGGGAACGGGGGCTGTCCCGGCAGGTGGCCAGGGAGGCCGCCGTGCAGCTCACGGAGCGGGACGCGCTGAAGGCCCACGCGCGGGTGGAGCTCGGCATCGACCCGGACGACCTCACCAACCCCTGGCACGCGGCCTGGGCCAGCTTCCTCGCCTTCACCGTCGGCGCCCTGCTGCCGCTCCTGGCCATCGTCCTGCCGCCGGCCCACTGGCGGCTCCCGGTCACGGTCGCGTCGGTCCTGGTCGCGCTGGCCGGCACCGGCTGGAGCAGCGCCCGGCTGGGTTCGGCGGCGGCGGGCCGTGCGGTGCTGCGCAACGTGGGCGGCGGGGCGCTCGCGATGGGGGTCACCTACGCGGTGGGGGCGCTGCTGGGGGCGGCGGGAGTGTGAAGAGGGCGTGAAGCGCTCGGCCCGTTCTCCCGGCCGGTTGGCGAGGATCACCAACAAGCAAGCGCATACCCCCGGTAATACTTGTGGGTAACAACGTCTAGCGGCAGCTCACCAGCGGTTCTACGTTGCCCACATGCCTAATTTGCCCGATGTCGTGCTCTGGTCGATACCCGCCTTCGTGCTGCTCACCGTGATCGAGGTGATCAGCGTGCGGCTGCATCCCGACGAGGAGGGCGCCGCGGCCGGCTACGAGGCGAAGGACGCGGCGACGAGCGTCGGCATGGGGCTCGGGAGCCTCGTCTTCGACTTCGTCTGGAAGATCCCCATCGTCGCGATCTACACGGCGGTCTACGAACTCACGCCGCTGCGTGTGCCCGTGCTGTGGTGGACGCTCCCGCTGATGCTGCTCGCGCAGGACTTCTTCTACTACTGGTCCCACCGCGGTCATCACGTCATCCGCGTCCTGTGGGCCTGTCACGTCGTCCACCACTCGAGCGAGAAGTTCAACCTCACCACCGCCCTGCGTCAGCCCTGGACGTCGCTGACCGTCTGGCCCTTCTACGTCCCGCTGGTCGCCGCGGGCGTCCACCCGGCCGCGCTCGCCTTCTGCTCCTCGGTCAACCTCGTCTACCAGTTCTGGATCCACACCGAGCGGATCGACCGGATGCCGCGGTGGTTCGAGTTCCTGCTGAACACGCCCTCCCACCACCGCGTCCACCACGCCTCCCAGGGCGGCTACCTGGACCGCAACTTCGGCGGCATCCTCATCGTCTGGGACCGGCTCTTCGGCTCGTTCGTCCCCGAGGTGGACCGGCCCGTCTACGGGTTGACGAAGAACATCAACACGTTCAACCCGATCAAGGTCGCCACCCATGAATACGTCGCGATCGCTCGGGACGTGAGGGCGGCGTCCGGGTGGCGCGAGCGGGCGGGGCGCGTCTTCCGCGGCCCGGGGTGGCAGCCGACGCCCGCCGCACCCGCCCCCGGCTCGACCGCGGCCCCGGTCGAGGAGACCTCGGCCGCGTGACCCGCTCCCGCGTCCTCCTCGCCCTGTTCGGGCTCGCCACCGCCGTCGACCTGCTCAGCCTCGCGGTCGGTTTCGGGCCCGGACACGCCCTCGCCAAGCCGCTGCTGATGCCCCTGCTCGCGGCCATGGCCGCCCTGCGCGGGGCGCCGAGACTCCTGTCGGCGGCCCTCGCGTGCGGCTGGGGCGGCGACGTCCTGCTGCTGTCCGACGCCGACCCCGCCTTCCTCGCCGGCATGGCGTCCTTCGCCGCCGGACACGTCTGCTACCTGGTGCTCTTCGCCCGCGTCGGCAGCCCCCGCGCGCCGGTCGCGGTGCTCGCCCCCTGTTACGCCGTCGTCCTGACCGCCACCGTCGTCCTGCTGTGGCCCGGCCTTCCCCAGGAACTGCGTCCGCCCGTCGCCGTGTACAGCGCCCTGCTGACGGCCATGGCCTGTGCCGCCGCCGTCCGGCTCGGCCCGGTCGCCGGCGCCGGCGGCCTGCTCTTCCTGCTCTCCGACACCCTCATCGCCACCGGCGTGGCCGACTGGCCGCAGCCTCCGCGCCCCGACCTGTGGATCATGCTCACCTACGTCGCGGCGCAGTTCCTGCTGGTCCGCGGTGTCCTCGACGGCCTCGGCGGGCGGCGGGACCCGGCGGCGGCGTACCGTGAGGTGCGCTCGACCACCCCCTGAGCGACCTGACGACACCGCACGAGAAGGACCCTCGACATGCGCGCCACCACCATCCACGCCCCCTTCGACATGCGGGTGGAGGACGTACCCGAGCCCGTGGTGCAGCTGCCCACCGACGCGGTCGTCCGCGTGCTGCGCGCCTGCATCTGCGGCAGCGACCTGTGGGCGTACCGCGGCGAGGCGTCCCGGCAGGCGGGCCAGCGCATCGGGCACGAGTTCCTCGGCGTGGTGGAGGAGACCGGCTCCGACGTGGCGACGCTGCGGCGCGGCGACCTCGTCGTCGCGCCCTTCATGTGGTCCGACGGTGTCTGCGACTACTGCCGGGAGGGCCTGACGACGTCCTGCGAGCACGGCGGCTTCTGGGGCTCCGTCGGCCACGACGGCGGCCAGGGCGAAGCCGTGCGCGTGCCGTTCGCCGACGGCACCCTCGTGCAGCTGCCGAAGGAAGCGGCCTCCGACGACCGTCTGCTGGCCGCCCTGCTCACCCTCTCCGACGTGCTGGGCACCGGCCACCACGCGGCCCTCGGCGCCGGCGCCCGCCCCGGCGCCACCGTCGCCGTCGTCGGGGACGGCGCGGTCGGCCTGTGCGCGGTCCTCGCCGCCAAGCGGCTCGGCGCCGAGCGGATCATCGCCCTGGGCCGCCACCGGGCCCGTACGGACATCGCGCGCCGCTTCGGCGCCACCGACGTCGTCGCCGAGCGCGGCGAAGCCGCCGTCGAGGCCGTCCGCGAACTCACCCGCGGCCAGGGCGCGCACGCGGTCGTGGAGGCGGTCGGCACCGAGCAGTCCATGCGGACGGCGCTCGAGGTCGGCCGGGACGGCGGCGCCATCGGCTTCGTGGGCGTCCCGCACGGCAGCGGCACCGGCCTCGACCTGAGCGTCATGTTCGACCGCAACATCGCGCTGCGCGGAGGCGTCGCCCCGGTCCGCGCCTACATCCCCGAGCTGCTGCCCGACGTGCTGAGCGGCGCGATCGACCCGTCGCCCGTGTTCGACCTGACCGTCGGCATCGAGGGCGTCCCGGACGGCTACAAGGCCATGGACGAGCGCACCGCCCTCAAGGTCATGGTGACCAACTGACGGCGCTCGCCCGACGGGTCGCGGCGCCGTCGACCCCGGGGGTCCCGGCGCCGTCAACCCGGCGCCGTCAACCCTTGACGGGCAGCGGCAAGGCCGTCAACAGCCCCGACACCGCGACCGCCACGCCCAGCGCGACGACCTCCACGCGCGCGGGGGAGCAGGCGGCCAGTGGGTCGGGGGAGCGCCGCAGCCGCGTCCGCGCCCACAGGGCGAGCAGGGCCACCGCGCCGACCACCAGCACCTTGGCGAGCAGCACGCGCCCGTACGCCGTGGAAACCAGCAGGTCGGCCACCGCCCCGGCCGGCATCCGGCGCAGCGAGCTGAGCAGCCCCGTCGCGGTGACGGCGGCGAACAGCACGGCCGCCCCGCGCGCGTACAGCCCGAGCAGGGCGGCGCCGGCCGCGGCCCCGTCCCACCGGCGCACGGTGCGCAGCACGGTCAGCAGGCCGCCCGCCCACAGCGCCGAGCACGTCAGATGCACGGCCGTCAGGCCGGACCCGACCAGGGGGGTGTGCTCCGTCGGCGGGTGGGCGCGCAGCGCCTCCGCCACGACCACCGCCGCCAGCGGCCAGGCCTGACGGCCGGGCCGGGGGGAGAGCGCGCAGAGGCCCGCGACCGCGAACGCGATCGCCTCGACCAGCGCGAGCACGCCGGTCCGTGAGCCGTGGCCGTGCGGCGCCAGCTCCCCGGCGGCCGCGGCCGCCGCGAACCCCACGACCGCCGCGTACGGCGCCCAGACGGCGAGCCGCTCGGGCGGCGCATTCGGCACCCGTCGGGCGAGAGCGGTCACGAGCAGCTCGCCCGCCTGCACGCTCAGGGCCGCGAACAGCGCCGCCCGCAGCAGGGCGACCGCGCCGGCGTCCGACGCCGCGCTCTGTCCGGTGCCGTGGACGGCCACGGACGGCCCGAGCAGCGGGACCAGCGCCCCGAGCCCGACCAGGACGAGCAGGGCCACCGCCCGGCCGGGGCCGGGGCGGGGCGCGGAGTCGGTCGCTGCGGTCGGTCGTATGAGGGCCATGCCAGGATCTTCACCACGCCCACAAAAGCGGGCAAGTCAGACATTGGGGGCCTCGGGCGGACCGCTCGGCCCCGGGCGACGCCGACGTGGCTCAGAGCCAGCGCGCCGGATCGGCTCCCCACGGGCCGGGCGGGCGCGCCCAGTCCCGCGGTCCGCCGTCGAACGACACCGGCGGCAGGGCGTACCGCAGCCGCCCGATGGGGCTCCCGGCCTCCGCGATCCAGGGCCCGGGGCCGCCTCGGCCGTCCCCGCCGCGCTCGTCGTCGTCCGCCGTGGGCTCCGCGCTCTGGCGCCGGGCCTCCTCGGCGTCCGCGCCCTCCTTGGCGTCCGCGCTCTCCTTGGCCGTCCCTTTGCCGTCGTCTTCGCCCATCCGGGCGCCCTCCGTGAGCCAGGCCGCCGTCCGCGCCAGCGCCAGCCGGACGAGCCGGCTGCCGCCTTCGTGCGCCTGCTCGGTCAGCGCGCGCAGGACGGCGGCGGCCAGCAGATAGCCGGTTCCGTGGTCCAGGGCCTGCGCCGGCAGCGCGCCGGGCCGGCCGGCCGAGCCCTCCGTCACGGCGATGCCGGTGGCCGCCTGCACCAGGCTGTCGAACCCGCGACGCCCGCCCCAGGGCCCGTACGCGCCCCACGCCGAGACCTGCGCCACCACCAGCCCGGGCCGGCGCTCGGCCAGCGCCTCGGGGGAGAGGCCGAACCGGTCCAGCGCGCCGGGTCGGTAGCCGGTGACCACCACGTCCGCCGCCGCGAGCAACTCCTCGAAGGCGCGGCGGTCGGCCGTCAGGTCCAGCAGCGTCGACCGCTTGCCGAAGCCCGTGTCCGCGTGCTGGTCGACGAGCTCGGGCAGTCCCGGGGCGTCGACGCGCAGGACGTCCGCGCCCAGCAGGGCGAGGGTGCGGGTGGCCACCGGTCCGGCGAGGACGCGTGTCAGGTCCAGGACGCGCAGTCCCGCCGCCGGCAGCAGGGGGGCGCCGTCGAGCGGCGCGAAGGCACGCGCGCGTGCCGCGTCGAGCCGGCCGCGCTCGACCAGGGGGCGGGCGGCGATCTCGGCGGCCTGGGGGTGCGCCGCCCACTGCGCGGGCGTGCGCAGGGCGACCGCCAGACCGCCGGCCGCGTGCACCGCGTCCTCCACGTCGAGTGCGGCGCGCTCGGCGAAGGCCCTCTCCGCGGACGCCGGGGCGGCGTCGGCGGGCAGCCCCAGCGCGTGCAGCAGCCGCTCGCGGTGGTGCGGGTAGTTGGCGTGGGTGCGCACCCAGCCGTCGGCCGTCCGCCAGAACCGAGAGAGGGGGGCGAACAGGACGGGCGCGCGGCCGTCGACCAGCAGCTGCCGTTCGCTGACGAACGCGGTCGCCACCGCGCCGTCGTCCACCCGCACCGCGGGCGTCCGCGTGAGCGGGGCCCGTCGCGCCCCCAGCTCGGCGGCGGCCAGCGCGCACGCGCCGACGCAGGACCGCGCCAGATCGCGCACGGGAAGCCGCGCGGGCAGGGTCTCCTCACGGACGACGCTCGACACCTGGGCCAGAAGGGCGGGATCGCCGCCGAGTGCCGACCAGGCGAACCTGATGTCAGTCATGACTGCATCATGCAGTATTGATTCAATCAACATATGTGCTGCGCGGCTCCATGGGGCCCCGCGGCGGTCATCGTGTGCAGTCGTCGCCGGGGCACGCGAAGGGCCGGGCGGAAGTCCGCCCGGCCCTCGAAACACCTGTCGTCCGTTCCGCCGCGGACGGCTACTTCACGGCGCGCAGCGCGTTCACCACGCCGAAGCCGTAGAAGCCGTTGAGGCGCTTGCCGCCCACGCACGTGGCGTCCACGACGCCGTTGCCGTCACCGTCGTACGGCTCGGTCGGGCAGCTCGTCGCGTCGGCCTGAAGCTTGAGCAGCGCCTGTAGCTGGGCCGGGCTCGCGTGCGGGTGCGTCGACTTCAGCAGCGCGGCCACGCCGGCCACGTGCGGCGACGCCATCGACGTCCCCTGGAGGAAGCCGTAGGCGTTGTTCGGCAGCGTCGACAGGATGCGGCCGTTGGCCGACGGCGTGTCCGGGATCTGGTACTTGTCGCCGCCCGGCGCCGCGACGTCGACGACGCCCAGTCCGTAGCTGGAGTAGTACGACTTGGCGCCCTTGACACCCGTCGCGCTCACCGTGACGACGCCCGGCAGCTGCGTCGGGACGTCGAAGCACTCGTGCGGGTCGACGGTGCGCGTCACCGGCGTGGAGTCGTCGGGGCTGGAGGCGTCTTCCAGGGCGTCCGAGTCCAGGTCGTGGTTGGAGTTGCCCGCGGAGGCCACGTTGAGCGTGCCCTTCCTCTGGGCGTACAGCTGGGCCCTGTTGACCGCGTCCACGATGGCCCGCTGGTCGGGGTCGTCCATGCAGTTGTACAGCCACGGGTCCACGTAGTAGCTGTTGTTCGTGATCTCGACGCCGTGGTCGGCGGCGAACACGAACGCGCAGACCACGTTCTCCGGGTAGAAGAGGCCGTCCTTGGGGTCGCTCACCTTGATGCCGGCGACCTTCACCCCGGGCGCGACGCCCGACACGCCGATGCCGTTGCGGGCCGCGGCGATCTCACCGGCCACATGGGTGCCGTGGTAGTCCTCGGTCGGGTTGTACGGACGCCACGCGCCGGGGGTGGTGTCCGCGACGCCGCCGACGCAGTTCGCCGACTGGGACGCCGAGAAGTTCGGCGCGAGGTCCGGGTGGGTGTCGTCGACGCCGGTGTCGATGACGGCGACCGTCACCTTCTTGCTGCCCGGGTTGATCGTGGCGGCCTTGTCGGCGCCGATCGCCCGCAGGTCCCACTGGTCGGCCTCGAGGGGCTCGCTCTGGCCCGCCGCGTCGGAGGCCTTCTCGATCTTCGCGGCCTCCGCCTTGGAGAGGACCTGGGCCGCTCCCTCGTCGGTGGTGCCGGCGGCGCTCAGCGGCGCCGTCCGGGTCGCGCCGGCCGACTGCACGCCGCGCACCGCGCGTATGGTCGCGCCGAAGTCGGGGTTCGCCGAGTGGACGACGAGCACGCCGATCCTGTCGTAGGCCGCGACGACGGTGCCGCCGGCCTGCGCGACCGCCTTCTTCACCTTCCGGATCGTGCCGTGGTCGGCCTTCGTGTTGACGACGTACGCCAGGGTCGCGGCGTCGTCCGCCTGCGTCACGGGAGCCGTGACAGGGGCCGCGGATGCCGCCGTCGGCAGGAAGCCGAGGGAGGCGGTCAGCGACAGAACGACGGGCACCGCGAGAGCGAGGCGGCGTCTGGAAGGCAGATGAGCCATGGGGTCTCCACATCATCCGGAAAAGGGACCTGGCCCGGACACAGTGCTGCCTGGGCAGGTACATGACGGGTGGTGCTCGCCCGAAGCTATCTCCCTGACTCACCGGCCAGCAATGACTTCCGGACGGCGATTTTGCCGACCCATGACCCGTCGGGGCCCCGGCTCGTTGGTCATGACCGGCCGTCAGACCGCTTCGACAAACCCGCCCGACGTGTTGAACCCGTCCTCCCGCGGCCCCGTGACCTTGGGCAGGGAGCGAGAGGACACTCGCCTCCGTTCGCCGTCCCACCCGCACCCGCAACGAGGAGATCCCGTGGCCACCGAGACACCGCCCCCCTCGAAAACCCCAGCCCAGCTCCCCTCCGCCGAGGAGTTCGTCGCGGTGCAGGAGAGCGCGGAGTTCGGTGAACTGCGCGGCGCCTACCGGGGCTTCGCCTTCCCGCTGACCTTCGCCTTCATCGTCTGGTACCTGCTGTACGTCCTGCTCTCCAACTACGCGGGCGACTTCATGGGCGCCAAGCTGTTCGGCAACGTCAACGTGGCCCTCGCCCTGGGCCTCGCCCAGTTCCTCACCACCTTCCTCATCGCCTGGTGGTACGCGCGGACCGCGGCCGCCAAGTTCGACCCCAAGGCCGACGCCATCAAGTCCCGGATGGAGGCGGGCGAATGAGCTCCGCACAGCACACCGCCCTGCTCGCCGCCGGTGAGGCGAGCGAGCACCGCACGCTGATCGTCACCCTGTTCGCGGTGTTCGTCGTCGCGACCCTCGTCATCACCGTGTGGGCCGGCCGCCAGACCAAGGACGCGGCCGACTTCTACGCCGGCGGCCGCCAGTTCACCGGTTTCCAGAACGGTCTCGCCGTCTCCGGCGACTACATGTCCGCCGCGTCCTTCCTCGGCATCGCGGGCGCCATCGCCCTCTTCGGCTACGACGGCTTCCTGTACTCCATCGGCTTCCTGGTCGCCTGGCTGGTCGCCCTGCTCCTGGTCGCCGAGCCGCTGCGCAACTCCGGCCGCTACACCATGGGCGACGTCCTGGCGTACCGCATGCGCCAGCGCCCCGTCCGCACCGCCGCCGGCACCTCCACGATCGTCGTGTCGATCTTCTACCTGCTCGCCCAGATGGCCGGCGCGGGCGTCCTGGTCTCGCTCCTCCTCGGCATCACCAGCGACGGCGGCAAGATCGGCATCGTGGCCCTGGTCGGCGTCCTGATGATCGTCTACGTGACCATCGGCGGAATGAAGGGCACCACCTGGGTCCAGATGGTCAAGGCCGTCCTGCTCATCGCGGGCGCCCTGCTGCTCACCTTCCTGGTCCTGCTGAAGTTCGACTTCAACGTCTCCGACCTGCTGGGCTCGGCCGCCGCCAACAGCGGCAAGGGCTCGGCCTTCCTGGAGCCGGGCCTGAAGTACGGCGCCACCGGCACCACCAAGCTGGACTTCATCTCCCTCGGCATCGCCCTGGTGCTCGGCACCGCCGGCCTGCCCCACATCCTGATCCGCTTCTACACCGTGCCCACCGCCAAGGCCGCCCGGAAGTCGGTCCTGTGGGCCATCGGCCTCATCGGCGCGTTCTACCTGATGACCCTCGCCCTCGGCTTCGGCGCCGCCGCGCTGATCAAGCCGGACGAGATCACCGCGTCCAACAAGGCGGGCAACACGGCGGCGCCCCTGCTCGCCCTCCACCTGGGCGGCGTCGACTCCAACTGGGGGGCGATCCTGCTGGCCACCATCTCGGCGGTCGCCTTCGCCACCATCCTCGCGGTGGTCGCCGGCCTCACCCTGGCGTCGTCGTCGTCCTTCGCCCACGACATCTACGCGAACGTCATCAAGAGGGGCACGGCCACCGAGAAGCAGGAGATGTCCGCGGCCCGGTACGCGACCGTCGGCATCGGCGCCGTCTCCATCCTCCTGGGCGCCCTCGCCCGCGACCTGAACGTCGCCGGCCTCGTCGCGCTCGCCTTCGCGGTCGCCGCCTCCGCCAACCTGCCGACGATCCTCTACAGCCTGTTCTGGAAGCGGTTCACCACCTCCGGAGCCCTGTGGTCGATCTACGGCGGCCTGGTCACCGCGGTCGGCCTGGTGCTGTTCTCGCCGGTCGTCTCGGGCAAGCCCTCCTCGATGTTCCCCGACGTCGACTTCCACTGGTTCCCGCTGGAGAACCCCGGCATCATCTCCATCCCGGTCGGCTTCCTGCTGGGCGTCGTCGGCACCCTGCTGTCGAAGGAGGAGCCCGACAAGGCCAAGTACGCCGAGCTGGAGGTCCGCTCCCTGACCGGCACCGGAGCCCACTGACCGGCGCCGCGCCCCGCCGACCGGCGGGACGCCGCGAGAGGCCTCCTCCGGCCGCACCGCGCCCCGCCCGCGCCGTCCGCCCCGCGGCCGCGTCGTAGATCCCTACGACGCGGCCGCGTCCCGTCTCGTGGGATCGGGCCCTGTCGATGTCAGCGGGGTCACGTAGGCTCGCAGGTGACGGAGAGAAAACCGATCCACCACGAGGGAGGGGGCCCACGTGCTCATCGACACCTACGGCCGAGTGGCCACCGACCTGAGGGTCTCGCTCACCGACCGGTGCAATCTGCGCTGTACCTACTGCATGCCCGAGGAGGGCCTGCAGTGGCTGGCCAAGCCCGACCTCCTGACGGACGACGAGATCGTCCGCCTGATCGCCGTCGCCGTCACCTCGCTCGGCATCGAGGAGGTCCGCTTCACGGGCGGCGAGCCCCTGCTGCGCCCGGGCCTGGTCGGCATCGTCGAGCGGGTCGCGGCCCTCGACCCCCGTCCCGTGACGTCGCTGACGACGAACGGCATCGGCCTGCGCCGCACCGCCGCCGCCCTCGAGGCGGCGGGCCTGGACCGGGTCAACGTCTCCCTCGACACCCTGCGCCCCGACGTCTTCAAGACCCTCACCCGCCGGGACCGCCACCGGGACGTCCTCGACGGCCTCGCGGCCGCCCACGAGGCGGGCCTGACGCCGGTGAAGGTGAACGCCGTCCTGATGCCGGGCCTCAACGAGGACGAAGCCCCGGACCTGCTGTCCTGGGCCGTCGACCACGGCTACGAGCTGCGCTTCATCGAGCAGATGCCGCTGGATGCGCAGCACGGCTGGAAGCGCGAGGGCATGGTCACCGCCGGGGACATCCTGGCCTCCCTGCGCACCCGCTTCGACCTCACCCCCGAGAGCCCGGACGAACGCGGTTCGGCCCCGGCCGAGCGCTGGCTGGTGGACGGCGGGCCGCACCGCGTCGGCGTCATCGCCTCGGTCACCCGCCCCTTCTGCGCCGCCTGCGACCGCACCCGCCTGACGGCCGACGGCCAGGTCCGCACCTGCCTTTTCGCCCGCGAGGAGACCGACCTGCGAGCGGCCCTGCGCTCCGGCGCCCCCGACGAGGAGATAGCCCGGATCTGGCGGCTGGCGATGTGGGGCAAGAAGGCCGGCTCCGGCCTGGACGACCCGAGCTTCCTCCAGCCGGACCGCCCGATGTCGGCCATCGGGGGATAGGACCCGCCGAGGCAGCCGAGGGGCGGATCGGGCTACGGAGTCCGCGCGGACTCCCACTCCGTCAGCGGGACGACGTCCTTGAGGAAGCCGCGGACCCCGAGGAACTGCGACAGGTGCTCGCGGTGCTCGTCACAGGCCAGCCAGGTCTTGCGCCGGTCCGGCGTGTGGAGCTTCGGGTTGTTCCACGCCAGCACCCACACCGCGTCCACGCGGCAGCCCTTGGCGGAACAGACAGGGGTCTCGTCACTCACTGCTTCGTCTCACCCACACGCACACAAAGGCGACGCCGAGCAGCCACGGGGGGAGCTGCCCGGCGTCGGTCCGTCGCTCCGACGGGGGATGCGGAGCGCGTACGAAGTATGTCACGGCCGACCGTCCCCACGGGACTGGAACAACATGATTGATCTGAGCTTTTCCTGAGCTTGTCGCACAGCCGGTCCACCGTTCGCGCACAGCCCGTTCAGGGGCGCGGCTCGGCCGGACCGGGCGTGGATTCCCGCCGGTCGGCCTGCGGCGCGCCCTCGTCGCGCGGGCCGGATTCCGCTTGCGGGGCGGACCCCGCGCGCTCCTCGTCGGCGTCCGGGCGGGCGATCATCGGACGCACCGGCGCGGCGAGGAAGGTGGAGGGGAGCGAGGGCACGTTCTCCCGCCCCGCGTTCGCGATCACCACCGCGATATAGGGGAGCACCAACCCCAGGACCAACGCCACGACGGCCACATGCCGTTCCACGTTCCACAGGGTCGCCGCGAGGATCACGGCCACCGTGCGCACCGACATCGAGATGATGTACCGGCGCTGCCTGCCCCGCACGTCCTCCTGGAGCCCCTGCCGTGCTCCGGTGATCCGGAACACCTCGACGTTCCCGCCACCGCCCTGCTTCCGCATCACAATCCACCGTCCGCCCGCCTCGGCCTCTCACCGACTCTCCACGGTACGCCGCGCCCGCGCCCGCGCCGAGGCCGGGGCGTCCCCCGTCGGGGCGCACGTGCTGCGCCGTCCCGCGCACGGCCGCACCCGACATGCGCCGTACGGCGGGCGGGCCGACACTGAGGGCACTGCTCACGCAGGACCGTACGAGGAGGCGTCAATGGGCTGGTTGTGGGCGATCATCGTGGGATTCGTGCTGGGTCTGATCGCCAAGGCGATCATCCCGGGCAAGCAGCACAGTCCCCTCTGGCTGACCACCATCTTCGGCATGCTGGGCGCGATCGTGGGCAACGCGATCGCCCGCGCGTTCGGCGTCGAGTCCACGCCGGGCATCGACTGGAGCCGCCACGCCTTCCAGTTGATCGCCGCGATCGTCATCGTCGCCCTGGGGGACATGCTGTACATGGCGACGCTGGGCAAGAGGAAGCAGCAGCGGGCCTGAGCGTCGACGTCGCGGCGGCCGGGCGGGAGCCTGCGCAGGACGAAGGGGCGGCCCCCGTCGGGAAGCCGCCCCTCGTGCGTCGCGAGCCGGTCGGCCGGTGGCCCGCCCGCTCGGCCGGTGACCCCGGCGTCAGCCGGTGACCTCCACGGCGGCCAGGTTCTTCTTCCCGCGCCGCAGCACCAGCCAGCGTCCGTGCAGCAGGTCCTCCCGCGCGGGGACCGCGTCCTCGGCCGTGACCTTGACGTTGTTCACGTAGGCCCCGCCCTCCTTCACCGTCCGCCGGGCGGCCGACTTGCTGGCCACGAGGCCGACCTCGGCGAACAGGTCGACGACCGGCGCCGGCTCGGCGACCCGGGTGTGCGGCACCTCGGAGAGGGCCGCGGCCAGCGTCCGCTCGTCGAGCTCGCCCAGGTCGCCCTGGCCGAAGAGGGCCCTGGACGCGGCGATCACGGCGGCCGTCTGGTCGGCGCCGTGCACCAGCGTCGTCAGCTCCTCGGCCAGCGCGCGCTGGGCGGCACGCGCCTGCGGACGCTCCTCGGTCTGCCGCTCCAGCTCCTCCAGCTCCGCACGGGAGCGGAAGGACAGGATCCGCGAGTACGTCGAGATGTCCCGGTCGTCCACGTTCAGCCAGAACTGGTAGAACGCGTACGGCGTCGTCAGCTCCGGGTCCAGCCAGACGGCGCCGCCCTCGGTCTTGCCGAACTTGGTGCCGTCCGCCTTGACCATCAGCGGCGTCGCCAGACAGTGCGCCTCGGCCTCCGGCTCCAGCCGGTGGATCAGGTCCAGGCCAGCGGTGAGGTTGCCCCACTGGTCGCTGCCGCCCTGCTGGAGCGTGCAGCCGTAGCGGCGGTACAGCTCCAGGAAGTCCATGCCCTGGAGCAACTGGTAGCTGAACTCCGTGTAGCTGATGCCCTCCTGGGACTCCAGCCGCCGGGCGACCGAGTCCTTGGTCAGCATCTTGTTGACGCGGAAGTGCTTGCCGATGTCCCGCAGGAACTCGATGGCCGACATCCCGGCCGTCCAGTCCAGGTTGTTCACCATCACCGCGGCGTTGTCGCCCTCGAAGGACAGGAACGGCTCGATCTGCGCGCGCAGCCGCGTCACCCAGTTCGCGACCGTCTCCGGGTCGTTCAGCGTGCGCTCCGCCGTGGGGCGGGGGTCGCCGATCTGGCCGGTCGCGCCGCCCACCAGGGCCAGCGGACGCAGCCCCGCCTGCTGGAGCCGGCGCATGGTGAGCACCTGCACCAGGTGGCCGACGTGCAGGCTGGCCGCGGTGGGGTCGAAACCGCAATAGAACGTGACGGGACCGTCCGCGAGCGCCTTGCGCAAAGCGTCCTCGTCGGTGGACAGGGCCCACAGGCCGCGCCACTTCAGCTCGTCGACGATGTCCGTCACGGTTCTCGTGTCTCCTAGGTGGTCTTCTCGGCGGTCTTCGTGCTGTTGTGCGTGCGGTCGAGCCGGTCGGCCGCACGACCGCCGGCTATGAGGTTATACGCCCTGGCTGACAGAGCTCATATTGAAATCCGGTACCCGCAGCGCGGGCATCGCGGCCCTGGTGAACCAGTCGCTCCACTCCCGGGGCAGCGTCTTCTCCGTGCGCCCCGCCTCCGAGGCCCGGCCCAGCAGACCGACCGGCGACTCGTTGAAGCGGAAGTTGTTCACCTCGCCGACGACCTCGCCGTCCTCGACGAGATAGACGCCGTCCCGGGTCAGGCCGGTCAGCAGCAGGGTCGCCGGGTCGACCTCGCGGATGTACCACAGGCACGTCAGCAGCAGTCCGCGCCGGGTGCTCGCCACCATCTCCTCCAGCGAGCGGTCCTCGCCGCCGTCCAGGATCAGGTTGTCGCCCGCCGGAGCCGTCGGCAGCCCGGTCAGGGCCGCGCTGTGCCGGGTGGTCGTCAGCCGCCTCAGCTCTCCCGCGTCGACCCACTCCGTGGAGCGCAGCGGCAGCCCGTTGTCGAACACCGACTGGTCGCCGCCGGAGGAGTGCGCGATCACGAACGGCGCCGACTCCAGTCCCGGCTCGTGCGGGTCGCTGCGCAGGGTCAGCGGCAGCTCGGTCAGCCGCTCGCCGAGCCGGGTGCCGCCGCCGGGCTTGGAGAACACCGTGCGCCCCTCGGTCGCGTCCCGGCCCGACGCCGACCACAGCTGGTAGATCAGCAGGTCGGCCACCGCGGTAGGCGGCAGCAGCGTCTCGTAGCGTCCGGCCGGCAGTTCGACCCGCCGCCGCGCCCAGCCCAGCCGTACGGCGAGCTCGGCGTCGAGCGCGGCCGGGTCGACGTCCTTGAAGTCCCGGGTGGAACGTCCCGCCCACGCCGAGCGCGTGCGGTCCGGGGACTTGGCGTTCAGCTCCAGGGTGCCGTTCGGCTGGTCGTGGCGCAGCCGCAGCCCGGTCGAGGTGCCCAGGTACGTCGAGACCATCTCGTGGTTGGCGAACCCGTACAGTTCGCGGCCGCCGGCCCGCGCGCGGGCGAACGCCTCGCCCAGGGCCGGGGCGAAGTCCGCGAACACCGCCGACGAGGTCTCCGCGGGCGCCTCGGTGAACTCCGGGGACGGCGCCACGCCGGTGACCAGCGGCTGCGCGTCCTCGGCGGGGCCCGCCCCGCGCGCGGCGGCCTCGGCGGCCCGCACCAGCGGCTCCAGCTCGTCCGCGGTCACCGCGGCCCGTGAGACGACGCCCGAGGCGGTGCCCTCGCGGCCGTCGACCGTGGCGATCACGGTGAGCGTGCGTCCGCGCGTGACGCCGTTGGTCGTCAGCGCGTTGCCGGCCCAGCGCAGGTTCGCCGTCGACTGCTCGTCGGCGATGACGACGCAGCCGTCCGCCCGCGACAGCTCAAGGGCGCGCTCGACGACCTCGTGCGGCTTGTTGCTTCGGGCGCTCATCGGCCGGCCTCCTGCGTGGTGTTCAAAATGTTGACGCCCTTGAACAGGGCCGACGGGCAGCCGTGCGACACGGCCGCCACCTGACCGGGCTGGGCCTTGCCGCAGTTGAACGCACCGCCGAGGACGTAGGTCTGCGGGCCGCCCACCGCCGCCATCGAGCCCCAGAAGTCCGTCGTCGTCGCCTGGTAGGCCACGTCCCGCAGCTGCCCGGTGATCCGCCCGTTCTCGATCCGGAAGAACCGCTGGCCGGTGAACTGGAAGTTGTAGCGCTGCATGTCGATGGACCAGGAGCGGTCGCCGACGACGTAGATGCCGCGGTCGACGCTGCCGACGAGGTCGTCGGTCGACATCCCGGCGGGGTCCGGCCGCAGCGACACGTTGGCCATGCGCTGCACGGGCACATGGCCGGGGGAGTCGGCGAACGCGCAGCCGTTGGACCGCTCGAACCCGGTCAGCTTCGCGATCCGCCGGTCCAGCTGGTAGCCGACGAGCGTGCCGTCCTTCACCAGGTCCCAGGACTGGGCCTCGACGCCCTCGTCGTCGTAGCCGACGGTCGCCAGGCCGTGCTCGGCGGTGCGGTCGCCCGTGACGTTCATCAGGTCCGAGCCGTAGCGCAGCTTGCCGAGCTGGTCGAAGGTGGCGAAGGAGGTGCCGGCGTAGGCCGCCTCGTAGCCGAGGGCGCGGTCCAGCTCGGTGGCGTGGCCGATGGACTCGTGGATCGTCAGCCACAGGTTGGACGGGTCCACCACCAGGTCGTAGAGCCCCGGCTCCACGCTCGGAGCGCGCATCTTCTCGGCGAGCAGCTCCGGGATCCGGGCCAGTTCGTCGTCCCAGTCCCAGCCGGTGCCGGTGAGGTACTCCCAGCCGCGGCCGGCGGGCGGCGCGATCGTGCGCATCGAGTCGAACTCGCCGCTGGACTCGTCCACCGACACCGCGTTCAGCGCCGGGTGCAGCCGCACCCGCTGCTGGGTGGTCACGGTGCCGGCCGTGTCGGCGTAGAACTTGTTCTCGTGGACGGTGAGCAGCGAGGCGTCCACGTGGTTGATCCCGTTGGCCGCCAGCAGCCGCGCGCTCCAGTCCGCCAGGAGCGCGGCCTTCTCCTCGTCCGGCACGGTGAACGGGTCGATCTCGTACGACGAGACCCACGTCCTGTCGGCGTGCACCGGCTCGTCGGCCAGCTCGACGCGTTCGTCCGACCCCGCGGCCTTGATCACCTGCGCGGACAGCTTGGCCATCGCCACGGCCTGCGAGGCGACGCGGGCCGCCGCGTCCATGGTCAGGTCCACCCCGGAGGCGAAACCCCACGTCCCGCCGTGCACGACGCGCACCGCGTACCCGAGGTCGGTCGTGTCGGACGACCCGGCGGGTTTGGCGTCCCGCAGCCGCCACGACGCGCTGCGCACCCGCTCGAACCGGAAGTCCGCGTGCGCCGCCCCGAGCGCACGCGCCCGCGCGAGAGCGGCGTCGGCGAGGGCGCGTAGGGGTAGGGCCGTGAAACTTTCATCGATGCTATGAGGCACCTACGTCTCTCCCTGATGTCGGTGGTGTCGGTTCGTCGCGTGTGAAGACCCGATCATGTCGCGCCCGGCGACCGGTGGACCACACCTTCCGCCGGGCTTGCGCAAACTTTCTGTAGGGACCCGACAGCCAGTTCCGTGTGCCACTGTCGGTGCCCGAATGTCCGCGGGGCGAAGCGGACCGATAGGTTTCGAGGGAAGCCGCCTGCCGTCGAGAGTGCGGGCGGGCGCGTCAGATCCCAATCGAAAGGGTGATCCGTTGAGCCGCTCGGTTCTCGTCACCGGAGGAAACCGGGGCATCGGCCTCGCCATCGCCCGTGCGTTCGCCGACGCCGGCGACAAGGTCGCGATCACGTACCGCTCGGGCGAGCCGCCGGCCGCCCTGACGGACCTGGGCTGCCTCGCCGTCCGGTGCGACATCACCGACCCCGAGCAGGTGGAGCAGGCCTACAAGGAGATCGAGGCGCAGCACGGCCCCGTCGAGATCCTCGTCGCCAACGCCGGCATCACCAAGGACCAGCTCCTGATGCGCATGAGCGAGGAGGACTTCACCTCGGTCGTCGACACCAACCTCACCGGCACCTTCCGGGTCGTCAAGCGCGCCAACCGCGGCATGCTGCGCGCCAAGAAGGGCCGCGTCGTGCTCATCTCCTCGGTGGTCGGGCTGTACGGCTCGCCGGGGCAGGCGAACTACGCCGCCTCCAAGGCCGCCCTGGTCGGCTTCGCGCGCTCCCTGGCCCGTGAGCTGGGGTCGCGCAACATCACGTTCAACGTCGTCGCGCCCGGCTTCGTCGACACCGACATGACCAAGGTGCTCACCGACGAGCAGCGCGCGGGCATCGTCTCGCAGGTCCCGCTCGGCCGGTACGCGCAGCCGGAGGAGATCGCCGCGACGGTGCGGTTCCTCGCCTCGGACGACGCCTCGTACATCACTGGAGCCGTCATCCCCGTTGACGGCGGACTGGGAATGGGTCACTGATCACCATGAGCGGAATTCTCGAGGGCAAGCGCGTCCTGATCACCGGTGTGCTGACGGAGTCCTCCATCGCCTTCCACACCGCGAAGCTGGCCCAGGAGCAGGGCGCGGAGATCATCCTCACCGCGTTCCCGCGGCCCACGCTGACCGAGCGCATCGCCAAGAAGCTGCCCAGGCCCACCAAGGTCATCGAGCTCGACGTGACGAACGACGAGCACCTCGGCCGCCTCGCGGACGTCGTCGGCGAGGAGCTGGGCGGCCTCGACGGCGTCGTGCACTCGATCGGCTTCGCCCCGCAGGACGCGCTCGGCGGCAACTTCCTCAACACGCCGTTCGAGTCGGTCGCCACGGCCATGCACGTCTCGGCGTTCTCCCTGAAGTCGCTGACCATGGCCTGTCTGCCGCTGATGCAGAACGGCGGCTCGGTCGTCGGCCTCACCTTCGACGCCTCGTTCGCCTGGCCGCAGTACGACTGGATGGGCCCCGCCAAGGCCGCCCTGGAGGCCACGAGCCGCTACATGGCGCGCGACCTGGGCAAGCAGAACATCCGCTGCAACCTCGTCTCGGCCGGCCCGCTGGGCTCCATGGCCGCCAAGTCCATCCCGGGCTTCGGCGAGCTGGCCTCCGTGTGGGACAGCCGTTCCCCGCTCGAGTGGGACCTCAAGGACCCCGAGCCGGCCGGCCGCGGCGTCGTCGCGCTGCTCAGCGACTGGTTCCCGAAGACCACGGGCGAGATCGTCCACGTGGACGGCGGTCTGCACGCCATCGGCGCGTGAGCGGCCGCTGAACGGCGGCGTACGCCGCTGACGGGTGAGGGCCCGCGTCCCCGGGGACGCGGGCCCTCACCCGTTCGGCTCATCCGGCCGGGCGGCCGGCGCCCTCGGCCGGGCACGCTGGAGTGCGCGTTCTTTCCCGCGCTGTCCTCCCCAGCTCTGCCGAGGAGGTTCCCTTGTGCGCCTGTTCCGTCGTCTCGCTCCGGTGACCGCCGCCCTCGCCCTCGTCCTCTGTCCGTCGTACGGCGCGCACGGCCACGCGCGCGTGAAGCGCCCCGAGCCGTTCGGCGCGGAGTGCCGGATCGAGGTCGACGGCTCCCGCGTCGTCGCCCGCTGTCACAACCCCTACGCCGACACCGACCGGGTCGGCCTCCACATCGAGTGCGAGCGCTGGTGGGACGTGGACACCGACGGCGCCCCCACCGACGTCGGCCCCGCCCGCTCCGTGCGGCTCACCGGGCGGTGCTGGAAGGAGGTGGGTTCGGCCTGGATCAGCCATCAGAAGCGGTGAACCGCCCCGGCCGGCACAGCATCGGGTAGGCGGCCGCCTCGGCCGCGGCCGTCTCCGCGGCGCCCACGCGGATCGCGTCCACCAGCCGGGAGTGGTCCATGTACGTCTCGGGCGTCAGCTCCTCGCCGACGTCCTCGCGCAGCCAGTCCCGCAGCACCTCGCCCAGGTCCGCGTACATCGCCGTCATGACGTCGTTGTGGGAGGCCGCGACCACCGCCAGGTGGAACGTGCTGTCCGCCGCCACGAACGCTTCCGCGTCGCCCGACTCCCAGGCCTCCTCGCGCCGCAGCAGGAGCGCGTCCAACTGCTTGAGGTCCTTCTCCGTGCGCCGCTCGGCCGCGAGCTTCGCCGCGCTCGACTCCAGGGCGGCGCGCAGTTCCGCGATGTGCCGGGGGTCGGCGTCGGCGAAGCGGCGGTGCATGACGCCCGCCAGCTCGCTGGTGGCCACGACGTAGGTGCCCGAGCCCTGCCGGATGTCCAGCAGGCCGTTGTGCGCGAGCGCGCGGACCGCCTCGCGGACGGTGTTGCGCGCGACACCCAGTTGCCCGACCAGCTCGGGCTCGGTGGGGATGCGGGAGCCCACCGGCCACTCGCCCGAGGTGATCTGGGTGCGCAGCGCGGCGATGACCTGCTCGGACAGCGCCGAGCGGCGGGGATGGCTCAGGGGCATGGCACACCTTCGCACGGCTCGGGGCGCCGGGGGGCGCTCGGGCATGGACAACCAATCATCCTATGATTCTATGATGGACGGCATGGCCAGCGAGCAGACCCGCACGACGACGCCCGGAACGACACCCGCGTCGACGACCACGACGACGTCCGCGGCGGCTCCCTCGTCCCTGCGCGCACCCGTGGAGGGCGCGCGGCCGGCGCGCGTCGCCCCGCGCGCGTGGACGGCACGACTGCTCGTCGTCGGCATCGTCCTGGCCGCGCTCAACCTCCGCCCCGCCATCACCAGTCTCGGCGCGCTCCTCGAAGAGGTCCGCGACGGGCTCGGCATGAGCGGCAGCGTGGCCGGACTGCTCACCTCCGTGCCCCCGCTCTGCTTCGCCGCCTTCGGCGTCATGGCCCCCCGCCTCGCCCGTCGCTTCGGGCCGGGCGCGGTGGTGTGCGCCGGCATGGCCGCCATCACGGCCGGACTGCTCGCGCGCCCCTACCTCGGGGGAGCCGTCGGCTTCCTCGCCGCCACCGCGTTCGCCCTCATGGGCATCGCGGTCAGCAACGTCCTGATGCCCGTCATCGTCAAGCGGCACTTCCCCGACCGGGTCGGCTCGATGACCGGCCTCTACTCGATGGCCCTCGCCCTGGGCACCTCCGCCGCCGCCGCGGTCACCGTGCCCATGACCGAGGCGCTGGGCGGCAGTTGGCGCACCGGGCTCGCGGTGTGGGCGGGCCTGGCCGCCGCGGCCGTCCTGCCGTGGCTGCCGCTGGTACGCGACCGGGGGACGGAAGCGGGCGACGCCGCGCCCGGCCCCGCGCACGAGCACGCGCGCGGAACCCGCTCTCCCGCCGGCGCACTGCGCGTCACCCGCAGCCGGACCGCCTGGGCCCTGGCCGTCTTCTTCGGCCTCCAGGCCACCGCCGCCTACATCACCATGGGCTGGATGCCGCAGATCTTCCGGGACGCGGGGGTGTCCGCGAGCACGGCCGGAGTGCTGCTCGCCGTGACGATGGCGATGGGCGTGCCCCTGGCCTTCGTCATACCGCGGGTCGCCACCCGGCTGCCGCACCAGGGCCCGATCGTGGTCGCGCTCGGCGGGTGCGGCCTCGTCGGATACGCCGGGCTCTACCTCGCGCCCGCCGCCGGGGCATGGGCCTGGGCGGTGCTGCTCGGCATCGCCAACTGCGCCTTCCCGCTGGCCCTCACGATGGTCGGCATGCGGGCCCGGACCGGCGCGGGCGTCGCCCAGCTGTCGGCCTTCGCGCAGAGCACCGGCTACCTGATCTCCATACCGGGCCCGCTGCTGGTGGGAGTGCTCTACCAGCACAGCGGGGGCTGGGACCTGCCCCTCGTGCTCATGGCGGCTCTGATGGTCCCCCAGACGGTCGTGGGCGTCCTGGCCGGCCGCGACCGCACGGTGGAGGACGAAGCCGGCCGCTGACCCCGGCGCACCCGCCCATGTGACTCCGGGCGCCCCCGCCCACGGCCCCCCGCGGCGGGCCGCTCCCGGACCCGCGGCCCGGACCCTGCACCCCGGACCCCCGGCGCGGACACCGCGTGCCCGGGGTGCGAGACTGGCGGCATGCCCGTGCTCGACCCGAACCCGCAGAACGGCCAGAAGAAGATGCTGCTCGTCTTCGGCTCGTTCCTGGCCATCTTCGTGATCATCGCCGTCATCGCGACGCTCGCCTCGCCCTGACGCCCCACCGTCACGCTGCCGTCTCCCGCCCGTCCCGGCCGCCGCCTCCCGCCCGCCGAGCCGTCTCCTCGGCCGCCCGCGCCGTCGCCTCCCGGCGGACAGGGGTGGGGTTAACCCCCCGATCCCCTAGGGGGTGAGGGTCAGGGTCAAGTGGGTGGGTCACCGGATGGGTTGAGGGCCGCCGAATCCGTACCTTCGAACTGTGACCGCGCACAGCGCTCACCGCACGGCCTCGGGACCTCGGTCCGGCGGCCGGGGACACGGCTCACTCGACGACAGCGGAGGCACCCATGTCGGCCCCAGCGCACACCCGGCCCCGTCCGGCCGCCCCGGGCGGCGTCGACACCCGGCTGCCCTGGTGGGCCCTGGCCCTCCCGGCGCTCGCCTTCGCCGGCCTGCTCCTGCTGATACTGAACCCGGCCGACGCCCAGGCGGCCGGCAGCGACCCGGTGATCACCCACCTCGTCGAGCGCGTGCAGATGCTGATCGCCCGCTAGGCGGCGGCAGCCACCGCGTGCCGCGCCGTCCCGCCGGGAGTCGCTGGTGAAGCCCCATGTCAACTCCCTGCGCCCGCTGGCCTGTTTCATGCGAAGCTGGGACTCATGAGCGTCGCAGAACCCCGCAGGATCGTCCTCTTCCGCCATGCGAAAGCCGACTGGCCCCAGGTGACCGACCACGAGCGCCCGCTCGCTGAGCGGGGCCGCAAGGACGCGGCCGTCGCCGGACGCAAGCTGACCGACAGCGGCATCCCCGTGGACCTCGCCCTGTGCTCCACCTCGACCCGCACCCGGGAGACGTGGAAACTCGCGGTCCACGAGTTCCCGCAGCGGCCGAAAACCGTCTACGAGGAGCGGATCTACGAGGCCTCCCCGGGCGAGCTGATCGCCCTGCTCAACGAGAGCCCCGACGACGTGCGCAACATCGTCCTGATCGGCCACAACCCCGGGATCCAGGGCCTCGCCGACGTGCTGTCCGGCCGCTCCGACGGCGACGCGGGCGAGCGCATGCGCCGCCGCGGCTTCCCCGCCGCCGCCTTCGCCGTCCTCTCCTTCGACGGCTCCTGGAAGGCCCTGGAGCCGGGAACGGCCACACTGCTCGACTACTGGGCCCCCGAAGAGTGAACTGACCGGTGCACGCACGAGGGCCCGGCGCCGCACATCGGCGCCGGGCCCTCCACGTCGGTCGGCGGTCCCGGTCGGTGGGCAGGCCCCCGTCCGTGGGCCGTCCCGCCACCCGCCGGTGGTCCCGTCCGCAGGGTCACGGCCGCACGGCCCCGGGCACGGCACGGCCAACCCGGGCCTGCGCCCAGGACGTGCCCCGCACCCAGGGCGGGACCGCGCCCACGACGCACCTGCGCCCTGGACGCACCTGCGCCCCAGGACGTGCCGGTACCCGGGGCGGGTTACCGCTCGTCGTGCGTCTCCGCGGCCTCGACCTCTTCGCGGGTGATGCCCAGCAGATACAGGACGGTGTCCAGGAACGGCACGTTCACCGCCGTGTGCGCCGCCTCGCGCACCACCGGCTTGGCGTTGAAGGCGACCCCGAGGCCGGCCGCGTTCAGCATGTCGAGGTCGTTGGCGCCGTCGCCGATCGCCACGGTCTGGGACAGCGGAACGCCCGCCTCGGCGGCGAACCGGCGCAGCAGCCGCGCCTTGCCCGCCCGGTCCACGATCTCGCCGGTGACCCGGCCGGTCAGCTTCCCGTCGACGATCTCCAGCGTGTTGGCCTGCGCGAAGTCCAGCCCGAGCCGCTCCTGAAGATCGTCGGTGACCTGGGTGAAACCGCCGGAGACGACGCCCACCTGGTAGCCGAGGCGCTTCAGCGTCCGGATCAGTGTGCGCGCGCCCGGGGTCAGCCGCACCTCGGCGCGCACCTTGTCCACGACCGAGGCGTCCAGCCCCTCCAGCAGCGCCACGCGCGCGTGCAGGGACTGCTCGAAGTCCAGTTCACCGCGCATCGCGGCCGCCGTCACCTCGGCGACGCGGTCCTCGCAGCCGGCGTGCGCGGCGAAGAGCTCGATCACCTCGTCCTGGATGAGGGTCGAGTCGACGTCCATGACGACGAGCCGCTGGGCCCGCCGGTAGAGCCCCGCGTCCACCACGGCGACGTCCACGCCGAGCACCGCCGCGTCCGTGACCAGGGCGGTGCGCAGCGGCCCGGCCTCCACACCGGAGACGGCGAACTCGACTGCCGTGACGGGGTACTTGGCCAGCCGGAAGATACGGTCGATGTTGCCGCCGGCCTTGGTGATCTTCGCGGTGATCGCCGCCGTGGCCTCCGCGGTGAGCGGATGTCCGAGCACGGTGACCAGCGACCGTCCGAGGCCGCGCGGCCGGTTGTCGCCGAGGCCGGAGATGATCTCCGCCTGCATCTTCATCGACTCGGCCCAGCTGTGGACCGTCGAGCGCAGGTCCCCCTCCAGGCCGGCCGGCGGCTCGGTCACGAGCGCGCAGAGCACCATCCGGCCCCGCGTGACGACCTGCTCGATGTCGACCACGTCGACGGAGTAGGCGGCGAGGGTGTCGAAGAGGCCGGCCGTGATGCCGGGCCTGTCCTTGCCGAAGATCTTGACAAGGAGCGTGGGGACGTCGGAGGGCGAGGTCTGCGAAGCGCTCATGGTGTACCCACCGTATCCGGCACCCGGTGCCGCTCGCCGCCGAGGTCCGCCTGACGGACAGGGAACAGTGGATGTCGGCGAGGTGGCGTGCGCCTCGACGGAGGGTTGCCGACTCCTCGATTCTGCTGCCCGCCGCCCTTCAGCGCGATCCGCGCGGCGTCTTCGGTCCCCTGGGCGCGGGCGGTGGCGGGGGAGGGGGAGGCGGCGGGCCGTCGTCCGGGCCGGCCGGCGGCCGCCCACGGGGTGCGCGCGGCTCCGGCCCCAGCGGGCGGACCACGGTCGGCGCCCCGTAGACGTCGTCCGGTCCGGCCGGCGGCGGCTCGTGCCGACGTGAGCCGTCGGGGGACCACGACGGCTCGGTCGTGCCCTCCCCGTCCCGCCCGTGCGCCGGCCCGTGCCCGCGCCCGGGCGCCTCCTCCCGCCCGCGCCCCTGCCCGTGCCCGTGCCCGCCCTCGGGCTGCGTGCCCGCACCCGGCCGGAGTCCGGCGTCCCCTTCCCCGCGCAGGTGGTCCGGAAGGCGGAGGTAGGGGTTGGTGGCCGGGTTGGGGGGCCGGTACGAGGGAGTGCCCGGCGCGTACGGTCCGGCCGGGTCGTCCCTGTGCTCCGCGGGCGAACGGGAGCCCGCGGGCCCCGAACCTCGCGCGCCCCGGGCCGGCTCGGCCGGGCTGCCCGCGCCCTCGTCACCGCGTGCCAAGGGCGCGGCCAGTTGCCCCGCCGCCCCCGTGACGCGGGCCAGCGACGCGCCCACCAGCCC
>NZ_JAHHIT010000090.1 GCF_024539675.1 Streptomyces hilarionis | reverse complement strand
GGCGGGGGCCGTGGGCGGCCGCCGGTCCGGGGAGGGGTTGCGCCGGTCGAGCGATGTCTGACGGCGCGTCGGGCGGCGCTCCCACCGTCGGGGGCGTGGATGTGAAAGAGAGTCAGGTGCAAGAGCGATTTGTATGAAAATCGTCCTGACTCGGAGGAATGCGCATGTCCAGCTCGACGCTCCCGCCCGCCTTCGGCGCCCGCCTCGGCGCCACGGCTCTCACGGTGCTCGCCGCGGCGGGCTTCACCTGCCTCGCCGCGCCGACCGCCATGGCCGTAGGGGAGGCCGGCGACATCAGGATCCACCGCGAGCAGGTGCCCCCGGGCGTCTCCAAGGACGACCCGGTGGCCTGCCGCTTCTACCTCGACGCCGCCAACTTCGGCGAACTGCCGACCGTCGGCTACACCATCAAGGCCCGGCCGCCGGCCCCCGACACCGCGACCGTCACCGGCAACATCACCCTGACCGACGGCGCCGGGCACACGGACACCCTGGGACTGGCCGAGGGGTCCTACACCCTCGAGTGGACCCTCCCGGCCGCCGCCCCGGGCGCTCCTCCGGCCCCCTCGCCCAAGGTGAAGGTCTTCAAGATCAGCTGCCCCGAGGGGCAGCGCGGCGGCAACCAGGGCCCGAACCGGCCGATCACCGACGACGGCCGCGAGGTCGCCGCGAACGGACAGAACGGCAACGGGCCGGGCGGCAGGGAGCAGGGCGGCAGGGAGCAGGCCGGCGGCGGCCAGGGCGGCGGCTGGAACGGTGAGAAGGGCGGCGGCCCGGAGGGCGGCGTCCACGCCGGCGGCGGCGGTCTCGCCGACCCCTCGCACTCCTTCACCCCGCTGGCGGGGGCCGCGGCGGTCGGCCTGGTGGCCATCGGCGGCGGCGCCTACTTCCGACTGACCCGCCGGCGCAACCATGGTGCCGCGTAGGCGTCTTCGCAGGCCCTGGTACCGGAGGCGTGCCTTTCGCCTCGCCAGGACGGCCGTGCTCACGGCCGTCCTGGTGACGGTCGGCGTCCAGTGCGGGGGGCACGGCGCACCGCCCGTCCCGGTGCGGGCGGACGGGGCGGCCTCCCGCGGCGCGGCCGCCGCCCCGGCCCCCGGGGACGACGGCGCACAGGACCGGACGGAGGGCAAGAAGGGGACCGAGCGGCCCGAGCCCCCGCCGCGTCCGCTCACCCGGTCCCCGGCGACCACCCTGCGGGTGCCCTCCCTGGGCATCGACGCGCCGATCGTCCCGCTGCGGCTCGGCCCCGACCGCCATCTCGGGACGCCGCCGGTCGACGACCCCGAGCTCGTCGGCTGGTACGCGGGCGGCCCGACCCCGGGGGAGCGGGGCACGGCCGTCGCCGTCGGCCATCGCGACACCAAGACCGGCCCGGCGGTTTTCGCCGGCCTCGCGCGCGTGGCGCGGGGAGCCCGGATCGAGGCGAAGCGCGCCGACGGACGCACCGCCGTCTACACCGTGGACCGGGTGCGGGTCTTCGACAAGGCCACCTTCCCCGACAAGGAGGTGTACGGCCCGAGCAGGCGGCCCGAGCTCAGGATCCTCACCTGCGGAGGGCTCTTCCGCCGCGCGACGGGATACACCAGCAACGTCGTCGTCTTCGCCCACCTGACGCAGACCCGCTGACAGACCCCCCCGCAGACCCGTGGCAGACCCCTGACCCCCCCCGCCGACCCGGCGCCGGGCCGCGACCGTCCCGCGCGGCCCGGCGCCCGGCGGGTCCGGCGGCTCCGGCCGGGTCGGCGGCCCCCGAGCGTGTGAACCAGCGGGTCCGGTTTTCTCACCCGTCGGACCACGGCCGCCGATCCGGCCCCCTCTCTTCCCCCGGCCGGGCACGGTCCGTTAACTTCCGTGACGCAACGCCCCGTCGACCCGCACGGGGCGGACCGGACCGCGGAGCACCAGCGCCCTAGTGAGTCCCCGGGGACACCTCTCATGACACGCGCCATCTCCCTGCACGACGTCAGCAAGGTCCACGCCCGCAGCGGACGGGTGGTGGACCGGTTGTCGCTGGACATCGCGCCCGGCGAGTTCCTCGTCCTGCTGGGCCCCTCCGGCTGCGGCAAGTCGACCGTGCTGCGGATGATCGCCGGGCTGGAGCACATCACCGAGGGCGAGTTGCGCCTCGACGGCGGATACGCCAACGACCTGGCGCCGTCCGACCGGGACATCGCGATGGTCTTCCAGAATTTCGCGCTCTACCCGAACATGACTGGCCGCGACAACATCGGCTTCCCGCTGCGCATCGAGGCGCCCGGCGCCGACCCCGCCCCCCGCGTCGACGCCACCGCGCGGATGCTCGGCATCGAGGACCTCCTCGATCGCTTCCCCGCCCAGCTCTCGGGCGGGGAACGCCAGCGCGTCGCCATGGGCCGGGCCATCGCCCGCCACCCCTCGGCCTTCCTCATGGACGAACCGCTGTCCAACCTCGACGCCAAGCTCCGCAACCGTCTGCGCGCCGAGATCTCCAGGCTGACCCGGGACCTCGGCGTGACCACGGTCTACGTCACCCACGACCAGGCCGAGGCCATGTCGCTCGGCGACCGGGTCGCCGTCCTGCGCGGCGGGGTCCTCCAGCAGGTGGGCTCCCCGCGCTCGGTCTACGCGCTGCCGCGCAACGTCTTCGTCGCCGCCTTCATCGGCACCCCGCGCATCAACCTCCTGCGCGGCCTGGTCCGGGCCCCGCTGGACGGCGCGATGACGATCAGCCTCGGCAGACAGGCCCTGCGGCTGCCCGAACCCCTCTGCCCGGACCACAAGCTGCTGCGCGTGCAACAGGGGCGAGAGGTGATCGTCGGGCTGCGCTCGGAGGCCGTCCGCATCGCCACGCCGGCCGAGGCCCGGCCCGAGGAGACCCACATCACCGGTCTGGTGGAGCACGTCGAGTTCCAGGGCCACGAGGTGCTCGTGCACTTCAACACCGGCTCCCGGTCCGCCCTGGTACCGGATCTGGAGGCGCCCCGGCCGCTCCCGCGGCCCTCCCGGCGGCGCCGGCGCGAGGGCGGGGTGCTGGGCCGGCTGCGGGAGCGCGCGGGCAGCCTGCGGGCCGGACCGGTCGTCGTCCTGGACGAGCCCGCCGAGCAGGACGGGCCGCCCGCGCCCGCCGGGCACCGCCCCCTCGGCGACCTCGTCGTGCGCACCACCCCCGACTTCGACCTGCGGCACGGCATGCAGGTCCCGCTCCTCGTCGACACCGCCCATGTCTTCGTCTTCGACCAGCACGGCGACCGCGTCAGCCCGGCCCCGGCCCGGCTGCCCGACCTGGACGAGTGAGCGGACGTGCTCCCGTGGCCCCTGGTGCCGGAAAACTAACGGCGCTAGTTTAGGTCGCGGACGACGACGCCCGCCGGAGGGAACGCGATGAAGGCACATGACGGCATCTACCTCGACGGCGCGTGGCGCCCGGCCGCGGGCCGCAACGTGATCGAGGTCGTCGACCCGGTCGACGAGCAGGTCATCGGCCGGGTCCCGGCGGCCGGGGCCGAGGACGTCGACGCCGCGGTGCGCGCCGCCCGGGCCGCCCTGCCCGGCTGGGCCGCGACGCCGCCGGCCGAGCGCGCGGCCCGTCTGACCGCCCTGCGGGACGTCCTGGCCGCCCGCAAGGACGAGATCGCCGAGACCGTCACCGCCGAACTCGGCTCACCCCTGGCCTTCTCCCAGGCGGTCCACGCGGCCGTGCCGATCGCGGTCGCCGCCTCCTACGCCGAACTGGCCGCCACCCACGCCTTCGAGGAGAGGGTCGGCAACTCCACCGTCTTCCACGAGCCGATCGGCGTCGTCGGCGCGATCACCCCCTGGAACTACCCGCTCCACCAGATCGTCGCCAAGGTCGCCCCGGCGCTCGCCGCGGGCTGCACGGTCGTCCTCAAGCCCGCCGAGGACACCCCGCTCACCGCCCAGCTGTTCGCCGAGGCCGTCCACGAGGCGGGCGTCCCGGCCGGTGTGTTCAACCTGGTCACCGGGCTGGGCCCGGTCGCCGGCCAGGCCCTGGCCGAACACCCCGAGGTCGACCTGGTCTCCTTCACCGGCTCCACGGCCGTGGGCCGCCGGATCGCGGCCACCGCGGGCGCGGCCGTCAAGAAGACGGCTCTCGAACTGGGCGGCAAGTCGGCCAACGTCATCCTGCCGAGCGCCGACCTCGCACGGGCCGTCAACGTGGGCGTCGCCAACGTGATGTCCAACTCGGGGCAGACGTGCAGCGCCTGGACCCGGATGCTCGTCCACCGCGACCGCTACGACGAGGCGGTCGGGCTCGCCGCCGCGGCGGCCGCCAAGTACGCCGACCGCATCGGCCCCGTGGTCAGCGCCCGCCAGCGCGAGCGGGTGCGCGGGTACATCGACCAGGGCGTCGCCGAGGGGGCCCGGCTGGTGGCGGGCGGCCCCGATTCCCCGCGCGAACGGGGCTACTTCGTCCGCCCCACGGTCTTCGCCGACGTCACCCCCGACATGACCGTCGCGCAGGAGGAGATCTTCGGGCCCGTCCTGTGCGTGCTGCGCTACGAGGACGAGGAGGACGCCCTGCGGATCGCCAACGGCACGGTGTACGGGCTCGCCGGCGCGGTCTGGGCCGGGGACGAGGCGGAGGCGGTGGCCTTCGCCCGCCGGATGGACACCGGCCAGGTCGACGTCAACGGCGGCCGCTTCAACCCGCTTGCGCCCTTCGGCGGTTACAAGCAGTCGGGCGTCGGCCGCGAGCTCGGCGCGCACGGCCTCGCCGAGTACCTCCAGACCAAGTCCCTCCAGTTCTAAGGGAGTCACCGACCATGGCTGTCCGCGCCGCCGTACTCCCCGCCGTGGGGGCCCCGTTGGAGATCACGGAGATCGAACTGCCCGAGCCGGGGCCCGGCCGGGTCCGCGTGCGGCTCGCCGCCGCCGGGGTGTGCCACTCCGACCTGTCCCTGTCCGACGGCACCATGCGGCTGCCGGTCCCCGCCGTCCTCGGGCACGAGGGAGCCGGCACCGTCGTCGGCGTCGGCGAGGGCGTCGAGCACCTCGCCCCCGGCGACCGGGTGGTCCTCAACTGGGCCCCGTCCTGCGGCGCCTGCCATGCCTGCTCCCTCGGGGAGGTCTGGCTGTGCGCCGACGCCCTCGCCGGTGCGGGCGAGGTCCACGCCCGCACGCAGCACGGCACGGAGCTGCACCCCGGCCTGAACGTCGCCGCGTTCGCCGAGGAGACCGTCGTCCCGGCCTCCTGCGCCCTGCCACTGCCGGACGGCGTCCCCCTCACCGACGCGGCCCTCCTCGGCTGTGCGGTCCTCACCGGGTACGGCGCCGTCCACCACAGCGCCCGGGTCCGGTCCGGCGAGACGGTCGCCGTCTTCGGCGTCGGCGGGGTCGGCCTCGCCACCCTCCAGGCCGCCCGCATCGCCGGGGCCTCGACGATCGTCGCCGTGGACGTCTCCCCCGAGAAGGAGGCGCTGGCCCGTGCGGCGGGGGCCACCGAGTACGTCGTCGCCTCCGACCGCACGGCACGCGACATCCGCGGCCTCACCGGCGGACAGGGCGTCGACGTGGCGGTGGAGTGCGTGGGCCGCGCCGTCACCATCCGCACCGCCTGGGAGTCCACCCGGCGCGGCGGCCGCACCACGGTCGTCGGCATCGGCGGCAAGGACCAGCAGGTCACCTTCAACGCCCTGGAACTCTTCCACTGGGGCCGCACCCTGTCGGGCTGCGTCTACGGCAACTGCGACCCGGCGAAGGACCTCCCGGTCCTGGCCGGCCACGTCCGGGCCGGCCGCCTCGACCTGGGCGCCCTGGTCACCGACCGCATCGGCCTGGAGGACATCCCGGCGGCCTTCGAGAGCATGCTGGCGGGCAAGGGCGGACGGGCTCTGGTGATCTTCTGACGGCGGCGGGGCGGGCGCTCCGCCCGGGACCCGCCTCCGGCGACCGCGTGAACGACGGCGGGACGACGGGGGAGGACGGCGGGACGACGAAGGTGGACGACGACGGGGGAGGACGGCGGGCCGACGGCGGGGCCGACTCCCCGGCCATGGCGCCTCAGGTCCCGGTCTCCGCGCCCGCGGCCCCCGCGGTCGTGGTCCCCGGGGTCTTCGCGCCCGAGGGTCCCGCGGGCGACGCCCCGGTCATCTCCGCGCCCGTGGCCCCGGCGGGCGCGGCCCCGGCGGTCGGGACCGGCGGCGCGGCGCGCGGTCCGGAGCGGGACACGGCCACCCCCGCCAGACACAGCGCCCCGCCCGCCAGGGTGAGCGGGGCGGGCACCTCGCCCAGCGCCAGCCACGACATCCCCACGACCAGCGCGGGCACCGCGTACGTGGTCGCCCCCATGCGGCCGGCCGTCGTCCGGGCCAGCGCGTACGCCCACGTGGTGAAAGCGAGCGCGGTCGGGAAGACGCCCAGGTAGACCATGTTCAGCGTCGCGGAGAGCGGCGCCTCGGCCGTCTCCCGGACGAGTCGGCCCGCGAACGGCAGACACACCACCGCCCCTATCGCGCACCCGAACGTGGTCACCTGCAACGCACTCGCCCGGGCCAGGGCGGGCTTCTGCGCGACGACCCCGCCCGCGTACCCGACGGCGGCGAGCAGACACAGCACCACGCCCAGCACGGACGACCCGCCCTCGCCGGACATCGACAGCCCCACCGTGACCGCGCCCGCGAAGGACACCGCCATGCCGGTCACCAGGCGCGGCGGCAGCAGGTCGCCGAGCAGCCGCGCGCCCAGCAGCGCGATGAGGATCGGCCCGATGTTGACGACCATGGCCGCCGTCCCCGCGTCCACCTGCTGCTCGCCCCAGTTGAGCACCACCATGTAGAAGCCGAACCACAGCACCCCGGAGATGGCGATCCCGCGCCAGGCGGACCGCGGCGGCCACCCCTCACGCCGCACCGCGCAGACGATCCCCAGCACCGCGACGCCGGACAGCAGCCGCCCGAGCGCCAGCGCCCCGGGCGAGTACGCGTCCCCCGCACTGCGGATCGAGACGAAGGCGGACGCCCACAGCACGACGCTGACCGCGGCCGCCCCGGCGGCCGCCCCTCGCGTACGCCGTTCCGCACGCCGAGCACTGTTCATCATGGTCTCCAGGCTAGGAAGGAAGAAGGTCCCGGTCTCGCGGATTTCGGACGAGGAGCAGGCGGCGGCGCGCGCCGGGCCCGGCGGCGCGGCGCCACGCCGCCGCACCCCGCCGTGTGACCGGCGCCGGTCAGTGCAGTGCCGTCGCCTCGACCCCCAGGAGCTCGGTCAGCGCCCGCTCGCCGGCCGGTGTCACCTTCACCGCGCGTTCCGAGCCGACGCGCACGCACCAGCCCGCGTCGAGAACGTGCCGGCACAGGGCCGCGCCGGCGGCGCCCGCGAGGTGGGGGCGGCGCTCGGTCCAGTCGAGGCAGGCGCGGGCGAGCGGCCGGCGGGTCGTCCGCTCGAGCGCGATGCCGTTGTCCGCGAACCAGCGTGCTCCGGCCTCGGTCAGCGCGAAGTCGGCGGCCCGGCCCGCCCCGCCGTCCGCCGTGCCCAGCAGCCCCCGCGCCGTGAGGCCGTCGGTGAGCGCGATGCCGAGCCGGCCGGCGAGGTGGTCGTAGCAGGTGCGGCCCCGGGCCATGGCCGAACCGGCCGTCGAGGCCCGCAGGCCGCGCGGACGGCGGGCGGGATCCGGGGCGACCTGCGCGGCGAGGTCCTCCAGGAGCTGGGCGACGCGGGGGTCGAGGAGCCGGACGTACCGGTGCCGCCCCTGGCGTTCCTCGGCCAGCAACCCGCCCGCGACCAGCTTGCCCAGGTGCTCGCTCAGCGTCGACGCGGCCACGCCCGCGTGCCGGGCCAGCTCTCCGGCGGTCCAGGCCCGCCCGTCGAGCAGCGCCAGCAGACAGGCGGCCCGCGTCTCGTCGGCGACCAGTCCGGCGAGGGCGGCCAGCCCCGGCGCCCGTGCGTCCCGATGATCACCCGCGTGTGTGTCGCTCACGGGGTCCAGCATGGGCGACGAACGGTTCGGCCCACGCCGAACCGTGCCCGCCCGCCTGCTAGGGCAGGTGCTCGAACTGCCGGGCGAGCCCGTCCAGCAGGGCCGTCAGGCCGGTCTCGAACGCCCGCTCGTCGATCTTCTCCTGCTGGTCGGCGAGCAGGTGGGCCTGGCCTAGGTGGGGGTAGTCGGCGGGGTCGTACGCGCTGACGTCGTCGACGAAGCCGCCGGCGAAGGAGCCGAGCGCCGAGCCCATGACGAAGTACCGCATCAGCGCGCCGATGGAGGTGGCCTGCGCGGCGGGCCAGCCGGCGCGGACCATCGCGCCGTAGACCGCGTCGGCCAGCCGCAGCCCGGCGGGCCGCCGGCCGGGACCCCGGGCGAGGACCGGGACGATGTTCGGATGGTCGCGCAGGGCGGCGCGGTAGGAGACGGCCCACTCGTGCAGCGCGGTGCGCCAGTCGCGGTCGTCCTCGAACATCGACAGGTCGACCTGCGCGCTCACCGAGTCGGCGACGGCCTCCAGGATCTCGTCCTTGGTGCGGAAGTGGTTGTACAGCGAGGGCCCGCTCACGCCCAGTTCGGCGGCGAGCCGGCGCGTGGAGACGGCCGCGAGCCCCTCGGCGTCCACGAGCGCGCGTGCGGCCCGGACGATCCGGTCGGTGCTGAGAAGGGGCTTGCGCGGTCGGGCCATGGCGCACATAGTAGGGCTGCACCATGGAAACTAGCAGTGCTAATTTAAAGTCGGACTTCGGCGGTGGGGTGATCTCGTGGTGAATCTGGGGCTCAGCGAGGAGCAGGTGGCGGTCCAGCGGCTCGCCAGGGACTTCGTGGAGCGTGAGATCACCCCCCACGTCGTGGCCTGGGACCGGGCCGAGGAGGTCGACCGGTCGATCGTGGCGAAGCTCGCGGAGGTCGGCTTCCTCGGGCTGACCGTCGACGAGGAGTACGGCGGCTCGGGCGGCGACCATCTCGCGTACTGCCTGGTCACGGAGGAGCTGGGGCGCGGGGACTCGTCCGTGCGCGGGATCGTGTCCGTCTCGCTCGGGCTGGTCGCCAAGAGCATCGCGGCCTGGGGGAGCGAGGAGCACAAGCGCCGCTGGCTGCCGGGGCTGACCTCGGGCGCGTACGTCGGCTGCTTCGGCCTGACCGAGCCCGGCACCGGCTCGGACGCGGGCAACCTCGCCACCCGCGCGGTCCGCGACGGCGACGACTTCGTCATCAACGGCGCCAAGACGTTCATCACCAACGGCACGTGGGCCGACGTCGTCCTGCTCTTCGCCCGCTCGACCGACGCCCCGGGCCACAAGGGCGTCTCCGCGTTCCTCGTCCCCACCGACACCCCCGGTCTGACCCGGCGGGCCATCCACGGCAAGCTCGGACTGCGCGGCCAGGCGACCGCCGAACTGGTCCTCCAGGACGTCCGCGTCCCCGCCGACGCGCTGCTGGCGCCCGAGGGCAAGGGGTTCTCGGTCGCGATGTCGGCGCTGGCCAAGGGGCGGATGTCGGTCGCCGCGGGCTGTGTCGGCATCGCGCAGGCCGCCCTGGACGCGGCGGTCCGGTACGCGGGCGAGCGCGAGCAGTTCGGCAAGCCGATCGCCCGCCACCAACTGGTGCAGGAGCTGATCAGCGACATCGCGGTCGACGTGGACGCGGCCCGGCTGCTGACCTGGCGCGTCGCCGACCTGATCGACCGCGGCCTGCCCTTCGCCACCGAGTCCTCCAAGGCCAAGCTCTTCGCCTCGGAGGCCGCCGTGCGCGCGGCGAACAACGCCCTTCAGGTCTTCGGCGGCTACGGCTACATCGACGAGTACCCGGCGGGCAAACTGCTGCGCGACGCGCGGGTCATGACTCTGTACGAGGGCACGAGCCAGATCCAGAAGCTGCTGATCGGGCGGTCGCTGACGGGCGTCTCGGCGTTCTGAGTACGCCCTGAGTACCCGCACGGATGCGGTGCGGGCCCCGCCGCGGCGAGGCTGTCGTCATGAGCGAGACACCGGTCAAGCAGAACACCGCCGCCTTCTACGGCCAGGCGGTCGCGTCCTTCGCCGTGGCCATGGCGGCGACCGCCATCGGCATCTTCAAGCTGGACGCCGACGCCTGGGTGCGCGCCTTCCTCGCGATCGCCGTCCTCTACCTCGTCACGTCGTCCTTCACCCTGGCCAAGGTGATCCGGGACAGGCAGGACGCCTCGGGGCGCGTGTACAACCCCTTCGAGAAGCTCTGAGCGGGCACTCTAAGCGAGCGCTCAGTTTCGGCTGTATGGTGGAGCTCCTGTGCGGCGAGAGGGGCGGACGAGCGATGAGTACGGCGGAGGAGACGGCCGGCGGCGAGATCGAGCCGTGGGACGAGGTCACCCCTGACGCGGCCCGGCGGCTGCTGGTCGCCGCCGTGGAGGCCTTCGCCGAGCGCGGCTACCACGCGACGACGACCCGCGACATCGCGGGCCGTGCCGGCATGAGCCCGGCGGCCCTCTACATCCACTACAAGACCAAGGAAGAGCTGCTCCACCGCATCAGCCGGATCGGCCACGACCGCGCCCTGGACATCCTGCGCACGGCGGCCGCCGGGGAGGGCGACGCCACCCGGCGCCTCGCCGAGGCGGTCGGCTCCTTCGTCCGCTGGCACGCCGGGCGGCGCACCACGGCACGGGTCGTCCAGTACGAACTGGACGCGCTCGGCCCCGAGGCCCGCGCCGAGATCCTCGACCTGCGCCGCCAGGTCGACGCCGAGGTGCGCGGCATCATCGAGGACGGCGTGGCCAACGGCGAGTTCGACGTGCCGGACGTGCACGGCACGACCCTCGCCGTGCTGTCCCTGTGCATCGACGTGGCCCGCTGGTTCAACATCGACGGCCCCCGCACCCCGGACGAGGTCGGCGCGCTGTACGCCGACCTCGTGCTGCGGATGGTGGGCGCGGCGAGGTAGCCGCGCCGGCCGCCGTGCCGGTCAGAGGTAGTACCGCGACACCGACTCCGCCACGCACACCGGCTTGTCGCCGCCCTCGCGCTCCACGGTGAAGGCGACGGAGACCTGGACGCCGCCGGTGACGTCCTCGACGCCGGTGATCGCCGCGGTCGCGCGCAGCCGCGAGCCCACCGGGACGGGGGCCGGGAAACGGACCTTGTTCGTCCCGTAGTTGACGCCCATCTTCACGTTCTCGACCGTGATCAGCTGCGGGCCGAAGAGCGGCAGCAGGGAGAGGGTCAGATAGCCGTGCGCGATGGTCGTGCCGAAGGGGCCGGCGGCGGCCTTCTCCGGGTCGACGTGGATCCACTGGTGGTCGCCGGTGGCCTCCGCGAACAGGTCGATCCGCTTCTGGTCGACCTCGACCCAGTCGGTGTGCCCCAACTGCTCGCCCACCGCCGCCTTCAGGTCGTCGACGGACGTGAAGATCCTCGGCTCTGCCATGTTTGCGGCCCTCTCGCGTCACCAGCTGCCCATGTCACCGTGCCATAGGTCTAAGCGACTGCTTAGCATGGTCCGCCGGCGGGTCGTTGTCAACGGACCCGGCGGCGCACGGGTGGGTAGGGTTCGAGGGGTGCCGCAGATTCCCGAGAAGATCCACGAGCTCACGGTCGGTCAGCTCGCCGCGCGCAGCGGCGCCGCGGTGTCCGCCCTGCACTTCTACGAGTCCAAGGGCCTGATCAGCAGCCGCCGCACGGCCGGCAACCAGCGCCGCTACCACCGGGACGCGCTGCGCCGCGTGGCCTTCGTCCGTGCGGCGCAGCGGGTCGGCATCCCGCTGGCCACGATCCGCGACGCCCTGGCCGAGCTTCCGGAGGAGCGGACCCCGACCCGTGAGGACTGGGCCCGCCTCTCCCGGGCGTGGCGCGCCGAGCTGGACGAGCGGATACGGCAGCTCAACCGCCTGCGGGACCACCTCACCGACTGCATCGGCTGCGGCTGTCTGTCCCTGGCGACCTGTGTCCTGTCCAACCCCGACGACGCCTTCGGCCGACGGGCCTCCGGCTCGCGGCTGATGGCGCAGCGCACGCAGCCGGACGACCGTGCGGGCGGGGACCGCTGAGCCGGCCCTTCCCGCACCGGGACGGCCCCGCGGGCGCCTCCCGCGCGCCCGGCGGACGCCCCCGCGGCCTCACTCGTACTCGGTGCCGCCCTTGCGCGTCAGATAGGCCCCGCTGACCGCCTTGGCGATCGCCCTGCCCCCGGTCACGGGGCTGTGGCGCTCGACGGCCGGCCGGATCACCACGCCCTCGCGCAGATGCAGCGCGCGTCCCGACACGGTCTCGCGGCCGGTCGCGATCCCGAGGATCCGCTCGCTGTCGTAGGGGCCCTCGAACAGCCGCGGGACCAGGGGCAGTTCGCCCTCCAGCAGCCGCGTCGCGTCCAGCCAGCGGACGGTGCCGTCGATGTCCGCGCAGACGTCGAAGACCGCGTAGCCGAGCGTGTCGCGCCGGCCGTCCGCGCCGTACGTCAGGTCCTGCACGCCCGCTCCGTAGACCTCCCCGAAGACGCCGACCCGGCGGGCGCCGAGCCGGCCGGCGAGGCGGGCCGCCGCCTCGGGCACGCCGTGGCCGCGCACCGCCCGCCAGTACAGGTTGCGCGGGTCCTCCGTCAGCGCGAGCGACCTCGCGCCGAAGCCCTTCGAGGAGACGTACACCCGTTCCTGCTCGGCGACGTACGTCAGCAGGCAGGCGGAGCCGTGCAGTTTCTCGGTCACGACGACGGGCTCGCCCTCCTCGAAGATGGCGGGATAGCGCTGGATGTTCTCGATGTCGACCCAGGGCAGCAGCTCCGGCGCGGCCTCCACCTCGCCGTTCATGGTCGGCGGGATCGGCGGCACCCACTTGACGATGCCGAGCCGCTCCGCGAAGTCGGTGCCCTGCGCCGCCGCCCGCGCGAGGTCGACGTCGGCGAGCGCCTCGGGCCGGCACACGATCCCCTGCGACAGCTCGCCCCGCAGCCGCACCGCCCTGACCCGGTCCGCCCCGCTGCCCGCCAGCCGCCCGGTCAGGCCCAGCTCCTCGATCAGCGCGGCGGGGAGCACCGACTGCTCGGGGATGTACACGGCCGCCTCGCCGGTCCGGTAGGCGCCCTTGGCGACCACGGCCCGGTACAGGCCGACCTGGGCCAGTTCGAGGGCGTCGGCGTCGGGGTGTTCGTGGACGGTCAGCACTTCGGCGGTGACGCGCAGCGTCGACATCGGGGACTCCTCAGGGATTCGACGGACCTGGTTCGGGTTTCATCGGGCCCTACTGTCCCCACGGGAAACGGGTGGAGCGACCGGATTGACGGCTGCTAGCGTCGACGGGTGCCGATGCCCAAGTCCGCCAGGACGTGGCCGACTTCGGCGGCCGTCCGGCTCGACGTGAGCCGTTCCGGCTCCCGGGACCGCCCGGGCGTCCGGCTCGCGCCGGCGTGGCGCGCGTGGGATGCACCCGTGCCGGGCGCGCTCACCCGTGCAGGGCCACCGCCCGCGCCACCAACTCGGCGTTGGACGCGGCCCGTCGCCCGTCCGGCAGGTACAGCGTGTCCTCCAGCCCGACGCGGGCGGCCAGCCCGAGGCGTCGCGCCAGCCGCAGCACCGGCCAGGCCCCGCCGTCCTCCCCGTGCAGCAGCACGGGGCGGCCGAACGCCGGCCCCAGTTCGGCCAGGAGAGCGCGCGCGGTCGCCGCGGCCGTCTCCTCGACGGTGTCCGTCACCTCCGCGAGCACCCGCAGCACGCCCGGGCCGAGCGGAGAGGCCGCGAACCGGGCCGCGCCGTCCGTTCCCGACCAGATGCCGGCCTCCACGCCGACGCCCCGCTCCATCAGGGCGGCCGCCAGTTCCTCCGCGCCCGGCTCGTGCCAGTTCACCGAGGCGTGGTCGGGCAGCGCCGTCCAGTCGCGCACCCGGGCGAGCCGCCGCGCGGGGTCCGGCTCCGCCCAGGCGCCCGTGGTGACGCCGACCGGCACCGCCACCCGCGCCCGGATCGCGTCGAGAGCGGCCGCCACCACGCGCGGCGCGACCGAGTCCCGTCCGCAGGGCGTCCTGGGGTGGACATGGACGTCGGTGGCCCCCGCGGCGACGGCCCGCGCCGCCGACTCGGCCAGCGCCTCGGGCGTCAGCGGCACGACCGCGCCGTCCGCCGCTCCCCGGGTTCCGTTCAGACAGACCTGCACCATGCCCCGATGGTGACACCCGCCGCCGACAACGGACCGTGGCGACCGCCGCCCCCGAGCGGGGCGGCGGAACAGGGAGGCGCGCAACCCCCGGCGCACCACCCCGCCGTGCTGCTCGCCCCGCCCCGTGTCTCAGGCGGACATCAGCAGTCGTCCACGCCGGGCGTACGCCAGGGCCTCGGGGGTGAGGACAGGGCGCGGCACGAGGATCCCGCAGTCCGCGCACACCGGACCCGCCGAGGGCTCGTGGTCCAGCTCGTACTTCCAGGGCAGCTCCTCGCCGCCGCACACCGGGCAGACGGCGCCCGGCGCGCGCTCCAGCGCGGCGATCAGCCTGCGCAGCACCTCGGCCAGCGGCTCACGGGGGTGGACCCGCGGGTCGTCGCACCACGCGACGCCGAAACCGCCCCAGGTCAGCCGGTGCCAGTCGTCCACGGTGCCGGGCCTGCGCAGCCCGTCGTGCTTCTCCTTCCTGCGGCGCTCGGCGAACTCGGCCTCGTAGGCGAGCCAGACGGCCCGGGCCTCCTCCAGTTCGTCCAACGCGGCCACGAGCCGCGCAGGGTCGGGGGAGCGGTCCTGCGGACCGAACCCGGCCCGGGAGCACAGGTGGTCCCAGGTCGCCCTGTGTCCGTAGGGGGCGAACCTCTCCAGGCACTTGCGCAGTGAGTAGCGCCGCAGCGCCAGATCGCACCGCGGGTCCCGCACCTGTCTCGCCAGACTCCGGAAACCGGCCATCGCCTTGCACCTCCGTCACATCTGCACCTGTACTTCGGTCACTTCGGCGTCGTCGTACGGACGTCGTCGAATGGACGTATCGACATGCCATTCGGCTCCCTCCGATCTCCGATGCCCTCCCCCAGTCGAAAACTTGACGCTTGTTCATCTTCAAATCCCGGTGCTACCGGCGGTAACCTTCCGGCCACCCCCATCGCTAGGAGCAGCCGATGCCACGGCGAACCCCCCGCAACACCCTCGACAGACTGAGAACTCCCGGCAGATTCCCCGGGTTCCTGAAGACAGCCTCCGTATGCGCGCTGATCGCAGGTCTTCTGTCGCCGATCACCCAAGTGGCGGCCGCCACCGGAACGGCCACCGCGTCGAACGACTACTGCGGCGGCCAGTGTTCCGACATCCTGCCGCCGGGCGAGAACGGCAACGCCACGCTCGCCCAGGTCCTGCTCAACCAGGCTTTCGGAACCCAGCCCGACCACGCCGAGGACCAGCTCGGCCCCTACGCCAACCTCGCCAAGGGCTATCCCACCCTCACCAACGCGACGATCAACACCTTCTTCAACGACGCGTCCTTCGGCGTCCCCTCCGATCAAGTCGCCTCCACCCTGAAGCCGGCGGGCCGCGGCGACGTGACGATCGTCCGCGACAAGAAGACGGGCGTCCCGCACATCACCGGCACCACCCGGTACGGCACCGAGTTCGGCGCCGGGTACGCCGCCGCCCAGGACCGGCTCTGGCTCATGGACGTCTTCCGCCACGTCGGACGCGGCCAGCTCACCGCCTTCGCCGGCGGCGCGCCCTCCAACCAGGGCCTGGAACAGCAGTTCTGGCGCAACGCTCCGTACACCGAGGCGGACCTCCAGGCCCAGATCGACAACGCCGTCGCGGCCAACGGCGCCCGCGGCCAGCAGGCCCTCGCGGACGCGGACGCCTACCTGGCCGGCATCAACGCCTACATCGACGCCTCGGACAGCGGCCGCTACTTCCCCGGTGAATACGTCCTCACCGGCCACAAGGACTCAATCACCAACGCCGGCACCATCGACCACTTCAAGATCACCGACCTGGTGGCGCTGGCCTCGGTCATCGGCTCGCTCTTCGGCTCCGGCGGCGGCGGCGAGGTCGACAACGCCGTCTCGCTGCTCGCCGCGCAGGAGAAGTACGGCGTCGAGCAGGGCACCCAGGTCTGGGAGGCGTTCCGCGAGCGCAACGACCCCGAGGCCGTCCTCACCGTCCACAACGGCGAGAGCTTCCCATACGCCGCCAAGCCCGCCGACGCACAGGGCGAGGCGCTGCCCGACGACGGTTCGGTGACCACGCAGCCGCTCGTCTACGACGCCGCGGGCACCGGCGGCGACCAGAGCGCCGGCGCCGCCGCCGCGGCGGCCACCGCGTCCGCCCTCACATCGGCCCGGCGCGGCATGTCCAACGCCCTGGTGGTGAGCGGCAGATCGACCGCGAGCGGACACCCGATCGCCGTGTTCGGCCCGCAGACCGGCTACTTCGCCCCCCAGCTGCTCATGCTCCAGGAGATCCAGGGGCCGGGCCTGAGCGCCCGCGGCGCCTCCTTCGCGGGCCTGAGCATGTACGTCGAGCTCGGCCGCGGCCAGGACTACGCGTGGAGCGCCACGACGTCCGGCCAGGACATCATCGACTCCTACGCGGTCGAGCTGTGCCAGGACGACTACCACTACCTCTTCCACGGCGTCTGCACCGCCATGGACGTCGTCGAGCAGAAGAACGCCTGGAAGCCGACCACCGCCGACGGGACGGCGGCCGGCTCGTACACGATGCGCGTCTACCGCACCAAGTACGGCCCCGTGCAGTACCGGGCGACCGTCGGCGGCAAGAAGGTCGCCTACACGACCCTGCGCTCGTCGTTCATGCACGAGGCCGACTCGATCATCGGCTTCCAGATGCTGAACGACCCGGACTACGTCAAGAGCCCGCAGACCTTCCAGAGCGCGGTGCAGCACATCAACTACACCTTCAACTGGTTCTACGCGGACTCCTCCCACACGGCCTACTACAACAGCGGCGACAACCCGGTGCGCGCGAACGGCGTCGACGCCGAGTTCCCCGTCTGGGCGCAGGCCGCGTACGAGTGGAAGAACTGGGTCCCGGCCACCAACACGGCCGCGTACACGCCCCCTTCGGCCCACCCCAACTCCGTCGACCAGGACTACTACGTCTCCTGGAACAACAAGCAGGCCAAGGACTACGCCACGGCCTCGTGGGGCGACGGCTCCGTGCACCGCGGCAACCTCCTCGAGGACCGGGTGAGGAAGCTGGTCGCCGCCGGCGGCGTCACCCGCGCCGCGCTGACGAAGGCGATGGCGGAGGCGGCGCTCGTCGACCTGCGGGCCGAGGACGTGCTGCCCGACCTGCTGAAGGTGGTCAACAGCTCCCCGGTCACCGACTCCGCCGCCGCGGCCGCGGTGACCAAGCTCCAGACCTGGCTCACGGCGGGCGGCAGACGCACCGAGACGTCGGCCGGCTCCAAGACGTACGCCGACGCCGACGCGATCCGCATCCTGGACGCCTGGTGGCCGCTGCTGGTGAAGGCCGAGTTCGAACCCGGCCTCGGCGCCGACCTGTACAGCGCGTTCACCGCCAACCTGCCCGTGGACGAGGCCCCGTCCGCTGCCCACGGCCCGACCGGGTCGCACGCCGGAAGCTCCTTCCAGTACGGCTGGTGGAGCTATGTCGACAAGGACGTGCGCGCGGTGCTCGGCGAGTCGGTCCAGGGCGGGCTGACGCGGAAGTACTGCGGCGGCGGCACCCTGAGCGGCTGCCGTGACGTCCTGATCAGCACCCTGAAGACGGCGGCCGGCAAGACCGCGGCCCAGGTCTACCCGGGCGACACCCTGTGCGCGGCGGGCAACCAGTGGTGCGCCGACTCGATCGTCCAGCGCACGCTGGGCGGCATCAAGCACGGCAACATCAGCTGGCAGAACCGTCCCACCTTCCAGCAGGTCGTGGAGTTCACCTCGCACCGGTAGCACCGGCGGTCCCCGCGACGGCGGGCCGGGTCCTCACGGACGCGGCCCGCCGTCCGCGTGCCGCGCGCGGCCCCGCGCCCGCCTCCGTCGAGCGATGGCCACACGAGGCGCCGGCGCGCGCGCCCGCGCGGCCGGCCCGGTCCGCACCCCGCCGCGCCCCTTCGCGTCCGCCCGCCGTGCCTCCTCGCCTCCTCGGCGCCACCTCGCGCCCGTCCGGCGTCCTGCGCCTGCGACCATGGCCCTGCGACCCATGCGTGACCCCGCCCGCGGGCGTCGACGACGCGACGTGCACGGACGGCAGGTGCGGCCGCCGCGGCCGCCGGACTCGGCGGCGATCCCCGGGTAACCCTTCCGCCGCAACATACCGACTGGTTAGTCTGGCGGGCAGAGCCGATTCGTGCCGCAGTCGCGTCGAAGGAGACCGATGGTGGAAGCCGTGCAGGATGCCGCAGTGGTCGTGACCGGAGCGGGAGGCGGCATCGGGGCCGCGCTGGCCCGCCGCTTCGCCGCCGAGGGCGCCCGGGTCGTCGTCAACGACCTGGACGCGGAGCGGGCCGAGGCGGTGGCCGCCGAGATCGGCGGCATCGCGGTGCCCGGCGACGCCTCCACGATCGTCGACCGGGCCCGCGAGGCGCTCGGCGGCGCCGTCGACGTGTACTGCGCCAACGCCGGGGTCGCCTCGGGCGGCTCGGAGTCGGCCGACGAGGCCGTCTGGGCGCAGGCCTGGGACGTCAACGTCATGGCCCACGTCCGCGCGGCCCACGCGCTGCTCCCCGAATGGCTGGAGCGCGGCCGCGGCCGGTTCGTCTCGACCGTCTCGGCCGCCGGACTGCTCACCATGATCGGCGCGGCCCCCTACAGCGTCACCAAGCACGGCGCGTACGCCTTCGCCGAGTGGCTCTCGCTCACCTACCGCCACCGTGGGATACGCGTCCACGCGATCTGCCCCCAGGGCGTGCGCACCGACATGCTCGACGCCACCGGCAGCGCGGGCGACCTGGTCCTCAAGCCGACCGCGATCGAACCGCAGGACGTGGCGGACGCCCTGTTCAAGGGCATCGCCGAGGACCGCTTCCTGATCCTGCCGCACCCCGAGGTCGCCGGGTACTACCAGGTGCGCGCCGGCGACCCCGACCGCTGGCTGACCAACATGAACCACCTCCAGCAGAAGTGGGAGACCGCCGAATGACCCAGTCCGCCTCCCGGTACGCGGCCAAGCCCTGGCTGGCTCTCCTCGACGACGCCCAGCGCGCCCCGATCGAGCCCGCCGCCTCGGCCGTGCACGCCTTCCGCCGGTCCGTGGCCGAGGCCCCCGACCGCGTCTTCCTCGCCTACTTCGACGGCCGACTGAGCTACCGCGAGGTCGACGAGCTCAGCGACTCCGTGGCCGGCCACCTCGCCGCGCGCGGGCTGGCCCGCGGCGACCGCGTCGCGGTCCTGCTCCAGAACTCCCCGCTCTTCGTCCTCGCCCTGCTCGGCGCGTGGAAGGCCGGCGCGACGGTCGTCCCGGTGAACCCGATGTACAAGAGCGCGGAGGTCGCCCACGTCCTGCACGACGGCGAGGTGACGGCGCTGATCTGCTCCGACCGCGCGTGGGAGGCGTATCTGCGCGACACGGCCGCCGACTCTCCCGTGCGGATCGCCCTGACCGGCTGCGAGCTGGACTTCCAGACGCGGGGCGACACCCGCGTGCTCGGCTTCGAACGCCTCCCGCAGGCACCCGACGCCGACGACCTCACCGCCGTCGCCCGCGCCGGCCACAAGGCGCCCGAGGACCGTGCCGCCGCCGCCGCCGACATCGCGCTGATCAGCTACACCTCCGGCACGAGCGGGGCCCCCAAGGGCGCCACCAACACGCACGGCAACATCATGCACAACGCCGAACGGCAGCGCACCGGGCTGCGCCTGCCCGACGCGCCCGTGTACTACGCGCTCGCGCCCCTGTTCCACATCACCGGCATGGTCTGCCAGTTCGTGGCCGCTCTGAACAGCGCGGGCACGCTCGCCCTCACCTACCGCTTCGACGCGGCCGTGGTGCTGGAGGCGTTCACCGAGCACCGGCCGCACTACACGGTGGGCCCGTCCACCGCGTTCATGGCGCTGGCCGCCCACCCGTCCTGCACCCGGGACCACTTCGCGTCCTTCGCGCACATCTCCTCCGGCGGCGCACCGCTCCCGCCGGCCCTGGTGGAGAAGTTCCGGGCCGGCTTCGGGCCCTACATCCGCAACGGCTACGGGCTCACCGAGTGCACCGCCCCCTGCGCCTCGGTCCCGCCGCAGCTGGAGGCGCCGGTCGACCCGGCCTCGGGGACCCTCGCCGTGGGCGTGCCCGGCCCCGACACCGTCGTGCGCATCGTGGACGACCAGGGCGCGGAGGCGCCCTTCGGCGAGCAGGGCGAGATCGTCGTCCGGGGCCCGCAGGTCGTGCCCGGGTACTGGCGGCGCCCCGAGGCCACCGCCGAGACCTTCCCCGACGGCGAACTGCGCACCGGCGACATCGGGTTCATGGACGAACAAGGCTGGCTGTACGTCGTCGACCGCAAGAAGGACATGATCAACGCGTCCGGGTTCAAGGTGTGGCCGCGCGAGGTCGAGGACGTGCTGTACACGCATCCGGCGGTACGCGAGGCGGCCGTCGTCGGCGTGCCGGACGGCTACCGGGGCGAGACCGTCAAGGCCTACATCAGCCTGCGTCCCGGCGCCGACGCGGATGCCGGTACGCTCGCGGCCTACTGCAAGGACAGGCTGGCGGCGTACAAGTATCCGCGTCAGGTGGAGATCCTGCCCGACCTGCCCAAGACGGCGAGTGGCAAGATCCTCCGTCGGGAACTGCGTTCCCGCGCACACGACGGCCAGTGAGCAATCGAGGAAGAAGGCAGGTGGCGGCAGTGCCCAGGACGACGGACGGCGACGGGACGCCCGTGCCGCAGCGGCTGCTCGCCGCCGCCACCCGGCTCTTCGCCGAGCAGGGCTACGACCGCACCTCGGTGCAGGAGATCGTCGAGGCCGCGGGCGTCACCAAGGGGGCGCTGTACCACTACTTCGGCTCCAAGGACGACCTGCTGCACGAGGTCTACGCGCGCGTGCTGCGCGTCCAGCAGGAGCGGCTCGACGCGTTCGCGGACGCCGACGAGCCGATCGAGAAGCGGCTGCGGGGCGCGGCGGCGGACGTCGTCGTCACGACCATCGAGAACCTCGACGACGCGATGATCTTCTTCCGTTCGATGCACCATCTCGGTCCCGAGAAGAACAAGCAGGTGCGCGCCGAGCGGCGGCGCTACCACGAACGCTTCCGTGCGCTCGTCGAGGAGGGCCAGCGCGCCGGCGTCTTCTCGACGGCGACCCCGGCCGACCTCGTCGTGGACTACCACTTCGGGTCCGTGCACCACCTGTCGACCTGGTACCGCCCGGACGGCCCGATGGGCGCGCAGGAGGTCGCCGACCACCTCGCCGACCTGCTGCTGCGGGCGCTGCGGCCGTAGGCTCCGGACCCGCGCGAGGCGGGCACGCGTGAGGAGTGCACGCGTGAGGGGCGGTCGCCGTGGCGACCGCCCCTCACCGGTTCCCGTCGCAGGATCCCGCGACCGGTTGCCTAGAGGTACTTCTTCAGCTCCCGGCGGGCCAGCGACCGCTGGTGGACCTCGTCCGGTCCGTCCGCGATCATCAGCGTGCGCGCGCTCGCGTACAGCTCCGCCAGCGGGAAGTCCTGGCTCACGCCGCCCGCGCCGTGCAGCTGGATCGCCCGGTCGATGATGTCGACGACCGCCCGCGGCGTCGCGATCTTGATGGCCTGGATCTCCGTGTGGGCGCCCCGGTTGCCGACGGTGTCCATCATCCAGGCGGTCTTGAGCACCAGCAGCCGCAGCTGCTCGACGGTCACCCGGGCGTCCGCGATCCAGTTGTGGACCACGCCCTGCTGGGCCAGCGACTTGCCGAAGGCGTCACGGGCGACGGCCCGGCGGCACATCAGCTCGATCGCGCGCTCGGCCATGCCGATCAGCCGCATGCAGTGGTGGATGCGGCCGGGGCCGAGCCGGGCCTGGGCGATGGCGAAACCGCCGCCCTCCTCGCCGATCAGGTTCGTCACCGGCACGCGCGCGTGGTCGAAGACCACCTCGGCGTGGCCGCCGTGGGAGTGGTCCTCGTACCCGAAGACCTTCATGGCCCGCTTGACGGTGACGCCCGGGGTGTCGCGCGGCACGAGCACCATGGACTGCTGGCGGCGGACGTCGGCGCCGTCCGGGTTCGTCTTGCCCATCACGATGAAGATCGCGCAGTCCGGGTTCATCGCTCCGGAGATGTACCACTTGCGGCCCGTGACGACGTAGTCGTCGCCGTCGCGCTCGATGAGCGTCGTGATGTTGGTGGCGTCGGAGGAGGCCACCTCCGGCTCGGTCATCGCGAACGCCGAGCGGATCTCCCCGGCGAGCAGCGGCTCCAGCCACTGCTTCTTCTGCGCCTCGTCCGCGAACTGCGCGAGCACCTCCATGTTCCCCGTGTCGGGCGCGGCGCAGTTCAGGGCCGTCGGCGCCAGGTGGGGGGAGCGGCCGGTGATCTCGGCCAGCGGCGCGTACTGGAGGTTCGTCAGACCCGCGCCGTGCTCGGCGTCGGGCAGGAACAGGTTCCACAGGCCCTGCCGGCGCGCCTCGGCCTTGAGTTCCCCGACCACGGCCGGCGTGTCCCAGGGCGAGGCCAGCGCCGCTCGCTGCTCCTCCGCCACGGACTCGGCCGGGTAGACGTACTCGTCCATGAAGGCGAGCAGCCTGGCGCGGAGTTCCTCGGTGCGGGCGTCGAACGTGAAGTCCATGCCGGTCAGCCTTCCTGGAGAGTGGTCAGTCCGTGGTCGATGAAGACGGGGACGAGCTCGCCGATGCGGTCGAAGCCGCGTCCCACCGTCTGGCCCAGCGTGTACCGGTAGTGGATGCCCTCGAGGATCACGGCGAGCTTGAACCAGGCGAACGCCGTGTACCAGGAGACCGCGGATACGTCGCGCCCGGAGCGGGCCGCGTACCGTTCGATCAGCTCGGCTGGCGAGGGGTGGCCGGGAGCGGAGGCCGTCGTGGAGATCGGGGAGTCGGGCAGCCGCAGCGGCACGCTGTACATCACCAGCAGGCCGAGGTCGGTCAGCGGATCGCCGAGCGTCGACATCTCCCAGTCGAGGATGGCCCGGATCGTGTCGTCCGGGCCGATCAGCACGTTGTCGAGGCGGTAGTCGCCGTGCACGACGGCGGGCGCGGGGGAGTGCGGCAGTGCGCGGCCGAGGGCCGCGTGGAGCTCGTCGACCCCGGCCAGGTCGCGGCTGCGGGAGGCGTCCAGCTGCTTGCCCCAGCGGCGCAGCTGCCGATCCAGGAAGCCCTCGGGGCGGCCGAAGTCGGCCAGGCCCACCTCGGCGGGGTCCACCGCGTGCAGCTCCACGAGCGTGTCCACCAGCGACAGGATCGCGTCCCGGGTGCGCGTCTCGCCCAGCGGGGCGAGTTCGTCGGCCGTCCGGTACGGGGTGCCCTCGACGAACTCCATGACGTAGAACGGCGCCCCGAGCACCTGCTCGTCCTCGCAGAGCAGCACCGGCCGCGGCACCGGCACGCTCGTCGGGTGCAGGGCGCTGATCACCCGGTGCTCGCGCCGCATGTCGTGCGCGGTGGCCAGCACGTGGCCGAGCGGCGGACGCCGGACGACCCACCTGCCCTCGCCGTCGGAGACCGCGTAGGTGAGGTTCGACCGTCCGCCCTCGATCAGCCGGCCGGTCAGGGGGCCGTGGACCAGACCGGGACGCTCGCGCTCCAGCAGGGCGCGCAGCCGGTCGAGGTCGAGTCCGGGCGGGTGGTCGGGGCTCATGCGTCGCTCCTGTGGGCGGGACGGGTGAACAGGACCCCTTCATGATGCCGACCGGTCGGTATGCCGTCCAGTGGTCACGCCCAACGTGATCGGGGCCACGATAGGACGACGGCGGACCCGGCGGCGCCCCGGGAGCCGCGGACGGGCCGTGACCGGCCGCCCGCCGCCCCTTCCCGCCCCGTGGAGTCGGCCGCCGCACGGACCTCCCGCATCGGGTCGTCCCGCTTGCGCGGCGTGCGCGGACCCCCGAGGGTCGAAGCCATGAAGGCCATCAGCTACTCCCGCTACGGCGGCCCCGAGACCCTCGTGTACGGGGACGTCCGCGAGCCCAAGATCGGTCCCGACTCGGTGCTGGTGAAGGTCCGGGCGGCGGCCGTGAACCCCGTCGACTGGAAGTGCCGTCAGGGTTACCTGGACCCGATGCTCGACGCCGTCTTCCCGGTGGTCCCCGGCTGGGACGTCTCGGGGGTCGTCGTCCAGCTCGGGGTGTCCGTGGCGGAGTACTCCGTCGGCGACGAGGTCATCGGCTACGTCCGCGAGGACTTCCTCTCCCGCGGCACCTTCGCCGAGTACGTGGCCGCGCCGGTGCGCACCCTCGCCCGCAAGCCCCGCAACCTCACCTGGGAGGAGGCCGCGGGCCTGCCGCTGACCGGCCTCACCGCCTACCAGGTGCTGACCGGGGCCCTGCGGGTCAAGCGAGGTGAGACGGTCCTCGTCCACGCCGCCGCCGGCGGGGTCGGCTCCATCGCCGTGCAGCTCGCCCGCCACCTCGGCGCCCGGGTGATCGGCACGGCGAGCGAGGCCAACCACGACTTCGTGCGCTCCCTGGGCGGCGAGCCGGTCGCCTACGGCGAGGGACTGGCCGAGCGGGTGCGCGGGCTGGCGCCCGAGGGGGTGGACGCGGCCTTCGACACGATCGGGGGCGACACCCTGAAGGTCTCCGCCAACCTGCTGGCCCCGGAAGGACGCCTGGTCTCGATCGCCGACGGCGACGTCGTCGGCTACGGCGGCCGCTACTACTGGGTGCGGCCCGACGCCGAGGACCTCACCCGACTGGCGGAACTGGCCGAGCAGGGCGTCGTCTCGGTGCACGTGTCCGACACGTTCCCGCTGGAGCGCGCGGCGGAGGCCCACCGGCTGAACGAGGAGGGCCGCACCCGCGGCAAGATCGTCGTCACGGTGGCCTGGGACGCCGACGACGCCACGGACGCCGACGACGGCACGGGTGCGGCGGACGCCCGGGACCCGGGCTAGATCACCAGGGCCACGGCGCAGGCCGCCGTGGCGACGGTGCACAGGACCACCGACGTGGCGTGCCGCGGCGCCAGGGGCGCCGGAGTCGCCACGGCGGCCAGGGACCGGATACGCCGGTGGGCGAGCAGCAGGAAGGCCAGCCACAGAACCCAGCACAGCGCGCAGGCGACGATCCCGGCCGCCGAGGTCCTGCCGCCCGCGCCGTGCACCGCCGCCTTCACGGCCAGCACGGCGGTGACGGTGCTCGACAGCGTCGCTCGCCGCCAGGCCAGCCGGGTCCGCTCCGGCTGGAGCCCGGGATCGCGCCGGGACGGCGACGGGCCGCTCACCCCTCCCACCCCACCAGCACCACCACGACCATCGCCACCGCCACCACCGCGACCACCACGCCCAGCAGCGCCGGGAACCGGGACGCCGGCAGGTCCTCGCCCCGGCGCATCGCCCGCTCGCAGCGCATCCAGTGGTTCACCGCGCGCAACGAGCACAGCACGCCCGCCCCCAGCAGGGCCAGCGCCAGCCCGACCCGCCAGCCCCAGCGCAGGTCCGGCAGGAACTGGTCCACGGCGAACCCCCCGCCGATCAGCGCCAGCGCGGTCCGCAGCCAGGCCAGGAACGTACGCTCGTTGGCCAGCGAGAACCGGTAGTCGGGCGTGCTGCCCTCCGCCCGCACCTGCTCGGGAGCGAACCACAGACTGACATTCCGCACGAACTCGATCACCCGACGGACCCTACCCGCCGTCCGCCGCCCCGCCCGGAGCACTCCGGCGGGCCCCGCTCAGCCCGTCGGCCGGAACTCCTTCAGACGCCGGTACGCGGCCAGCCCGTCCGGAACCCACTCCCAGACAGGCAGGCGGCGCTCGACCTCCTCCTCGGGCAGGAACGCGTGCCAGGCCACCTCCTCCACCTGGGGACGCACCGGCAGCTCGCAGCGGACCTCGTAGACGGCCGACCACCAGCTCCCGGCGGACCCGCCGTCGTAGAGGAACTTGAAGAGGAACTCCGGCCGGGGCAGCCCGCTCACCCCCAGCTCCTCCTCGGCCTCGCGCAGGGCGGCGTCGTCGTAGCTCTCGCCCGCGCCGACCACGCCGCCGACGAACATGTCGTACAGCGAGGGGAAGACCAGCTTGGTCGCGGTCCGGCGGTGCACGAACAGCCGGCCCTCCGCGTCCCGGGCCCGGACGAAGACGCAGCGGTGACGCAGCCCTTCGGCGTACACCCGCCCCCGGGGGAACCGCCCCACGACCCGGTCGTTCTCGTCGACGACGTCGAGGATCTCGTCAGCAGCGCTCATACCGCCCATCCAAGCAGGCCATCCCCGACGCACGACCGTGCCGTCCGGGACGCGGGAACGGGCCCGCCGGTCACTGCGGCTGGAAGTTCGGCACCCGCTCGCGCGGCGCCGCGCCCCGGGGCATCGCCGGGTGCAGCCCGAGGAGCACGATGCCCGCGACGATCGCCGCGAGTCCCGCCGCCTCCCAGGCCAGCGCGCCGGTGTCGGTGTGCAGCTGGTCGCCGAGGAAGCCCACGCCGCACAGGATCCCCGCCAGCGGCTGGGCCGCCGTCAGCGCGGGCAGCGACATCCGCAGGGGCGCCGTCTCGAACGCGCTCTGCACCAGGACCAGTCCGCTCACGCCGAGCGCGAGCACCGCGTACGGCTGCCACCCGGTGAGCAGCTCACCGAGGCCGCCCGCGCCGAACCGCTGTCCGCTGACCCTGGTCAGGGCGTCCTGGACGCCGTACAGCAGGCCCGCCGCGAGGGAGAGCAGGACCGGCCCCGAACTCAGCCGGGAGCGCTTGGCGTACGTCGTCAGCAGCAGCGCCAGCCCCACCATCACGCCGATGATCAGCCAGTGCCGCAACGGGTCCGCGACCGCGGTGCCCCCGCGCGGCTGGCCCGCCACGATGAAGGCGGTCACGCCGCCCGCGAGCAGGAGCAGGCCGGCCCAGCCCTGGCGGCCGAGCGGCTGCTTCGTCTGGTGCCGGGAGAGCGCGAGCGCGAAGAGCAGGTTCGTCGCGAGCAGGGGCTCCACCAGGGAGATCTCGCCCTGGCCGAGCGCGACCGCGCCCAGCGCCATGCCCGCCACCATCAGGCCGATGCCGCCGAGCCAGCGGGGCACCTTCATCAGGTCGAGCAGCAGCCGCGGCGAGAGGAAGTCGCCCAGCGGCGCCCTCTGGGCCGCGTTCTGCTGGAGCACGAACCCGAAGCCCAGGCAGCAGGCGGCGCTCACGGCGAGAACCAGAACCAGTACCGACACGCTGCGTACCTCGATCATCCGGTCGGACCACGGACGGGGTGCGTGTGGCCGACTGTAGCGTCCCGGCGTCCGCGGTGCCCTGCGAGTGCCGGAATCCTTCGCTTCGGGTCCACCCCGGGACGGTGCTTCCGGGAGTACCCCTGACCGGGCGGTCGACCCGCCCGCGGCGCCGGGCCCGAGGGCCGGGGCGCGACCGTACGGCCGTCGCGGCCGTACCGCCATGGTGTGGGCTGCGGCCGGGCCGCGCCATGGCGTACGCCACACCGGCGCCGGGCGGCGCCGCCCGCGAAGGGCCCCACCAGCGGCGGGGCGCCGCGGCCCGTCCTCGGTCGCGCGGCGGCCGGCGCGGGCACGGTCGCCGGGCCTTGACGGTGGACGCCGGCCGACGATTGGCTGTGGGTGATCGGCCGATCGCGGGCCGATGCCAGAGCCGCCGCCGAGGAGGATGAGGAAGTCCCGCGGTGCCCTTACCCCCGCCACCCCTCGGCCCCGACGGGCAGTGCCCGGGCCCGGCCCCCGACCCGGCCCTGGACGACGACCGGCTCGTCGCCGCCCGCGCCGCGCTGGCGCAGGGCCGCAGACAGCCGGTGCGCGCCCTGCTGGCCCGCACCGGCGACGACTGGGACCGGCGCGCGCACCGGGTCGCCGTCCTCGCCCGCGAACCGTACGCGGCCGCCTGGGCCGACGACTGGCTGCTCGCCGAACCGGACTGCCCCGACGCCGCCGTCCTGCTCGCCCTGGCCCGCGTCCGCCGGGCCCTGCGCGGCAAGGAGGACCCCGCTCCCGCCCGCGCCGCGTGCCGCACGGCGGCCGAGCTCGCACCCGCCGACCCGACCCCCTGGCTGGGCCTGCTCCAGCTGGAGCGGACGGGCGGGCCACGGGCCGTGCGGATCTTCGAGGAGATCCGCGCCCGGCACCGCGACCACCACCACGCGCACCACCTGATGGTGGCCCGCCTGGCCGAACGCCGTGCCGACCGCGGCCCCGACCCGCTGCACGAGGTGTACGAGTTCGCCGCCTGGGCCGCCGAGCAGGCGCCCGCCGACTCCCCGCTGGCCATCCTGCCGGTCGTCGCGCACGCCGAGCGCTACCGTGTGCTGGCCGCGCACGGCTTCGTGCCGGCCGACCCCGCCGCCTGCGGCCACTGGCGCGACGGGCGGGCCCCGGACGTGCTGAAGGCGGCCTTCGACTGGTGGCTGGAGTGGGAGCACGACGACCACCCCCGGCACCTGGTCGACCTCAACTTCCTCGCCCACGCCACGGTGTGCGGGGGACGGGGGGCCGAGGCCGCCGCCCTCTTCCGGCGCATCGGCCGGCACGTCACCCGGCAGCCCTGGTCGTACCCGGACCGGGACCCGGGCGAGGCCTTCCGGGCGGCCCGTGCCGCCGCGCTGCGGACCGGTCGGTGCGTGCCGTGGCCGAGAGCCGGGTGAGAAGTGATGACGGAAGTCTGACGGCGGTCCTGGATCCCTGGCCCCGACGGGCACCCTGGTGCTCGAATGGAGGGGTGACCCCCGAACCGCCCGGACAACCGGAACGACCCGAACGACCCGAGCCCCCCGCACGACCCGCCCCGCCCGAGCGGCGGCCGGACGGCGCGGAACCCTCCCGTGACCCCGGGGCGTCCGGCGAACGCGGTGCGCCCGTCGGCCGGCGGGTGTTCCTCGGCACGCTCGCCCTGGGCGCCCTGGGCGTGATCGCCGCACCCCCGTTGCAGCGTGGCCTGGAGGCCTTCCTGGCCGGTGCCGCGGACCGGGACCCCACCGGGCTCACCGGCCTGCTCCCCAACGGCGGCGGCTTCCGCTACTACTCGGTGACCTCGTCCGTGCCGCACAGGGACGCCACGGACTACCGCCTCACCGTGGACGGACTGGTCGACCGGCCCGGCGTCTACACGCTGGACGAGCTGCGCGCCCTGCCCCAGACCCGGATGGTCAGGGACGTCCAGTGCGTCACGGGCTGGCGCGTGCCCGGCACCCCCTTCGAGGGCGTGCGGCTGTCCGCGCTGCTGGACGCGGCCGGTGTGCGGCCCGGGGCCGGCGCCGTCCGCTTCACCTGCTTCGACGGCGCCTACACCGAGAGCCTCACCCTGGCGCAGGCCCGCCGCGCCGACGTCCTGGTGGCGCTGCGGATGCAGGACAAGGATCTCGGGCACGACCACGGCGGACCCGTCCGGCTCTACGTGGCGCCCATGTACTTCTACAAGTCGGCCAAATGGCTCTCCGGCATCACCGTCACCGAGAAGGTGCGGCCCGGCTACTGGGAGAACCGCGGCTACGACGTCGACGCCTGGGTCGGCCGCTCGAACGGACGCGACGATGACCCTACGAACTGAGGCGCCGCACCCGGCGCGAGTGCGCCGCTTCACCCCCGCCGTGCGGTGGGTGCACCGCACCACGGCCCTGCTGATGGGCGTGTGCGTGGTGACCGCGTCCTTCCTGTACATCCCCGAGTTCGCCCGGCTGGTGGGCCGCCGCGAGCTGGTCGTCCGCGTGCACGAGTGGGCGGGCCTGGCGCTGCCCGTGCCCGTCCTGGCGGGCCTGGCCTCGCGGGCGTTCCGCGCCGACCTCGGACACCTCAACCGCTTCGGCCCGCACGACCGGCGCTGGCTGCGGGCCGCCCTGCGCCGCGACAAGCGCCGGGAGTCGCGTCCGGCGGCCAAGTTCAACGCCGGGCAGAAGGTCTACGCGTCCTGGATCGCGGGGGCGAGCCTGGTCATGCTCGGCACGGGTCTGCTCATGTGGTTCACCCACCTGGCCCCGATCATGTGGCGCACCAGCGCGACCTTCGTCCACGACTGGCTGGCCCTGACCATCGGCGTCGTCCTGGCCGGTCACATCGGCATGGCCTTGGGCGACCCGGAGGCCCGGCGCGGCATGCGCACCGGCTCGGTGAGCCGCGAGTGGGCGGAACGGGAACACCGCCTGTGGCGGCCGTGACCGCCCCCTCACGAACGGGTTCCCCGCGAACGGGTGCTCCGCGAACTCGCGTGCTCCGCAAGCTCGTCGGGCCCGCGGACTGCTCCGCGTGCCCCCGGACGGGCCGGGCCTAGACGACGAGCGAGAGCAGCAGGACCAGCCCGCCGGCGACCACCGAGATGATGGTCTCCATGACCGACCAGGTCTTGACGTTCTGGCCGACGCTGAGCCCGAAGTACTCCTTCACCAGCCAGAAGCCGGCGTCGTTGACATGGCTGAAGAACAGCGAGCCGGCGCCGATGGCGAGGACCAGCAGGGCGGTGTGCGCGGTCGACATGTCGGCCGCGAGGGGCGCGACCAGTCCGGCCGCCGAGATCGTCGCCACCGTCGCCGAGCCGGTCGCCAGCCGGATCGCCACCGCGATCAGCCAGGCCAGCAGCAGGGCCGGTATGGACCAGTCCTCGGAGACGTCCAGGATCATCTGGCCCACACCGCAGTCGATCAGCGTCTGCTTGAAGCCGCCGCCCGCGCCGACGATCAGCAGGATGCCCGCGATGGGCGCGAGCCCCCGGTCCACCAGCTGCGAGATCCGCTCCCTGCTGAAGCCCGCGGGCCGGCCCAGCGTGAAGATGCCGACGAGGACGGCGGCGAGCAGGGCGATCAGGGGCGAGCCGACGACGTCGAACACGCGCTGCACGGTGTGCTCGGGGTCGTCCACCACGATGTCGACGAGCGCCTTGGACAGCATCAGCACGACCGGCAGCAGGATGGTGGCCAGGGTGGCGCCGAAGCCGGGACGCCTGTCCAGTTCCTCCGAGGCCCGCTGCGGGATCATGCGGTCGGGGGCGGGGACGTCGACCCAGCGGGCGGCGACCTTCGAGAACAGCGGACCGGCGATGACGACCGTCGGCACGGCGACGAGCACGCCGAGCGCCAGGGTGACGCCCAGGTTGGCGCCGACCGCGTCGATCGCGACCAGCGGGCCGGGATGCGGCGGGACGAGTCCGTGCATCACCGACAGACCGGCCAGCGCCGGGATCCCGATCCGCATGAGCGAGTAGTTGCCCCGCTTGGCGACCATCAGCACCACCGGGATCAGCAGCACCACGCCGACCTCGAAGAACAGCGGCAGGCCGATGACGGAGGCGATCAGCACCATCGCCCACGGCATCGAGCGGCCGCCCGCCTTGGCGAGGATGGTGTCCACGATCTGGTCGGCGCCGCCGGAGTCCGCGAGCAGCTTGCCGAGGATCGCGCCCAGCGCGATCAGCACGCCCACCCCGGCGACCGTGGAGCCCAGCCCGGCGGTGAAGGAGGCGATGGCCTTGTCGAGGGGCGCCCCGGCGAACGCGCCGAGCGCGAGCGAGCCGATGGTCAGCGCCAGGAAGGCGTGCAGCTTGAACTTGGTGATGAGCAGGACGATCACGGCGATGCCCGCCAGGACGGCGAGGCCCAGCTGTGCGTGGCCGGCCGAGGTGATCGGCTCGACCTTGTCCGCCGCCAGCATCTCGACGCTGAGTCTGGTCACGGGGTTCCCTTTGCGGTTATCGGGACGGGGGGAGGGTGAGGGGGGTCACGCGGCCGGGCCGGGGAGGGCGGCGAGCGCCGTCACGGCCCGGCCGGCGATGTTCTCGGGGCTGCCGCAGACGTCGACGGCGACGCCCGCCTCGTCGGCCTGGAGGGGCTGGAGCGTGGCGAACTGGGAGTCCAGCAGCGCGGTCGGCATGAAGTGACCCTGCCGGTGCGCCATGCGGTCCTCGATCAGGGACCGGTCGCCGGCCAGGTGCACGAAGACGACTCCGGGGGCCGCGGCCCGCAGCCGGTCGCGGTACGACCGCTTCAGCGCCGAGCAGCTGACCACCCCGCCGAGTCCGGCCCGCTCGTGCGCCCAGCCGCCGATGGCGTCGAGCCACGGCTGCCGGTCGTCGTCGTCGAGCGGCACGCCGGCCGACATCTTGGCGATGTTGGCCTGCGGGTGGAAGTCGTCGCCCTCGGCGTACGGGACGCCCAGCCGGGCCGCGAGCAGCGGACCGATCGTGGTCTTGCCCGTGCCGGCGACGCCCATCACCACGACGACAGGGGGGGTGCGCATCTTCGCCTCGCTGTCTTCCTCGACACCTGGCGCCAAGGAGCGCCGACGACACTGAAGCCGATTAGGTACGACGAATACAAGAGTCTGTGACATATAAGTCTGACTTTTTGGCTTCGTGATCTACCGCGTACTCTGTGTGCATGACCACTCCGGGCCGGGGTCTGCACGGCCGAGTACTGGACGCCCTGGGCCCCGCGATCACCGCGGGTGAGTACCCTCCGGGCAGCGTCCTGCGCACCGACGAACTGGCCCAGCGCTTCGACGTCTCCCGCTCCGTGATGCGCGAGGCGGTCCGGGTGCTGGAGTCCATGCACCTCGTCGAGTCCCGCCGCCGCGTGGGCGTCACGGTGCGGCCCCGGGCCGAGTGGAACGTCTATGACCCGCAGGTCATCCGCTGGCGGCTGGCCGGCGCCGACCGGCCCCACCAGCTGCGCTCGCTCACCGTCCTGCGCTCGGCCGTCGAGCCGGTCGCGGCGGGCCTGGCGGCGACCCACGCCACGGCCGAGCAGTGCGCCGAGCTGACGCGGTGCGCCCTGGGCATGGTGGCCACCTCACGCGGCCGGCGGCTCCAGGAGTACCTGGTCCACGACGTGGCCTTCCACCGGGTGGTCCTCGCCGCGTCCGGCAACGAGATGTTCGCCCGGCTCGGCGACGTCGTGGCGGAGGTGCTGGCCGGCCGCACCCATCACGAGGTCATGTTCGAGGACCCCGACCCGGCCGCCGTCACCCTGCACGTCCAGCTCGCCGAAGCGGTCCGCGAGGGCGACCCGATGCGCGCGGAACGGCTCACCCGCGAGATCACGGTCGGCGCCCTCCAGGAACTCGACATCCTGGCCCCCTGACGCCCCTGACGCCCCTGACGCCCGCCGACCCGCTACTCCGGGAACTCCCCGTCCACGTACACCCACGCCCCGCCCACCCGCTCGAAGCGGCTGCGCTCGTGCAGTGCCCCGCCCCGGTAGGAGGCCCGGAACTCCACGACGCCGGACGTGTGGAACGCGGTGCCCTCGGACGTGCCGAGGATCTCCAGGCCCGTCCACCGCATCCCGGGGTCCGGCTCCAGCCGCTCCGGCCGGGTGCGCGGATGCCAGGTCCGCAGCAGATAGGGCACGTCACCGCGCACGAACGCGCTGTAGCGCGACCGCATCAGCGCCTCGGCGGTGGGGGCGGTCACGGCGTCGCCGCCCGCGTGATAGCGCCCGCAGCAGCCCTCGTACGACGCGGGCAGCCCGCACGGGCAGTCGGCGGACACGGAGGCGGCGACTCGCTGCCGCGAACGAGCGGTACGTCGGACCATGCCCCCATTCTGCCCGCCCCCGTCCCCACCGCCTCGGGGGCACCCGGCCACGGCACACGATGCCCCTCCCGACTCGGCTCACCCCTCGAGCGGCGCGGGGAACTGCGCGACCGGCCCCCACGGGCTCGCGGGGCCTGCACGGCGCGGTGGAGGGGATGCGGGGGAGTCGGGGCCGCAGCCCCGGCGTCTACCGGCCCCTCCCGACTCGGCTCACCCCCAAGGGGCGCGGGGAACTGCGCGACCCGCCCCCACCTGCCCGCGGGGCCTGCACGGCGCGGTGGACGGGATACGGGGGGCCGGTGCCGCAGGCCCGGCTCCTACCGGTACTTCGCGACTCGGCTCACCCCCAAGGGGCGCGGGGAACTGCGCGACCCGCCCCACCGGCCCGCGGGCGCGATGGCCGGGCGGGCGCCGGACGGCGGACCCCGGACGGGCCGGTCGCCGCCCTCGCGTGGAGCGCTACGCGCCCCGGGCCGCCGGCAGGACCGGCAGCGGGGGCAGCGCCGTCGCGTACACCCAGGCGTCGAACAGGTCGTCCAGCGGCTCCGGCGCGAACCGGGCCACGTGCGCCATCAGCGTCGCCGTCGTCACCGCGCCGCCCCGGTGCAGGGACAGCCAGGCCCGCAGCATCCGGAAGAACGCCTCGTCGCCCAGCGCGCAGCGCAGCGCGTGCACCGTGAGGCCGCCGCGCTCGTAGAGCCGGTCGTCGAACATCGACTTGCGGCCCGGGTCGGCCAGCCGCAGGTCCTGCGGCTGCGCCGACAGCGTCCGGTGCGCCACGGCGGCCAGCTGCTGCGCGCTGCGACCGCCGGACCGCTCCGACCACAGCCACTCCGCGTACTTGGCGAACCCCTCGTTCAGCCAGATGTGCCGCCAGTCGGCGATGGACACGCTGTTGCCGAACCACTGGTGCGCCAGCTCGTGCGCCACCAGCCGCTCCGAGCCCCGGGCGCCGTCCACGTGGTTGGCCCCGAACAGCGACAACCCCTGCGCCTCGACGGGGACGTCGAGCTCCTCCTCCGTCACCACCACCGCGTACTCGTCGAACGGGTAGGGGCCGAAGAGCTGCTGGAACAGGTGCATCATCCCGGGCTGGCGCGCGAAGTCACGGGAGAACTCCGCCAGCAGATGCGCCGGGATGTGACCGTGCTGCGGCACCCCGCCCAGCCCCGGATCGCCCAGCAGCACGGTCTGGTACTCGCCGATCGACAGACCCACCAGATAGCTCGACGTCGGCGCGGACTGCTCGTACACCCAGGTGGTCGTCGAGGCCTTCGCCGTCCGCGTGAGCAGCCGCCCGCCCGCCACCACCGCGTACGCGGACGGCGTCGTGACCGATATCAGGTACGACGCCTTGTCCGCGGGCCGGTCGTTGCACGGGTACCAGGACGGCGCGCCCACGGGCTGGCTCGCCACCAGCGCGCCGTCGTCCAGCTCCTCCCAGCCGATGCCGCCCCACGGGCTGTTCACCGGCTTGGGGTTGCCCGACCAGTGCACCTCGACCGTGAAGGCCGCCCCGGCCCGGATCGGCTTGGCCGGGCGGATGCGCAGCCGGCCGCCCCGGTGCGTGTAGTGCGGCTGCCGGCCGTCCACCCGGACCCGGCCGATCTTGAAGTCGGCCAGGTTCAGCTGGAACTCGGCCAGCGACGCGCGCCCGGCGATGGCGTTGATCCGCGCCGCCCCCGACAGCCGGTTGGGACCCGGCCGGTAGTCCAGCGTGAGCTCGTACCGGTGCACCCGGTACCGGGGGTCGCCGTTGGCCGGGAAGTACGGATCCGGCCCGACCGTCTGCTGAACTGCCACGTCCCCGTCCGCTCCCTGACCTGTACTCGAACCACTCGCCGCCGGTCCACCGCCCACCGACTCCGAGTAGCCCCTTCTCAGGGACGCCATGCCTCGATCGGGTTGCCGAGCCAGCGGGTGTCGTCCGGGACGGACTCCGCGGCCATGACGAGCGACGCGGGACCCAGGGTCGTCCGGGCCCCGATCGTGCTGCCGGGCAGCACGATCCCGCCAGGGCCCAGCGTGGCGCCCTCACGGAGGACCACAGTATCCGTCCGCAAGATCCGGTCGTGGAAGAGGTGAGTCTGGAGCACGCACCCCCGGTTGACCGTGGCACCGTCCTCCAGCGTCACCAGATCCGACTCGGGCAGCCAGTAGCTCTCCACCCACACGCCCCGGCCGATCCGCGCCCCGAGACCGCGCAGCCACGCCGTCATCACCGGCGTCCCCGGCACCGCGCCCGCCAGCCACGGCACCGCCACGACCTCGACGAACGTGTCCGCCAGCTCGTTGCGCCACACGAAACCGCTCCACAGCGGGTGCTCCCCGGCACGGTGGCGGCCCACCAGCAGCCACTTGGCGACGACGGACACGACCGCCGCCGCGACCCCGGCGCCCAGCAGCACCAGGCCCGCCAGCAGGGGCGCCCACGCCCCCAGCGCGCACAGCACGGCCACCGTGGCCACCCCGAGCGCGGTCGAGCACAGCACCGGCACGATCCTGCACAGCTCCACCAGCGCCCGCGCCCACAGCAGCCGCGCGGGCGGCTCGTAGGTGCGGCTGTCGTCGCCGTCCGCCGTGTGCCGGGGCAGCTTCACCGGCGGCAGCCCCAGGTACGAGGTGCCCTTCTTCGCCTTCTTCGGCGTCGCCGACAGCACGCCCACCAGCCCGCCGTCCGGCACCGACCGGCCCGGCGCGGTCATCCCCGAGTTCCCGAGGAACGCCCGCCGGCCGATCTCCGCGCGCCCCACCCGCACCCAGCCGCCGCCCAGCTCGTACGGCGCGGTCAGCGTGTCGTCGGCGAGGAACGCGCCCTCGCCGACCGTCGTCAGGCTCGGCAGGGCCAGCACCGTCGACACCTCGGCGCCCCGCCCGATCCGCATGCCCAGCAGCCGCAGCCACACCGGCGTGATGAGCCCGGCGTACAGCGGGAACAGCGTCTCGCGCGCCCGGTCCATCAGCTGGGTCACCGTCCAGGCCTGCCAGGCGACCCGCCCGTGCGCCGGGTGCGTGCCCTCCCGCAGCCCGATGCTCAGCAGCCGGACGGCGACCAGCACCAGCAGCGCGTACGCCGCCCCGTAGGCCAGCGTGGCGGGCACGAGCGCGACGGCCGCACCCCGCAGGGCCGGCCGGAGACCGTCGCCGGGCGTCACGAACGCCGACGCCACCAGCAGCGCCGCCGCGCCCGACAGCACCGGGAGCAGCGTCAGCCCGAGTCCCGACACGCCGTACATGGCCCGCCAGTACCGGCTCTGCGGCGGCCGCTCCTTGGGCCGGTTGCGCTTGGCCCGGCCGAGTTTGACGGCGGGCGCTCCCGCCCACCGCTGACCCGTCGGGATCTGCCCGGTGACCGCCGATCCGGGCGCCACCTCGGCCCGCTTGCCGACACGCGCCCCGGGGAACAGCGCGCTGCGCGTGCCGACGACCGCGTGCGCCCCGACCTTGACCGAGCCGATCTCCAGCCGGTCGCCGTCCAGCCAGTAGCCGGACAGGTCCACCTCGGACTCCACGGCCGCGCCCCGGCCCAGCTTCAGCAGGCCGGTGACCGGCGGCAGCGTGTGCAGGTCGACGTCGGGGCCGACCTTCGCGCCGAGCGCCCGCGCGTAGCGTTGCAGCCACGCCCCGGTCAGCGAGGTCGCCCCGCTGAAGTCGGCCAGCCGCTCCGCCGCCCACAGCCGCACATGGACCGAGCCGCCCCGCGGATGACGGCCGGGCCGCACCCCCCGCAGCAGCAGCCGTGCCCCGCCCGCGCCGAGCGCGAGCCGCCCGGGCGGACTGAAGAACAGCAGGAGACCGGCAGCCACCAGCCACCACGGCGCGGTCGGCAGCCAGCCGTAGGCGGGCAGCAGATCGCCCAGCGCGGCCAGCGCGACCGTCCAGCGAAGGCCGAGCAGCGTGAACAGGGGCAGGAGCAGCAGGAGCTGGAGGAACTGCGTCCGCTTCGGCACGGGCGCGATGGTGCGGCTGCCGGCGTCGTCCTGCGCCGAGGCCTCCAGTCGCCGGGCCAGCTTGCGCAGGGTCGGCTGCTGGTAGACGTCCAGCACCGCGGCCCCGGGGTAGCGGGTGCGCAGCCGCGAGGTGAGCTGGGCCGCGCCCAGGCTGCTGCCGCCGATCGCGAAGAAGTCGTCGGAGGCCGAGGCGACCGGGATGCCCAGCACCTCGCTCCACTGCTCGGCGAGCCAGGCCTCCGTGCCGTACAGCTGCTCGGCGCGGCCGCCGGTCTCCAGCCCCTCCAGGGGCCAGGGCAGCGCGTTGCGGTCGACCTTCCCCGAGGTCCGCGTCGGCAGGTCCTGCACCGGCGCCAGCAGCGGCACCAGGGCCGCGGGCAGCTCGGTGCGCAGCCGCTCCACGGCCGCCGCCTGGTCCCAGCCCTCCTGCGTGACGACGTACCCGACGAGGAGCTGGTTGCCGCTGCGCGCGGTCCGCACGGCCGCCGCCGCGCCCGCCACGCCCGGCAGCGCCTGGAGTGCCGCGTCGACCTCGCCCAGCTCGATGCGCCGTCCGCCGAGCTTGATCTGCTCGTCGGCCCGGCCGAGGAAGACGAGCCCCTCGGCGTCGGCGCGCACCAGGTCGCCGCTGCGGTAGGCCCGCTCCCAGCCCAGCGACTCCAGCGGCGCGTACTTCTCCGCGTCCTTCTCGGCGTCGAGGTAGCGCGCGAGCCCGACGCCGCCGATCACGAGCTGGCCGCTGCCGCCCAACGGCACGGGCGCGCCGGCCTCGTCCACGACCGCCAGCTCCCAGCCGCGCAGCGGCAGCCCGATCCGGACCGGCTCCTCGCCCGACATCAGCGAGGCGCAGGCGACCACGGTCGCCTCGGTCGGCCCGTAGGTGTTCCAGACCTCCCGCCCCTCCGTCACCAGGCGCTGCACCAGCTCGGGCGGGCAGGCCTCGCCGCCGAAGATCAGCAGGCGGACGTCGTTGAGGGTCTCGGGCTCCCAGAGCGCGGCCAGCGTCGGCACCGTCGAGACGACCGTGATCTCCTGCTCGACCAGCCAGGGCCCCAGATCGGCGCCGCTGCGGACCTGGGAGCGGGGGACCGGTACCAGACAGGCGCCGTAGCGCCAGGCGAGCCACATCTCCTCGCAGGAGGCGTCGAAGGCCACCGACAGCCCGGCCATGACCCGGTCGCCCGGCCCGACGGGCTCCTCGACGAGGAACAGGGCGGCCTCGGCGTCCACGAAGGCGGCCGCGCTGCGGTGGCTGACGGCGACGCCCTTGGGACGGCCGGTGGAGCCGGAGGTGAAGATGACCCAGGCGTCGTGCTCGGGGCCGGGGCGCGCGGCGGGGGCCGTCGCGGACGTGCCGTGCACGGTGATCTCGTGCCCCGCGCCGACGACGGCCCGCACGCCCGCCTCGCCGAACACCAGCTCGGCCCGCTCGTCGGGGTCCTCGGCGTCCACCGGCACATAGCTCGCGCCGACGGCGAGGACGGCCAGGATCGCGACGTAAAGGTCGTTGGTGCCGGACGGCACGCGCACGCCCACCCGGTCGCCGAGCCCCACGCCGGCCGCGGCGAGCCTCCGCCGCAGCCCCTCCACCGCCACGGCGAGGGCGCGGTAGGTGAGGCAGCCGGCGCCGTCGTCCAGCGCCGGCTCGTCCGGGAACGACCGCACCGTCGCGTCGAGGACGTCGACCAGGGTGCGGGGGGAGGCGGCGGGACCGCCGGAGAAGCGGGCGGTGTCGCCGAGTTGTGCGCGGATTTCATCGTCGAGCAGGCCGAGAGCGCTGCTCTCGTGTGTGGCTGCCATCGGTCCTCGCGTCTCGATCCCGGAAGCCTCCGGGGCGCCGGCGGGCCCGCAGGTCTGCCTGGGGTTGTCCGGTCCAGCTCCGTAACAAGCCGGATATTTTAGTACGACGCTAGGCACGCCCTGGTCTGTCGGCCACCGGGCGAGGCCGTCCGGGGCTCCCCGGGGCTGTCGGCAGGCACTGCTGACCTGCACGATCTTGGAGCGGCGAGAGATGCCCCACACACGCGAGCGAGGGCCGCGACCCATGGTCACGACCCTCGCTCATCTCACGTGTCCGAGGGGGGACTTGAACCCCCACGCCCGATAAAGGGCACTAGCACCTCAAGCTAGCGCGTCTGCCATTCCGC
>NZ_JAHHIT010000089.1 GCF_024539675.1 Streptomyces hilarionis | reverse complement strand
CCCCCCCGCCCGACCCCGGGCGTGACGACTATCACGCACGCCTCGCGTCCACACCGCCACCCAGGACGGCCACCGCACCACCCGCTGGACGGCCGACCGCACCGCCGAGCGGACCACCGACCGCAGCACCGAGGGGGTCGCCGATCGGGCGGCCGGGGGCCGTCGACCGGGCGACCGGGAGGCCGTCGACCGGCCCACCGACCTCGACGCCCCACCGGCGTTCCATTGACTATGAGTTGGGTCTAATGCCCGATTCGCCGCCCTTGTGAACACGGGTGAGTTGGCTCACTCCCCCGGACCGACCGCCACGCAGCCGCCCTTCACCGATTCTCCGCATCCCTCAAGCAAGTTGACGCTTTGCATCCACAAAGGATCAAGCACCCCATAGGCCACAGACCAAGGTCAATAGGGGTGATCTGTGAATCCGGTACTTGTTCCGGACATGTGCTCTCGCATACGTTCCCGGCCTGTCGGGCGGACGCCTAATCCTGCCGCCGCCCATGACACCCATCGAGAACGCACGGCAGGAGCGGGGGAACCAGGTAAGTCGCCGCAACGGATGTTCCTGACGTCCCGGATGTTTTCCGGACGTTTCGGGCAGCCCGTCACGGCTCGGGGTGAAGTCGCGACCGTCAGGACGCGACCGGGCAGCTCCCCGCCCGAACCCGACAGCTCACCTCGCAGGCGCTGGAGAGGAAATCCGTCATGCCCGCTGCCGCTCACCGCCGCACCCGCACCGCCCGCCTCGCCCGCAAGCTCGCCGTCGCCGGCACCGGAGTCGCCGTCCTGGCGCTCCCGCTGATCGGCGCCACCACCGCCTCCGCCGCGACCCCCACCGTCGCCACCGCCACCAGCCTGGGGTACTCCAACAACCTCGACGGGTGGATCCGCGCCTCGCTGCACGTCATGGCGCAGCACGGCATCCCGGGGACGTACAACGGCATCTACCGCAACGTCATCCGCGAGTCCTCCGGCAACCCCTACGCCATCAACCTCTGGGACTCCAACGCGGCCGCGGGCATTCCGTCCAAGGGCCTGTTGCAGGTCATCGACCCGACCTTCCGCGCTTACCACGTCGACGGCACGTCCTGGGACTCCTACGACCCGGTCGCCAACATCACCGCCGCCTGCAACTACGCGGCCGACCGCTACGGCTCCATCGACAACGTGTTCAGCGCGTACTGACAGCCGGCCCGCGCCCGGCGCCCGACGCGTGCGGAACGCGCCGGGCGCCGCCGACGCGCGGGGCCGGAGTCACGGAAACAGTCTTTCGAGGACGACGGCCACGCCGTCGTCCTCGTTCGACGTCGTGACCTCGTCGGCCACCGCCTTGAGCTCCGGGTGGGCGTTGGCCATCGCGACACCGCGCGCCGCCCAGTCGAACATCGGGATGTCGTTGGGCATGTCCCCGAAGGCGACCGTGTCCTGCGGCCGCAGGCCCAGGTGTTCGGCGGCCAGCGCCAGCCCCGTCGCCTTGGTGACCCCGCAGGGCTGGAGTTCCACCGTGCCCGGCCCCGACATGGTGACGGTGGCGAGCGAGCCGACCGCCGAGCGGGCCGTCGCCGCCAACTCGTCGTCGGACAGGAAGGGATGGCGCAGCAGCACCTTGCTGATCGGTTCGCACCACAGGTCGTCGCGCCGGGCGACCCGCAGGGCGGGCAGCGTGGGGTGCGGCATCCGGTAGCCCGGCTCGATGAGCGTCAGCCCGTCCACGCCGTCCTGGTCGACGGCCGCGTACAGCTGCCCGACCTCCGCCTCGATCTTGCCGAGCGCGGTCTCGGCCAGCTCCCGGTCCAGGGTCACCGACCACAGCAGACGGTCCGCGCCGGCGTCGTACAGCTGCGCTCCCTGTCCGCACACCGCGAGCCCTCTGCTGTGCAGGCGGTCGAGCAGCGGCCGGACGCGGGGCGCGGGGCGTCCCGTCACCACCAGGTGGCGTGCGCCGGCGGCGGCCACCCGCGCGAGCGCGTCGAGCGACCGGTCGGAGAAGGTGTCGTCGCCGCGGAGCAACGTTCCGTCCAGGTCGGTGGCGATGAGCGAGTACGTGGTGCGCGCGGCATATGCGGTGGGTGCGGCCATGATCAGAGAATACGGATCCCCCACCCCCGTGGTTCGACGCGAGCCGAACAGCGACCGGGTCCGGTCCTGTTGTGCCAACTCCCCTTCGGCGACTGACCGACAGTGGTCGACGACCGTCCCGAAGAAGCGGCTTCGCGGCGCACGGCCGGCCGCCGGACGGTACGCGGCGGCCGCGATGCGCGCACGCCCTCCCGTGACCGGGCGCGCCCGCCGCGCCGCCGCCCGGGCCGCCTCGGCGGCCCCGCCCCCGTGTCGCTTCCGCGAGGTCGGCCGTAACGTGTGGCCCGGCTCGGCGCACCCGCGCGACATCCGCTCGGGGGCCGGCGGGCACACCTGGCGAGCACCACAGAGCGCACGAAAGACACGAAAGAGAGGCAGTACCCGATGCCCCCCTTCGACCTTGCCGAGGGCGATCCCTTCGGTCCGCACAACCTGCCGTACGGCGTCTTCTCGCTGCCGGGCTCCGTCGAGCGGACCGTCGGCGTCCGGCTCGGCGACCACGTCCTCGACGCGGGCGCGGCGGCCCGCGCCCTCGGCTCGCCGCACGCCGGGCTGCTCGCGGCGCCGACCCTCAACCCGCTGCTGGCGGCGGGCCGTCAGGTCTGGTCGCAGGTGCGCCGCGAGGTGACGGAGTGGGTGACGAGCCCGGCCCACCGGACCGCCGTCGAGCCGCTCTTCAGGCCCCTGTCCGCGGTGACGCTGCACCTCCCCTTCGAGGTCGCCGACTACGTCGACTTCTACTCCTCCGAGCACCACGCCAGGAACGTCGGCGCGATCTTCCGGCCGGACACGCCCGACACGCTGCTGCCCAACTGGAAGCACCTGCCGATCGGTTACCACGGACGGTCCGGCACGGTCGTCGTCTCCGGCACGGACGTCGTGCGGCCCTCGGGCCAGCGCAAGGCGCCCGCCGACCCGGCCCCCGTCTTCGGCCCGTCCGTGCGGCTGGACATCGAGGCCGAGGTCGGATTCGTGGTCGGCGTGCCCTCGGCGCAGGGCAGCACGGTCGCGCTGGGCGACTTCCGCGAGCACGTGTTCGGCCTGTGCCTGCTCAACGACTGGTCGGCCCGTGACCTCCAGGCCTGGGAGTACGTCCCCCTCGGCCCGTTCCTCGCCAAGTCGTTCGCCACCTCGGTCTCGGCGTGGATCACCCCGCTGGAGGCGCTGGAGGACGCGCGGGTGGCTCCCCCCGCCCGCACCCACGCCCTTCTCCCCTACCTGGACGACGCGGCCGACGAGCCCGGCGGCTACGACCTGCGGATCTCCGTCGCGCTGAACGGCCACACGGTCTCCGAGCCGCCCTTCGCCACCATGTACTGGACGGCCGCCCAGCAGCTGGCCCACCTCACCGTGAACGGCGCGTCCCTGCGCACCGGCGACCTGTACGGCTCCGGCACGGTGAGCGGCCCCGAGCCGGACCAGCGCGGCTCCCTCCTGGAGATGACCTGGAACGGCCGCGACGCGCTCGACCTCCCCGACGGCAAGAGGACGTTCCTGGAGGACGGCGACACGGTCACCCTCTCCGCCTGGGCCCCCGGCCCCGACGGCGTGCCGGTGGGCCTGGGCGAGGTGACCGGGCGGGTGATCGCCGGATAGCCCGCCGCCCCCTCCGGCCCCTCGTCCCGGCCCCCGGTCGGGACCGGCCCGGCCCTCCGGGCGCGAGGGGGGCCGAATCGGAGCGTCTTCGTGGGCTGACTGTCGGGGTAACCGCCGTCATACTGGCGACGGGCACGGTCCTCGGGCCGGGCCCGCCGCCCGTGGCGGTACCGGTCGCACGCGAGCGAGCGGTACGCCCCGCGCGCGTCCGGCACGCCCCCTCCCCGACCAGGATCCGGAGCCCGTGGCATGACGTACTGCCTGCTCCTGCTGAGCGTCGTCGCGCTGACGGCCGCCGTGCCGGTCCCGCGTGCGCTCACCCGTTCCGCCTGGCCCGAGCGGGAGCCGGTGGTGGGGCTGTGGGTGTGGCAGTGCCTGGTCGCCACCGTCCTGCTGTGCTGCCTGACCGCCCTGGTGCTCGGCGCCGCGGCCGTCTTCCACACCGTCCGCGCGCAGGTCTTCGCGCCCGCGCCGGCCTCGGTCACCGAGGCCTACGACCTGTCCGCCGCGCCGCTGTGGGCGGCGACGCTGACCGTGCTGCTGGCCTGCGGGGCCGCCTGGACCACCGCGATGCTGGCCCGCGAGCTGTTCGAGGCGCGCCGCCGTCGCGGCCGGGCCAGGGCGCTGCTGCGGGAGCGCGCGCCCGACCTGCCCGCCGGCCTGCCGTCGGCCCGCGGTCCGCTCCTCGTCCTGGAGGACGAGTACCCCGACGCCTGGTGGATGCCCGGCAGCCCGGCGCAGTTGATCGTCACGACCGGCGCCCTGCACCGCCTCACCTCCCACCAGCTGGACGCCGTCCTCACCCATGAGCGCGGCCACGCCCGCGCCCACCACGACTGGCTGCTCCATCTGTCCACCGCCCTGGCCACCGGCTTCCCGCGCGTCCCGCTCTTCGCCCACTTCTGCGACCAGACGCACCGCCTGGTCGAACTCGCCGCCGACGACACGGCGTCGCGCCGGTGCGGTCATCTGACGACGGCACTGGCCCTCATCGAGCTGAACCAGCACCGGGGCGTGCTGTCCTGCGCGTCCAGCCGCCGTCTCCTCGGCGAGCGCGTCGACCGCCTCCTCCAGCCGCCTCCGCGCCTGCTGCGCAGACACCGCGCGCTGACGACCACGGCGGCCGCGCTGGTACCCCTGCTGCCCTTGCTGATCACCTTCGTCCCGGGCCTGGCCGCGCTGTCCTGAACCGGCAGATCTTGCTCGACCGACGCACGTTCCAGCAGGTCAGCGCGTTTTCTGACGCTCTCGCAGGTGGCGCAACACTCCGGCAACACCCCTTTTCCTACCTTCTCGCTATGGTTCGAGCCATGCCATCCAGCGACCGCGTCCGAGAGCACGCCGGCCAGGGCGCGACCACCGTCGCCGCCCACCGCGCGCGCCGCCGGCTGCGCGCCGACCAGGCCCGGCAGCTCGCCGACCTCCTGCGCCGTCAGCTGCTCACCGGCGGCTTCCCGGCGGGCACGCTCCCCCACGAGTCGACGCTCGCCGGCGACTACCGCGCCTCCCGCAACACCGTCCGGCAGGCACTCGACCTGCTGCGCGCTGAGGGCCTGGTGGAACGCCTGCCCGGCGTCGGCACGGTCGTCGTGGCGCAGAAGTACCCGCACGGCCTGGACCGTCTGATGGGCCTCGCGGAGACCCTGCGCGAACACGGGCACGTCACCAACGAGGTCCGCACGATGGGCCCCGTCGCCGCGCCCGCCCCGGTCGCCGACCGCCTCGGGGTGCAGCCCGGCGCCGACGTCCTCTACATCGAACGCCTGCGCCGCCTGGGAGGCGTCCCCCTCTCCCTCGACCTCACCTACGTCCCGCTGGACGTGGGCGCCGACCTGCTCGGCGCCGACCTGGAGAACACCGACGTCTTCCGGCTCCTGGAGACCCTCACCGGGCAGCGCCTCGGCCACGCCGAGATCACCCTGGAGGCCGTGAACGCGGACGCCCACTCCGCCGCCGTCCTGGAGGCGCCGCGCGGTGCGGCCCTCCTGATGCTCGAACGCCTCACCCACCTCGCCGACGGCCGCCCGGTGGACCTGGAGTTCATCCGCTTCCGCGGTGACCGCATCTCGATGGGCGGTCTGCTCCGCCGCTCGCTCTGACCCCTTTCCCGGGACCTTCTCTGGAGACAGCCATGACCCTGGCGCCCCAGCGGGCCGACGTGCCCGTGACCATCGACGAGTCGAAGTGCATCGACGGCTGCACCCTGTGCGTGGACATGTGCCCGCTGGACTCCCTGGCCATCGACGAGAGCAACGGCAAGGCCTACATGCACGTCGACGAGTGCTGGTACTGCGGCCCGTGCGCGGCCCGCTGTCCCACCGGAGCCGTCACGGTCAACATGCCCTACCTGCTCCGGTGAAAGGCCCGAACCCCGATGAAGCCCCGAACCCCGATGAAGCCCCGAACGATCGCCGCCTCCGCCACCGCCCTGCTCCTGCTCCCCCTCACCGGATGCGGCAGCGCCCAGGCCGGTAGCGGCTCCACGGTCACCGTCACCGTCGGCTACCAGTCCAAGACCATCAACACGGTCACCGCGGGCACCCTCCTGCGCTCCCTCGGCTCCTTCGAGAAGCAGCTGAACGCCCTCGGCGACGGCACGACGTACAAGGTCGACTGGCAGGACTACGCCACCGGCGCCCCCATCACCGCCCAGATGACCGCCGGCAAGATCGACATCGGCTCGATGGGCGACTTCCCGCTCCTCATCAACGCGGCCCGTGGCAGACAGCTCGGCAAGCCCACCCGCCTGGTGTCGGTCACCGGCTACAACCTGCGCGGCGGCCTCAACACCATCGTCACCGCCCCGGACTCCGAGCTCGCCTCCCTCGACGACCTCAAGGGCAGGAAGGTCTCCACGAGCGTGGGCTCGGCCGCCGACGGCACCCTGGTCCGCGCCCTCCAGCGCGCCGGCATCGACCCCGACAAGGGCATCGAGAAGCTCAACCAGCAGCCCGCCGTCGGCGCGTCCGCGCTCGCCGCGGGCAGCGCCGACGCGCTCTCGCAGTTCGTCGCCTGGCCCGGCCTGCTCGCCTACCAGGGCAAGGCCAAGGCCCTCTACGACGGCGCCCAGCTCGACCTGCCGACCTTCCACGGCGTGACCGCCCGCGAGGACTTCGCCAAGAGCCGCCCGGCCGTGCTGGAGGCGTTCCTGAAGGCCCAGGAGCAGGCCACGGCCTACCTGAACGCGCACCCCGTGGCGGCCGCCGAGAGCGTCGCGAAGGCCACCGGCCTGCCCGCCGAGGTCGTCTACCTCTACAACGGCGCCCACGGCATCTCCACCTTCGACCCGGCCCTCAAGCCACGGCTCGTCGCCGCGCTCAAGGAGGACGTGTCGGTCCTGAAGGCGGCGAAGCTGACCGGAGACGTCGACGTGGACTCCTTCGTCGACGACCGCTACGTGAGGAAGGCGCTCGGCCCGTCCTACGCCCGCCGGCTCGCCTCCGCGCCGGCGCCCGCCGCGAGCGAGGTGTGGCCCAAGGGCGCCGAACGGACGCGTTCCTTCACGACGCCGGGGGCCCTGCTGGCCTACGTCGCCCGGCACCGGGACGGCGTCCGCGCCGCATACGTCCCCGACGCCACCACCGGCACCCTGTGGTTCGCCGACCGGGCCGTCTGGGTGGCCGACGGCACGACGCTCCTGCCGTTCGTCGCCCCGGCGACAGCCCGGGCCTACGTCGGCGCCCACGCCGGCTCCCGCGTCGTCACGTACGCCGACGCCCTGGGACGCGCGTCGTGACCCGGTATGCGCTGCGGACGGCGTCGGTGGCGGCGACCCTCGGCCTGTGGCAACTCCTGACCAGCCTGAACGTCGACCTGTGGCTGCGTTTCTCCCAGTTCCCCACCGTCGCCGACGTGGCCCGCACCTTCGCCGGCCGTCTGGCCGGCGACGACTACTGGACCGACCTCGACGACAGCCTCACCCGCATCCTGACCGGCTTCCTCCTCGCCGCCGTCGCGGGCGTCGCCACGGGCGTGCTCGTGGCACGCTCGCGGCTCGCCGAGGACCTGCTCGGGCCCGTCCTCGAAGTCGTCCGGCCCATCCCCGCGATCGCCCTGGTCCCCGTCGCGATTTTGCTCTTCCCCTCCAACGAACAGGGCATCGTCTTCATCACCTTCACCGCCGCGTTCTTCCCCGTCATGGTCTCCACCCGGCACGCCGTCCGCGCCCTGACCCCCGACTGGGAGGAGGCGGTGCGCACCATGGGCGGCGGCCGGTGGCGGATCCTCGGCTCGGTCGTGCTGCCGGGCGCGCTGCCCGGCATCTTCGGCGGACTCTCGGTCGGCCTCGGCGTCTCGTGGATCTGTGTGATCTCCGCGGAGATGATCTCCGGCCAGTACGGCGTCGGCTACCGCACCTGGCAGGACTACACCGTCGTCGACTACCCGGGCGTGTTCGTCGGCATGGTGACGATCGGCGTGCTCGGCTGGGCCACCTCCACGGCCGTGGAACTCCTCGGCCGCCGGCTGACCCGCTGGCTGCCGCGCACGTCCTACGTCCCCGCGGGCCGGCCCCGCGCGGCCCGCCCGCTCCCGGCCCGGGCCATCGGGGCGCCGACCGCCTCCCCCGCCGCCGGCACCAGGACCGAACCCGAGGAGGCGCGCGATGAGCACCTCGTCTGACACCCGCGAGACGACCGGCACACCCGGCGGGCCGCCCGGCGCAGCCGCCGCAGCGGGTCCGGCCGACCCTGCCGCCGGGACGGCCGCCGACCGGAGTGCAGCCGGGGGCGCGGGCTCCGGCGCCGCCCCGCGCGGCACCCGGCTCACGCTGCGGGGGGCCGCCCTCGGCCGCCCCGACGCCACCGCCCTGGCCGACGTCGACCTCGACATCCCGCCCGGGGAGATCCTCACCGTCGTCGGCCCCTCCGGCTGCGGCAAGTCGACGCTGCTGCGCACCCTGGCCGGGCTGCTGCCCGCACTGGCGGGCGCCGTGGAACAGGACGGCCGGCCGATCGGCGGGCCCGCCGCCGACCGGGCGCTCGTCTTCCAGGAGGACGCCCTCCTCCCCTGGCGCACCCTGCTGGGCAACGTCGAACTCCCCCTCGCCATCCAGGGCACGCCGCGCGCGGACCGCCGCAGGCAGGCCGCCGACTGGCTCGACCGCGTCGGACTCGCCGACCGCGCACGGCAGTTGCCGCACCGCGTCTCCGGAGGCCAGCGCCAGCGCGCGCAACTGGCCCGGGCCCTCGCCGCGGGTCCGCGGGCCGTCCTCATGGACGAACCCTTCGGCGCCCTCGACGCCCAGACCCGCGCCGGCATGCAGGACCTGCTGGTGCAGGTGCTGCGCGGCACGGGCGCGACCGTCGTCTTCGTCACCCACGACGTGGACGAGGCCCTCTTCCTCGGCGACCGCGTGGCGCTCCTCGGCGCGGGCCGCCTCGTGGACGTTCGGGACGTGCCGCGCCCCCGCGAGCGCGCCGCCCACGACGACCCCGCGCACACGGCCCTGCGCAGGGCCGTCCTGACCTCCCTGAACACCTGAAAGGCACCCCGGTGGACACCCCTGTGCAGATCCCCGCGCTCGACGACGCCGAGGAGCTGACCTGCGACGTCCTCGTCATCGGCGGCGGCACCGCCGGCACCATGGCGGCCCTGACCGCCGCCGAGCGCGGCGCCGACGTGCTGCTCCTGGAGAAGGCCCACGTACGCCACTCGGGGGCGCTCGCGATGGGCATGGACGGCGTCAACAACGCGGTCGTCCCCGGCCGCGCCGAGCCCGACGACTACGTCGCCGAGATCACCCGCGCCAACGACGGCATCGTCGACCAGACGACCGTCCGCCAGACAGCGACCCGCGGCTTCGCCATGGTGCAGCGGCTGGAGTCGTACGGCGTGAAGTTCGAGAAGGACGAGCACGGCGACTACGCGGTCCGCCAGGTCCACCGCTCCGGCTCCTACGTCCTGCCGATGCCGGAGGGCAAGGACGTCAAGAAGGTCCTGTACCGGCAGTTGCGGCGGCGCGAGATGCGGGAGCGGATCCGCATCGAGAACCGGGTGATGCCGGTGCGGGTGCTGACCTCCCCCGAGGACGGCCGCGCCATCGGCGCCGTCGGCTTCAACACCCGCACCGGGCGGTTCGTCACCGTCCGCGCGGGCGGGGTGATCCTCGCGACCGGCGCCTGCGGCCGCCTCGGACTGCCCGCCTCCGGTTACCTGTACGGCACGTATGAGAACCCCACCAACGCGGGCGACGGCTACGCCATGGCCTACCACGCGGGCGCCGAGCTGACCGGCATCGAGTGCTTCCAGATCAACCCGCTGATCAAGGACTACAACGGTCCCGCCTGCGCCTACGTCGCCAACCCGTTCGGCGGTTACCAGGTCAACCGGCACGGCGAGCGCTTCGTCGACTCCGACTACTGGTCGGGGCAGATGATGGCCGAGTTCGCCGCGGAGGTCGCGAGCGACCGCGGCCCGGTCTACCTGAAGCTGAGCCACCTGCCCGAGGAGTCGCTCTCCGCCCTGGAGACGATCCTGCACTCCACCGAGCGGCCCACCCGGGGCACCTTCCACTCGGGCCGCGGCCACGACTACAGCACCCACGACATCGAGATGCACATCTCGGAGATCGGCCTGTGCGGCGGCCACTCGGCCTCGGGCGTCCGGGTGGACGAGCACGCCCGCACGACCGTCCCCCGCCTGTACGCGGCCGGCGACCTGGCCTGCGTCCCGCACAACTACATGATCGGCGCGTTCGTCTTCGGCGACCTCGCGGGCGCGGACGCGGCCCGGTACACGGCGTACGACGGCGAGCTGCCCGCCGACCAGCTGCGCGAGGCGCACGAACTGATCTACCGCCCGCTGCGCAACCCCGACGGCCCGCCGCAGCCCCAGGTCGAGTACAAGCTGCGCCGCTTCGTGAACGACTACGTGGCCCCGCCGAAGTCGGGTGCGCGGCTGTCGCTGGCCCTGGAGTCCTTCGAACGGATGCGGGACGACATCGCCGAGATGGGCGCGCGCACCCCGCACGAGCTGATGCGCTGCGCCGAGGTCTCCTTCATCCGCGACTGCGCGGAGATGGCCGCGCGCGCCTCCCTGGCCCGCACCGAGTCCCGCTGGGGCCTCTACCACGAACGCCTCGACCACCCCCGTCGCGACGACGACTCCTGGTTCCACCACCTCGACCTGCACAAGTCCCCCTCCGGTGTTATGGAGTTCACGGCCAGACCCGTGGCTCCCTACCTGGTCCCGGTCGACGGGTTCACCCCCGTCGGCGGCCCCTCGCGGCATCTCGGCGAAGTCCGCCCCGAGGACGTGGCCACGGCCGGGTCACGGGACGTGGCGCCCGTCGCCGCCGGCGTCGAAGCCCCCGCCGAAGCGGCCGGCGCGATGGCCGGCTCGGCGGCCGGATCGGTGGCCGGCGACGCCTCGGCGTCCGCCGTCTCCGGCTCCGGCTCCAGGCCCGACGCCGAGCCGTCCTCCTCCCCGCGGTCCTCCTCCCGTCTTCTCGAACTCGTGGCCCTCGCCGAGGAGGAACCCGAACTCGACGCCCTGCTCTCCTACCTGAGCGATCCGACGCCCGCCGTCCGGCGTGAGGCGGTCGCCGTCCTCACCGAGACCGTGCCGTCGGGCACCGGCCCCGCGCTCGCCCGGGCGCTGCGCGACCCCGCCGCGGAGGTACGGTCCACCGCCGCCGCCTCGCTCCGGGAGCTCGTCGAGACCCTGCCGCCCGAGCCCGCCCTGCGCGACGGCCTCGCCGCCGCGCTGACCGAGTCCGATCCGGTGGTCCGCGCCGCGGCCCTCGACGTGCTGCGTGCGCTGCGCCTCGGCGACGCCGCCCTGTTCGCCGGCGCCCTCACCGACGCCGACATCGCGGTGCGCATCGAGGCCGTCCGCGCCCTGGTCTCCGTCGACGCCGCCGACGAACTGGCCCGTGCGGCCACGGGCGACCCGTCCCGCGAGGTCCGCGTCACCCTCGCCAAGTCCCTGGCCACCGTGGCCGCCGGCCGCCTGGACCACGCCCCGGGGAGCGACTCGCCCGACGGGACCGCCCGCGCCTTCGCCCCTGGCGCGGGTGCGGACGATGCCGTCGAGACCGATGCCGTGCACACCGCCCTGGTCGCTCTCGTCGGCGATCCGGATGCGCTGGTGCGGGCCGCCGCCTACGGCGCGCTGGGAGCCACCGGCTGCCCGGCGCCGCTCGCCGCCCGGGCCGTGACCGCGCTGTCGGACCCGGCCTGGCAGGTGCGGGCCGGCGCCGCCACCGCGCTGTCCGTGGCCCACCCCGACACGGCCGTCCCCGCGCTGGCCAAGGCGCTGGCCGACCCGAACGCCGACGTCCGCAAGGCCGCCGTCCTGGCCCTGACCCGCCACCGTGACGCGGAGCCCGCCCGGGCCGCCCTCGCCACGGCCACGACGGACACCGACGCGGACGTGCGGGCCTACGCGACGCGGGCCCTGTAGGCAGGTCCGCGCCACGGCCCGGTGGGACCGCTCCATGGCCCGGTGGGGCCGCTCCACGCCCCGGTGCGGCCGCCGCGCGCTACATCCAGTCCTCGGGCTCCGGCTCCGCTTCGCTCTCGGGCCAGAGGTCCGGATCGCCCTGATCCGTGTGGGCGCCGGCGTCGGCCGCACGGCCGGCGCTCACGGACGACCCCGCGGCGACGGACCCCGCGGCGGCCGGCTCCGGGGCGGCCGGCTCCGGGGCGCCGCCGAGCGAGGCCAGGACGCCGAGGACGCCCTCCCCGTACGTGGCCAGCTTTCTCTCGCCGACGCCGCTGACGCCGCCGAGCTGCTCCACCGACGTGGGCCACGCGGTGGCGATCTCCCGCAGCGTCGCGTCATGGAAGATGACGTACGCCGGAACGCCCTGCTCACGGGCCTGCTCGGCACGCCAGGCACGCAACGCCTCGAAGGCCGGCAGCAACGCCTCGGGCAGCTCGGCCACGGCGGCCTTGCCCTTGCCCCGGCCGGACGAGGAGCCCGACGCCTTCGACGTCACCGGCTTCTTCGGCTCCTTGCGCAACGGGACGTCCCGCTCCCGGCGCAGCACGGCCCCGCTGGCCTCCGTCAGCACCAGGGTGCCGTACTCCCCCTCGACCGCGAGCAGCCCCTGCGCCAGCAACTGCCGTACGACTCCGCGCCACTCGCCCTCGGTGAGGTCCTCGCCGATGCCGAACACGGACAGCTGGTCGTGGTCGAACTGGATCACCTTCGCCGTGCGCTTGCCCATCAGGATGTCGACGATCTGCACCGCGCCGAACTTCTGACCGCGTTCCCTTTGCAGCCGGACGATGGTCGACAGCACCTTCTGGGCCGCGACCGTGCCGTCCCAGGTCTCCGGCGGGGTGAGGCAGGTGTCGCAGTTGCCGCAGCCCGCCGCGTCCGGTTCCTGGCCGAAGTAGGCGAGGAGCTGCCCTCGGCGGCACTGGACCGTCTCGCACAGAGCGAGCATCGACTCCAGGTGCGCGCCGGCCCTCCTGCGGAACGCCTCGTCCCCCTCGCCGCTCTGGATCAGCTTGCGCTGCTGTATGACGTCGTTGAGGCCGTAGGCCATCCACGCGGTGGAGGGCAGGCCGTCACGCCCGCCGCGCCCGGTCTCCTGGTAGTAGCCCTCGATCGACTTCGGCAGGTCGAGGTGGGCGACGAACCGGACGTCCGGCTTGTCGATGCCCATGCCGAACGCGATGGTCGCGCACACCACCAGGCCCTCCTCGCGCAGGAAGCGGGACTGGTGCGCCGCGCGCGTGCCCGCGTCCAGACCCGCGTGGTAGGGCACGGCCTCGATGCCGTTGCGGGAGAGGAACTCGGCCGTCTTCTCAACGGAGTTGCGCGAGAGGCAGTACACGATGCCCGCGTCGCCCGCGTGCTCCTCGCGCAGAAAGCTCAGGAGCTGCTTCTTGGGGTCGGCCTTCGGCACGATCCGGTACTGGATGTTGGGCCGGTCGAAGCTGGCCACGAAGTGCCGGGCCGCCGGCATGTTCAGCCGCTGGGTGATCTCCTGGTGCGTGGCGTGGGTGGCCGTCGCGGTGAGCGCGATCCGCGGGACGTCCGGCCAGCGCTCGCCCAGCACGGAGAGGGAGAGGTAGTCCGGGCGGAAGTCGTGGCCCCACTGGGACACACAGTGCGCCTCGTCGATCGCGAACACGGCGATCTTGCCGCGCGAGAGGAGATCGAGGGTGGACTGAAGCCGCAACCGCTCCGGCGCCAGGTACAGCAGGTCGAGCTCACCCGCGAGGAACTCGGCCTCGACCACGCGCCGCTCGTCGAAGTCCTGCGTGGAGTTCATGAACCCGGCGTTGACGCCGAGCGCCCGCAGCGCGTCCACCTGGTCCTGCATCAGCGCGATCAGCGGGGAGACGACGATGCCCGTACCTGGTCTGACCAGGGCCGGAATCTGGTAGCACAGCGACTTGCCGCCGCCGGTGGGCATGAGGACCACCGCGTCCCCGCCGGCCACCACGTGCTCGATGACCGCTTCCTGCTCGCCGCGGAAGGCGTCGTAGCCGAAGACCCGGTGCAGCGTGGCCAGCGCCTCGCTCTCGGTCCGCTCCGGTGTCCCGGTGATACCTGTCATCTCGCTGATCCCGCCCGTCCCGCCCATCGACTGGTCCCCCGTACGTCGTCTCTCGACCACTGCCTCCACGATAGGGGTCCGGACCGACAGCGCCGGAGTTATCCACAGGCTCTTTCCGGTGACACCGCGTGGCGGTCCCCGACGAGTCCCCGCACGGGTCCCGAGGGATCCTCCCCACCCGGGTCCCCGAAACGGGGGCGCGGGCGCGAAGCCGGCGGTGCGGACGCCGGTGGGCCCGGCCCCCTGTCGGGGAACCGGGCCCACCGTGCACGCCACCGCAGGTCAGCGGCATGGTGACTCAGCGCACGAACACTCCCGCCTGATTCGCCAGGTCCAGGAAGTACTGCGGCGCCACGCCGAGCACCAGCGTGACCGCCACTCCCACGCCGATCGCCATCACCGTCAACGGCGACGGGACGGCGACGGTCGGGCCGTCGGGCCTCGGCTCGCTGAAGAACATCAGCACGATCACCCGGATGTAGAAGAAGGCGGCGATCGCCGAGGAGATCACACCGACCACGACCAGCGGGGCCGCGCCGCCCTCCGCCGCCGCCTTGAAGACGGCGAACTTCCCGGCGAACCCGGAGGTCAGCGGAATGCCGGCGAAGGCCAGCAGGAACACCGCGAACACGGCAGCCACCAGGGGCGACCTGCGCCCGAGCCCCGCCCACTTGGACAGGTGCGTGGCCTCTCCGCCGGCGTCGCGCACGAGGGTGACCACGGCGAACGCGCCGATCGTCACGAACGAGTACGCGGCCAGGTAGAAGAGGACCGACGAGACGCCGTCCGGGGTGGTCGCGATCACGCCCGCGAGGATGAACCCGGCGTGCGCGATGGACGAGTACGCCAGCAGCCGCTTGATGTCGGTCTGCGTGATCGCCACGATCGCGCCGCCCAGCATCGTGATGATCGCGACGCCCCACATCACCGGCCGCCAGTCCCAGCGCAGCCCGGGCAGGACCACGTAGAGCAGGCGCAGCAGCGCACCGAAGGCGGCCACCTTGGTCGCCGCGGCCATGAAGCCGGTGACCGGGGTGGGCGCGCCCTGGTAGACGTCGGGCGTCCACATGTGGAACGGCACCGCGCCCACCTTGAACAGCAGGCCCATGACGATCAACGCGGTGCCGATCAGGAGCAGCGCGTCGTTGCCCATGGTGTCGGCGAGCGCCGGGTTGACGTTCTGGACGGTGCCGTCGACGACCTGCGCGACGGTCCCGTACGACACCGAGCCCGCGTATCCGTACAGCAGGGCGATGCCGAAGAGGGTGAACGCGGAGGCGAACGCGCCGAGGAGGAAGTACTTGACCGCGGCCTCCTGCGACATGAGCCGCTTGCGGCGGGCCAGGGCGCACAGGAGGTACAGGGGCAGCGAGAAGACTTCCAGGGCGATGAAGAGCGTCAGCAGGTCGTTGGCCGACGGGAAGACCAGCATGCCGGCGACCGCGAACAGCAGCAGCGGGAAGACCTCGGTCGTCGTGAACCCGGCCTTGACCGCTGCCTGTTCGCTTTCGCTGCCGGGCACGGACGCCGCCTGGGCGGCGAAGGAGTCGACCCGGGTTCCGTGCGCCTCGGGGTCGAGGCGGCGTTCGGCGAAGGTGAACAGGCCGACCAGGGCGGCCAGCAGGATCGTGCCCTGGAGGAAGAGGGCCGGTCCGTCGACCGCGATCGCGCCCATGGCCGCGATGCGCGCCTTCGTGGTGCCGTACCCGTCCGCCGCCAGCATGACCACGGCGACGAACGCGGCGATCAACGCGGCTGCGGACAGGAAGAGTTGGGCGTAGTAGCGGTGCTTGCGCGGCACGAACGCCTCGACCAGCACCCCGATGATCGCCGCGCCCACGACGATCAGGGTGGGCGACAATTGCCCGTATTCGATCTTCGGAGTGTCGATCTTGGAGATCGGGTCGGCCGCGGTTGCCGCCGTTGTCCACAGGCTGTGGACGGCTGATGCGCTCACTTGGCCGCCTCCACCTCGGGCTTGGGGTCCGTCTTGTGTACGTCGGACAGCGTCTGCTTGACCGCCGGGTTCACGATGTCGGTCACGGGCTTCGGGTAGACGCCCAGGAAGATCAACAGCACGATCAGCGGGGTGACGACCATGAGCTCCCGCGCGCGCAGGTCGGGCATCGCGGCGACCTCGGGTTTCACCGGGCCGGTCATCGTCCGCTGGTAGAGCACGAGCGTGTAGAGCGCGGCGAGCACGATGCCGAAGGTGGCGACGATGCCGATCGCCGGGTAGCGCGCGAACGTGCCCACCAGGACGAGGAACTCGCTCACGAAGGGCGCGAGTCCCGGCAGCGACAGCGTGGCCAGGCCGCCGATCAGGAAGGTGCCGGCGAGCACCGGGGCGACCTTCTGCACCCCGCCGTAGTCGGCGATGAGCCGCGACCCGCGCCGCGAGATGAGGAATCCGGCGACCAGCATCAGAGCGGCCGTCGAGATGCCGTGGTTGACCATGTACAGCGTCGCGCCCGACTGGCCCTGGCTGGTCATCGCGAAGATGCCCAGGATGATGAATCCGAAGTGCGAGATGGACGCGTACGCGACCAGCCGCTTGATGTCACGCTGGCCCACGGCCAGCAGCGCCCCGTAGACGATGCTGATCACCGCGAGGACGAGGATGACCGGCGTCGCCCACTTGCTGGCCTCCGGGAAGAGCTGGAGGCAGAAGCGGAGCATCGCGAAGGTGCCCACCTTGTCGACGACCGCCGTGATCAGGACGGCGACCGGGGTGGTGGCCTCGCCCATGGCGTTGGGCAGCCAGGTGTGCAGCGGCCACAGCGGCGCCTTCACCGCGAAGGCGAAGAAGAACCCGAGGAACAGCCAGCGTTCCGTGCTCGTCGCCATGTGGAGCGTGCCGTCGGCGCGGGCCTGGGCGATCTCCGTGAGCGAGAAGTTCCCCGCGACCACGTAGAGGCCGATCACCGCGGCCAGCATGATCAGACCGCCGACGAGGTTGTAGAGGAGGAACTTCACGGCCGCGTACGACCGTTGCGTGGACGCCGCCTCCTCGCCGTGCTCGTGGGCGCGGTCCCCGAAGCCGCCGATGAGGAAGTACATCGGGATGAGCATGGCTTCGAAGAAGATGTAGAAGAGGAAGACGTCGGTGGCCTCGAAGGAGAGGATCACCATCGCCTCGACGGCCAGGATCAGGGCGAAGAAGCCCTGGGTCGGCCGCCAGCGCTTGCTGCCCGTCTCCAGCGGGTCCGCGTCGTTCCAGCCCGCGAGGATGACGAACGGGATCAGCAGCGCGGTCAGGGCGACGAGCGCGACCCCGATGCCGTCCACGCCCAGCTCGTACCTGACCCCGAAGTCCGCGATCCAGGAGTGGGATTCGGTGAGTTGGTAGCGGCCGCCGTCCGGGTCGAAGCGGACCAGGACGACGATCGCCAGGGCCAGTGTGGCGAGGGAGAACAGCAGGGCCAGCGCTTTGGCGGCGTTGCGCCGGGCGGCCGGGACGGCGGCCGTGGCGACCGCCCCGATCGCGGGGAGCGCCGCCGTCGCTGTCAGCAGAGGAAAGGACATCGGTATCAGACCGCCCTCATCAGCAGGGTCGCGGCGACGAGGAGTGCCGCACCGCCGAACATCGAGACCGCGTACGACCGCGCGAAGCCGTTCTGCAGTCGGCGCAGCCGTCCGGAGAGGCCGCCGACCGAGGCCGCCGTGCCGTTGACGACGCCGTCGACCAGGGTGTGGTCGACGTAGACCAGGGAGCGCGTGAGGTGCTCGCCGCCGCGCACCAGGACGACGTGGTTGAAGTCGTCCTGGAGCAGATCGCGCCGGGCGGCGCGGGTGAGCAGCGATCCGCGCGGGGCGACGGCCGGAACGGGACGCCGGCCGTACTGGGCGTAGGCGATGCCGACGCCGATGACCAGGCAGACCATGGTCGCTCCGGTGACCGTCGCCACGCTGAGCGGCGAGTCACCCTCGCTGTGCCCGGTGACGGGTTCGAGCCAGTGCAGGAAGCGGTCGCCGATGCTGAAGAACCCGCCGGCGAACACCGACCCGAACGCCAGCACGATCATGGGGATCGTCATGACCTTGGGCGACTCGTGCGGGTGCGGCTCCGCGTGCTCGCCGTGGTGCTCGGCGGCGGGCTCCGCGCCGGGCGCCTCGGGGGAACGGGTGGGCCGGTTCTTCCAGCGCTCCTCGCCGAAGAACGTCATCAGCATCACGCGCGTCATGTAGTACGCGGTGATGGCCGCGCCGAGCAGGGCGCACGCGCCGAGGATCCAGCCCTCGGTGCCGCCCTTGGCGAACGCCGCCTCGATGATCTTGTCCTTGGAGAAGAAGCCGGACAGCCCCGGGAAGCCGATGATCGCGAGGTAGCCGAGACCGAAGGTGACGAAGGTGACCGGCATGTACGTGCGCAGGCCGCCGTACTTGCGCATGTCGACCTCGTCGTTCATGCCGTGCATGACGGAACCGGCGCCGAGGAACAGCCCGGCCTTGAAGAAGCCGTGCGTGACCAGGTGCATGATCGCGAAGACGTAGCCGATGGGGCCGAGGCCCGCGGCCAGCACCATGTAGCCGATCTGCGACATCGTCGAGCCGGCCAGCGCCTTCTTGATGTCGTCCTTCGCGCAACCGACGATCGCACCGAACAGCAGCGTGACCGCGCCGACTACGGTGACGACCAGCTGCGCGTCGGGAGCCCCGTTGAAGATCGCGGCCGACCGGACGATCAGGTACACGCCCGCGGTCACCATCGTGGCGGCGTGGATGAGGGCCGAGACCGGGGTCGGGCCCTCCATCGCGTCCCCGAGCCAGGACTGGAGCGGCACCTGTGCCGACTTGCCGCAGGCGGCGAGCAGCAGCATCAGGGCGATGGCGGTGAGCCTGCCCTCCGAGGCGTCGCCGGCGATGCCCGGCTGCCCCTCCGCCCCGAGCAGCGGGCCGAACGCGAATGTGCCGAAGGTGGTGAACATCAGCATGATGGCGATGGACAGGCCCATGTCGCCGACGCGGTTGACCAGGAAGGCCTTCTTCGCGGCGGTGGCGGCGCTGGGCTTGTGCTGCCAGAAGCCGATGAGCAGGTAGGACGCGAGACCCACGCCCTCCCAGCCGACGTACAGCAGCAGGTAGTTGTCGGCGAGGACCAGCAGCAGCATCGCCGCGAGGAACAGGTTCAGGTAGCCGAAGAAGCGGCGGCGCCGCTCGTCGTGCTCCATGTACCCGACCGAGTACAGGTGGATCAGCGAGCCGACGCCCGTGATCAGCAGCACGAACGTCATCGACAACTGGTCCAGGCGGAAGCCGACGTCCGCCTGGAAGCCCTCGACCGGGATCCAGCTGAACAGGTGCTGTGTCAGCGTGCGGTCGTCGGCGCTCCTGCCCAGCAGGTCGCCGAACAGGACGAGACCGAGCACGAAGGACACGGTCGACAGGAGCGTGCCGACCCAGTGGCCGACGGCGTCGAGCCGACGGCCGCCGACCAGCAGGACGGCCGCTCCGAGCAGGGGCGCCGCGATCAGCAGCGCGATCAGGTTCTCCACGTTTCTTCCGACCCCTTACAGCTTCATCAGGCTGGCGTCGTCGACCGAGGCCGAGTGGCGGGAACGGAACAGCGACACGATGATCGCGAGTCCGACCACGACCTCCGCGGCGGCGACGACCATCGTGAAGAACGCGATGATCTGGCCGTCGAGATTGCCGTGCATCCGGGAGAAGGTGACGAACGCGAGGTTGCAGGCGTTGAGCATGAGCTCGATGCACATGAAGACGACGATCGCGTTGCGCCTGATCAGCACACCCGTCGCACCGATCGTGAACAACAGGGCCGCGAGATAGAGGTAGTTGACGGGATTCACTTCGACGCCTCCTCCGTCCGCTTCAGGTGCGGCGGCTCGATCGCGGCCCGCTCCAGGCGCTCCTCGGCGCGCTGTTCCAGGGCCTTGAGGTCGTTGAGCGCCTCGACGGACACGTCCCGGATCTGACCGCGCTCGCGCAGCGTGCTGCTGACCGTGAGCTCCGAAGGCGTGCCGTCGGGCAGCAGGCCCTGGACGTCCACGGCGTTGTGCCGCGCGTACACGCCCGGCGCCGGCAGCGGAGGCACGTGCTTGCCCTCGCGCACCCTGCGCTCGGCCATCTCGCGCTGGGTCAGGGCCCGCTCGGTGCGCTCGCGGTGGGTGAGCACCATGGCGCCGACGGCGGCCGTGATGAGCAGGGCGCCGGTGATCTCGAAGGCGAAGACGTACTTGGTGAAGATGAGGGCGGCGAGGCCCTCCACGTTGCCGTTCGCGTTCGCCTCGGTGAGGCCGGTGAACTCCGTCAGGGAGGCGTGGCCGATGCCGGCGACCAGCAGGACGCCGAAGCCGAGGCCGCTGAGGACGGCCAGCCAGCGCTGTCCCTTGATGGTCTCCTTCAGGGAGTCCGCGGCGGTGACGCCGACCAGCATCACCACGAACAGGAACAGCATCATGATCGCGCCGGTGTAGACGACGATCTGCACGATGCCCAGGAAATAGGCGCCGTTGGCGAGGTAGAAGATCGCCAGAATGATCATGGTTCCGGCGAGGCAGAGCGCGCTGTGCACGGCCTTCTTCATGAAGACGGTGCACAGGGCGCCGATCACCGCGACGGTGCCGAGCACCCAGAACTGGAAGGCCTCACCGGTGGAGGTGGAGTAGGCGGCGAGCTGCGCGCTCATCGGCGGATCACCTCCTCCGAGGCGGGCTCGTCCGCACCGGTCGTGGAGGCGGCCTCCTGTGGCGTCTCGCCCTTGGAGACGGCCACCTGGCGCTCGGTGCCGGGCGCCGCCTCCGTCACCAGACCCCGGTAGTAGTCCTGTTCGTCCGTGCCGGGGTAGATGGCGTGCGGGGAGTCCACCATGCCGTCGTCGAGGCCGGCGAGCAGCTGCTCCTTGGTGTAGATCAGGTTCGCGCGGCTGGAGTCGGCGAGTTCGAACTCGTTCGTCATCGTCAACGCGCGCGTGGGGCACGCCTCGATGCACAGGCCGCACAGGATGCACCGGGCGTAGTTGATCTGGTAGACGCGCCCGTACCGCTCGCCCGGCGAGTAGCGCTCCTCGTCGGTGTTGTCGGCGCCCTCCACGTAGATCGCGTCGGCCGGGCAGGCCCAGGCGCACAGTTCACAGCCGACGCACTTCTCCAGGCCGTCCGGATGGCGGTTGAGCTGGTGCCGCCCGTGGAACCGGGGAGCCGTGGTCTTCTCCTGCTCCGGGTACTGCTCGGTCAGCCGCTTCTTGAACATGGCCTTGAAGGTCACGCCGAAGCCGGCCACCGGGTTCTGGAATCCGGGCGTCGCACGCCCGGCCTCCTTGGGCTCCTCAGCCATCGGACGCCTCCTTTCCGTCTCGCGATCCGTCACTCACAGTGTCCACCCCGCCACTGACAATGAGCTCCCGCTCCCGGCGCGGGCTGCGCCTGGGCACCGGCGCGAGCTCCTGTCCGGGCAGCGGCGGGACGGGGAAGCCGCCCGCCATCGGGTCGAAGCCGACCGGCTCGGCCGGCTCCTGTGCGCTCTTGCCGCCGCCGCGGAACGTGTCCACCACGAAGGAGAGCAACAGCAGGACCAGGACGCCGCCGCCGACGTAGAGGAAGATGTCGGCGAAGTCGTAGTTCTCGTTGCGCAGCGTCCGCACGGTCGCCACGAGCATCAGCCACGTCACCGAGACGGGGATCAGGACCTTCCAGCCCAGCTTCATCAGCTGGTCGTAGCGGACCCGGGGAAGCGTGCCGCGCAGCCAGATGAAGAAGAACAGCAGCAGCTGCACCTTGACGACGAACCAGAGCATCGGCCACCAGCCGTGGTTCGCGCCCTCCCAGAAGGTGCTGATCGGCCAGGGAGCCCGCCAGCCGCCGAGGAACAGCGTGGTCGACACCGCCGAGACCGTCACCATGTTCACGTACTCGGCGAGCATGAACATCGCGAACTTGATGGAGGAGTACTCGGTGTTGAAGCCGCCGACGAGGTCGCCCTCGGACTCCGGCATGTCGAAGGGGGCGCGGTTGGTCTCGCCGACCATCGTGACGATGTACAGGATGAAGGAGACCGGCAGCAGCAGGATGTACCAGCGGTCGTGCTGCTGCTCGACGATCGTCGACGTCGACATCGATCCCGAGTACAGGAACACCGAGGCGAACGCGGCGCCCATCGCGATCTCGTAGGAGATCATCTGCGCGCACGACCGCAGGCCGCCCAGCAGCGGGTACGTGGATCCGGAGCTCCACCCCGCAAGGACGATGCCGTAGATCCCGACCGAGGCGACCGCGAGGATGTACAGCATCGCGATCGGCAGGTCGGTGAGCTGCATCGTGGTGCGCTGGCCGAAGATCGAGACCTCGTTGTCGGCCGGCCCGAAGGGGATCACGGCGATCGCCATGAAGGCCGGGATGGCCGCGACGATCGGCGCGAGGACGTACACCACCTTGTCCGCGCGCTTGACGATGAGGTCTTCCTTCAGCATCAGCTTGATGCCGTCGGCGAGCGACTGAAGCATGCCCCAGGGGCCGTGCCGGTTGGGGCCGATGCGCAGCTGCATCCAGGCGACGACCTTGCGCTCCCACACGATGGAGAACAGCACGGTCACCATCAGGAAGGCGAAGCAGAACACCGCCTTGACGACGACCAGCCACCAGGGGTCGCGGCCGAACATCGAGAGGTCTTCAGCGGCGAAGTACGGGCTCATGCCTCCACCTCCTTGGGGGCGTCGGCGCCGAGCGTCGCCGGGCCGATGCGGACGAGGGATCCGGGCGTGACCCCGGCGTCGGAGGCGACGCCCCGGCCGGTGGAGTTCAGCGGCAGCCAGACCACCCGGTCGGGCATCTCGGTGATCTGGAGCGGCAGTTCCACGACGCCGGCGGGACCGGTGACGGCGAGCAGGTCGCCGTCCCCGACGCCGGCCTCGGCGGCCGTGGCGGCCGACACACGCGCGTGTGCGGCGTGCCGGGTCCCGGCGAGCGCCTCGTCGCCCTGCTGGAGGACGCCCTGGTCGAGCAGCAGGCGGTGCCCGGCGAGCACCGCCTCCCCGGCCGCGGGTCGCGGCAGCTGGGCGGCCGTCTCCGCGGGGGCGGCGGCCCGCGGCCCGCTCCAGGCTCCGAGCCGGTCGAGTTCCGCGCGCGCGGTGCGCAGGTCGGGCAGTCCGAGGTGGACGTCCATGGCGTCCGCGAGCATCTGGAGCACCCGGGCGTCCGCCGGCGCCCCGCGCCGGGTCATCTGGTCGGGCTTCAGGGCCGCCTCGAAGAAGCGCACCCTGCCCTCCCAGTTGAGGAACGCGCCGGCCTTCTCGGCGACCGCGGCCACCGGCAGGACGACGTCGGCGTGCTCGGTGACCTCGCCGGGCCGCAGCTCCAGCGACACCACGAACCCTGCCTCGGCCAGTGCGGCACGCGCGCGTGCCGGGTCGGGCAGGTCCGCGACCTCGACGCCGGCGACCAGCAGCGCCTGGAGTTCGCCGGACACCGCGGCCTCGACGATCTGCCCGGTGTCACGGCCGTAGCGGTGCGGGAGTTCGGCCAGGCCCCACACCGCGGCGACCTCGTCCCGCGCGCGGGGATCGGTCGCCGGACGGCCGCCCGGCAGCAGCGACGGCAGGGCGCCCGCCTCGATCGCGCCCCGCTCCCCCGCCCGGCGCGGAATCCACACCAGCCGGGCGCCGGTCGCCGAGGCGGCCCGCACCGCGGCGGTGAGGGCACCGGCCACCCCGGCGAGCCGCTCCCCGACGACGATCAGCGCGCCGGGGGTCCGCAGCGCCTCGGCGGCCGTGCCGCCCGCGTCCTGCAAGCCGACTCCGCTCGCCAGCGCGTCCAGCCATTCCGTCTCGGTGCCCGGAGCGGCCGGCAGCAGCGTGCCGCCCGCCTTCTCCAGCCCCCGGGTGACGTGCGTGGCCAGCGAGAACACCCGCTGCCCGTGCTTGCGCCAGGCCTTGCGCAGTCTCAGGAAGACGCCGGGCGCCTCCTCCTCCGACTCGAACCCGGCCAGCAGCACCGCGGGCGCCTTCTCCAGGAGGGTGTACGTGACGCCCCCGCCGTCGAGGTCGCGACCGCGGCCGGCGACGTGGGCGGCCAGGAAGTCGGCCTCCTCACTGCTGTGCACCCGCGCGCGGAAGTCGATGTCGTTGGTGTCGAGCGCCACGCGCGCGAACTTGCTGTACGCGTAGGCGTCCTCGATGGTCAGCCGGCCGCCGGTCAGGACGCCGGTCCTGCCGCGCGAGGCCAGCAGCCCCTGGGCCGCGATCTGCAGCGCCTCCGGCCAGGAGGCCGGCACGAGGTCTCCCTCGGCGTTGCGCACCCGGGGCGTGTCCAGCCGGTCGCGCTGCTGGGCGTACCGGAAGGCGAACCGCCCCTTGTCGCAGATCCACTCCTCGTTGACCTCGGGGTCGTCGGCGGCCAGGCGCCGCATGACCTTGCCGCGCCGGTGGTCGGTGCGCGTGGCGCAGCCGCCGGAGCAGTGCTCGCAGACAGACGGCGAGGAGACCAGGTCGAAGGGCCGGGAGCGGAACCGGTAGGCCGCCGAGGTCAGCGCGCCCACGGGGCAGATCTGGATGGTGTTGCCCGAGAAGTACGACTCGAAGGGGTCGCCCTCGCCGGTGCCGACCTGCTGGAGCGCGCCCCGCTCGATCAGCTCGATCATCGGGTCGCCCGCCACCTGGTTGGAGAACCGGGTGCAGCGCGCGCACAGCACGCACCGCTCACGGTCGAGCAGCACCTGCGTGGAGATCGGGAGGGGCTTCTCGTACGTGCGCTTGCGGCCCTCGAAGCGGGACTCGGCCTGGCCGTGCGACATGGCCTGGTTCTGGAGGGGGCACTCGCCGCCCTTGTCGCAGACCGGACAGTCCAGCGGGTGGTTGATGAGGAGCAGTTCCATCACACCGTGCTGCGCCTTCTCGGCCACGGGCGAGGTGAGGTGGGTCTTCACCACCATGCCGTCCGTGCAGGTGATGGTGCACGACGCCATGGGCTTGCGCTGGCCCTCCACCTCGACGATGCACTGCCGGCAGGCGCCGGCCGGGTCGAGGAGGGGGTGGTCGCAGAAGCGGGGGATCTCGATGCCGAGCTGCTCGGCGGCCCGGATGACCAGGGTGCCCTTGGGCACGCTGATCTCGGCGCCGTCGATGCTCAGCGTGACGAGATCCTCCGGCGGGACCGCCGCCTCGCCGCCTCCGGAGGGAGCGCTGGTGGTCACCGTCATGCGTTCACCTCCGTGTGCTTGTCCGCCCAGGCCGTCGACCTGGCGGGGTCGAAGGGGCAGCCTCGGCCCGTGATGTGCTCCTCGTACTCCTCGCGGAAGTACTTCAGGGAGGAGAAGATCGGCGAGGCGGCGCCGTCGCCGAGGGCGCAGAAGGACTTGCCGTTGATGTTGTCGGCGATGTCGTTGAGCTTGTCGAGGTCGGACATCGCGCCCTTGCCGGCTTCGATGTCCCTGAGCAACTGCACGAGCCAGTAGGTGCCTTCGCGGCACGGCGTGCACTTGCCGCAGGACTCGTGGGCGTAGAACTCGGTCCAGCGGGTCACGGCGCGCACGACGCACGTCGTCTCGTCGAAGCACTGCAGGGCCTTCGTGCCGAGCATGGAACCCGCGGCGCCCACTCCCTCGTAGTCAAGAGGGACGTCGAGGTGCTCGTCGGTGAACATCGGCGTCGACGAGCCGCCGGGGGTCCAGAACTTGAGCCGGTGCCCGGGTCGCATTCCGCCGCTCATCTCCAGGAGCTGGCGCAGTGTGATGCCGAGCGGGGCCTCGTACTGGCCGGGGCTGGCGACATGGCCGCTGAGGGAGTAGAGCGTGAAGCCCGGGGACTTCTCGCTTCCCATCGACCTGAACCATTCCTTGCCTTTGTGCAGGATCGCGGGAACTGACGCGATCGACTCGACGTTGTTCACCACAGTCGGGCACGCATAGAGGCCCGCGACCGCAGGAAAGGGGGGACGGAGCCGCGGTTGGCCACGGCGGCCTTCGAGCGAGTCGAGCAGTGCGGTCTCCTCACCGCAGATGTACGCGCCGGCGCCGGCGTGCACGGTGAGCTGGAGATCGAGCCCGCTGCCCAGGATGTTCTCGCCGAGGTAGCCCGCCGCGTAGGCCTCGCGCACGGCCTCGTGCAACCGCCGCAGCACAGGGACGACTTCACCGCGAAGATAGATGAAGGCATGAGACGACCGGATGGCATAGCACGCGATCACGATGCCCTCGATGAGGCTGTGCGGGTTCGCGAAGAGGAGCGGGATGTCCTTGCAGGTCCCCGGCTCCGATTCGTCGGCGTTGACAACTAGATAGTGCGGTTTCCCATCCCCCTGGGGAATGAACTGCCATTTCATTCCCGTGGGGAATCCCGCGCCGCCGCGCCCTCGCAGACCGGAGTCCTTGACGTACGCGATCAGGTCGTCCGGCGACATGGCGAGCGCCTTGCGCAGACCCTCGTACCCCTCGTGCCTGCGGTAGACGTCGAGGCTCCAGGACTTGTCCTCGTCCCAGAAGGCCGACAACACGGGTGCGAGCAGCTTCTCGGGGCTGCTGCCTTTCAGCTCGGGTGCCAAGGTCATCACTCCCCCTCCTCGGCGGTAGGCCCTGCCGGGTGGGCCGGGTCGGAGGCCGACGTGTCCTGCGGCGCGTCATGCGAACTCAGGTGCTCGGTGGGCGACGGGTCGTGCGGCTTGGCGTCGCTCGGCGCCCTGTCCTGCGGCTCGTCGTGCGGCCCGCCGTCGCGCGGATGGACCACGCGCGCGGGTGCGGTCTCTCCCCTTGCCAGGCGAAGACCCACCAGCGACGCCGGTCCCGCTCCGCCGCTCGCCTCGACGGCCCCCTCGCGCTCGTCGGGGAAGCCCGCCAGGATCCGGGCGGTCTCCTTGAAGGTGCACAGCGGCGCACCGCGCGTGGGTGAGACGGTGCGCCCGGTCCGCAGGTCGTCGACCAGGCGCTTCGCGCTCTGCACGGTCTGGTTGTCGAAGAACTCCCAGTTGACCATCACGACCGGCGCGAAGTCGCAGGCCGCGTTGCACTCGATGTGCTCCAGAGTGATCTTTCCGTCGTCGGTGGTCTCACCGTTGCCGACACCCAGATACTCCTGGAGCCCCTCGAAGATCGCGTCGCCGCCCATCACCGCGCACAGCGTGTTGGTGCACACGCCCACCTGGTAGTCGCCGCTGGGGCGGCGCCGGTACATGGTGTAGAAGGTGGCGACCGCGGTGACCTCGGCCGTCGTCAGGTCGAGCACGTCCGCGCAGAACCGCATCCCGGTGCGCGTGACGTGTCCCTCCTCCGACTGCACCAGGTGCAGCAGCGGCAGGAGCGCGGACCGGGAGTCGGGGTAGCGGGCGATGATCTCGCGCGCGTCCGCCTCCAGTCGGGCTCGGACGTCGTCCGGGTAGGCGGGCGCGGGCAGTTCGGGCATGCCCAGGCTGACGCCCCGCTCGGAAGAAGAGGTGGTCACCGGTCGACGCCTCCCATCACGGGGTCGATGGACGCGACGGCGACGATGACGTCGGCGACCTGGCCGCCCTCGCACATCGCCGCCATGGCCTGAAGGTTGGTGAAGGACGGGTCCCGGAAGTGGACCCGGTAGGGGCGGGTGCCTCCGTCGGAGACGGCGTGCACCCCGAGTTCGCCCTTGGGCGACTCGACTGCCGCGTACGCCTGTCCCGGCGGCACGCGGAAACCCTCGGTGACCAGCTTGAAGTGGTGGATCAGGGCCTCCATGGAGGTGCCCATGATCTTCTTGATGTGGTCGAGGGAGTTGCCGAGGCCGTCCGGGCCCAGGGCGAGCTGGGCGGGCCAGGCGATCTTCCGGTCGGCGACCATGACCGGGCCGGGCTGCAACCGGTCCAGGCACTGCTCCACGATCCGCAGCGACTGCCGCATCTCCTCCAGGCGGATGAGGAAGCGGCCGTAGGAGTCGCAGGAGTCCGCGGTCGGGACGTCGAAGTCGTACGTCTCGTAGTCGCAGTAGGGCTGTGTCTTGCGCAGGTCGTGGGGCAGACCGGTGGAGCGCAGGATCGGGCCGGTGGCGCCGAGGGCCATGCAGCCGGCCAGGTCGAGGTAGCCGACGTCCTGCATACGGGCCTTGAAGATGGGGTTCCCGGTGGCGAGCTTGTCGTACTCGGGGAGGTTCTTCTTCATCTTCTTGACGAACTCGCGGATCTGGTCCACCGCGCCGGGCGGCAGGTCCTGGGCGAGTCCGCCGGGGCGGATGTACGCGTGGTTCATCCGCAGGCCCGTGATGAGCTCGTAGATGTCGAGAATCATTTCACGATCACGGAATCCGTAGATCATGATCGTGGTGGCGCCGAGCTCCATGCCGCCGGTGGCGATGCACACCAGGTGGGACGACATTCGGTTCAGCTCCATCAGGAGCACCCGGATGATCTTGGCTCGCTCGGTGATCTGGTCCTCGACGCCCAGGAGCTTCTCGACGCCGAGACAGTAGGCGGTCTCGTTGAAGAAGGACGTCAGGTAGTCCATGCGCGTCACGAACGTGGTGCCCTGGGTCCACGTGCGGTACTCGAGGTTCTTCTCGATACCGGTGTGGAGGTAGCCGATGCCGCAGCGGGCCTCGGTGACCGTCTCGCCCTCGATCTCCAGGATGAGGCGGAGCACCCCGTGGGTGGAGGGGTGCTGGGGACCCATGTTGACGACGATGCGCTCGTCGTCGGCGCGAGCCGCGGACTGCACGACCTCGTCCCAGTCGCCGCCGGTGACCGTGTACACCGTGCCCTCGGTGGTCTCACGGGCGGACGCCATCGAGGAGGTGGTCCCGGAGGGACTCGATGAGGGGTGGTGGCCGGGCGACGGGGTGGGAGTGCTCATGAGTACGACCTCCGCTGGTCCGGAGCCGGGATCTGGGCGCCCTTGTACTCGACGGGGATGCCGCCGAGGGGGTAGTCCTTGCGCTGCGGATGGCCCGGCCAGTCGTCGGGCATCATGATCCGCGTCAGCGCCGGGTGACCGTCGAAGACGATGCCGAAGAAGTCGTAGGTCTCGCGCTCGTGCCAGTCGTTCGTGGGGTACACGGAGACCAGGGACGGGATGCGCGGCTCGGCGTCCGGGGCGCTGACCTCCAGGCGGATCAGCCGGTTGTGGGTGATCGAGCGCAGGTGGTAGACGGCGTGCAGCTCGCGCCCCTTGTCGTTCGGGTAGTGGACGCCCGAGACGCCGGTGCACAGCTCGAAGCGCAGGGCCGGATCGTCGCGCAGCGTGCCGGCGACGCGCAGCAGGTGCTCGCGCTCGATGTGGAAGGTGAGCTCGCCGCGGTCGACGACCGTCTTCTCGATGGCGTTCTCGGGGAGCAGTCCCTGTTCTTCCAGCGCGCCCTCGAGTTCGTCGGCCACCTCGTCGAACCAGCCGCCGTACGGGCGGCTCGCCGCTCCCGGGAGCCGGACGGAGCGGACCAGGCCGCCGTAGCCGGAGGTGTCGCCGCCCTCGGCGGCGCCGAACATGCCGCGCTGGACGCGGACCTCCTCCCCGCCCTGGCCGCGCTGGCCGGGGAGGTTGGAGGCGGAGAGGTCCTTCTCGGGGTTCACCCCGTTCGAGGAGCCGTTCGCGCCGTGGGTGCCGTTCGCGTCGCTCACCGCAGCAGCCCCTTCATCTCGATCATGGGCAGGGCCTTGAGCGCCGCTTCCTCCGCCTCGCGCGCCGCCTCCTCGGCGTTCACGCCCAGCTTGGTGTTCTGGATCTTCTGGTGGAGCTTGAGGATCGCGTCCATCAGCATCTCGGGGCGCGGCGGGCAGCCCGGGAGATAGATGTCGACGGGGACGATGTGATCGACGCCCTGGACGATCGCGTAGTTGTTGAACATGCCGCCGGACGAAGCGCACACGCCCATGGAGATGACCCACTTGGGGTTCGGCATCTGGTCGTAGACCTGCCGCAGCACCGGCGCCATCTTCTGGCTGACCCGGCCGGCCACGATCATCAGGTCCGCCTGGCGGGGCGAACCGCGGAAGACCTCCATGCCGAAGCGCGCCAGGTCGTAGCGGCCGGCGCCGGTGGTCATCATCTCGATGGCGCAGCAGGCGAGGCCGAAGGTGGCGGGGAAGACGGACGCCTTGCGCACCCAGCCCGCGGCCTGCTCGACGGTGGTCAGCAGGAAGCCGCTCGGCAGTTTTTCTTCGAGTCCCATGACTTAAAGGCCCCTCAGTCCCATTCCAGGCCGCCGCGCCGCCATACGTACGCGTACGCCACGAAGACGGTGAGCACGAAGAGCAGCATCTCCACGAGCCCGAAGACACCCAGGGCGTCGAAGGTGACGGCCCAGGGGTAGAGGAAGACGATCTCGATGTCGAAGACGATGAAGAGCATCGCCGTCAGGTAGTACTTGATCGGGAAGCGCCCGCCGCCGGCCGGCGTGGGGGTCGGCTCGATTCCGCACTCATAGGCCTCGAGCTTGGCGCGGTTGTAGCGCTTCGGCCCGATCAGCGTGGCCATGACCACGGAGAAGATCGCAAAGCCTGCTCCGAGGGCTCCCAGTACGAGGATGGGCGCATAAGCGTTCACCGCTCCTCGCTCCTCTCAGTCGGCACTGACTGCTGGCGATGGCGTGGGCCCCGTGGCCTGCTCAACGGCGCCGCCCACCCCGTCCGTCCTGACGAAGATCGCGAACATGTGAAGCAGGTCACAAGCCCAACTGCCTCGCATCCTATGCCCGCCGCTCTGTGATCTGCGACACGGGGTATTACACAAGCTTTGTGATCTCCACCACCTGACGAAGGATCATGAAGTCGTATCAGCGGTGATCTTCATACGCGAAGCGTCAGAGTGATCACAAGAAGTGACATTTTCGCTCGTCACCGCAGGCGGCAGGGTGCGTCTCCATATCAAGAGGGTTCCCTTGCATGCAAATTGGAGCTGGACGCGACCTCCTGATAGTGGTCCGCGTTCACACATCGGAGGGAGTCCGGCTCGCGGTGTGGACGCGTGCGCACGTTCACGAGCGGAACGAATCGCACCGCATGCGCGAGACGCGGTCGCCCCGGTAACCGTTCCGTGACCTCCGCCACACTCGTGTGGGCCGCCTAAGAAGCGGGGTTGGCCAACGGTCGTGACCGATGGTAGGCGGCGGGCAATCCGGACGTAACGACGAAAGCCCATGATCACAGGCTTGATCACCTGCGTCCGCAATGTCCGTTACGGCGTCAATAAGGAACAGCGGAACAGGTATTTGAGGCATCCGTTGAACAACTGTGGCGCAGCACACGTTTCTTGAAGGTATGGAGGAGCCCCTGATACCGGTTGTACCCATGTCCCACACCGCTCACATACGCAGCCACCGGAAACCCCGCCGCAGCGCGTCGACGATCGCGATGCGGGCCGGAGTCGCCAGTGGTGTCCTCGGCACGCTGGCCGTCGCCACAGCAGCCGGCACGGCCAACGCCGCCGAGCCGGTGACGCAGACGCTCGAACTGCCTGTGCTCACCGGCGACCTGGCCGCCCAGGTCGCTCAGTCCGCCCAGGCCACCCAGCAGGCCGCGGCGAACTACCAGCTGCACGCCGAGCGCGACGCGGCCGCCGCGGCGGCCGCCAAGGAAGCCAGGAAGGACCTCGCGCACGCCAAGGCCGAGGCCAAGCAGAAGGCCGAGGCCGCCCGCAAGGCCGCCGCCGAGCGGGCCACGCGCGCCGCCGAGCGCACCACGCTCTCCGCCCCGGCGAGCAGCAGCAACGTCACCAGCACCAGCAGCTCCACCGCGACCGGTTCGGCCGCGGCCGTCATCGCCTTCGTGAAGGCGCAGATCGGCGACGCCTACGTCTCCGGCGGCACCGGCCCCAACTCGTGGGACTGTTCGGGGCTGATGCAGACCGCCTTCAAGCAGGTCGGCATCGACCTGCCGCGCGTCTCGCAGGACCAGTCGACCGCCGGCACCCAGGTCTCCCTGGACAACCTGCAGCCGGGCGACATCCTGTACTGGGGCAGCGCGGGCAGCGCGTACCACGTGGCGGTGTACGTCGGCGACGGCATGTTCGTCGGCGCGCAGAACCCCTCCACCGGTGTGGCGGAGAAGCCGCTGTCCTACGACCCGCCGACCGGCGCGGTCCGGGTGCTCTGACACCCACTCGGCGCGCCCGTGGGAGCGCCGCACGCACGCAAGGGCCGCAGCCGCTCGGGGGCAGCGGCCCTTCGGGCTGCCCCGACGCGCCCCGGCACGGCCCCCAACGGGCCCTGAGCGAGCCGCAACGGGCCCACCCGACCCCGGAGCCCGACGGAGCCCGCGCGGACGCCTGTGAGCCGGGAGGGGGCCCTGAGTCGAACGAGGGCCGCGACCGGGACGGGTCGGGCGGGCGGGCGCTCGGCCGATGAGCGGGGCCGCTCGGTCGCTCGGAGGGCAGGCGGATCCGCTCCGACGGTCGCGGGGCAGACGGATCCGGTTCGGCGCTCGCGAAAGCTTGGGCGGTCCAATTCGGCGACGCTCGTGGAACATTCGCCCCGCGCCGGTACATCGCGAGAGTGTCCGACATGTCGGACACTTCGTCAGTGCGGTACGTGGAGGCGGCCGGCGGGAGGAACCCCTCACGCGCCGGGCCGCCGGACGACGGATCTGACGGACCTGACGGCCTCGGCCAGCGGTCAGGCCTTGGGGGCCACCTTGCTCAGGCCGTTGATGATGCGGTCCATCGCGTCGCCGCCCGTGGGGTCGGTCAGGTTGGCGAGCATCTTGAGGGTGAACTTCATCAGCAGCGGGTGGGTCAGACCGCGCTGGGCCGCGATCTTCATGACCTTCGGGTTGCCGATGAGCTTCACGAACGCGCGGCCCAGCGTGTAGTAGCCGCCGTAGGTGTCGGCGAGGATCTGCGGGTAGCGCTGGAGGGCCAGTTCACGCTGGCCCGGGGTGGCGCGGGCGTGGGCCTGGACGATGACGTCGGCGGCGATCTGCCCCGATTCCATGGCGTAGGCGATGCCCTCGCCGTTGAAGGGGTTCACCAGGCCGCCGGCGTCGCCGACCAGCAGCAGTCCCTTGGTGTAGTGCGGCTTGCGGTTGAAGGCCATCGGCAGGGCCGCCCCGCGGATCGGGCCGGTCATGTTTTCGGGGGTGTACCCCCAGTCCTCCGGCATGGACGCGCACCAGGCCTTGAGGACCTCGCGCCAGTCGAGCTCCTTGAAGGAGTCGGAGGTGTTCAGCACGCCCAGGCCGACGTTGGACGTCCCGTCGCCCATGCCGAAGATCCAGCCGTAGCCGGGCAGCAGACGGTCCTCGCCCGGGCCGCGGCGGTCCCACAGCTCCAGCCAGGACTCCAGGTAGTCATCCTCGTGGCGCGGAGAGGTGAAGTAGGTGCGGACCGCGACGCCCATCGGGCGGTCCTCACGACGGTGCAGGCCCATCGCCAGCGAGAGGCGCGTGGAGTTGCCGTCGGCGGCCACCACGAGCGGGGCGCGGAAGGTCACTTCGCGCTTGTCCTCGCCCAGCTTGGCGTGGACGCCGGTGATGCGGCCGGTGCGCTCGTCGAGGATCGGGGCGCCGACGTTGCAGCGCTCGTAGAGGCGGGCGCCGGCCTTCTGGGCCTGGCGGGCGAGCTGCTCGTCGAAGTCGTCGCGCTTGCGGACGAGGCCGTAGTCGGGGAAGGAGGCGAGGTCGGGCCAGTCGAGCTGGAGCCGCACCCCGCCGCCGATGATCCTCAGGCCCTTGTTGCGCAGCCAGCCGGCTTCCTCGGAGATGTCGATGCCCATGGCCACGAGCTGCTTGGTGGCGCGCGGGGTGAGACCGTCGCCGCAGACCTTCTCCCGCGGGAACTCGGTCTTCTCCAGGAGGAGCACGTCGAGTCCGGCCTTGGCGAGGTAGTAGGCGGTCGTGGAGCCGGCCGGTCCGGCGCCGACGACGATCACATCGGCGGCGGTCTCGGAGAAGGGCTCGGCGTGGGGCTCGTTCACGGCGGTCACGGCGGGATCTCCCCAAGTTCGCAATCTGCGTGCCGACCGGCACTGGACATGGGCAGTCTATTCAGCAGCATTGATCACCTGGCTGAAGGGCTGCCCCGTGAACCGAGCTCTGCCCGCAGTACGCCTTCGCGTTCCGACCGACGAGGACGCCGTCGCCTGGCACCGGGTCTTCGACGACCCCGACGTCATGGAGTTCCACGGGGGCAGATCGGCCGAGCTCTCGGTCTACGAGGAGCTCACCGCCCGCCAGCGCCGGCACGACGCCGAACGCGGCTTCTGCCTGTGGACGGTCCTGGACGACGACGACCGGGTGCTCGGCTTCACCGGCGCCCAGCCGTGGCCCTGGGAGTGGGGCCCCCGGGGCGAGATCGAGATCGGGTGGCGGCTCGGGCGGCAGCACTGGGGGCACGGCTACGTGACGGCGGCGGCGCGGCTGACCCTGGACCGCGTGCGGGCGGCCGGGGCCCCGGGGGTGGTGGCGATGGTCGACGCGCGCAACGAGCGGTCCATCGCCGTCGCGCAGCGGCTCGGGATGCGGCTCGCGGAGGTCTTCACCACCCCGGGGCCGGAGCGGGAGGGGCACTGCTACCGCCTCGCCTGGTGACCCTTCGTAGTTCTCGGCTACAGAAAGACACCTGACGCTTCCCGGCGGCCCGCGGGGCGGTTACCCTTCCGGTACCGCTGGGGGTGACATCTGTGCTCATACCGCCCAAGACACCCGATGTGCGCGTGCCCAGGCTGGTCGGCCTGATGGCCGTGGACGCCCGCGAGGCCGCCGCGGCGCAGGGCGTGCTGCTGGCCGCGCCGGACCGGCCGGACTTCCACCGCGCGGTCGTCGACCACGTCGTACGGCAGTACCCGCCGCCGGGCGTCGAGGTGCCGCGCGGGGCCGTCGTCACCGTGTGGTTCGACTTCTCCGAGGGGGAGGGCGGCGGAGGCGCGGGCGTGCGCGAGCCGCGCGTGCCGGGACCGGGCGGCGGCGGGCTCCGGCGCGAACGGGACGGCAGTGCGGACCCGTTCGAGTCGGTCCTGCGCTGAGGTCTTCCGCCGACGTCCTTCGCCGGAGTCCGCCGGGTGACGTGCTCCGCTCACATCGTCCGCCGGTTGCGTGGCCCGCTCACAGCGTCCGCCGGTGGGCTCCGCCGAGCCCGGCTCCCCCCTCGCGGCCGAGGGGTCAGGCGGTCTTGAAGCCCCGGTGCAGGGTGACCACGCCGCCGGTCAGGTTGCGCCAGGCGACCTTCGACCAGCCGGCCTTGCGCAGGTGCTCGGCGAGGGCGGGCTGGTCGGGCCAGGCGCGGATGGACTCGGCGAGGTAGACGTAGGCGTCGGGGTTGGAGGAGACCGCGCGGGCGACCGGCGGCAGGGCGCGCATCAGGTACTCGGTGTAGACGGTCCGGAAGGGCGCCCAGGTCGGGTGCGAGAACTCGCAGATCACGACGCGTCCGCCGGGACGGGTCACCCGGTGCATCTCGCGCAGGGCGGCGTCGAAGTCCTGCACGTTGCGCAGGCCGAAGGAGATGGTGACGGCGTCGAAGGTGTCGTCCTTGAAGGGCAGCCGCGTCGCGTCCCCGGCCGTGAACGGCAGCCACGCGTGGTTCCGCTTGCCGACCTGGAGCATCCCGAGCGAGAAGTCGCAGGGGACGACGTAGGCGCCGGTCCGCGCGAAGGGGAGCGAGGAGGTGGCCGTGCCGGCCGCGAGGTCCAGGACCTTCTGCGCGGGCCGGGCGTCGACCGCCTTGGCGACCTCCTTGCGCCACCTGCGGTCCTGGCCCAGCGACAGCACGTCGTTGGTCAGGTCGTACCGTTCCGCCACGCGGTCGAACATCGAGGCGACTTCGTTGGGCTGCTTGTTCAGGGAGGCGCGGGTCACCCGCCCATTGTGGCAGCCCGGCCCCCCGCGCCTCACGGCAGGAGCCTCGGTTTCTTCCGTGCCGCGACGTCCTCGACCCACCCGCACAGCAGCACGAAGACGCCGATCAGCAGCCAGCCCACGCCGAACAGGAACCACTGGCTGTCCAGCGGGAGGTACGCCTCGAACGCGGGGACGTCCCACAACCGGTCGATCAGCGGCACGGCCAGGATCAGGGCGATCTCGTGCCAGAGGTAGACCGTCACCGCACGCGCGTTGAAGACGGTGACGATCCGGTTCGTGCGCCGGTGGCGGGTGAGCCGGGCGAAGTCGATGCCGAAGTACGCCTTCGCCCACATCAGCGGCAGGACGAAGCCCGCCGACCAGAAGGCCTGCGCGAGCGGGTTCTCGTCCAGGTCGTAGGTGCCGGCCTCGGCCCGGTGCGTGAAGGCGTACCAGCCGCCGAAGGCGATCGCCGCGAGCGAGACCACGGCCACCGCGGCGGGCTTCATCCGCTGAAGCACGCCGTCGCGGTGCGCGAAGCCGAGCATCCAGCAGGAGAGGTACGTCGACAGGTCCCACAGCGCCGTGCCGACGCGGCCGTCCGGACCCGCTCGTACGAAGGTCAGCGCCAGGACCGGCGCCAGGGAGAGCGCCAGCACGGGCCCGGGGGCGAGCCGGAACAGGCGCAGCAGCAGCGGTGAGAGGAGGACGAACCAGAGGTAGGTCCGCAGGTACCAGAGGATCTCCCAGGCCTGCGCGCCCCAGGCGTTGCCCGGTGGGTCGCCCAGCGGCACGACCCAGTAGACGATGTCCCAGCCCGGCATCCAGCCGTGCACCAGCATCGCCAGGACGACGAAGGCGCCCCAGAACCAGAACGGCGGCAGGAGCCGGCGCAGGCGGCTGCGCACCACGCTCACGGCCGGCCGTTCCAGGGACTTCGCCATCAGGGTGCCGGCCAGGCCGAACATGATCCCCATGGAGGGGAAGACCATGCCCGCCCAGGCCCAGCCGAAGGTGTGGTAGGCCACGACCCTGATCAGGGCGAGGGCGCGCAGGGTGTCGAAGTACCGGTCGCGCTGGGGGACGGCCCGCGCCGGCTCCGGCTCCGACCGCGCCTCCGGGCCCGGCTCCCACCGCGCCTCCGGCTCCCCGTGTGCCGTGGGCGGGGACCCGGTCCTCGTCTCCTCGACGGCGACCGCCCGGCCGTACTCCTCGTACTGCCCGTACTGCCCGTACTGCCCGTGCTGCCCGTGCTGCCCGTACTGCCCGTGCTGCCCGTGCTCCGCGTACCCGTCGTACCCCTCGTCCCCGTACGGGTACTGCGCCTGCTGTCCGTGCTGAGGGCCGTGGCCCTGCCCGTGTCCGTCCCGGTTCCAGCTCATCGGCTCGCCTCCGCCGGCGTGCCGACCTCGCCCGTGCGCTTCAGCTTCTGCCAGCGCAGCCGGCCGCCGGTGAGCGCGGTGACGCAGGAGTGGATGAGGACGAGGTACATCATCTGCCGGTAGGCCAGTTGTTGCAGCGGCATCATCAGCAGGTAGCGGTACTTCTCGCGGTCCAGGCGGAACGCGTAGGCGGCGCAGCCGAGTTGGACGCCGAGGACCGCGAGCCAGGCCAGCAGGGCCGCCCGGAGGTCGATGAAGATCATCGAGTAGAGGGTGAAGACGTCGATGAGCGGGGCGAACACCGGGGTGACGATCTGGAAGAGCACCACCAGCGGCATGCCCACCCGGCCGAAGCGGCCCGAGGGCCCCCTGTCCGTCAGGGACCCGCGGTGCTTCCACAGCGCCTGCATGGTGCCGTAGGACCAGCGGTAGCGCTGGGACCACAGCTGCTTCAGCGAGCCCGGCGCCTCCGTCCAGGCCTTGGCGTGCTCCTGATAGACAACGTGCCAGCCGGCCCGGTGCATGGCGATGGTGATGTCGGTGTCCTCGGCGAGGGTGTCCTCGCTCATGCCGCCGACCTCCAGCACGGCGTCGCGGCGGAACGCCCCGATCGCCCCGGGGATGGTCGGCATGCAGCGCAGCAGGTCGTACATGCGGCGGTCGAGGTTGAAGCCCATCACGTACTCGATGTGCTGCCAGGCGCCGATGACCGTGTCGCGGTTGCCGACCTTCGCGTTGCCGGCGACCGCGCCGACCTCCGGTTTCGCGAAGGGCTGCACCAGTCGGCGCACGGCCTCCGGCTCGAAGACCGTGTCGCCGTCCATCATCACGACGATGTCGTGGGCGGCGTTGCGGACGCCGTTGTTGAGGGCGGCGGGCTTGCCGGCGTTCTCCTGGCGGATGACGCGGACGTTCGTCATGCCGAGGGAGCGCGCCGCCTCGCGGGCGATCCCGGAGGTGCCGTCGGTCGAGCCGTCGTCCACGACGACGACCTCGATCGGGTGGGTGCTGTCCGCCAGCGACTTCAGGGTGTTGGCGATGCACTCCTTCTCGTTGTACGCCGGGACGATCACGCTGACCGGCCGGGTGACCGCGGGTCCCCAGCTGAAGCGGCGTCTGTTGCGCCGGCGGGAGTGGCGGCGGGCCAGGAGCAGCATCATGCCGAAGCGGCCCATGACGGCCACGCCGACGACCATCAGTCCCACGGAGAGCGTCGGCACGGTCCACTCGGCGAGGGCGACGGCGGCGATGAGCGCCTTGCCCTCGTAGAGGGTGACCCCGGTGGCCTCGCGGTGGGCGGCCTGGAGACGGTTCCCCGTCCCGCCGGCGCCGCCCGCCCCGCCGGGCAGCCCACCGGACCGCTCCCCCGGCGTGCCCGTCGTGCCGGTGGCGCCCGTGGCCCCCGCGGTGTTCGTGGTCCCCGCGGTGTTCGTGGCGCCGGTGGCGGCCGCCGCCCGCTGCCGGGAGGTGCCCGAGGCGTCGCGGGCCGCCGCGGCCTGCTTCTCCAGCACGCCGCTGATGGTGGTGAAGGTGTAGCCCGCGGCCTTCATCTTCTTGATGTAGGCGGGCAGCGCCTTGATCGTCTGCGAGCGCTCGCCGCCGGCGTCGTGGAAGAGGACCGACGCGCCCTTGCCGGCGTCCGGCGTGGCCCACTCGACGATCTTCGAGACACCCGGTCGCTTCCAGTCGTCGCTGTCGGTGTCGACGAAGACGCTGGTGTAGCCGTCCTCGCCGAGCTCCTTGTAGACCGGCCAGCTGTAGTTGTCGATGGCGTCGGTCTCGGAGGAGTACGGGGCCCGGAACAGGGTCGTGGTGATGCCGGCCGCCCCGGCCAGGGCCAGTTGCGTCTGCGTCATCTCCCGCCGGACGCGGGCGGAGGACTGGTAGGAGAGGTCGACGTGGGTGAAGGTGTGGATGCCCACCTCGTCGCCCTGGCCGACCATGTCGTCGACGATGTCCGGGTAGCGCGAGACCATCGAGCCGACCAGGAAGAACGTGCCGGGCACGTCGTACGCCCGCAGGATCCGCAGCACCTGCGGGGTCCAGGTGGGGTTCGGGCCGTCGTCGAAGGTCAGCGCGATCGTCTTGTCCGGCACCGAGACCGTGGTGGCGCTGCCGCCCTGGAACGTCAGGATCGGGCCGCCGTCCAGGACGGCTTCGGGGACGTCGCTGGAGCTCGCCCCGGTGCGCACGCGCTGGTCGCCGCCGACCTCGGCGCGCAGATAGCCGTCGAGGAGCATCACGCTGGTGAGGGCGAGCAGGAGCAGCAGGGCGAGGATGACGCGTGGTTTCTGGAGCGCCGCGGCCTTGCCCGCCGCCCGCTCGATGCGGGTGGGCGCGCGGCGGCGGCCGCGGGAGGTGGTGGTCGTCATGGAAGCGGCTGTGCTCCGGTCACTCGGCGGCCGCCCCGACCGCGACCGCCGCCGAACGGCAGCAGCGAGGACGGGGTCAGCGAGGTGCCCCAGCCCATGAACGCGGCGCCCAGGACGGTCGC
>NZ_JAHHIT010000088.1 GCF_024539675.1 Streptomyces hilarionis | reverse complement strand
CGCCGCCCGCGCCACACCCGCACCCGCCACACGCGACGCCAGACCCGCCACCGTCGGCGACTCGAACACCGCACGGACGGGCAGTTCGACGCCGAACGTGGTGCGGATGCGGCTGATCAGCCGGGTGGCGCGCAGCGAGTGTCCGCCGAGTTCGAAGAACCCGTCGTCGACGCCGACCTGCTGGACGCCGAGGATCTCGGCGAAGAGCCCGCGGAGGATCTCCTCCGTGGGCGTGCCGGGGCCGCGGTCCGCCTCGGCGCCGGCGGGACTGGGCGACGGCAGCGCGTCGCGGTCCACCCGTCCGTCCGCGGTCAGCGGCAGCCGGTCCAGGACCACCAGGGCGGCCGGGACGAGATGATCGGGCAGGGACGCCCGGGCGAAGGCCGTGACGGCGCCGGGCGTGACGGTGCGACCGTGGGCCGGCACCAGGTGGGCGACGAGGGATCCGTCCCGTACCGCCACGGCGGCCCGGGCGACGCCGTCGTGTTCGGCGAGGACGGCCTCGAGCTGCGTCGGGTAGGCCGTGAAGCCCGGTATCGGCAGGGGCTCCCCGACGAACTCCAGCTCGCCGTCGGCGGTCCAGCGGGCCAGGTCCCCGGTGGGGACCATCCGCGCGCCCTCGTCCCCGAAGGGATCCGCGACCACCGTCGGCGCGGAGCCGAGCAGCGGCCCGCCGACGTGGAGCTCGCCGACGACGCCCGGCGGAACCGGGCACAGGCCGGCGTCGAGGACGTACAGGACGGTGCCGGGCAGCGGGGCGCCGAGGGGCACCACGGTGTTCCAGTCGTCGGGGTCGCAGGCGCGCTCCGTGACGGGGCCGGCGGCCTCGGTCAGCGAGTAGCCGTGCCACAGCGGCACGTCCACGGCGTCGAACCAGGCGCGCTGCAACGGCTCGGCGAGGGCCTCGCCCGAGCAGAACACCCGCCGCAGGCCGGCCTCCGGCAGCAGCGGGTCGCCGAGGAGAACGGCCAGCTCGGAGGGCGTGACGTGCAGTGTGGTGGCGCCGTGCGCAGCGGCGTCGAGCGGTGAGGCCGTGCGGTGGGCGCGGACGACGCGCGCACCGGCGGTAAGGGGCCAGAGCACCTCGTCGATCTCGCCCGCCGTGCCGGGTGCGGCCGTCGACCGGACGCAGTCCGTGCCGTCCAGGCCGTGGACGCTCTGGCGGGCCGCGACGCGGGCCGCGACGACGTCCTGCGGGACGACGACGGGCCGGCCGGTGCGGGTGCGCAGGACGAACGGTTCACCGCTGACGACCGCCGCCAGGACCCCGGCGGGCGGCTGGGCCAGCAGCTGCCCGTACGTCGTCTCGACGTCGCCGTCGACGATCGCGACGGCGTCCGCCGGCCGCGCGCCGATCAGTTCGAGCAGGGTGGGCGGGTTCGCGGGCGCCTCGGCGGCGCGGCCGTGCACGGCGTGCGGCAGCGCGATCCGGTCCACGACGACGTCCGCGTCGGCGCTCACCGTCTCCAGCAGGTGGACGAACTGCGCGGCCATGCGCTGCGCCGTGGCGGCGTCGAAGAGGTCCTCGGCGTACTCCAGGTCGATGCCGAGACCCTCGGCCGTGCCGTCCGCGCCGACCGCTTCCCGCACGTGCAGGGTCAGGTCGAAGCGGGCCGCTCCCATGTCGACGTCCTCGTCGAACGAGGCGGTCAGGCCGGCCAGGGCGAAGTCGTCCTCGTCGTCGTTCTCGAAGACGAGCATCACCTGGAACAGCGGGTGGTGGCCCAGCGAGCGCCCGGGGCGCACGACGTCCACCAGTCGCTCGAACGGCACGTCCTGGTGGGCGAACGCGGCCAGGTCCGCCTCCCGGACGCGGCCCAGCAGGTCGCGGAAGGAGGGGGATCCGGACACGTCGGTGCGCAGGACGAGGGTGTTGACGAAGAACCCGACGAGGTCCTGGAGGCTGTCGTCCGTGCGTCCGGCGACCGGGGTGCCGATCGGGACGTCGGTTCCCGCGCCCAGCTTGGACAGCATGAGGGCGAGAGCCGACTGGAGGACCATGAACAGGGTCGTGCCGGTCTCCCGCGCCACCGCCTGGAGGCTGCCGTGCAGTTCGGCGGGGATGCGGATGCCGACCTCGGCGCCGCGGTGCGTCGCCTCGGCGGGCCGCGGCCGGTCCGTCGGCAGGGCGAGCAGCTCGGGCATGCCGTCGAGGGCGTCCTTCCACCACGCCAGCTGCCGTCCGACGAGGCTCTCCGGATCGTCCTCGGCGCCGAGCAGTTCGGACTGCCACAGGGTGTAGTCGGCGTACTGCACGGGCAGTCCGGGCCAGCGCGGCGCCCGTCCGGCGAGCCGGGCGGCGTACGCGGTCGACAGGTCCCGTGCGAGCGCGCCGGTCGACCAGCCGTCGCCGGCGATGTGGTGGAGCAGCAGCAGCAGCCGGTGCTCGTCCGGGCCGTCCTCGAACAGCGTGGCGCGCAACGGGGGTTCGGTCTCGAGGTCGAAGACGTGCCGGGCCGCCTCGGCGGGGTCCGCGACGCCGGTGGCCACCACGGGCCTGGCCTCGTCGACCCCGAGCACCCGCTGGTAGGGGGTGCCGTCGGCGTCGGAGGGGAACACCGTGCGCAGCGACTCGTGCCGTGCCACGACGTCGCCCAGCGACGCTTCGAGGGCCGCCGCGTCGAGCGCGCCGGTGAGCCTGATCAGCAGCGGGACGTTGTACGTGGTGCTCGGCCCTTCGAGCCGGTGCAGGAACCACAGCCGTTGCTGGGCGAAGGAGAGCGGCACGCGTGCCGGCCGCTCCCGGCGGCCGAGGACGGGCCGGCCGGCGGTCGCGCCGTCGATCAGGGTGGCGAGCCCCGCCACCGTGGGCTCGGCGAACAGCGACCGGACCGACAGTTCCGCGCCGAGCTGCGAACGGATGCGGCTGAGCAGCCGGATCGCGGACAGCGAGTGGCCGCCGAGGTCGAAGAAGTTGTCGTCGACGCCGACGGCGGCGACGCCCAGCGTCTCGGCGAAGAGAGCGGCGATGATCTCTTCGGCGGGGGTGCGCGGGCTGCGCCGGGCGGCGGCGGTGGCGAGGTCCTCGGCCGGCAGCACGGCGGGGATCTCCGTGCCGACGACGAACTCGGCGGGCACGAGGTAGTCGGGCAGCACGGACCCGGCGAGGCGCCGTGCCCCCGTGGCGTCGCCGTCGTGGACGACGTGGGCGACGACCCGGGCGGAGCCCGCGACGACGGCGGCGTCGGCGAAGACCTGGCGCAGCCGGGCCGCGACCTCCGCGGGGTTGACGCGGAAGCCGCGCACCATGCGCACGTCCTCGGGACGCCCGAGGAGCTCGGTGTCGCCGTCGGGGCTGCGGCGTGCCAGCTCCCCCGAGGCGAGCGTGGCCACCACGCCCGGGGGCACGAGGCGTCCGTCGGCGTCCACGAGGGCGGTGTCCCGCTCGTCGTCGGACAGCAGGTCGAGGGCGGTGAACGGCGCGGCCGGGTCGGCTGCGGCCGCGGTGAGCAGCCGGATCAGCCGGTCGCCGAACGCGTTCATCGTCGCCCGGTCGAAGAGGTCGGTGGCGTACTCGATCTCGCCGACGATCCCGGCGGGCTCGCCGTCCGGTCCGTACCTCTCCTGCAGGCGGACGTCCATGTCGAACTTGGCGGCGTCGCCGACCACGTCCTCGAGTCGGGTCTCGAGGCCGGGGACGGTCAGCTTGACCTCGTCGAAGTTCTCGAACGTCAGCATGACCTGGTAGAGCGGGTGCCGTGCGAGCGACCTCACCGGGTTGACCACTTCGACGACGCGCTCGAACGGCACGTCCTGGTGGGCGAACGCGGCCAGGTCGGTCTCGCGCACGCGCTCCAGCAGCTCGGTGAACGTGGGGTCGCCCGAGACGTCGGTGCGCAGCACGAGCGTGTTGACGAAGTAGCCGAACAGGTCTTCCAGCGCCTCGTCGGTGCGCCCGGCGACCGGGGTTCCGACGGCGATGTCGGTGTCGCCGCTGAGCCTGCTCAGCAGGGCGACCAGGCCGGCCTGGATCGTCATGAACAGGGTGGTGTTGCCCTGTCGGGCCAGACGCAGCAGGGCGTCGTGCAGGGCGGCGTCCAGGCGCAGCGGCGCCTCGGCGCCTCCGTACGTGGCCACCGGCGGCCGGGGCCGGTCGGTGGGAAGGTTCACGAGCTCCGGCAGGCCGCGCAGGGTCTCGGTCCAGTAGGCGAGCTGCCGGGAGATCGCGCTGTCGGGGTCGTCCTCGCGGCCGAGCAGGTCGCGCTGCCACAGGGTGTAGTCCGCGTAGTGCACCGGCAGCGGCGCCCAGCCCGGGGCACGCCCCTCGGCCCGTGCCGCGTAGGCGACGGAGAGGTCGTCGCCGAGCAGGGTCTCCGACCAGCCGTCGCTGGCGATGTGGTGCATGAGCGGCAGCAGGGCGTGTTCCTCGTCGCCGAGCCGGAACAGGGTGCAGCGGATGGGCAGTTCGCTCACGAGGTCGAAGTGGTACTGCGCGGCCTGCGCGAGTGCGGCCTCGAGGTGCCGCTCGTCGTCGACGTCGGCGACGATCAGGTCCACCACCGCTTCGTCCGCGGGCACGATGTGCTGGTACGGCGTGCCGTCGGCCTCGCGGAACAGGGTGCGCAGCCCCTCGTGCCGGGCGACCACGTCGTGCAGGGCGGTCCGCAGCGCGGCGACGTCGAGCGGGCCAAAGAAGCGCATGACGAGCGGCACGTTGTACGTCGAGCTGGGCCCTTCGAGCCGGTTCAGGAACCACAGTCCGCGCTGGCCGAAGGAGAGCGGCACCCGCTCGGGACGCTCCATGGGCTCCAGCGCGCGCCTGGCCTCGCCGGCCTGGCCGGTCCAGGAGGCGAGCCCGGCGACGGTCGGCGTCTCGAAGAGCGCCCGGACGGGCACCTCCACGCCCATCGCGGACCTGATGCGGCTGATCAGCCGGGTGGCGAGCAGCGAGTGCCCGCCCAGCTCGAAGAAGTTGTCGTCGATCCCGACACGGTCCACGTTCAGCACGTCGGCGAAGAGGACCGCGAGGAGTTCCTCGCGCGGGTCGCGCGGTCGGCGGCCCTCCGCGGCGGCGGACGGGGTGGGCGCGGGCAGGGCCTTGCGGTCGAGCTTGCCGTTCGGGGTGAGCGGCAGCCGGTCGAGCGCGACGAAGGCGGCGGGGACCATGTGGGCGGGCAGCACGTCCGCGACGTGCTTGCGGACGCGGGCGGGGTCGCCGCCGACCAGGTACGCGGTGAGCCGCGGATCGCCCGGCTGGTCCTCACGCACGATCACGGCGGCCTGCGTGACGTCGGGCGCGTCGAGGACCGCCGATTCGATCTCGCCCAGCTCGATGCGGAAGCCGCGGATCTTCACCTGGTCGTCGGCACGGCCGAAGTAGGAGAGCGTGCCGTCCGCGGCCCGGCGGGCCAGGTCTCCCGTGCGGTACATGCGGGTCCCGGGCGGCCCGTACGGGTCGGCGACGAAGCGCTGTGCGCTGAGGCCGGGGCGGCCGAGGTAGCCGCGGGCCAGGCCCGCGCCGGCGACGTAGAGCTCGCCGGTGGCGCCCGCCGGGACGGGCTGGAGGCCCTGGTCGAGGACGTACACGCGCAGGTCGGGGATGCCGACGCCGACGACGCTGGCGGCGGTGGCGGCCGCCGAGGCGCGGTCGAGCGCGTGGTGGGTGACGTGCACCGTGGTCTCGGTGATGCCGTACATGTTGACCAGCGCGGGAGAGTCGTCGGGGCGCCGGTCGTACCAGGACGAGAGCCGTCCCGGGTCGAGGGCCTCGCCGCCGAAGACCACGTACCGGAGCGCGAGGTCCGTGCCGGGGTTCTCCTCGTCGGCCTGCATGAGCTGGTAGAAGGCCGAGGGGGTCTGGTTGAGGACGGTGACGCGCTCCTCCCCGAGCAGCCGCAGGAAGTCGCGCGGGGAGCGGCTCACGTCCTGCGGCACCACGACGAGCGTGCCGCCGCGCAGCAGCGGTCCCCACAGCTCCCAGACGGAGAAGTCGAACGCGTAGGAGTGGAACAGCGTCCACACGTCGCACTCGTCGAAGCCGAACCAGTGGTCCGTCGCCGTGAAGAGCCGCACGACGTTCTGGTGGGGGATCAGGACGCCCTTGGGCTGCCCGGTGGAGCCGGACGTGTAGATGATGTACGCGCCGTTGTCGGGGCTCAGGGTCGGGCGTGCCGGGTCGGTGACGGGACCGTCGGCGAGCTCCTCCAGGACGAGTCGGGTGCTGCCGTCGGGCAGTGCCACGTCCGCGCGGCGGCTGGTCACGACGACGGACGGGCGAGCGTCCTGCACGACGAAGGCGATGCGCTCGGCCGGGTAGTCCGGGTCCAGCGGCAGGTAGACGCCGCCGGCCTTGAGGACGCCGAGGACGCCCACCACGAGGTCGGCGCCGCGCGGCAGGGCGAGCGCGACCACGGACTCCGGCCCCACTCCCTCGGCGACGAGGGCGTGGGCGAGCCGGTTCGCCCGGGCGTTCAGCTGCGCGTAGGTCAGGCGCTCCGCGCCCTCGACGACGGCGGTCGCCTCGGGGTGCGCGGCGACGGCGGCCTCGAAGAGCGCGGGCACGGTGGTCCGCTCGGACGGCGGAACGGGTGCGGTCCACTGCTCCAGCAGTTCCCGGTGTTCCGCCGGGGCCAGGATGTCCGTCCGCCACAGCCGCTGGTCGGGGTCGGCGACGACCGCCTTCAGCAGCCGGGCGAGCCGGTCGACGACGTCCTGCACGGTGGACCGGTCGAAGAGGTCGGTGGCGTACTCGACCAGCCCCGACAGACCGGCGGGCTCGCCGTCGGGGCCGTGCTTCTCCTGCATGTCGAAGTCGAGGTCGAACTTGGCGACGCCGGAGCCGACGTCCTCCAGACCGGCCCGCAGACCGGGCAGGCTCAGGTCCGCCTCGGCGTTGTTCTGGAACAGGATCATGACCTGGAACAGCGGGTGGTGCGCGAGGGAGCGGGTCGGGTTGAGCACCTCGACCAGCCGCTCGAACGGCACGTCCTGGTGCGCGTACGCGGCCAGGTCGGTCTCCCGGACCCGGGCGAGGAGTTCCCGGAAGGTCGGGTTCCCCGAGGTGTCGGTGCGCAGCACCAGGGTGTTGACGAAGAAGCCGATCAGTTCGTCGAGCGCCTCGTCGGTCCGTCCGGCGATGACGCCGCCGAGCGGGATGTCGTCGCCGGCGCCGAGCCGGGTGAGCAACGCGGCCACCGCCGCCTGGAACACCATGAAGAGCGTGGTGTTGGTGTGGCGGGCGAGTTCGAGCAGCCGGGCGTGCAGGTCGGCGTCGAGCTCGAAGTGGACCTCCTCGCCGCGGAAGCTCGCGGCGGACGGCCGCGGCCGGTCGGTGGGCAGCTCCAGCTGCTCCGGGAGCCCGGCGAGCGTCTTCCGCCAGTAGGCGAGCTGCTGTGACAGCAGGCTCTGCGGGTCGTTCTCGGAACCGAGCAGCTCGCGCTGCCAGAGCGTGTAGTCGGCGTACTGGACGGGCAGCGCGGGCCAGGCCGGCGCCCGCCCCTCGGTCCGGGCGCCGTACGCGACGGAGAGGTCCCGCGCGAAGGGCGCGTCGGACCAGCCGTCACTGGCGATGTGGTGCAGCAGGAAGAGCAGGACGTGCTCGGTCTGCGAGAGCCGGAACAAGGTGACGCGCAGCGGCAGTTCGGTGGCGAGGTCGAAGCCGTACCGGGTGGCGACGGCGAGTTGCTCGGCGAGCCCGTCCTCGTCGGTCTCGACCAGGGTGACGTCCGGCTGCTCGGCGTCGACGATCAGCTGGTGGGGCTGCCCGTCCACTTCGGGGAAGCGGGTGCGCAGGCTCTCGTGCCGCGCCACCATGTCGCCGAGAGCGGCTTCGAGGGCCTCCCGGTCGAGGGCTCCCGACATGCGCAGCAGCAGCGGCACGGTGTAGGTGGCGCTGCGGCCTTCGAGCCGGTACAGGAACCACAGGCGCCACTGCGCCGCCGAGACGGGGACGTGCTCCGGCCGCGGCATGGGGCCGAGGGCGAGCCGGGACTGCTCGGCGCCCGTCATCCGTTCGGCGAGTTCGGCGACGGTGGGCGCCTCGAACAGGTGCCGGATGGTCAGTTCCACGTCGAACATCGAGCGGATGCGGCTGAGCAGGCGGATCGCGGTGAGCGAGTGGCCGCCGAGGTCGAAGAAGCTGTCGTCGATGCCGACGGTCGGCACGCCGAGCACGGCGGAGAAGAGACCGCAGAGGATCTCCTGCTCCGGGGTGCGCGGCGCACGGAAGGAGAGGGGCACGGCGACCGCGGCGGCGTCGGCCGGACCGTCCGCCGGCGCCGTGACCGGTTCGGCGGCGGGCGGGGCGGCGAGAGCGGCGGCGGCCACGGCCGGTTGCGTCCGGACGAGTTCGCCCACGGGCACGGAGGCGTCGTCGACGAAAGCGGTGAACAGGCGGACGAGGTCGGCGGCGAGCACGTCGATCTGCGCACCGTCCAGCAGGTCCGGCCGGTACTCCAGGCGCAGTGTCGGCCGCGCCCCCGGGAGCACCGACAGCGTCAGCGGGTAGTGGGTGGCGTCGTGGTCCTCCAGCGCGCTCGCGCGCAGGCCGGGCGCGGGCTCCCACACGTCGTCGTGCGGGTAGTTCTCGACGATGGTCAGCGTGTCGAACAGGTCGCCCTGTCCCCGGAGCCGCTGTACGTCGTTGAGTCCGAGGTACTGGTGCGCGATCAGCCGGGACTGCTCGTCCTGGACGCGCTGCATCAGCCGTCGCAGGGACTCCGTCGCGTCGAGCCGGACGCGAACGGGCAGCGTGTTGATGAACATGCCGACCATCGCCTCGCTGCCGGCCAGCTCCGCGGACCGCCCGGAGTACGTGGAGCCGAACACCACGTCCTGCTGTCCGGTGCGGGTGCGGAGCAGCAGGCTCCACAGGGCCTGGACGACGGTGTTGAGGGTGATCCCGTCCTCGCGCAGCCGGTCCTGGAGCCGCTCGGACACGGTGTCGGGCAGGTCGCAGAAGACCTGGAGGGGGCGGGCGGGCGCCGCCGTGCCCGGCTCGGCGAGGAGGGTCGGTGCGGCGAGCCCGTCGAGCGCGTTCCGCCAGGCCTCGTGCGCCGCCGTACGGTCCTGTCGCGCCATCCAGGCCAGGTGGTCGCGGAACGCGGCGGGCTCGGGGAGGGTCTCGCCGCGGTAGAGCGCGAACAGCTCGTCGAGCAGCACCTGCATGGACCAGCCGTCGAAGAGGATGTGGTGGTTGACGACGACCAGCCGGTGCTCGTCCTCGGCGAGCCTGACCAGGGTGAAGCGCAGCAGCGGCGGCCGGGCCAGGTCGAAGCGCTCCGCGCGCGCCTCGGCCACGATCCGGGCGAGGGCGGGCTCGCGCTCGGCCCCGGCGAGTCTTGAGAGGTCGGCCTCCCGCCACGGCAGTTCGAGGCCGTCGACGATCACCTGGACGGGCCGGGGCAGGCCCTCGTGGTGGAAGCCCGCCCGCAGGTTCGGGTAGCGGTCGAGCAGGGTGGACGCCGCGGTGCGCAGCGCTCCGGGGTCCAGCGGGCCGCTCAGCGCGAAGACCTCCTGGACGGCGTAGAGGTCGGCGCCCGAGTCGTACAGGGAGTGGAAGAGCAGGCCCTCCTGGAGCGGGGCGAGCGGCAGCACGTCGGCCAGGGACGGCAGTGCCCCTTCCAGCGCCTCGATGTCGCCCTGGGAGAGGTCCACGAGGGGCAGGTCGGACGGGGTCAGTCCGCCGCCTTCGACGGCCGCGAGCTCGGTGAGCGAGGCGAACCAGCCGTGCGCCAGCTCGCGCACGTCGTCCTCGGCCAGCAGGGCCTGCGACCAGGTCCAGGTCGCCACGAGCCGTGCCCCGTGGGCGTGGTCGACGGTCACGGCGTCGAGTTCGAGGGCCAGGCCGAGCGGCGCGGCGTCGTCGAAGCCCGCGCCGAGCGCGGGAGCCTCGGGCGCGGGCGCCCAGTCGGCGAGTGCCGGAGCGTCGTGACGGCCCAGGTAGTTGAATCCCAGCTGGGGGCGGCCGTACGCCGCCAGTTCCCCGGCGGTGCCCGCGTTGCGGTGCCGCAGCAACCCGTATCCGATGCCGTTGCCGGGCACCGCGTGCAGCTGCTCCTTGACCCGCTTCAGCGCGCGGACGCCGTCCGCGCCGCCCGGGTCGACGCGGACGGGGAACGCGCTGGTGAACCAGCCGACCGTACGGCTGAGGTCCAGGCCCGGCACGATGTCCTCGCGGCCGTGCCCCTCCAGTTCGAGGAGCAGCGCGCCCGCGTCGGCTCCGCGCCGGCCGCGCCACGCGGCGACGGCCAGCGCCAGGCCGGTGACCAGCACGTCCCGCACTCCCGCGTGGACGGCGGCGGGGACCGAGGTGAGCAGCGCTTCGGTGACGTCGGCCGGCAGGGTGAGCGTGAGCGTCCCGGCGTCGGCCCGGACGTCGGTCGCCGGGTCCAGGGGCCGGTCGCCGAGGAGCGGGTCGGGCGTCTCCAGCACCGATCGCCAGAAGGGCAGTTCGCCGGTGCGCCGGTGCGCCTCCTCCGTGAGGAGCGCGCTCCAGCGCCGGAACGAGGTCCCGACCGGTTCGAGGGCCTCTCCCTCCCAGGCGGCCCGAAGGTCGCCGAGGAGGGGCTGCCACGAGACGCCGTCCACGGCGAGGTGGTGCACGAGCAGCAGCAGCCGCCCGGGCTCCGTCCCGGCGTCGAACCACACCGCGCGCACCAGGTCGCCCCGGTGGGGGTCCAGTTCCGCCTGGGCGGCCCTGCCGTGCTCGTCGATCGCCTCGCGCAGCGCGTCGGCGCCGGCGCCGGCGGCGTCCACGCGGCGGACGGTCGCCGTGACGCCGCCCGGCGCGGGGATGCCGAGTCCCCCCTCCTGGTCCAGGGTCAGCCGGAGCGCGTCGTGCCGGTCGAGGACGGCCTGGAGCGCGGCGGTCAGACGCTCGGCGCCGAGCCCGGCCGGCACGACGAGCAGCATCGACTGGTGGTAGCCGTCGACGGGGCCGCCGAGGTCGCGCAGGTCCGCCATGACCGGTGTGGGCAGCAGCGGGCCCGTGGCGACGTCCTGGGCGAGGGGGACGGCGGGGGCGGCCGTGCGGGCGGCGGCGGCGATGCGGGCGACGGTCTTGTGCTCGAAGACGTCCCGCGGCGTGATGCGCAGCCCCGCCTTCCGGGCACGGCTGACCAGCTTGATGGAGACGATGCTGTCGCCGCCGAGGTCGAAGAAGCCCTGGTTCGGGCCCACCTCGGGCAGGCCGAGCACCTCGGCGAAGAGCGAGGTCAGCAGCTCTTCCTCGAAGGAGCCCGTCGATGCGGGGTCCTCGACGGCCGGAGAGGGCAGTGCGGCGACGTCGAGACGGCCGTCCTCGGTGCGCGGCAGCTCGGCGACGGTGACGTAGGCGTCCGGCACGAGGAAGTCGGGCAGCACACGGGCGAGGTGGTCGCGAAGGTCGACGGAGCGCACGGAGAGGCCGGGGGCGGTCACGACGTAGGCGACGAGACCGTCCGTCACCGTCGCGTCGACGAGCGCGGGGTGGGCGAGCAGGGTCCCGACGGTGCGGGACACGTCGACCGGGGCTCCCCCGACGAGGACGGGCGCGCACAGGCGCTCGAGACGGCCGTCGGGGGTGTACCGGGCCGGGGCGCCGTCGAGGACGCCGACCACGCCGTCGGGCACCGGCTCGCCGTGCTCGTCGACGACCCGTTCGCGTCGGCCCTGGAGCACGGCGCGTTCGTCCGCGGTGAGCAGGTCGATCGTGGAGATCCGGCGTTCGGGGTCGGCCACGGCGGCACGCAGCAGCCGGGCGAGCCGGGCGATGAGCGTGTCGACCGAGGAGCCGTCGAAGAGGTCGGTCGCGTACTCGGCGACCACGTCCACTCCGGCCGGAACGCCGGTGTCGGAGAAGCGCTCCCGCAGGCGCAGGTCGAGATCGAACTTGGCGACGCCGGTGGGGACTTCGTCCACCTCGACGGTGAGACCGGGCAGGGCGGGTGCGGCCGTGCCGAGGGTCTCGAAGGTGAGCATCACCTGGAAGAGCGGGTGGTGCGAGAGGGACCGGGCCGGGTTGAGCGCTTCGACCAGCCGGTCGAACGGCACGTCCTGGTGCGGGTAGGCGGCCGCGGCCGTGCCGTGCACCCGGTCCAGGAGTTCACGGAAGGTCGGGTCGCCCGAGGTGTCGGTGCGCAGCACGAGGGTGTTGACGAAGGAGCCGACGAGGCCGTCGAGTTGCTCGTCGGGCCGTCCGGCGGTCGGGGTGCCGAGCGGGATGTCGGCGCCGGCGCCGAGCCGGGTCATGAGCGCGGCGAGAGCGGCCTGCACCACCATGAAGACGGTGCGGCCGGTGGAGCGGGCGAGCACGGTGGCCGCCCGGTGCAGCTCGGCGTCGAGGTGGGTGCGCACCTCGTCACCGCGGAAGCTCGCGGCCGGAGGCCGGGGCCGGTCGGTGGGGAGCTCGACGCGCTGCGGCAGCCCGGCGAGCGCGGTCCGCCAGAAGCCGACGCCGTCCGCCTCGCCCTGCCAGAGGGTGAAGTCGGCGTAGGTCACCGGCAGTTCGTCCCAGACCGGTTCGCCGCCGACGCGACGGGCGGCGTAGGCCAGGGACAGGTCCTCGATCAGCGGGCGTTCGGACCAGCCGTCGCTCGCGATGTGGTGCATCAGGAGCAGGAGGGCGTGTTCGTCCGTGCCGGGCCGCGAGAACAGGGTGGCTCGCAGCGGCGCCTCGCTGTGCAGGTCGAACGGGTGGCGGGCCGCCGCGAGCACCGCGCCGTCGATGTCGGGGGTGCTGACGACGGTGAGCGCGGCGAGCGTGTCGAGCACGTCCTGGCGGGCGACGCCGTCCGTCTCCGGGAACACCGTCCGCAGGGTCTCGTGCCGTCGGGAGACGTCGCGGACGGCGGCGCGGAGCGCCTCGGCGTCCACCTCTCCGGTCAGCCGCAGCACGAGGGGGATGTTGTAGGTGGCGCTCGCGCCTTCGAGCCGGTGCAGGAACCACAGGCCGCGCTGCGCGTGCGACAGCGGCATGGGGTCGGGGCGCTCGCCGCGGGTCAGCGGTGGCCGGGCCGCTCCGGCCTCGTCGAGACGGGCGGCCAGACCGGCGACGGTGGGCGCCTCGAAGAGGGCGCGGACCGACACCTCGCGGTCGAACGCGGTGCGGATGCGGCTGATCAGCCGGGCGGCGAGGAGCGAGTCGCCGCCGAGGTCGAAGAACCCGTCGTCGGCGCCGACGCGGTCGAGGCCCAGGACGTCGGCGAAGAGTCCGGCGAGGACCTCCTCGGCGGCCGTTCGGGGCGCGCGGCCGGCTGCGGCGGTGAGTTCCGGGGCCGGCAGCGCGGCGCGGTCCAGCTTGCCGTTCGGCGCGAGCGGCAGCTCGTCGAGCATCACGTACACCGAGGGCACCATGTGCTCGGGCAGCCTGGCGGCCAGCCGCTCCTGCACCGTGGCGGCCTCGACCGCGCCCACGACGTACGCGACGAGGCGTTGCTGTCCCGGACGGCCCTCGTGCACGGTCACGGCCGCCCCGGACACCTCGGCCAGTTCCGTGACGGCCGCCTCGATCTCGCCCAGTTCGATCCGGAAGCCGCGGATCTTCACCTGGTCGTCGGCCCGGCCCGCGAATTCGAGGAGGCCGTCGGCGTTCCACCTCGCCAGGTCCCCGGTCCGGTACATGCGCTCGCCCTCGGCGAACGGGGAGGCGACGAACCGCAGGGCCGTCAGGCCGGCCCGGCCCAGGTAGCCGCGGGCGAGCTGGACGCCCTCGACGTAGAGCTCGCCCTCCTCACCGGGTCCCACCGGGCGCAGCGCGCCGTCGAGGACGTGCACCCGGGTGTTGGCGACCGGGGACCCGATGGGAACGTTCCGGTGGCTCCTGCCGGGCCGCACCTCGAACGCCGTCACGTCGATCGACGCTTCGGTCGGGCCGTAGTGGTGGCCGAGTCGCAGGTCCAGCTTGGTGACGACCTCGTCCGCCAGGGAGGGCGGCAGCACTTCTCCCGCGACGAAGAGCAGGCGCAGGGCGAGACCGGAGGTGTCGCGGATCGCGGGCAGCGCGACCGCCAGCAGCGACGGAACGAACTGGGCGACGGTGACGCCGTGTGCGGCGGCGTACTCGATCAGCAGGTGCGGCAGGCCCACCACGTCGTCGGGCGCCATGCAGATCGTCGCGCCGGCGATCAGGGGCAGCCAGATCTCCGAGCCGGACGCGTCGAAGCTGAACGCGGTCCGGGCGAGGACGACGTCCGACGCGTCGACGCTCCAGCGGTCGGCCTGCCACAGCATGTGGTTCACGACGCCCGAGTGCGGCACGACCACGCCCTTGGGCAGTCCCGTGGAGCCGGACGTGTAGATGACGTAGGCCGCGTTGTCCGGACGGACCGTGACGCCGGGGGCGCTGTCGTCGCCGGAGGTCAGGTCGATGTCGTCCAGCAGGAGGACAGGGGCCGTGGAGCCGGGCAGCAGGGCGCGGGTGGCGGCGGTCGTGAGCACGACCGAGGGACGGGCGTCGCCCAGCATGAACGCGATCCGCCGGGCGGGGTAGCGCGGGTCGACCGGCAGGTACGCCGCCCCGGTCTTCAGCACGGCCAGCAGGGCGACCACGGCGTCCGCCGACCTCGGCACGGCGAGCGCCACGACGTCCTCGGGGCCCGTTCCGGCCTCGATGAGCCGTCGGGCCAGCCGGTTGGCCCGACGGTCGAGTTCGGCATAGCTGAGCGCGGTCGGTCCGAAGACGACGGCCGGGTGCCCGGGAGCCCGCCGCACCTGCGCCTCGACCAGTGCGGGCAGCGACATCGCCGCCCCATCGCCTCCCAGGCTCGACCCGATCGGATTGCGCGTCGCACGACGGTCCACGCTGCTGGCTCCTGTCCTTCGTCGACAACTCGTAAGGCCGGGGCGCACATGCACGTCCGACACGGTGCCCGACCGTAGGGAGCAGCACTTTCAGCCTGTTATCGCACGCTCATCCGACGCGGCTGCGACGCCGATACCGCCCTGATAAACGGCGCCCCTACATTGCCAAGCCCGCTATGCACAGGAGTCGCGCAATGGCCCGTAACCACCTCATCTCGCTGGTCGACATCCCCGATGCCGACCTGTACCGCATCGTGGACAGAGGAGCCCGGTTCGCCTCCGGCGCGTGGCCGGACGAGACCCTGCGCGGCGCCGTCGTCGGCGTCTACTTCCGCGCCACGTCGACGCGCACGCGTACGGCGTTCTCCTCCGCGGCCCTCCGGCTCGGCGCGCGCCTGATCACCTACGGCCCGCACGATCTCCAGGTCAACACGGGCGAGACCGCCGCGGACACCGGCCGGGTCCTGGGAGGCATGCTGGACGCCCTGGTCGCGCGCACGGTGGGCAGCGTCGAGGAGCTGCGCGCGCTGGCCTCCCAGGACCGGATGGCGGTGGTGAACGCCATGGCGGCGCAGGAGCATCCGACGCAGGCGCTGACCGATCTGACCGCCATGGCCGGGCACTTCGGAGACCTGACCGGACGGCGGGTGCTCTACATGGGCGAAGGCAACAACACCGCCGCCGCTCTGGCTCTCGCCCTTCCGCGCTACCCCGGAACCGAGTTCCACCTGCGGACCCCGAGGCGCTACGGCCTCGATCCGGAGATCCTGGCACGGGCCGAGGAGCTGGCGGCCCGCCACGGCTCCACCGTCACCGAGCAGCACGACACCGTCGCCATGCCCAAGGACGTCGACGTCGTCTACACGACGCGGTGGCAGACCACCGGCACGTCGAAGGACTCCCCCGACTGGCGCGAGGAGTTCGTTCCCTTCCGGGTCGACGAGGCCGTCATGGAAGCCAGCCCCGACGCGGTCTTCATGCACGATCTGCCCGCGCACCGGGGCGACGAAGTCACCGCCGCCGTGCTGGACGGACCGCGCTCGATCGCGTTCACCCAGGCCGAGGCGAAGATGCACAGCGCCGCGGCGGTCCTGGAGTGGAGCCTCGGCGTCCTGGCCTGACGGACGTCCGGCAGGACGCCCCCGATTCCCGGGCGGCGATCGCCGGGCCCCCGCCCTCTCGCGCCGCGCGGCCGGCCGCAGCACACTTGACCAAGGAAAGCGGTGACCGCCGGAGGGGGACGGTAGATGCGGGACGGTCATAGGGCGGACGCCGAGCGGTTGTTGGCGCGGGCCGTGGAGGAGGAGGTGCGCCGGTCCGGGGGGCGCGCCGACCGGCAGGCGCTGATGACGCGGGCGCGCGGCGCGCTGGACGACATGGCGCAGACCGCCGCCGAGGAGTACGAGGCGTACGCGCGCGCCCTGGACGAGACGGAGGCCCGGCGCATCAGCTTCGCGCAGCGCTACGCACGCGAGGGCGGCCGAACTCCCCTGCTGGTGGCGGGCGTCGCCGCCGTGACGGCCACGGTCGCGGACCTCGCGCTCGGCACCGGGGCGGGCGCGGCTCTGGGCGCGGGGGTGACCGTCGGGGTCGTCGGGGCCGCCGCGACCGTCGTCAAGGTGGCCGGCACGCATCTGCCGGCCGCCCACCACCGGGCCGGCGAGGCGGGACAGCCCGGCGGCGCCGAACAGTTGCGGTTGCAGTGGCTCACGGCGCTGGAGGTGCGCGGCATCCGGCCCTTCCTGGACCAGCAGCGGGTGCTGCGGGCGACGACCGGCTCGAAGAAGCTCCCCGGGCCGCGGCTGCGCGGCACCGACAAGAGCGCGGCGGCCCGCGGGCGGACCGTGCTGGAGCAGTCGTTCGCCCAACTGCCCGAGCTCGCGGGCCCGTTCGCCGGACGCAGGACGGAACTCGCGCAGATCCGGCAGTGGGTGCAGGCCTCACGGGCCGGCACCGGCACCCGGCCCACCGTGGTCGTGCTGCACGGCGACCCCGGCAGCGGCCGCACCACGCTCGCGGTACGCGCCGCGCACGATCTGCGCGACCAGTTCCGCGGCGCGTGCGTGGTGGACCTGCGCGGAGACGGCGCGCGGGAGCGGCGGCTGCCCACCCGGGACGCCCTGCTGCATCTGCTGAACCGTCTCGGCGCACCCCGCGAGCAGCTCCTCTTCCGCGAGCGCTCCTCGGCGGAACAGCAGGTCAAGCGGCTCGGCGAGCTGTACCACCAGCATCTGACCGGGCTGCCGGTCACGATCGTCCTCGACGACGCCTCGGACCCCGAGCAGGTCCGCGCGCTCGTCCCCGAGCGCTCCGAGAGCCTGGTCCTGGTGACCGCCCGCTCCCCGCTCGCGCTGCCCCCCGAGCTGTCCCCCTGGGTGCACGAGCTCGCCGTGCGGCCCCTGGACGCCGCGGGCGCGGAGGAACTGCTGGCCGCGGCAGCGCAGGACCTATCCGGGCCCTACGACGCCGAGTCCGCCGACCGGATCACCCGGCTGTGCGGCGGGCTGCCGCTGGCGCTGCGCGTGGCGGGCTCCTCCCTCGGCCCGCGCTCGCCGCGGGCGCTGGCGGCGGACCTCGGCGCGTACGGCCCGGTGCAGCCCGTGGAGCGGGCGCTGTGGCTGCGCTACACCGACCAGCCGGACGCGGCCCGCACCCTCCTGCGCCGGCTCGCGCTGGCCGGACGGGCCTCCCTCGGCGCGGCGGCGGCCGCCGCGCTGCTCGCCACCGACCGCGCGGAGGCGGCCCGCCATCTCACCGCCCTCGCCGACGCCGGACTCGTCGACCACGTCCGCGGCGACCGCTACCGCCTGCACGACCTGGTCCGCGCCTTCGCCCAGGCCCGGCTCCAGGACGAGGAGCCGCAGAGCGAGCGAGCGGCGGCGCAGGAACGCCTGATCGTCAGCTACGCCGAGCTCGCCGACTCGGTGCTGCGGCTGGTCGACGGGAACATGTCGACCCGCTCGGACCGGTTCACCCCGCACGGCTTCACCTCCCTCGACGAGGCGCTGCGCTGGCTGGACGACGAGTCGAGCTTCATCACGGCGACGCTGCGGCACGCCGAGGGCGTCGACCAGAACGCCGTGATGAGCCTGCTGGGCGATCTGTGCGACTACTGCCTGCTGCGCGGAGACCTGTACCGGCTCGGCGAGATCAGCGAACTGGCCCAGTCGGTCGGCCAGGACCTGCTGGTGCGCTCGGTGCAGTGGCGCACCGGCATCGCGGCGCGTCAGCTGGGCGAGCTGGACAAGGCCCGCACGACCCTGAGCTCGGTCGTCGACCTCTACCTCCAGGCCCATCACGACGCGGGCGCGGCACGCGCCCTGTGCTCGCTGGGCATCACCCTGCACCATCAGGGCCAGCTCACCGAGGCGGCGGCGAAGCTGCGGGAGGCGATGGAGCTTCAGGCCGCGCCCGAGCTGGCCACCGACCGCGCCTGGACGATGCACGCCCTGGCGGCGGTGGAACGCGACCGGGCGCATCTGGCCGAGGCCCTGGACCTCCTCACCCGCTCCCTGGTCCTGCACCGTGAGGGCGGCTCCGTGCACGGCGAGGCCTGGGCGCACTTCCAGCTGGGGCAGCTGCACCTGCGGCGCGGCGACGTCGAGCGGGCGCAGGGCGACCTGCGCCGGGCCCTCGACCTGTACGGCCGCACCCGCGACGCCCGGGGCGAGGCCTGGGCCGGCACCCAGCTCGCCCGGGCCCGGCTGATCGCCGGCGATCCCGGCCCGGCCGCGGAGGACCTGCGCCGGGCGGCGGCCCGCCACCGGGACAACGAGGACGCGCGCGGCGAGGCGTGGACGGTCTACTACCTGGGCCTGGCCCTGGAGGAGACCGGCGACCTGGACCACGCCGTGCGCGAGCTGGAACGTTCCCGCTCCCTGTTCTCCCGGATGCGGGACGTCTACGGTCTGGCCTGCGCCCGCCACCACTCGGCCCGGGTCACCCGCGACCAGCGCGCCGCCCAGACCGGCTCACTGCGCAACTCCGGGTTCGCCCGTCAGCTCCTGGTGGACGCCCGCGCCGACTTCCAGCGCATCGGGGTCGCCCACGGCGAGGCCTGGACCTGCCTGGAGCTCGCGATCGTCGACGCGGGCAACGCGCGGGCCCAGGCCGCGCTGGCCCTGTGCGAGGAGGCGGCGGCGCTGTTCGCGTCCTACGGCGACCGGCGCGGCGAGGACTGGGCGCGCTTCCTGCGCTGCACCCTGCTCCCGTACGCGGCGCCGGGCGGCGTGGAGGTCGGGACGGCGGTGGCGCAGGAGGAGCTGGCCGTGCTGGCCCGGGCGGACCACCCGTTGCGCGACACCGGACTCACCGAGTGCCTGGAGGCCTACGGCCTGCTGCTGGAGCGAGGGGTGCGCCTGGAGTCGGGCTGGCAGGCCTGGCGCCTCGGTCTGGTCCCGGGCAGAGCCGCCCGCGAGGTGATGGGCGTGGCAGTGGACCCGCCCCCGAACTGACCCGCACCGCGCGGGTACGGCCCGGGCGGGCGTCGGCCGCCGTGCGGGGCTCCGGGCAGCGGGCACGCCCGGCGGCGGCGTGACCCGGCGTCGACGTGGCGTGACGCCGACGTGACGTGACATCGACGTGGCGTGAGCGAGGGTGCGGCGCGACGTCGGCGGGTCGGGGCGGGTGCCGGTACCCCTGCCCCCGCCCCCGCGCGCGCCGCTCGTCGGCTCGTCGCGCGCACCGGCCGCCGGCGTCGGTCGCCGGCGGCGGGTGCTCAGCCGGCCGAGGTGGGCCTGTCCGTCGTCCTGCCGCCGGCCTTCGTGCCCGGCGCGGCGGCCGCGGAGGCGTTCGCCGTCGTGCCGTCGGAGGCGCTCTCCGGGTCCGCCGGCTCCTTGAAGTCGACCTTGCCCATGTGCTTGCTCATGGACCTCATCAGGCCCCACACCGCCACCGCCATCGCCGCGAAGACGATGAAGCCGAGGACGCCGGGGGTGACCTTGTTCTCGTCGACCTCCTTGGCGAGGGGGACGAGGTGCGTCATTGCCAGGCTCACGCTTGCGCTCATGTCAGGCATTGTCGCGGATGCCCGCAAAGAGGTCGTCCTCGGGGAGGGAGGTGTCGACGCGGGACTTCGCGAGCTCGTACTCCTCCGTCGGCCAGACCTCCCGCTGGACGTCCATCGGAACGCGGAACCAGCCGCCGTCGGGGTCGATCTGCGTGGCGTGGGCGATCAACGCCTTGTCGCGGATCTCGAAGAAGTCGGCGCACGGGATGTGCGTGGTGAGCGTGCGCTCGCGCTGTCCGAACTCCGCCCAGCGCTTGAGCCACTCGCCGTAGGGCGACTCCATGCCGCGCTCGAGCAGCGCGTTGTGCAGCGCCTCGGTGCGGGGACGGTTGAAGCCCTGGTTGTAGTACAGCTTCACCGGACGGTACGCGGGCCCGAACTCTGCCTCGGGGTACTTCTCGGTGTCGTCCGCGCCCTCGAAGGCCACCATCGAGATCTTGTGGGTCATGATGTGGTCGGGGTGCGGGTAGCCGCCGTTCTCGTCGTAGGTGGTGATCACCTGGGGACGGAAGGAGCGGATCTGCTTCACCAGCTCGCCGGCCGCCACGTCGACGTCCTCCAGGGCGAAGCAGCCCTCGGGCAGCGGCGGCAGCGGGTCGCCCTCGGGCAGCCCGGAGTCGACGAAGCCGAGCCATTCCTGCTTGACGCCGAGGATCTCCCTGGCCTCGTCCATCTCCTTCTTGCGCACCTCGTGGATGTGCTCCTCGATGTACGTGTCGCCCTGAAGCTTGGGATTGAGGATGGAGCCGCGCTCCCCGCCCGTGCAGGTCACGACCAGCACGTCCACCCCCTCGGATACGTACTTCGCCATGGTGGCCGCGCCCTTGCTCGACTCGTCGTCGGGGTGGGCGTGGACGGCCATCAGTCGCAGCTGGTCAGTCAAGACTCAATCCTCGGTCAGTCGGCGCCCGGAGTGACCCGGCGCGATCGCAGGCTTCTATAGTGACCGAACCGGGGGACGAAAAATTCCGCGCCGAGAGGACGATCATGAGCACGGCGAGCACGCGCCTGCCCGAGGGCCGCTACGGCCGTTCCTCGGACGAGCGCGCCGACCACAAGCTCAAGATCGCCGGCGCCGTCCTGGGCGCGCTGCTCCTGGCCCTGATGGGCTACTTCGCCTACCACTACGTCGGCCAGAACAAGATCAGCGCCGAGGTGATCGCGTTCAAGGCGACCTCGGACGACGCCGTGGAAGTCCATCTGGAGGTCCGCAAGGACTCCGGCACGAGCGGTTACTGCACGGTGCGCTCGCAGTCCGCCGAGGGCGCCGAGGTGGGCCGGGCGGACTTCCGCTTCTCCGGCGCGGACTCGCGCATCGACAAGGTGGTCACGCTGCGCACGACGGCGAAGGGCACGACGGCCGAGCTGCTCGGCTGCCACGCGGACTGACCCCGGGTCGCCCACAGGGCCGGATTCCTCCGCAAAACGTGCACGCTGACCTGCGCCGACGTAATTCTGGTGGCTTATGTCCTCCCCCTACGGCCACTGAATTGTTAGGCTCGTGGTTTCGCCCATCACCTGAGGAACATGCTTGTGGGTAGGGCGATGCTTTGACTTCCCAGTACCGACGAGGAGCACCTGTGACCCAGACCAGCGAGTCCGTCACCTGGCTGACCCAGGAGGCGTACAACAAGCTCAAGGTCGAGCTTGAGTACCTTACTGGTCCTGCGCGCACGGAGATCGCCCAGAAGATCGCCGCGGCGCGCGAGGAGGGGGACCTGCGCGAGAACGGTGGGTACCACGCGGCCAAGGAGGAGCAGGGCAAGCAGGAGCTCCGTGTGCGCCAGCTGACCCAGCTTCTCGAGAACGCCAAGGTCGGCGAGGCTCCGGCCTCCGCGGACGGTGCGGTGGCGCCCGGCATGGTCGTGACGATCGCCTTCGACGGCGACGAGGACGACACCATGACCTTCCTGCTCGCCTCGCGCGAGTACGCGAGCTCCGACATCGAGACCTACTCGCCGCAGTCCCCGCTGGGCACCGGCGTGATCGGTCACAAGGTCGGCGAGGACGCGGAGTACGAGCTGCCGAACGGCAAGAAGGCCTCCGTGCGCATCCTCAAGGCCGTGCCCTACGACGGCTGAGCCGGCGCGTCCTCCCGGACCTTTTCCCCTTCCGGTCTCTTTCCGGTCCCTTCGCGGGCCTTCCGACGAGCCCCCGGCGCCTCGTGCCGCCGGGGGTTTCGTCGCGCCGGGGCCCCGCTCCCGGCCCCCGCTCCCGCCCGCCCGCGCCGCGTCACCGCATCGCCGACTCGGAGGGAGCACCCCCTCACGCCGTCGCCGAGCGGTACTTGCGCACCGCGAGCGTGCGGAAGATCGCGATGATCACCACCGAGTAGATGAGCGAGGCCCAGACGGGATGGGCCATCGGCCACGCGTCGGACGGTGAGACCCCGGGGTCGCCGAAGAGCTTGCGGCACGCCTGGACGGTGGCGCTGAACGGGTTCCACTCGGCGACCGGTTGCAGCCAGGACGCCATCTGCGAGGAGTCCACGAACGCGTTGGAGATGAAGGTGACCGGGAAGAGCCAGATCAGACCTCCGGAGGTGGCCGCCTCGGGGGTGCGGACCGTCAGGCCGATGAGGGCGCCGATCCAGGTGAAGGCGTAGCCGAGGAGCAGCAGCAGCCCGAAGCCGGCCAGGATCCTGCCGAAGTTGGTGGGCTCCGCGAAGCCGGGGCGCCAGCCCACCAGCAGCGCGACGACGGCCAGGACGAGCAGGGTCAGAGCGGTCTGGGCGAGGTCGGCGATGGTCCGGCCGGTCAGGACCGCGCCGCGTGCCATGGGCAGCGAGCGGAAGCGGTCGATCAGGCCCTTGTGCATGTCGTCGGCGATGCCCGCGCCGGCTCCGGCGGTCGCGAAGGTGACCGTCTGCGCGAAGATGCCCGCCATCAGGAAGTTCTTGTACACGTCGGGATCGGTCGAGCCCCCGACGTTCATCGAGCCGCCGAAGACGTACGTGAACAGCACCACGAACATGATCGGCTGGATCAGCCCGAAAATGATCATCTCCGGGATCCGGCTCATCCTGATCAGATTCCTTCGGGCGATGACCAGGGAATCGTTCACGGCGCTCATCCGACGGTCTCCTTCTTGCCCTGTCCCCGGGTTTCGCTCTCCTCCGCCTTCGCCTCGGCAACGTGTCCGGTCAGGGACAGGAAGACGTCGTCGAGGGTGGGGCGGCGCAGGCCGATGTCGTCGATCTCGATGCCGCGGGCGTCGAGCTCGCGGATGACCTCGGCGAGCAGCTTCGCGCCGCCGGTCACCGGCACGGTGAGTTTGCGGGTGTGCTGTTCGACGGTGGTCTCGCCCTTGCCGAAGCCGGAGAGCACCTCCTGTGCCGTCGTGATGTGGTCGCGTTCGTGCACCACGACCTCCACGCGCTCGCCGCCGGTGCGGGCCTTGAGCTCGTCGGAGGTGCCGCGGGCGATGACCCGGCCGTGGTCGACGACCGCGATGTCGTGCGCCAGATGGTCGGCCTCCTCGAGGTACTGCGTGGTCAGCAGCAGGGTCGTGCCGTCGGAGACCAGTTGCTTGATCACCTCCCACAGCAGTTGGCGGTTGCGCGGGTCGAGGCCGGTCGTCGGCTCGTCCATGAACATCACGGGCGGCGAGACCACCAGCGCGGCGGCCAGGTCGAGGCGGCGGCGCATGCCTCCGGAGTAGGTCTTGGCGGTGCGGTCGGCGGCGTCCGCGAGATCGAACCGGTCGAGCAGCTCGGCGGCCCGCGCCTTCGCCGCACCGGCTCTCATCTGGTAGAGCCGGCCGACCATCTGAAGGTTCTCGCGGCCGGTGAGGTACTCGTCGACCGCGGCGAACTGGCCGGACAGGCCGATCGAGCGGCGTACGTCGTCGGGTTGCCTGAGCACGTCGAAGCCGGCGACCACCGCCCGGCCCCGGTCGGGGCGCAGCAAGGTGGTCAGACAGCGGACAGCGGTGGTCTTGCCCGCGCCGTTGGGCCCGAGCAGGCCCAGGACCGTGCCCTGCGGCACGTCGAGGTCGACGCCGTCCAGAGCCTTTACGTCACCGAAGGTCTTCACCAGGCCTTCGGCATAGATGGCGCCTGGCATATGAGTCTCCACGTCGTCGGGGATTCTTCGGAAAGCCTAGGTTTGCACTTTTCGTTCCGCCCCATGGCGAAATCGCGGCGGCGGCTCGCGACACACCATAACGCGATGTATCGCGTCTCACAATGGACTTACCCGAACGAGTGATCGGAAGGTTTCCGGCCCGGACGGGAGCCGGAACCGGAGGCCCGGCGTCGAGGCCGAAGGCCCGGAGCCGGCGGCCCGGGCCCGGCCGTGGGCGGGGTGAGGGGAGCGGCTCAGTCGATGACGGTGTACCCGGCGTCGTGCAGCGCCCGGCCGACCTCGCCGCAGTGCGCCGGGCCCTTCGTCTCCAGGTGCAGTTCGACCTCGGCCTCCGTCAGCCCGAGCCGGGGGTCGGTCCGCAGATGACTGACGTCCAGGACGTTGGCGTCCACCGCGGACAGCGTCCCCAGGAGGGAGGCGAGCGCGCCCGGCCGGTCCGTCAGCCGCAGCCGCACGGCCAGGTAACGGCCCTGCGCGGCCATGCCGTGCCGCAGCACGCGCTCCATCAGCACCGGGTCGACGTTGCCCCCGGACAGCACCGCGACGACCGGGCCCTCGAAGGCGTCCGGCGCGCCGAGCAGCGCGGCCACCGGGCTCGCCCCGGCCGGCTCGACGACCAGCTTGGCCCGCTCCAGGCACAGCAGCAGCGCCGCGGCCAGCTCGTCCTCCGTGACCGTGCGGACCTCGTCCACCAGTTCGCGGACGAGGGCGAACGGCACGTCCCCCGGGCGGCCCACCTTGATGCCGTCGGCCATCGTCGCCGGACCGCCCAGCGCCACCGGCCTCCCGGCCGCCAGCGAGGGCGGGTAGGCCGCCGCTCCCGCCGCCTGCACGCCCACGATCCGCACATCCGGCCGCAGCGCCTTCACCGCGACCGCGATGCCCGCCGCCAGACCGCCGCCGCCGATCCCGACGACGATCGTCCGCACCTGCGGGCACTGCTCCAGGATCTCCAGGCCGACCGTGCCCTGCCCCGCGATGACGTCGGGATGGTCGAAGGGGTGGATGAACACCGCACCCGTCTCGGCCGCGTACTCCTGCGCCGCGGCCAGCGTCTCGTCGACCACCTGGCCGTGCAGGCGCACCTCGGCGCCGTACTCCCGGGTGGCGCTGATCTTCGGCAGCGGCGCGCCCTTCGGCATGAACACCGTGGAATGCACTCCCAGCAGCGACGACGCCAGCGCCACGCCCTGCGCGTGATTGCCCGCGCTCGCCGCGACCACCCCGGCCGCCCGCTCCTCCGGCAGCAGCCCGGCGATGCGCACATACGCCCCGCGCAGCTTGAACGACCCCGTCCGCTGGAGGTTCTCGCACTTGAAATGGACCGGCGCCCCCACCAGCTGGGTCAGGTGCCTGCTGCCCTCCATCGCGGTCGCCCGCGCCACGCCCGCGAGCATCTTCCGGGCGCCGCGCACGTCGTCGAGGGTGACGGGGCGAAAGGAGTCAGCCGTGCCGTAGCTCATGACACCAGCATCGCAGTTCACAGGCGGGAACGACCGCTGTGACCAACCTCCGAGATCGGTTTGCGCAGCGCCGGTACGACCCGCCTTCGAGCCGCGTACTCTGTCCCCCATTCCAGCCACCCCTCGATGAAGTGAGCCTCCGGCCATGCCCACAACACCTGAAATGTCGATGGACATGACGACAGTCGGTGACACCGGTCTTCTCGACACCTTGCAGCACGAGGTCGCGGTGTTCGCACGCCGGGCCGAGCAGACCCGGCTCGGCGGCGTCGGGCAGGTGCGCAACTCCATGGACCGCGCCGCGTACCTGCTGCTCAACCGCCTCGACAACGAGGGCCCCATGGGCGTCAAGGCTCTCGCGGCGAGCATGGGCATCGACTCGTCGACCGTCACCCGGCAGGTGGCTCCGCTCGTCGACACCGGCCTGGTCAAGCGGACCTCGCACCCCGAGGACGGCCGGGCCGTGGTGCTCCAGCTGTCGCCGCGCGGACAGGCCCGCCTGGAGGAAGTCCGCTCCTCGCGGCGGCAGTTGATGGCCGAGCTCACCGACGACTGGGCGCCGCAGGAGCGCGAGACGTTCTGCGCGCTCCTCACGCGCTTCAACACCGCCCTCTCCTCACGGATGGCCGCTCACGGCCTCCCGGGCGCCGAGCCCGCGCCGCCCGCCTCCTGAACCCGCGGCACGCGCGCGGAACGACTTTCCGACGGGGGTGCGCGACTCTTGACCGGCAGCCCGCCCCGGGCCTCATATGAGACCGGGGCAGATGGCCGCCCCGGGGGACGCCGTCAGGCGGGAGGCTCGGTGTGCGTGAGCGTCGTACGGCCCAGGAGACCCGCCGGGCCAGGGAGTTCGAGGCGTTCGTGGCCGGCGCGGGCGGGCGGCTGCTGCACGCCGCCACCCTGCTCACGGCCGAGTCCCCGGCGGACAACCCCCGCGCGCGCCGCCTGCTGACGCGCTCCCTCGCGCGCACGTACGCGTGCTGGGACCGGCTGCGCGGCGAGGACCCGTACGACCGCGCCCGCGAGCAGCTGGCGACCCGCTTCGCCCACGACGCCTGGCACGAGTACGCACGGCGCCTGTACGACGCCCTGCCGCTCGACCGCCTCCTGCCCCCCGGCCGCGTCCCGGGCCTGCGCCGCGGCCCGGCGCCGCGGTCTCCCGGGCCTCGCCCTGCGGCCGGGGGCGCGCTCGCCCGTCTCACCCCGCAGGAGCGCCTCGTGCTGGTCCTCAGGCTGTACGAGGGCGTCGCCGAGGAGCAGGCGGCGGCCCTGCTCGGCCTGCCGGCGGACCGTGTCCGCACGCTCTGCGACCGGGCCACCACGACCCTGCTGCGCCCGCCCCGCGCGCAGGCGCCCGCGGCGCCCCGGGCGAAGGCGGCCGCGTCGTGAACCGCGCCGAACGGGAGGCCGCCGTCCGCCTGATCATGGAACGGACGCCGCCGCCGCACGTGCCGGCCGACCTCCACCCGGAGGTCGTACGCCGGGGCAGCCGCATGGTGCGCCGCCGCAGGGCGGCCCGACGGCTGATGTGGCTGCTGCTGTGCGCGGCGGCCGTCGCGTTCGTGGTCTGGGCGATCGTGGTGCAGCCCTGGGTGGAGCCGCCGTCCGAGACGACTCCACCGCTCCGGGACTGGTGAGCACCGGGCCTCGCGCCGAGGCCGCCGCACGGCCGTCCGACCGTCCGGCTGCCGGGCCGCCCGGCAGCCCGGCCGTGCGAACTAGCCGAGGGCCTGCTGGAGGTCCTCGAGGAGGTCGTCGACGTTCTCGATGCCCACGGACAGGCGGACGAGGTCGGCGGGCACCTCCAGGGCGGACCCGGCCACGGACGCGTGCGTCATCCGCCCCGGGTGCTCGATGAGGGACTCGACGCCGCCCAGGGACTCGCCCAGAGTGAACACCTTGGCCCGGTTGCAGACCTCGACGGCCGCTTCCTCGCCGCCGGCGACCCGGAACGAGATCATCCCGCCGAAGGCCCGCATCTGCTTGGCGGCGACCTCGTGCCCGGGGTGCTCCGGCAGACCCGGGTACAGCACGTGCGTCACGCGCGCGTGCCGGGTCAGCATGTCGGCGACCTTGCCGGCGTTCTCGCTGTGGCGGTCCATGCGCACCGACAGCGTCTTGGTGCCGCGCAGCACGAGCCAGGAGTCGAAGGGCCCGGCGACCGCGCCCATCGCGTTCTGGTGGTAGGCCAGTTCCTCGCCCAGTGCCGCGTCGCCGGTGATCAGCGCGCCGCCGACCACGTCCGAGTGGCCGCCCATGTACTTGGTCAGGGAGTGCACGACGACGTCCGCGCCGAGCGAGAGCGGCTGCTGGAGGTACGGCGTGGCGAAGGTGTTGTCGACGACCAGCTTCGCGCCCGCGTCCCGGGCGACCTGGGCGAGGGCGGCGATGTCGGTGATGCCCAGAAGCGGGTTGGAGGGGGTCTCCACCCACACGGCCTTGGTCTTGGGGGTGATCGCGGCGCGCACGGAGGCCGGGTCGCTGGTGTCGGCGACCGACCACTCCACGCCCCACCGCGCGACGACCTTCGCGAAGAGGCGGAAGGTGCCGCCGTAGGCGTCGTTGGGGATGACGACGTGGTCGCCGGGGCTGAGCAGCGTACGCAACAGGCAGTCCTCGGCCGCCAGTCCGGAAGCGAACGCGAGACCTCGGCGGCCGCCCTCCAGGGCCGCGAGGTTCTCCTCCAGGGCGGTCCTGGTCGGGTTGGCGCTGCGGCTGTACTCGTAGCCGCCGCGCAGGCCTCCGACGCCGTCCTGCTTGTAGGTCGAGACCTGGTAGATCGGGGGGACGACCGCGCCGGTGAGGGGATCGGCGGTGTTGCCCGCGTGGATCGCGAGGGTCTCGAAGTGCTGACTGATGTGCCTGTCGCTCATGGGCACCGAGGGTAGTCCGCTCGCGGCCCCGGCGCGGGCCGGCCGTCCGGCGCAGCCGCCGGGGCCGGGCCGGGCTCCGGGTTGTCCACAGGCCGGGGGGCGGGTTCGCCATTTGTCGGCGCGGTCTGGTTCGCTTGTGGCATGGAGATTCTGTGGGGCCTGGTGGCGCTGGTCTTGATCGGCTACGTGATGCTGTCCCTCGTGCGTCGCCGGCGCGGTGTCGTCGGGCTGGTGCCGGCGGACCACCCGGACGCGGCGGACCCGGCGACGTACGGATTCCTGCCGACCGACGAGCTGGACGTCCGCATGCCCGGCCCCGACCACGACCTGGTCGACGTCCTGGACGTGGTGCAGCACACGCAGGACTACCGGGCCGCGCAGCAGCTGCTGGCCGGCACCGAGACGCGGGGCGAGCTGCGCTGGCAGCGCGTGCAGGCCTTCGCGGGCGCGGCGGCGCTGGAGCTTCAGCAGCGGCCGGGCGGCGTCGGCGAGGCCCCGGGCGGGCAGTGGCTGCGGGTGTGGCGCACCGAGGCGCCGAAGGACGCGGGCGGCGCCGCGGTGCACGCCGAGTTCCTGGTGCAGCAGGCCTGGCGGACGTCGACGCCGGGCACCGACGACTTCCGGATCATCATGGAGGAGGCGCGGGACGCGTGCGGCCAGGCGGCGCTGCTGTCCCCCGACGACCCGGTCCCGTACATCGTCGAGCTGTCGGTGGCCCGCGGTCTGCGGTACTCGCAGGCCGAGTTCGAGCAGCTCTGGCTGAACATCCTGGACCGCGATCCGGCCCACATGGGGGCGCATCTGGCGGCGCTGCACTACTGGTGCGAGAAGTGGCACGGCTCGCGTGAGCTGGCCTACCAGTTCGCGGAGTCCGCGGCGGCAAGGGCCCCGCGGGGCTCCCTCCTCGCGGCCATGCCCCTCTTCGCGGTCTTCGAGCACCTCCCCGAGGTGAACCTGGTCCGCAGCTTCTACCAGAGCGAGGTCGTGACCAAGGCGGTGCACGGCGCCCTGTTCGCCGTGCAGGCGGCCCGGCCCGACGACCCGATGCTGGCGCACGTCCGCCACCTGCTCGTGTTCTTCCTCGTGCGCTCCGAACGGTGGTCGGAGGCCATGAGCCAGCTCGTCCACGTGGACGGCCACGTCGGCGCCCTGCCCTGGACGCTCTCCCCCGACCCGGCCGGCGAGTTCGCCGTCCACCGCGCGATGGCCGTCGCGGGATACGAGGCGAACGGCGGCAGCCCGGCGACGATGCCCCACTGACCCCGACGGGGCGGGCCGGCCCGGCGAAATCCGGTGGCCGCCCGGCCCGCCCGCCCCGCACGCTGTACGCCATGGAAGCAGCACGACACGAGATCCGGGCGGTGTACTCGCCGTCCACGATCACCGTCTACCAGGCGTACACACCGGGCATCGCCCTCCCCGCCGTCCGCGACGGCCGCTTCCCACCGGCGTGGAAGCGGGACCGCATGACATGGATCAAGCCCAGCTTCCTGTGGATGATGTACCGCTGCGGGTGGGGCGCCAAGGAGGGGCAGGAGACCGTCCTCGCCGTGGAGATCACCCGCGAGGGCTTCGAGTGGGCGCTGCGCAACGCGTGCCTCTCGCACTTCGTCCCGGAGCTGCACGGTGACCAGACCGAATGGAAGCGGCGGTTGAGCCGGGCCCCGGCGCGGGTCCAGTGGGACCCGGAACGGGATCTGCACCTGAGGCCGCTCCCCCACCGCTCGCTGCAACTCGGCCTCGCGGGCGAGGCCGCACGCCGCTACGCGGACGAGTGGACGGTCTCCATCACCGACGTCACCCCCCTCGCGCACGCGATGCACGCCCACGTCCGCAACGGCGACCTGCCCGCGGCACGAGCCCTCCTCCCCGCGGAGCGTGTCTACCCGGAGCCCGAAGAGGGACTGCCCCACCTGCACCGGTGACCGCGACAGCGGACGGGGACCAGCTGTACCTGTACCGCCTTCGTCGGTGCCGGACCGGTGCGGCGGGGCCGCGGGAGCGCGGGCGCGGGTCCGCTCGATCCCGCCGTGGACGTCCGTGCGCACGGTCGCGCGCCCGGCTGCCCGGATCCGGGGACGGCTGCCCTGCCGCCCGAACGCCTGCTGACCTACTCGACGTCGACGCCGTAGTCCTGGACGAGTTCTTCCAAGCCGCCTGTGTACCCCTTGCCACCGAGGACGAAGTCCCAGTCCCCGTTGGACCTGCGCCGGAAGGAGCCGAGCACCAGGGCCGTCTCGTGCGGCCGGCCGTCGGAGACCTCGAGGCGTCCCAGCTCGGTCATCCCTGGATCGAGAAGTCGGATCCGGGCGTCCGTGAAACCGGAGAGGTCGGCGTCCGGGTTGACCTCCGGGTCGACGGCAGCGACGAGTACGAACCGGTCGGCCGTGTCCGGCAGGCCGTCGAAGGCGACACAGATCGCGGCCTTGTCCGGGGCGGACGCGGGAAGGGCGCGCACCGAGCCGTCCGGCGTCCCGGGGTTGTTGAAGAACACGAAGTGATCGTCGCTGAGGACGCGGCTCCCCCGGCACACGAGGGCGCACACGTCCAGGGCGACCTCGCCGGTCCACGACATGCCCAGGATGTTGTAGTCGGGGGGCAGTTGAGCCGGGCCGACCGGTGTCGGCGGCGCGGTGACCGGACGACCGGCTTCGCCCAGTCGCCCACGCAGGCCATGACGATGCAGCAGGTCGACGAGCTCCGTTCCGGAGATCAGTTCCAGAGGCTTGCCGTTGGCGAAGGTGTGCGAACCGGGTCCGAACCCCGACGTCGTCACGAGGACGCCCTTGTTGGCGCCGGCGTCCTGAACGGTCCCGTACAAGTCGCGCACCGCCGTGGGCGGCACGGTGTTGCGGTATCGCTTCACTTGCACGACGATCTTGCCGCCGCGGATCGGCGTCGGGTCCGTGGCGTCGACGTCCACACCGCCGTCGTTCGAGCGCTGGGTGGTCACCGCCTGCATGCCCATGGCCTGGAAGAGCTCGGCCACAAGGTTTTCGAATGCGATCGGATCCATGTCGTACAGATCGGGTTCCTCAGTGCTTCCGTGGGCGACGACGCGATGGCCGACATCGTGCGGCCGACGGCTCGGCCGCACCGGGGCACGTTGGTCGGGTCGCGCCGAGAGTTGCCCGCGAAGACCGTCGGTCAGGCAGCTGACGGCGTCCACCTGGGTCAGGTGCAGCTCGCGGAACGACGACCGCGAAGCCATGACCGTCGCGAGAAAGATGTGACCGCGCCGTCCCGTCGTGGGGTCGTGCTCGTCCACGAATCCGTTCATGGTCACCGACTCGAGCGCGCCCAGCTCGTCGGAGGCGAAGAGCTCGTGGACGACGAGCAGCGCAGACTGTGCGAGAACTTCCCTGTACAGAGCCCGCCGCTGACTCACCGGGCGAGGGGTTTCCTTGTCCTGGTCGAGCGAGGACACGTATCGCACGGACTTCGTTTCGGGGACCACGCCGAATCCGGGCAGTTCCCAGTCGAGGACCAACTGCCGGGCCGCCGGATCGTAGGCCGCCGAAACCTGCCGAGGGAATTCCTCAGGCCACGTGCCCGACGAGTAGAGCGCTGCGGTGAAGTACTCGACCACGGAGTCGGGGTCCCCGTGTCGGACGCCGTCGATCACTTCGCGAATCGCGGCATTGTGCCGACGCACGTCCGCCAGTTGGGCATGGGCCCACTGCTCGTACTCCCGTTGCGCCACGGCAAGCTGCTGTTGCCGCTGGGTCTCTGCAGCCTGCGCCGCCTGCCAATCCCGTTCGAAGCGTGCACGGGCTTCGGCCTGCGCCTGCGCACGACGGTTCGCGGTCCAGCCGCCCTGCGCCTGGTACTGCTCCGGGCTTGGCATGGGCGCTGGGTAGGCCAGCGGTCCGGGGCTGAACGGCTGGACGTCTTCTGCCCGCATGAGTGACGCAGCCCTGAAGGGCTGTGCCTGGCAGCCGACGGCGAGAAGGCCTTGCAGGGACGCGACCTGCGCGTCCAGCTCTTCCGTGCGACGCTGTGCCTCCGCTTGGCGGTACTCGCGGTGACTCTGCGCGGCCCGGCGCTGGTAGGCGCGCGCCTGTTGCGCCTCCTGCCTCCGCTGTCTGGCTTCGGCCTCCAGCCGGCGCTGGTGCTGCCGTTGCATCTCGGCCCAGACGCCGACGGAACGAGTAGAGCGACGACTCATCTGCTGCAGGCCCTCCCCAGGACGTCGGCAGCCGAAAGACACTCTGGTTGTCCCCGCAACCAATTGTCACCGGACGACTCTATCCAGCGACGGCCGTCTCGCACATCCACTCGTCGAAGCCCGTCGGACCCACTCAACCCACAGGTCAACGTGACTGGAGGCCGAAATCCGCGCCGGCGACCGGCAAGCCGACCGCACTCCCGCTCGGCGTGTGTCAAGCATTTCGAGGTCGTTCGAAATGAGCCGACGTCCGGGCGGGCCCGGCCTACGATCGCTCGCATGCTGATTCGCCGGACATTACAGATGATCGTCGTGTTCGCCGTGGCGCTGGCCGGAGTCCTCGGAGGTGGGGTGGGGGCGGCGCAGGCCGACGGGAGCCGCTCGTCCTCGCACGACCGGCAGGTGCTGTTCTACAACCACTCCTACGGCGTTCTCGACCGGGAGACCGCCGACGCCATCGAGCATTCCGCCTATCTCAGGGACTTCGCCTCCTTCCAGGTCCGCACCACGACCGGCAGCGGCGGGCAGACCTGGACCGGCCGCTATCTGATGGGCCGTGAGACCTACCTGGAGCTGTTCGGGGTCGGTGACCTCCCCGGACCGGACGGCGTCCTCGGCGCCGCCGGGCTGGGCCTGTCGACCGAACGGGACGGAGACCTGGCGACCGTCGCCGAGCGCATGAAGAGCGAAGGGGCCACGCCCGTCGACTTCCTCCAGACCAAGGACTTCGGCGACGGTGTGCCCGTGCCGTGGTTCGACGCCCTCCTCACCAGCACCGAGTACGACGCCTTCCAGGCGTGGGCGATGGAGTACCGGCCGGAGTACTTCGCCGATCCCCGCGGCCACACCGAACCGGAGCGCTTCCCCGGTGACGTCGGCCGGGAGCGCTACCTGTCCGACGACTACCGCACCCATCTGATGCGGGACGTGACCTCCGTCCGCATCGGGATCACCGCGGACGACCTCGCCGACACCCTGCCGCTGCTGCGGGCCGGCGGGTTCGCCGTGCGGACGCTGCCGGGCGGTGGCGTCGTCGCGGAGGGCGGCGGCACGACCATCCGCCTCGACGCCGTCCCGCGCGCCCGGGCGGGGATGCAGCGGGTCGAGATGTCGCTCAACCGGCCCGTGAAGGACCGTCACGTGGAGCGGCTCGGCCACTCGACGCTCACCGTGGGCCCCGGCGCCCACGCGGTGTGGACGTTCGCCGACGACGGCGACCGGTAGCCGGTCCTCGGCCGGCCCCTGGCCGCCGGACGGTCCGCGGCCCCTCGTCGGGGGGAGGGGCCGCGGCCCGTCCGGGCGGGCGCCCCTGGCGCGTTCACCGGCGCCGGGGCGGAATTCGGTTGCCGGGGCCCGGGCCGTGGGTGCTAGATGGCGTCATGGCTGACATTCAGGGGTCGTACGACGATCTGTTCGCCGCGGTGCCCGCCGCGCTGGCCGCCGCGCTGGACGAGGGGGACGTCGGGGGCTCGGTGGCCGTGTTCGTGGACGGTGAGCCGGTGGTCGACGTCTGGGGCGGATTCGCCGACGCCGGGCGCACGGTTCCCTGGCAGCGCGACACCCTGGTCAACGTCTGGTCCGTCACGAAGACGATGACGGCGCTGTGCGCGCTGGTGCTCGCCGACCGGGGCGAGCTCGACATGGACGCGCCGGTGGCCCGGTACTGGCCGGAGTTCGCCGCGGCGGGCAAGGAGGGCGTGCTGGTCCGGCACGTGCTCTCGCACACCGCGGGGCTGCCCGACTGGGTCTGGCCGGTGGCGGAGCTCCACGACTGGCCGACCGCCACGGGACGGCTGGCCGCACAGGCCCCGCGATGGGAGCCGGGCAGCGCCGCCGGTTACCACTCGCTGACCCAGGGGTTCCTGGTCGGCGAGGTCGTCCGCCGGATCACCGGCCGGATGCCGGGCGCGTTCTTCGCCGAGGAGATCGCGGGCCCGCTGGGCGCGGACTTCCACATCGGGCTGTCGGCGCGGGACGACCACCGGGTGGCCCCGGCGGTCCCGCCGCCCTCGCGGGGCGAGGACTACACCGCGAGCGCCGCCGCGTCGGATGCGACGACGGCCTCGGAGGACTCCGCCGACCGGCCGGGCGAGGCGGGCGCGTCGCCCGCGCCGACCGCGTTGCGGGTGCGGGACGGCAACAGTGTGGCCTGGCGGCGGGCGCAGATCCCCGCCGCGAGCGGCTTCGGCAACGCCCGTTCGGTCGCCCTGGTCCAGTCGGTCCCTGCCTGCGGCGGCACGGTGGGCGGGGTGCGGCTGCTGTCCGGGGCGGGGTGCGAGCGCGCCTGGGAGGAGCAGTTCGCCGGCCAGGACCGCCGCCTGGGCATGCCGGTCAGCTGGGGCCTCGGCTACGGCCGCTTCGGCGGGACCTACGGGTGGGGCGGCTGGGGCGGTTCGACGGTCATGATCGAGCCCGAGTCGCGCATGACGGTGGCGTACGTGACCAACCAGATGCGTGAACCCGCGACCGACACCCGGGGCCTGGGGATGCTGATGGCCGCCTCCGACGGACTGCGGGGGCTGCGCGCGTGAGCGGCGACGCGACAGGCGGGGGCCGGGCGCCGGTGTTCCTGGTCGGCGGCGGCTGGGACGAGTCGGTGGCCGACGTCGTCCACGGGCCGTTCCTGCGGGCGGCGGCGCGTTCCCGCGGCGGTGCGGGGGCCGTTCCGCGCATCCTGTGCGTCGTCGTCGACGAGGGCGACGGGGCCGCGGAGTTCGACCGGTACGACGCCGCGCTGCGCCGGGCGGGAGCCTGTGCCCCGGTGCCGCTGCTGCTGCCCCTCGGGCGGCGGTTCGATCCCGGGGCGTTGTCCAAGGGTCTTCAGGACGCCGAGGACACCGAGGACACCGAGGACACCGGGTACCCCGAGGACACGGAGGACGCCGGGGGTCCCGGCGACTTCCCGGCCGTGGACGGGGTGTTCGTCTGCGGGGGCCTGACGCCCGCCTACCAGGAGGCGTTCGCCGGCGGGGTGGGCCAGGTGCTCGCCTCGCGGGGTCTCCCCTACGCCGGGTTCTCGGCCGGCGCCGTGATCGCGGCGCGGGACGCGGTGGTCGGAGGGTGGCTGGTGGACGGAGTCCCGGTGTGTCCGTCGGACGCCGCCGAGGATCTGGAGGAGGTCGAGCTGCGGGCCGGGCTGGGCCTGGTGCCGTTCGGGGTGGACGTGCACGCCGCGCAGTGGGGCACGTCGGGCCGGGCCGCCGCCCTCGTGGCCGGCGGGCGGCTCGCGCACGGGGTGGCCGTCGACGAGAACACGCTGGTCGAGGTCGCGGACGGGCGTGCGCGGGTGGCGGGGCTCGGCCGGGCCCACTCCCTGCGCCCGGCTCCGGGCGGCGGGGTCCTCGTACGGTCCTACGGGCACGGGGAGACCTTCGCCGTCCCCGCTGAACCGCCCCGTTGACCCGCCCCTGCCGACCCGCCTGCGATGTCCGCCCACGGCGTCCGCCCGCGCCCCGGACGGCGCCGAGCGGACGACGCCGAGCGGACGACGCGGGCCCCCGGAGGCGTGCTCCGGGGGCCCTGCCCGTCCCGGGAAGCCGGCCCTCTCCCGACGGTCGCGTCTCCCGACGGTCACGGACGACCGGCTTCCGGACCACCGGCACCCGGCCGGCGGAGCGTCAGATCGTCGAGGCGTCGATCACGAACCGGTAGCGGACGTCGCTGGCGAGCACCCGCTCGTAGGCGTCGTTGATCTCCCGCGCGCCGATCAGCTCGATCTCGGCGCCCAGGCCGTGCTCGGCGCAGAAGTCCAGCATCTCCTGGGTCTCCGCGATGCCGCCGATCGCGGAACCGGCGAGGGTCTTGCCGCCGCCGATCACCGAGAAGAGGTTGAGGGAGATCGGCTCCTCGGGGGCGCCCACGTTCACCAGCGCGCCCTCGGCCTTGAGCAGCGACAGGTAGGCGTTGAAGTCCAGCGGGGCCGAGACCGTGGAGAGGATGAGGTCGAAGGAGCCCCTGAGCTCCTGGAACGTCTTCTCGTCGCTGGTGGCGTAGTAGTGGTCCGCGCCGAGCTTCAGGCCGTCGTCCTTCTTGCGCAGCGACTGGGACAGGACGGTCACCTCGGCGCCGAGCGCGTGGGCGATCTTGACCGCCATGTGGCCGAGGCCGCCCATGCCGAGGACGGCGACCTTCTTGCCGGGGCCGGCGTTCCAGCGCTTCAGCGGGGAGTAGGTGGTGATGCCGGCGCACAGCAGCGGGGCGGCGACGTCCAGGGCGAGGCCGTCGGGGATGCGGACGACGAAGTTCTCGTCGACCACGATCTTCTGCGCGTAGCCGCCGTAGGTGGGCTCGCCGTCCTTGCCGACGGCGTTGTACGTGCCGACGCCGCCCCCGGTGCAGTACTGCTCCTGACCGGCCTTGCAGTTGTCGCACTCGCGGCAGGAGTCGACGAGGCAGCCGACGCCCACCCGGTCGCCGACGGCGAACCTGGTGACGCCCGGGCCGACCTCGGAGACGACGCCCGCTATCTCGTGGCCGGGCACCATCGGGAAGATCGCCTCGCCCCAGCCCTCCCTGGCCTGGTGGATGTCGGAGTGGCAGATGCCGGCGAACTCGATGTCGATCAGGACGTCGAACTCGCGGACGGCTCGGCGTTCGATGGTCGTGCGCTCCAGGGGAGCCTTGGCGGCGGGGGCTGCGTACGCGGCGACGGTGGTGGTCATGCCGGGGGTCTCCTAGCGGGGGTTGCGTCGTGCCCGGCCTGCCTTTCCGAACCGGGCACGGCACCCAGCCTGCCCCGCCGTCGGCGATTCACCCAGGTCACGCCTTTGCGTACGTCTGCCGTGCCTACCACTGGCGGGGTCAGGATGGTGTGCGTACGACCGTGAATACTGGACGACATGGACGAACGCCCCGAACCCGCCGGCGCCCCGCTCGACCGGCGGGCCGAGCTCAGCGAGTTCCTGCGCACCCGGCGGGCCCGGCTGAAGCCGCAGGACGTCGGGCTGCCCGACTTCGGCCGGCACCGCAGGGTGCCGGGGCTGCGGCGCGAGGAGCTGGCGCAGCTGGCCGGTGTCTCGGTGGCGTACTACACCCGCCTGGAACAGGGCAACGGGCGGAACGTGTCGGCGGAGGTGCTGGACGCCATCGCGCGCGCCCTGCGGCTGACGGACGCCGAGCACGCCCACCTCACCCACCTCGCCAAGCCCAAGCACAAGAAGAAGCAGGCGGCGCGGTCCCCGCAGGCGCGGCCGGCGTTGCAGCAGCTGCTGGACGCGATGGACGCGGTCCCGGCGTACGTGATCGGGCGGCGCTCGGAGATCCTCGCGTGGAACCGGATGGCGGCGGCGCTCTTCGGTGACTGGGGCGAGCTGCCGGCGCCGGAGCGCAACTGGGCCCGGCTGACGTTCCTGCGCCCCGACTACCAGGACCTCTTCGTGGACTGGGAGCAGAAGGCGATCGACATCGTGTGCGTGCTGCGCATGGAGGCGGGCTGCTATCCGGACGATCCGCGGCTGTCCGCGCTGGTGGGCGAGCTGTCGGTGAAGAGCGAGGACTTCCGGCGGCTGTGGGCGACGCACGACGTCAAGGAGAAGAGCCACGGCGTGAAGCGGATGAGGCATCCGCTGGTCGGCGAGCTCTCGCTGAACTTCGAGGGGTTCAGGCTGTCGGACGGCAGCGAGCAGGTGATGGTGACCTACCACGCGGAGCCGGGGACGGCGTCGGCGGAGGCGCTGCGCCTGCTGGCGAGCTGGGGCGCCGACGCCACCCGGGCGGGGTCCCCCCGCACGCCGTCCGTCTGAGAGCGCGCGGGCCGGTCCGCCGCCCCGCGGCCCGTCCGGTTCAGCCCCGGTAGGGGGGAGCCGCGCCCCAGCCCCACCGGGGCACCGGCTGCTCGGCGGGCGGCGTGGCGTCCGGGCCCGAGAAGTGCACGGCGAGGCGGGTGCCCCACTCGACGTAGGCGAGGAACGCCGAACGGAACTCGGCGTCGGTGGGCAGGCCGGCCTCGTCGGCGGCGTCCTGGATGAGCTCGACCCAGCGGCGGCGCTGGGGCTCGGTGATGTGGCGGCCGGCGTGCTTGGCGACCATGTGGCTGTGGCCGCCCTGGGTCGCCGAGTAGGTCCGCGGGCCGCCGAAGACCTCGGCGAGCCAGAGGGCGACGTGCTCGGCGTGCTCGGGGGCGAGGCCGGCGAAGACCGGGGCGAGCAGGTCGTCCCGGAGCACCTTGGCGTAGAACGCCTCGGTCAGCCGTGTGAAGGCCTCCGCGCCGCCGGCCCACTCGTACAGCGTGGGCACCGCGGAGCCGGCGCCGCGCACGGACGTGGCCTTGTAGTGGCGCATCTCGTCGATGTCGCCGACGTAGGGGCGGATCTCCGCGAGGAAGGCGGGGAACAGGTCGGAGGTGCGAAAGCCCTTCAGGTGGTCCTCGGTGGAGGTCCAGGTGATGCGCAGGATGAAGTGGCCGAAGTCCTCCTCGCAGCGCGCGAGTTCGTAGTCCACGCAGTGCGGGGAGGCCGCGAGTTCGCGCGCGGCGCGGCTGTACGCGGCCAGGAACTCCGCCGAGCGGTCCTCGGGGATGGTGTACCGGATGTACTCGACGGTGGTGGGCGTGGTGGGCGTCTGGTCCGTCTGTGGTGCCGTCATGGGCCCACGCAAGCACGAACGGCCCGCCGGAGGCGTCCCTTCCGGCGGGCGTTCTCTCAGGGCTCAGCGCCGGGGTGGCGTCGGCCGGGGCCGCGGGGTCCCGGTCAGGCGGACGCGGCGTTCTCCTTCACCGTGATCCTGCCCTTGCGGATGGTCGCGACCCGGGGGGCCCGTTTCGCGATGGCGGAGTCGTGGGTGACCATGACGAAGGTCAGCCCGTGCTCCTCCCACAGAGTGTGCAGCACGTCCATGATCTCGTCGCGCATGTTCTCGTCGAGGTTGCCGGTGGGCTCGTCGGCGAGCAGCACCTTGGGCTTTTTGACCAGGGCGCGGGCGATCGCGACGCGTTGCTGCTGGCCGCCGGACATCTCGGAGGGCAGGTGCCGCAGGCGCTCGCCGAGGCCGACGGAGACCAGCGCCTCGGCGGCCCGCTCGCGCCGCTCCCGGGTCTTCACGCCGAGCGGGACGAGGGCCGTCTCGACGTTCTCCTGCGCGGTGAGCGTCGGGATGAGGTTGAAGGACTGGAAGACGAAGCCGATGTTCTCGCTGCGCACCTTCGTCAGCCTGGCCTCGGAGAGCTTGGCCAGGTCGACGCCGTCGAGGACGATCTCGCCCTCGCCGGGCCGGTCGAGCGCGCCGAGCATTTGCAGCAGCGTGGACTTCCCGCCGCCGGTGGGGCCCTGGATGACGAGCCGGTCGCCGTCCGGGACGGTCAGGTCGACGCCGTCGAGGGCGAGGACGGTGTCCCTGCCGCGGGTGTAGCGCTTGGTGACGCCGGTGAGTTCGTACATGGGGACTGCGCTCCTGGGTCTGGGTTCGGTGGGTGGGTGGGCTACTCGACGCGGCGCAGCGCGTCCGCGGGACGCAGCCTCGACGCCCGCCAGCCGCCGAAGGCGCCCGCGATCAGTCCGCCGGCCACGGCGAGGCCCACCGCGACGGCCACGGTGGTGACGCTCACCGGCGCGGTCAGGGCGACGTCGAGGGTCCTGGCCGCCGCGCGGCGGCCGGGACCGCCGAAGCCGCCGCCCGCGCCGGGGCCGCCCTGGGCGCCGCCACCGCCCAGCTGGGCCTGCAACGTGGGGCTGATCGCGGTGACGGCGTACGCGCCCGCCAGGCCGAGCGCGATGCCGAGGGCTCCGCCGAGCAGTCCGTTGACCATGGCCTCGCCGGCCACCTGCCGGGTGACGCGGCCGGACTTCCAGCCGAGCGCTTTCAGCGTGCCGAACTCCCGCACCCGCCGGGAGACGGCCGAGGAGGTGAGCAGGCCGGCGACCAGGAAGGCGGCGATCAGCACCGCGACGGACAGCCAGGTGCCGACGCTGGTGGCGAGCGAGGAGGCCGTGGACAGGGAGCCGGAGACGGTGTCCGCGAGGTCGGCGGAGGTGGTCACCGTCGTGCCCGAGACGTTCTTCTGGATGGCCGACTTGACGCTGCCGATCTTCTTCGAGTCGGTCGCCCTGACGTAGATCGTGGTGACCTTGTCCTTGGCGTCGGCGAGGGTCTGGGCCCGGGTCAGCGGGATGTAGACGTTGGCGGCGGCGTCGCCGCTGTCGGCCGTGGCGATGCCGATCACCGAGAACTTGACGCCGCTGACGGTGAGCGTGGAGCCGACCTTGAGCGACTTCTCCTTCGCGTACGCGGAGTCCACGACGGCGACCGCGCCGTCGGTCTCGGTGGCCTTGAAGGTGCGGCCGGCGGTGATGGTGGAGGAGGTCAGCGGGCCGAGTGCGGGCTCGGTGACGTCGGCGCCGTAGACGGAGTAGTTGTCGACGTCGAAGTTGGCGCCGCCGCCCTGCACTTCGCCCTGCGGGCCGCCGCTCGCCCGACCGCCGCCGCCTTGGCCGCCGCCGGTGCCGCCGCCGTTCTGCTGGAACTGGCCGCGGGTGAACTGCCCGTCGATCTTGACGACCCGCAGGCTCAGCCCGCCGACCGCGTCGGCGACCCCGCTCTGCCTGCCGACCTGGGCGACGGTCGTCGCCGCCAGGGTCTGGAAGCCCTGCACCATGACGCGGTCGGTGCTCTGCTGCGCGCCGGAGTCGTCGTCCTGCGCGTCGAACCGGAAGCGCGGACGGTCGGAGGCGTTCGCGGTGGGCGAGGCGGCCTTGGTGACCGTCATGTCGGTGCCGAGGCCGTAGAGGGACTGGAGGACCTTGTCCTGGGCCCTGCCCATGCCGGCCGAGACGGAGGAGACCACGACGACCAGCGCGATGCCGAGCGCGAGACCGGAGGCGACGACGAGGGCCGCTCTTCTGCGGCGGCGCAGTTCGCGCCTCAGGTAGGTGAAGAACATGGCCGCAAGCTAGGTACGGCGCGTGATGACTCGATAAGGCCGAAATAAAAGACTGATGAGAACGCGGGAGCGCGCGGCCGGCGGAACCCGGACCGCGCGAAGGGGCGCCGGGGGCGGGATGGGTCCGGGGCCCGGAAACGCC
>NZ_JAHHIT010000087.1 GCF_024539675.1 Streptomyces hilarionis | reverse complement strand
GTGAGACCCCTTCCGCAAGTCCGCAAGACCCTCAAGGAGCTGCACGTCCCATGCGCATCGGAATCCTCGGCCTCGGCGGTTCCCGCCCGCGGGGCGCCGGGGCGGGGCGGCGGTGCGGCCGGTCTCTTCGTCGGGACGTTCCACGGGTGCCCGCTCCCGTCAGCTGACGCGGCGCTGGGCGGCCGCCCGCAGCGCGTCCCGCAGGGTGCGTGGGGTCCACTCCTCGTGCAGCGCCCGGCGCACGAGGTCGGCCTGCGAGGGCGGTGCGAGACCGTCCAGGGGCGGGTCCGCGTCCAGGTTGGTCGGAAACGGGTAGCCCTCGGCGCTCGCGGCGACGACCCGCTCCAGCCAGCCCTCGTCCACGCCCTGCGCCCGGCGCCGCAGCAGCACCGGGAAGACCGCGCCCGCCACCGCCTCCCGGTCCACCGTCTCCATCGCCCGGCCGAACGCCGAGGACACCTGGAGCAGGTTGGCCGTGCGGCGCACGTCGTCGGTGCGGTTGTGGCCCGCCGCGTGCAGCACGGCCGGGTTGAAGAAGACCGCGTCCCCCTGGGACAGGGGGAGCTGCACCCGGTGGGCGGCGAAGTACGCCTGGAACTCCGGCAGCCGCCAGGCCAGATAGCCCGGCTCGTACGTCTGCGAGTACGGCAGGTACAGCGTGGGGCCCGTCTCCACCGGCATGTCGCCGTGCGCGACCGCCCCCTGGAGGGTGAGCACGGGGGAGAGCCGGTGGACGTGCGCCGGGTAGGCGGCGGCGGTGTCGGCGGCGAGGAACCCCAGGTGGTAGTCGCGATGGGCGCGCTGCGCCGCGCCGCCGGGGTTGACCACGTTGACCTGGGCGGTCACCTGGTAGGCGGGGCCCAGCCAGGCCCGGGAGGCGAGCGCGAGGACGTCGTTGGCGTAGTAGTCCGCGAACGTCTCGGGGTCGTACAGCGCGGTCTTCTCCAGGGCGTTCCAGACGCGGTCGTTGGCGCCGGGCGCGGCGAAGTGGTCGCCGGCCGCGGCGCCCGAGGCGCGCTGCTCCGCGATCAGCGCCTCGAAGACGGCGGTGGCGCGGTCGACGACCGCCGGGTCGAAGGCGCCCCGGAAGAGCACCACGCCGGGGCCGTCGGAGAAGGCGCGCACCAGCTCGGCCCGCACCTCCCGGTCCGCCCCGGCGCCCGCCGCCCGCAGCCGCTCGCTGTCGTAGACGAGGACGCCGCACTCGACCGAGGCGGCGTGCGGGTAGTCGGCGAGGTCGGTGCCGCGCTCGACGAGGGCGCGCAGGTCGTCGAGGTCGCACGGCTGCTCGGTCGGCCAGGCACGGTCGCGGGTGGAGGTGAAGGACATCGTCGTCCCTTCGATGACTGCTCGGTGACAGCGGCGGCTCGGTGCTGTCATTCTTGTCAGTACAAACCCGTCGAACAACCAGCAGGCAGCCCTCAAAAACCCCTCAAGCCGACCTTCCAGGAGCCTTCGTGGGCCACCCCTTCCCGCTGCGCGAGATCGCACGTCAGGCCGGTCTCAGCGAGGCCACCGTGGACCGCGTGCTCAACGGCAGGGGCGGGGTGCGGGACTCCACCGCGCGGGAGGTGCGCCGGGCCATCGCCGATCTCGACCGGCAGCGCACCCAGGTCAGACTCGTCGGCCGCACCTTCATGGTCGACATGGTGATGCAGGCGCCGGAACGGTTCACCACGGCCGTCCGGTCCGCGCTGGAGGCGGAGCTGCCGTCCCTGCACCCGGCCGTGCTGCGGTCCCGCTTCCACTTCCGCGAGACCGGGCCCGTCCGGGAACTGGTGGAGATCCTGGACCGGACGGCCCGGCGCGGCTCGCAGGGCGTCATCCTCAAGGCGCCGGACGTCCCCGAGGTCACCGCCGCCGTGGGCCGGCTGACCGCCGCCGGCATTCCCGTCGTCACCCTGGTCACCGACCTGCCCGCGAGCGCGCGCCTCGCCTACGTCGGCATCGACGACCGCGCCGCCGGGGCCACCGCCGCCTATCTCACGGCCCAGTGGCTGGGGGACCGTCCCGGGAACGTGCTGACCAGCCTGAGCAGCGGCTCCTTCCGCAACGAGGAGGAGCGCGAGATGGGGTTCCGCAGCCACATGCGCGCCCGCCGTCCGGAGCGCGCGCTCGTCGAGATCGCCGGGGGGCAGGGCCTGGACGCCACCCAGTACGACCTCGTCCGGGCCGCCCTGCGACGCGACCCGGCGATCCGCGCCGTGTACTCCATCGGCGGCGGCAACATCGCCACCCTGCGGGCCTTCGCCGACCTCGGCCGCGCCTGCGACGTGTTCGTGGCCCACGACCTCGACCACGACAACACCGCGCTGCTGCGCGAGCACCGGCTGTCCGCCGTCCTCCACCACGATCTGCGGCACGACGTGCGCGAGGCCTGCCACACCGTGATGCGGGCGCACGGCGCGCTGCCCCCGGCCGGACCCCGGCTGCCGTCGGCCATCCAGGTGGTCACCCCGTACAACATGCCGCCCGAGGGGGCGGCCGGCTGACGCGGCCGCCCCCTCGGGCGTGTGCTCCCGCTCGGCGTCCCGGGCCCAGGCTTCGCGTGGACGGCCGGGGAGGGCCGGGCGGGCGGGGCGCCTCAGGGGCGCAGCGCGGGCGACGGGCCCGACGCGCCCGCCGGGGCCACCCGGGCCGCACCGCGGTACACCGCGATGCCCACCGCCAGCAGCCAGTAGCTGAGGACGGCCCCCATCAGCGCCGTCGTGCCCCAGCCGTTCGCCGCGTAGAAGAACGCGGGGTCGTTGCCGAAGAACAGCGACGGCACGAAGAGGAGGTTGACCGCCGCCAGGGCGTACGCGGAGCGCCCGGTCCAGCGCGGCAGCACACCGCTGCGGACGACCGCGTGGCCGAACGCCGCCAGGAACAGCCCCAGCATGAGGCGGGAGATCGACCCGTAGAGGATGTAGGTGCCGCTGACGTCGATCGTCGGGTCGATCGAGTGGTCGACGGCGATGACCGCGCCCGCCTCCAGACCCATCGAGACCAGGGTGACGGTGGCGTAGACGAGCCCGGTGGACAGGGCGATCGAGCCGAGCCAGCCGTGTTCGGGCGCGACCCGGGCGACGAGTTCGCGGAACGCGGTGAAGAACACGACCAGGCCGGCCAGCGCGACGATGCCGAGCAGCAGCCGGGACAGGACGTTCGCGTCCGGCGGCGGGCCGGAGTAGACGAAGTACAGTGGCACCTCGACGATGAGGACGATCGCGGCGACGAGGGCCGCGAGGCCGGTCGTGCGGCGGGCGACGGCTTCGGACATGGGGTTCCCCCGAGTTCTCGGTGTGACGCTGCGGCGCCGGCGTCCGTGTTTCGCCGGCCCCTGAAGCGTGCCGTCCGACGGGGCCCGCCGTCCCTGGGCCTGGGGACCGAACCCGGGGTGGTGCTACCGCCACCCCCCGGGGTGCACGTCCGCCCAGCCGCCGTCGCGCACGGACCGGGTCATCGCGTCCAGCACGCTCGCGCTGTGCACGGCGTCGGCGAGCGTCGCCCCGTGCGGGACGCCCTCGGCGACCGAGCGCAGGAAGCGGTACGCCTCGACGACCTTGAGGTCGTCGTAGCCCATGGCGTTCGCGGCGCCCGGCTGGAAGGCCCCGAACTCGCCGTCGCCCGGACCGACGAACACCGTGCTGACGGGCTGGTCCTGATAGGCCGTGCCGCGGCTGACGCCCAGCTCGTTCATCCGCCGGAAGTCCCAGAACACCGCGCCCTTGGTGCCGTGCACCTCGAAGCCGTAGTTGTTCTGCTCGCCGACGGAGACCCGGCAGGCCTCCAGGACGCCCCGGGCGCCGGAGGCGAACCGCAGCAGACAGCTGACGTAGTCCTCGTTCTCGACCCGCCCGAGCGTGCCGCCCGCGGCCCGGGCGTGGCCCGCGGTCGCGCCCGCCGGCCGGGCCCGCTCGGGCACGAAGACCGCTGTGTCGGCCGTCAGCGCGGTGATGTCGCCGAGCAGGAAACGGGCCAGGTCGGCGCCGTGCGACGCCAGGTCGCCCAGCACGCCGCTGCCGCCGCGCTCACGTTCGTAGCGCCAGGTCAGCGCGCCGTCGGGATGCGCAGCGTAGTCGCTGAAGAGCCGGATGCGGACATGGGTGAGCGCGCCGAGCTCGCCGGACGCGATCAGGTCCCGGGCCGCCTCGACGGCCGGGGCGTTGCGGTAGTTGAAGCCGACCGCGCCCTGGACGCCCGCCGCGGCCACCGCGTCCGCGACGGCTCGCGCGTCCTCGACCGTGAGACCCACGGGCTTCTCGATCCAGAGGTGCTTGCCGGCCTCGGCCATGGCGACGCCGATCTCACGGTGCAGGAAGTTCGGCGCGGTGACGCTGACGGCGCCCACGCGCGGGTCGGCGGCGACCTCCCGCCAGTTGCGGGTGGTGGCGGTGAAGCCGAACCGTTCGGCCGCCTCCTCGGCCCGGCCGGGGACCTCCTCGGCGACGACGACCAGCTCCGGCCGCAGGGCGAGCTCCGGATAGTGGTGCCGGACCCGGGCGTAGGCCTGGGTGTGCACCCGGCCCATCCAGCCGAACCCGACGACGGCGACACCGAGCGCGTCCACCATGACGGCTCCTCTCAGCCCAGCGGACTTATTAGACCGGTCCATGCCTTGTCCAAGTCACCCTGAGGGGGCTCTGAACAGACTGTCAAGGGTCGTACGCCCGATTGACATCCGGTGGGGCGATATGGAACGGTCCAAGTCATGAGACCACCGACCATCCGCGACGTCGCCGACCGCGCGGGCGTGTCCAAATCGCTGGTCTCGCTCGTGCTGCGCGGCTCCGGGCAGGTGCGTGCGGAGAAGCGGGAGGCCGTCCTGCGCGCCGTGCGCGAGCTCGGCTACCGGCCCAACACGGCGGCGCGCACCCTCGGCGAGACCCGCACCCTCGGCGAGGCGGGCGCCTCCGGTGAGGCCGGCCCCCTCCCGTCCCTGCGGCGGCGTTCCGGCGGGGGCGGGGGGACGAGGGCGCCCCTGGTCGGCGTCGTGCTGCACGACCTGCGCAACCCCTGGTACGTCGACCTCGTGGACGGCCTCAACTCCCTGTTGCACGCGAGCGGCCTGCACATGCTGCTCGCCGACGCGCGTCTGAACCGCCGCGTCGGACAGGACCCGGCCGGCTCCTTCCTGGACCTGGGAGCGGACGGACTGGTGGTCGTCGGCACCCTGCCCGACCCGGCGGCGCTGGACGCGGTCGCCGAGCGGATCCCGGTCGTCGTCGCGGGCGCCCGCGAACCCGTCCCGCCGGGCGTCGACGTGGTCGCGGGGGACGACGAGCAGGGCGCGCGGCTGGCCACCGAGCACCTTCTCGCGCTCGGCCACCGCCGGATCGCGCACATCGCGGGCTACGGCGCGGTCGGCGAGCTGCGCCGGCGCAGCTTCGAGGCGGTGATGCGGGCGCACGGGGCGCGGGGGGCCCTGGTCGAGCCCAGCGACATGACCGAGGAGGGCGGGCACCGCGCCGCCGTGCGGCTGCTGGCCCGCGCCGACCGGCCGACCGCCGTGTTCGCCGTCAACGACATCGCCTGCGTGGGCGCGCTGTCGGCGGCCGAGGAGCTGGGCCTGAGCGTGCCCCGCGACCTCTCCGTGGTCGGCTACGACAACACCAGCACGTCGCGGCTGCGCCACCTGTGGCTGACCACCGTGGACAACGCCGGCCACGAGGTCGGCCGCCGGGCGGCCCGCTGCCTCCTCGACCGGATCGAGGGGCGCGGGGGAGCGGGGCGGGTGCAGCTGGCCGCGCCGCTGCTGGAGATCCGCGGGACGACGGCGACGGCCCCGGCGGCCGGTCCCGCGGACCGGGCGCTCACCGACTGATCGCGTAGGCCTTGCGCAGCGTCTCGTGGACCGTCCACGTCGTGCGGTCGCCCTCGCGCAGCACCGCCATGTCGCCGGGGCCCACCGTCAGGACGGGGCCGCCCTCGATCGCGATCGTCGCCGACCCGCTGATCACGACGAACAGCTCGTCGGCCTCGGTGTCGGTGACCACGCCCGGTGTGATCTGCCAGATCCCCCGGAGCTGCCGGCCGTCGTCGGACTCCCACACCACCTTGCCGCTCACCTCGGGCGTGCCGGACAGGATCTGGGCCGGATCGAGCGGGTCGGGTTCGAGGTCGGCGTCGGGGACGTGCAGAGCGAAGCTGTGAGTCATGCGGTGACCCTAACGAGCGGATCCGCCCCCACGGGGTGGACACCGTGTGTGGTGCGGGCGCCGCGCGTGCGGCAGTTCGTCGGCCCGGGACCCGCCGGCGGACCGGCCGCGAAAGGCGGCCGCGACCGGCGCGCCCGGCGGGAGCGGCGGGACTGGCGGGCGGTCCGGGGGCGGGTGATCGTGGGGATCATGACGGACGACACGGCGGCCGGGGACCGCGAGCACCCGCACGACACCCGCGAGGCCGTCCTCTTCGGCGGCGTCTACGGCGCGGTGCTGGCCAGCTCGATGGTCGCCGCGCTCACCCAGTACGGGCACACCTCGCAGCACAGCCGCCGCTACGACGCGGCCTGGCTCCTGGTGACGGCGCTCGCCTCCGCCCTCGCGCACGGCTACGCGCACTACATCGCCGAGCGCGCCCCGCACCGGCGCGGGGACGCGCTGCGCGCCCTGCGCGACGAGTGGCCCCTGGTCGCGGCGGTCGTGCCGACGGTGCTGGTGCTGGCGGGCGCGGGCGTCGGCTGGTGGCCGGCGAACGGCGTCGAGTACCCGGCGTTCGCCCTCAACATCGCCCTGCTCTTCGGCCTGGGGCTGCTCACCGCGCGCTGGTCGCACCGGTCGTGGGCGGCGGCGGTGCTGATCGGGGCGGTGGACGCGCTGCTCGGGGTGTTCGTGGTGGTGGCGAACGCGGTCATCAAGTAGGGCCGGGGCGAGCAGGGGCCGGACGCTCGTCCGCCCCCCGTCCGCGCGGTGCTCCCCGGGCGGCGGCCGCCCGGCCCGACGACGGTGCGCGGCGGCGACCCCGCCGGCCGGCCGTCGCTCAGTGGCCCGCCGCCCCTCGACCCCGGTCAGCCGTCGGCCGCCCCGCCGTCGGCTGTCGCGCCGTCGGCCGGCGCCGGGGCCTCGGTGGCCTGTCGGACGTGCCGGGCGATCAGCGCGTAGACGCGGCGGGCCCGCTCGTCGTCCTGGGCGTCGTAGCCGTGGTCGGCGCCGGCGACGTCGTGGTGCTCGACGAGGGCGCCGGCCGCGTCCAGCCGCTCGGCGTAACGGACGGCCTCGTTCCGCAGGAGGTCGTGCTCGGCGGTGATCACCAGCGCCGGGGTGATGCCCGTCAGGTCGGCGGTGTCCGACGCGCCGGCGGGGGAGACGAGGCGGTGGGCGCGCTCGCGGGCGTCCGGCACGTAGGCCGCGTCGAAGACCTCCGCCATCCAGGGGCGCAGCACCGGCCTGGCGACGGCGGCCCGCTTGTCCCGGCCGGGGGTCGCGAGGTCCAGCGGCGGATAGTGCAGCACCTGGAGCGCGATCGGCGGCCCGCCCCCTTCGTGGGCCTGGCGGGCCACGGCCGCGGCGAGCGCGCCGCCCGCGCTCTGCCCGCCCACCGTGAGCCGCCCGCCGTCCCAGCCGTGCTCGGCGCCGTGCTCGGCCACCCAGCGCACGACCTCGTACGCCTGGATGGGCGGGGCCGGGAACGGATGCTGCGGGGCGACGACGTACCGGACGTTGACCACGACCACCCCCGCCTCCACGGCGAGGAAGCGGCAGAGCGCGTCGTCGATCGCCGGCATCGACAGGACGTAGCCGCCGCCGTGGAAGTTGACGTGCACGGGAGGCGGGGACGCCGTTCCGGCGGGCGGCGCGTACACGGTGACCGGCGCGGGGGCCACGGACGTGGGGACGGTCGACTCGGTGACGTCACGCGGGTACGCGGGGAACCGGGCCTGCCGGGCCGCCGTCGATCCCGGGCCGCCCGAGCGGCGGCTCGCCAGCCGGGTGAGGCTCTGAAGGGTCTTGGCGGCGTGGGCGGCCACCGCGGGTCTGGCCAGGATGGACATGCGGATTCCGTTCGTCGGGCTGCGACCGTCGATCGGCAGGATTCCTGTCGATGGCACGCGCGAAAGCTAGCACGGCGACTCCCGCGCGCGCACCTGTCGGGTCAGTCCCGCCGGGCCACGATCCGGTAGGCGTTCGACACCCCCAGCCGCCGGGACAGCGGCCGCACCGCGAACCGGTCGAGCAGGGTGCCCGCCACCAGCGCCGGGATCCCGGCGATCAGCAGCGCCGCGCGCAGCGCGCGCCGCGCGGCGTTCGGCGGCCCGGGCAGCCAGGGCGCGTCGTCGCGCGGGGCCGCGTGGTCCAGCGCCAGCCAGACGGCGGCCAGCAGGTCCACCGGGTCGTGCGGCTCGGCGTGCTGCTCGGCCACCACCGTGAAGCCCAGCTCCCGCAGGCGTGCGCGAAGGTTGGCCACCGGCACGAAGTGCAGGTGCTGGGGCTGAAGCCAGGGCAGCCACCAGCGGCCCAGGAGCCGGGCGTAGCGGCTCTCGGGATCCGGCACCTCGACGAGGAGGTGACCGCCGGGGCGCACCGTCTCGTGCGCGGCGCGCAGTTCGCGGTCGGGGTCGGTGCTGTGCTCCAGGTAGTGGAACATGCTCACCACGTCGTAGCGGCCCGCCAGTTCGGGCGCGAGGCCGGGGAAGTCCCCCCGGTAGCCGCGCTCCACCCGGCCCTCCCGCTCGGCGAGTTCGGCCCCGTCGGTGAAGTCGAGCCCGTCGAACGCGGTGTGGGGCAGCACGTCGCGGGCGGTCGCGCAGAAGTGGCCGTGCCCGGTGCCGACGTCCAGCCATGTCTTCGGCGCGGGGTCGTGCGCCAGCATCGACTCGGCCCGCCCCCGGTACATCGCCGTCCGGCTCCCGAAGGTGTCGCCGAGCTTCTTCTCGCCCAGCCCGTCGTAGAAGTCCCGGTAGTAGAACTCCAGGCCCCGCTCGTTCAGCCGCGGGTTCTGGAAGGTGTGCCCGCAGTCCTCGCAGCGGTCGAGGACGAACCGGCCCGGCTTGTGCTGGAGCAGGTCCGTGGTGCGCAGCCGGAGGGTCAGCCGCGCCGACCCGCACCAGGGGCAGGTGGTGCGCCGGGGCTCGAAGAAGCCGTCCGGGCCGGCGGCGATGTCCGCCTGGTAGCCGGGTCGCAGCTCGGCGATCCGCGCGGCGCGCTCGCTCTTCTCGCTCATCGTGACTCCCTGGCCAGTTCGTCGAGTCGGGCCGCGGCGGCCGGGGCGCCGCCCGCGGCGCGGAACGCCGTGCCGATCCGGTCGGCCGCGGCGCGGTGCGCGCGGTCGTCGAGGACGGTGTCGACCGCCGCGCCGAGCTGCCGGGCGGCGACCCGGCCGAACCGCACCCGCACCCCGGCCCCCGCGGCCACGACCTGCCCGGCCACGACCGGCTGGTCGTCACGGATGGGGGCCACCACCAGCGGCGTCCCGTGCCACAGGGCCTCGCACACGCTGTTGTGCCCGGCGTGGCAGACCATCGCGTCGACTCCCCTTTCCAGCAGCGCGAGTTGGGGCACGGACGGGACGACCAGCACGTCCTTGTCCTCGGCGTGCGCCGGCAGCGTGCCGCCGGGGTCGACGATCACCGCCTGCACCCGGTCGGCCCGCTCGCGCAGCGCGTCGCGGCACACGTCGAGGAACCGGCCGCCGACGTCGGCGTTCGCGGTGCCCAGCGTGACCAGGACGGCGCCGCGGCCGGGGTCGAGCCATTCCCAGGGGAAGTCCGCCGCGGCCGGCCGGGACGTGATCGACGGCCCCACCCAGCAGACCCCGTCGGGCCCGTCGCCCGCCAGTTCCGGTGTGCTGAAGGCGAGGACGAGATGCGGGGAGAAGCGGGGGTCGGCGGTCGCGGCCGGATCGCCGACGGACTCGCGCAGCGCGGCCAGCCGCCCGCGCAGCCATGCGGCCACCTTGGGCAGCCCGGCGAGCGGATCGGTGAACTCCGCCGACGTGGTCGCCGAGGTCGCCCACGGCAGGCCCAGCCGCTCCGCGACCAGCGCCCCGGCGAACGCCTGCTGGTCGGCGACGACGACGTCCGGCCGGAACGCCTCGACGGCGGCCCGGACCCCCGGGGCCATCGCCTCGGCCAGCGGCAGCAGGTACCACTCCCACAGGAACTTCAGCGCCTCCGGCCCGCGCAGGTCGGCGGGCCGCTCGCCCTGCGGCGCTGCGGCGCAGGGCAGAACGGGGCCGGCCGCGGGGCCCGCCAGCCGGGTGACCAGCGCCGGATCGGGACAGGTCCAGGCCACCCGGTGGCCGCGGGCGGTGAGTTCGGCGGCGACGCCGACGGCCGGGTTGATGTGCCCCGTCAACGGCGGCACCACGAAGAGGAACCGGCTCATCCGGCCGCCTCCGCCGCCACCCGCCCGGTCGGACGCCCCGCCTCCTCGACGAGCCCGAGGACGTGCCCGCCGACCGTCCCCGATGCCTCCACCAGGACCGAGTGCTCGTGACCGGGGATCACCACGGTCCGGCAGTCCGGCAGCGCCGACTCCAGCCAGGGCGCGAGCTCGGCGAGGTCGGAGTCGCCGCCGTACAGGCCGAGCACCGGGCAGCGCACCGCGGCTATCTGACTGTCCGTCAGCACGCGGCTGGCGGGGATGTCCCGGCCGAGGCTGGTGTCCCGGGCCAGTCTGGCCGCGCCCTTGGCCAGGCGCGCGGTGTTGTGCCCGCGGTGGGCGGAGATCCAGCGGATCGCGTCGGGCTCGTTGTGGGCGAGCTCGGTGACGACGCGGTCCAGGATGCCGCCGATCTTCACGGCCCAGGCCGCGGTGGCCGGCTCCGACTCGACGAGGCTGACGCTCGCCGCCCGCTCCGGGCGCCGCGCGGCGAAACCGAAGGCGATCGTGCCGCCGTAGGAGTTGCCGACCAGATGCACGGGGCCGGTCACCGCCAGCCGGTCGAGGAGGGCCTCCAGATCGTCGATGTTGTCGTCCAGCGTGTACCCGTGCGCCGGGCGTTCGCTGCGCCCGTGCCCGCGCAGGTCGTACATGACGACGTCGAGCCCGGCGGCCGCGAACGCCGGCGCGACGGTGAAGTAGTAGCTCGCGAGGCTGTCGGTGAGCAGACCGTGCACCAGCACCACGGTGGCGGTGGCAGGCCGGCCCGCCCGGGGGCCGATCCGCTGGACGTGCAACCGGACGGCGCCGGTGTCGACCATCGCCATGACTCAGCTCGCCTCCGTGGCCTTCAGGCTGGTCACGACGTACTCGACCAGCCGTCCGACGGTCAGCTCGATGATCTCGTCGAACTCCATGTCCGCCAGGAACTCGGCGAAGTTGACCCGCTCCCCGTAGCGTTCCTGGAGCAGCCCGGCCAGGGTGACGAGATCGATGCTCTCCAGTTCCAGGTCGCGGTTGAAGGTCGTCGCCATGCCGATCTCGACGTCGTCGAGGCCGTACTCGTCCTCCAGGAGGCGCGCCAGCATGGCGGTGAGGTCGGCGAGGACGGACGCCTCGTCGGCACAGACGGGGGTGCGGGGGGTGGGGGATGTCATCGGGCGTCGTACTCCTCAGCGGTCGGTTGTCCCGTCGTCCATGCCACGACGTAGGCGCGCTCCGGCAGGCGGGGCGGGTTGGCCGCCGGTGCGCAGTGCACGGGGTAGGCGCGTTCCAGGCGGCCCGCGACGGTCAGCCGGTCGCCGGCCGGCGCCGCGTCGAGCACGGCGAAGTCCCGCGGCCGGCCGGCGAATCCGGAGCCCTCGGCCTTGGCGACCGCCTCCTTCGCCGCCCAGAAGCGCGTGAACCACAGGGCCTCGCCCTCACCCGTGCGCGCCGACAGGCCGCGCAGCAGCCGCAGTTCGTCGGCGCCGAGGGCGGCGGCCATGGCCTGCGGGGCGCGGTCGACGACCTCCTCGACGTCGATCCCCGGGCCGGGGCCGGGCCGGTGCGGCCGCACGATCGCCACGGCCGCCTCCGCGCAGTGGGCCAGCGAGACGTCCAGCGCGGGCAGGACCCTGCCGTGCACCCCGGTGACGTGCGGGCGGCCCCAGTCGTCGTTGTGCACCCGCAGCTCCGCCGGGAAGACCGGCCCCTCGCCCCGGTCCCACAGCCATCGCCGCACGGCGTCCTTGACGGCGATCCGGCCCAGCAGCCACTGCCGGCGCCCGCGCGGAGCGTGCCGCGCGTACTCGGCGCGCTCCGCGCCACCCAGGGAGTTGCGCATGATCAGCTCGCGGGACGCCAGGTCCGGCCACCGCTCGTGCAGCAGCAGCCAGCCGCCCGGCCGCGCCTCGGACAGGGTGTGGCGCTCGGGGAAGCGCTCGACGGGCCGGGTCTGCGGGTCGTTGTCGAAGCGGCGGTCCTGCCAGCCGTACAGCTCCGCCCACACCGTCCCCCCGACCGTCAGCTGGACGTCGGCCTCCAGGACCGTGTCGGTGAGCGAGGTGATCCGCACCAGGGCGCCCACCTCCGTGCCCGGCGCCGGATGCGGCCCGTAGAACCGCATCTCCCGCATCCCCACCGGGAACACCACGGTCCGCTCGGTCCGGGTCGCCATGATCCAGTAGCCGAGGATCTGGCCGACGTTGTCCAGCAGCGCGCCGGGCGCGGCGGGGGTGCGCAGCCGTCCGCGCACATGGCGTTCGCCGATCGCGGTGAGCTCGTCGACCCCCTGGAACGCGGGGCCGTGGAACATCCAGCGTTCGGTGTAGAGCTGGGCGGCGGTGTGGTCCGGGGCGCGCTCGGCGCCGGGGACGGGCCAGGGGGCGGGCGGCGGGACGGGGTGTGCGGCGGCGAGTTCCACCGTGGCGCGGGCGCGGGGACCGAAGGAGACGGCGAGACGGCCCGGCTCCCCGGGCGTCACGGTCACGGGCACGTCGACGGCCGGGGTGGCGGTGAGCCACTCCTCGAAGCGCGCGCCGTGCACGGCGACCGCCACCTCGCCGGGGGCCGCGTCCAGGGCCGCGTCCACGATGTGCTGCACGATCGTCGTCGCCGGGACGACCGGCCAGCGGTCGGCCGGCTCGGGCCAGCCGGGCCGCTGCGGGAAGAAGCAGTGGTCCAGCAGGTACGGCATCGTGTCGGGGGAGACGCGGACGGTCGTGCGCCGCGGCTCCCCCCGCGGGGGCGCGCCGGGGGCGGGGACCGGGGTGCGGGTGGGCGGCGGCCCGGGCGGCGAACCGTCCGCCGGAACTGCCCGCCCCGCCCGACCTGCTTGACCTGCCCGGCCCGCCGGGGCCGTCGTCCGTGCGGACAGCAGGGCGGCGGCCGTGTCCGCGGTCTCGCGCAGCAGGGCGCTCAGTTCGGCGGCCATCGGGGAGCCGTCGGCGAACGCGTCCAGCGGCGACGGGCCGGCCGGGCCCCGCGCGGGGCCGGACGCCCTCGACGTCCGGCGCGGACCGCCTTCCGGTCCGCCCCGCGGCCCGCCGCGCAGTTCGGCCCGCAGGTCGGCGAGCCGTCCGGGGGCCAGGGACACCAGGGCGCCGTCCAGGTCCAGCCGCACCGGCGGACGCCGGCCCGCGGACGCCTTGTCGACCGGGCGCAGGGAGGGCGCCACCGGCGAACCCGCGGTCCACAGGGCGGTGGCCACCCGGCGCAACTGGGCGAGGCCCCCGCGGTGGGGCGAGTTCGCGGCGACCACCAGATGGTCGTGGGCGCCCAGCGTGTCCCCGACGAGCGAACCGAGCTGCCCCGGGCCGACCTGGACGAACACCCGGTGGCCCGCCGCGTGCAGGGCCTCGGTCAGCCGGCGGAAGCGCACCGGTTCCAGCAGGTGCCGCACGAACAGGGCGCGGATGCCCGCCTCGTCGCCGGGGAACGGCTCGGCGGTGGTGCCCGACCAGAGCGGGGTGTGCGGCGGGTGCAGCCGGAAGCGGCGGGCGGCCTCCTCGATCGGCGCCAGATGGGGCCGCAGCATCGGCGTGTGGAAGCCCGACCGGAACGGCAGCACCTGGCCGAGGACGCCCTGGGCGCGCCGCGCCCGCACGAAGTCCTCCACGGCGCTCTGCGGACCGCACACCATCGACTGGCCCGGGGCGTTGTCGTGGGACAGGACCAGACCCGCCCGGTCCCCGCCCTCGTCGCGCAGGGCGGCCAGGACGCTCTCGGCGGACGCGCCGATCGCGCCGAAGGCCAGGCCGGGCACCGTCACCGAGTCCGGGTCGAAGGCGCTCATGAACGCGTCGACCTCGTCGCCCGCGTACACGCCGGCCGCGGTCATGGCCGTCCACTCGCCCACGCTGTGCCCGGCGACCGCGTCGGGCACGATCCCCATGCGGCGCAGGGCCGCGTCGAGGAGGCGGCCGACGGCGACCACGCCGAAGCCGTGCCGGCCCACGTCGGCGGTGCGGCCGGCGTCGACCGTGACGCCGGGCAGCCCGAAGTGGGCGGCCACGTCGTCGACCTGCGGGGTGAACTCGCCCTCCAGGCCGGGGAAGAGGAACGCCAGCCTGCCGTGCCCGGTGCCCAGCAGCGGGCCGGGCCGGAACCAGACGTCGCTGCGGCCGTGCCAGGGCCGCTCCCGGAGCACCGCGCGACGGGCCAGGGCGAGCCGCTTGGCCGTCGGGTCGACGATGCCGAGACGCGCGGGCCCGGCCTGCGGGTGCGGGCGGTCCGCGTCGAGGCCGGCGGCCCGCACGGCGGCGTCGTCGGCGTCGAGGAGGGCGGCCAGGCGGGCCGGGGCGTCGGCGGCGAGCAGCAGCACCCGCTCGGGCTCGGCGACCCGCAGGTCCGGTCGGCCCGGCGCCTGCGCACGGCGCGCGCGGGCGCCCGGCGCCTCCTCCAGCACCACGTGCGCGTTGATCCCGCCGAACCCGAAGGCGTTGACGGCGGCGCGGCGCACGGGCCGGTGCGCGTCGGTCTCCCAGTCGGCCGCCTTCTCCAGGGTGCGGAAGCGGGTGCGGGCCAGGGCGGGGTGCGGGTCGTCGCAGTGCAGGGTCGGCAGGAGCACGCCGTGGTGGACGGCGAGCGCGGCCTTGACCAGCCCGGCCACCCCCGCGGCCGGCATGGCGTGCCCGATCATCGACTTCACCGACCCCAGCACCGCGTCGCCGTCGCCGGGCCCGAACACCTCGGCCAGCGTGGTCAGTTCGGCCCCGTCGCCCGCCGGGGTCGCGGTGCCGTGCGCCTCCAGCAGGCCGAGCGAGCCGGGTTCGGCGGGGTCGAGCCCGGCCGCCCGCCACGCCTGGCGCACCGCCTGCGCCTGGCCGCCCGGATCGGGGTTCACGAGACCGGCCGCCCGGCCGTCGCTGGCCACGCCGGTGCCCCGGATCACGGCGTAGATCCTGTCCCCGGCACGCTCGGCGTCGGCCAGCCTCTTGAGGACGACGACGCCGGTCCCCTCGCCGATCAGGATGCCGTCGGCGTCCCGGTGGAAGGGGCGGATGCGCTGACTGGGGGAGAGGGCGCGCAGCTGGGAGAACACGCTCCACAGGGTGATGTCGTGGCAGTGGTGGACGCCTCCGGCGAGCATCATGTCGCAGCGCCCCGAGGCGAGTTCGCCCACCGCCTGGTCCACCGCGACCAACGACGAGGCGCAGGCGGCGTCCACCGTGTAGGCGGGTCCGCGCAGGTCGAGCCGGTTGGCGACCCGGGAGGCGGCGAGGTTGGGCACCAGGCCGATCGCCGACTCCGGGCTGTCCGGACCGAGCCGTTCGGTGAACGCGGCACGCACCCGGTCGAGTTGGTCGCCGGTCAGGTCCGGCAGCAACTCGCCCAGGGTGCGTACCAGTTGACCGGCGGTGCGGACCCGCTGGTCCAGCCGCACCAGCCCGGGGGTGAGGTAGCCGCCGCGGCCGAGGACCACGCCGACCTTCCCCCGGTCGGGGAGACGGTCCGCGCCGCCCGCGTCGTCGAGGGCCGCCGAGGCCACGTGCAGCGCGATCAGCTGGTCGGGCTCGGTCCCGGCCACCGAGTGGGGCATGATGCCGAACCGGGTGACCTCCACCTGGGCGAGCCCGTCCACGAACCCGCCCCGGCGGGCGTAGACCCGGTCCGCGACGGCCGGGTCGGAGGCCGTGCCCGGCCGGTAGAACCCGGCGTCCCAGCGTCCCTGCGGCGCCTCGCCGATCGCGTCCACGCCGTCGCGCAGGTTGCGCCAGTAGGCGTCCAGGTCGGCGGCGCCCGGCAGCAGCACCGCCATCCCGACGATGGCCACGGGCGTCTGACGTGCCGTCATCGCCGTCATCGCCGTCGTGTCGTCGTGGGGTCGGGGCGAACCCACCGCGCCCGTCACCAGCCCGAGGCGGTGTAGACGACGGCGGTGGCGGACTCCTCGCCCCAGGCGAGTTCCCGCAGCAGCGCTGCCGTCCCCTCCTCGGGGTCGATCAGCCTGATCCCGCGCCGGGCGTACTCGCGGGCGAGTTCCGCCCCGACCATGCCGGCGTGCCCGTCCGAGGGGGCCCAGGGACCCCAGTGCACGGTCACCGCCCGTCGGCCGGTGCGCGCGGCGAAGGCCGCTCCGAGGGTCTCCAGCGCGTCGTTGGCGGCCGCGTAGTCGACCTGGCCCCGGTTGCCCACGACGGCCGAGACCGACCCGAACAGCACGGTGAACGCGGGCGCCGTCGGCAGCTCCTCCAGCGCGGTGAGCAGGGCGTGGGCGCCGGTCGCCTTGGTGCCGTACACCCGCCGGAAGGACTCCGGGCTCTTCTCGGCCAGGAGCCGGTCCTCGATCACGCCGGCCGCGTGCACCACGCCGTCGAGCCGGCCGTGTTCGGCGTGGATCTCCTTGACCGCCTGCAACACCGCCTCCGGTTCGCGGAAGTCGACCGGGCGGTAGCGGGCCCGGCTGCCCAGCGCGGTGAGTTCGGCGAGGGTCGCGGTGATCTCCCGCTGGGCCAGCAGCAGTTCGGCGGCGCGGTTGATCTCGGCCGGCCGCAGGCCTCCGCGAGCGGCGAGCGCGGCCCGCAACTCGGCAGGGGTGCCGGCGGCCGCGGTGTCCGCGGCCTCCGGGCCGTCCGGGGCGGGGGTGCGGCCGAGCAGTTCCAGACGGCAGCGTGACGCGCGGGCGAGCGCGGCGGCGAACTGCGCCGTGATGCCGCGCGCCCCGCCCGCGAGCAGCACCACCGAGTCCCGGTCCAGGCCGAGCGCGGCCGCCTCCGCGGCCCCCACCCCGGCCGGTCCCGCCCCCGTGTCGCCGAGCGGGCCGAGCGGCGCCGCCATCAGGGCGAATCCGTGCCGGCCGGCCGCCGTCCGCAGCACGACGGGCGTGCGGTCCGGAGCCAGGGCCTCGGCGACGACGGCGTCGGCGACGGCCGTCGGCGAGACGTCGGCGAGTTCGACGATGCGGGCGACGGTCTGCGGATACTCCCGCGCCACCGTCCGGAACAGGCCGCGCAGGCCGGCCGTGCGGGGGTCGGGCGCCTCGCCGTCGGCGCTCCGGACGGCCAGCAGCCGGACCGGGCCGTGCGCCAGGGCGGCCTTCAGCACGGGGAACGCGTCGGGCAGCACGGGGGAGCCGTCGCCGTCGGCGAGGGCCCCGAGCCACAGCACGCCGTCCACCGGCCCGTCCGACTCCGTCAGGACGTGGTCGTGGGGGCGGACGACGACGTCGGCGCCGTGGGACGCGAGCCGGGCGGCGGTCTGCGGGGCGTCGCCGAGGACGATCCAGCGGGCTCCGGAGAGCGCGGCCGCCGGGTCGTCGGCGGCGCCGGGCCGCTCATCGAGCGGGACCGGTCGCAGGATCCGCCGTGCGGGGGCCTCGCCGGTGACCGCGTCCGGCCCGGTCGCCGCCGTCGGCTGCCCGGCCGGTTCCCGGACCGGTTCCGCGGCCGGGGCGGCGGGCTCCGGGGCCGGTGCGGCGGTCCGCCCGGCGGGGCCGCCCAGGCGGGCGGTCAGCCAGGCCGTCACGGCGGCGGCCGTCCGCGCCTTCGCCAGCTCCTCCAGCGCGTCGTCGTCCAGGCCCGCGAGGTCGGTGTCCGCACCCGCGCCCAGGCGGCGGGCCAGCTCGCCCGCTATCTCGGCCCGCTTGATGGAGTCGATGCTGAGGTCCGCCTCCAGATCGAGGTCGGGTTCGATCATGTCGACGGGGTAGCCGGTGCGCTCGCTGATGATCTCCAGGACGACCTGCCCCACGTCGACCGCGCCCTCCGGCTCCCGGACGGGCTCCGCGACGGCCGGCGGCACGACGGCGTCGGCGGGGACCACGGCCGTCGACTCCGCCCGGGCGGGCAGGAGTTGACGGGCGTCCTGGATCACCTGGGGGCCCGGCGCGGGGAGCGGGGCGGGCCGCGCGCCCGGATCGGCGCCCAGGTAGGTCATCAGCACGTCGCGTTGGGCGGCGATCATCTCCCGGCTGGTGCGCAGGAACTCGGAGACGAGCGCGTCCCGGTCGGAGGGGACGCCGTGCGGGGGGTTCGTCGTCACAGTCGTCGCTGTCCTCTCGGTGGGGTCCACGACACGTCGGGCCGGCGCCAGCGCACCGGGAAGGAGGGCGCCGTCGGCGGTGCGCACCAGCTGGCCGTCGACCGTCCAGCCGGGCCGCTTCGGCGCCGGGGCGCGCAGCGCGTCCACCGCGTCACGGCCGCGCAGCAGCCACCCGGCACGCACCGGCAGCCCCGCGACGGCGAGTTCGGCCAGCGCGTCGAGCCAGCCGCGCAGACCGCTGCCGGGCCGGGGCTCGCAGGCCACCGCGGTGTGCGGGCGGTCGCCGAGGATCCGGCCGATCAGCCGGGTCAGCACCGCGCCCGGACCGGCCTCGACGAAGACGCGCGCCCCGGCCTCGTACATGGCCTCGATCTGCTCCACGAAGGCGACCGGGGCGCCGATCTGGGCGGCGAGCCCGGCCCGCACGGCGTCCCCGTCGGCGGGGTAGGGGGCGGCCGTGCGGTTGGACCACACCGGGAACTCCGGCGCGTGGACCGGCCGGGCCGCGAGCGCCTCGGCGAAGTCGTCGACCGCGCCGGCGACCAGCGGGCTGTGGAAGGCGCACGCGACGGGGATGCGCTTGGCTCCGTGCCCCGCCGCGCGCAGCAGCCGGACAGCCTCGACCACGGCCTGCGTGGGCCCCGAGATCACCGTCTGCCCGGGCGCGTTGCGGTTGGCGACGACGACGCCGTCCGGTGCGCCCGGCGCCCGGAGCGCCCGCGTCACCTCCTCGGCGCCGGCCGACACCGCCGCCATGGTCCCGGGGTCGGCCCCGGCGCTCCCGTCGCCCCGGGCGGCCCCGGCGGTCTCCGCCGCCCGCAGGATCGCCGCCGCCCGCTCCACGCTGAGTTCCAGCAGCGTCTCGGGGGTGAGCGCGCCGGCCGCGCACAGGGCCACCAGCTCGCCGTAGCTGTGACCCGCGGCCATGTCCGGCTGCACCCCGGCCGCGGTGAGCACGGCGTGCGCGGCGAGACCCGCGACGCCGAGGGCGGGCTGCGCCACGCGGGTGTCGGTCAGCGCGGCGCTCTGCCTCTCGCGCCCGGCGTCGTCGAACGCGGCCGGCGGGTACAGGGCGTCGGCGTGGGCGCGGCCGAGCTCCAGGTAGGGGCGCAGCTCGGGGAAGGCGACGAACAGGTCGGCGAGCATGCCGGTGCGCTGGCTGCCCTGGCCGGGGAAGAGGAAGGCGACCTTGGCGTCCTGCGGGGCGCCGCCCTCGTCCGCGCCGGCGGGCCCGGCCCGGTACATCCCGCGCACCGGGGCGTGCTCCCCTGGGCCCGCGTCCCCCTCCTGGCCGACGGGACCGGCCGTGGCCCGCAGCAGTTTGTCCACCAGGTCGTCCACGTCCGTCGCCACGAGGGCGAACCGGGCGGGGTCCGTGCTCGCGTCCGAGCGCCGGGCCGCGCCGAGCGCGAGGTCGCGAAGCCGCCAGGGCCGGCCCGGCGCCCGGGCTGCCGTCAGCAGGTCCTCCATCGACCGGCGGGCCGTGGCCTCGTCCCGGCCGCGGAAGACGAACAGCTCGGCCGGCTGGACGTCGGCCCCGCGCACCGGGGGGACGCCGTCCGCGTGGGCGGCCAGCACCACGTGGAAGTTGGTGCCGCCGAACCCGAACGCGCTGACGCCGGCGAGCCGTTGCTCCGCCGGCGCCGCCCAGGGGCGGGCCTCGGCGTGGAAGGCGAAGGGGCTGGTGTCCGCCTCCCAGGCCGGGTTGGGCGACTCGACGTGCAGGGTGGGCGGCCGGACGCCGGTGTGCAGGGCCAGCAGCGTCTTGATCAGCCCCGCGAGACCGGCGGCGCACTTGGTGTGCCCGATCTGCGACTTCACCGAGCCGAGCGCGCAGCCGCCGGGCGTGGCCCCTGCCTCGGTGAACACCTCGCTGAGGATGCGCAGTTCGGTGCGGTCGCCGACGACCGTCCCGGTGCCGTGCGCCTCGAGGAGGCCGACCTCGGCCGGTGAGACGCCCGCGTTGCGGTAGGCGCGTTCCAGGGCCGAGCGCTGGCCCTCGGGTCTGGGCGCGGTCAGTCCGAGGGAGCGGCCGTCGCTGGACGCGCCCAGGCCCTTGATGACCCCGTAGACGCGGTCGCCGTCCCGCTCGGCGTCCGCGAGCCGCTTCAGGACCAGGCAGGCGACCCCCTCGCCGAGCGCGATGCCGTCCGCCGAGCCGTCGAAGGCACGGGAGCGGCCGGTCGGGGACAGGGCGTGCACGGAAGAGAAGAGGACGTAGTCGTTGATGCCGTTGTGCAGGTCGGCGCCGCCGCACAGCACCACGTCGGAGGTGCCGCCGACGAGTTCCTTGCAGGCGACGTCCACGGCGGCCAGCGACGAGGCGCACGCGGCGTCGACGGTGTAGTTGGCGCCGCCGAGGTCGAGCCGGTTGGCGACGCGGCCCGAGATGACGTTCGCGAGCATGCCGGGGAAGGAGTCCTCGGTCAGCCGCGGAAGCTGGTCGTCCAGGCCTTCCGGCACGCGGCCGTAGTAGGAGGGCAGCACCGCACGCAGCGTGGCCGCGTTCGACAGGTCGCTGCCCGCCTCCGCGCCGAACACCACGGAGGTGCGGGAGCGGTCGAAGTCCCGTCCTTCGTCGCCGTATCCGGCGTCGTCGAGGGCGCGCCGGGCGGCCTCCAGGGACAGCAGCTGCACCGGCTCGACGTGGCCGAGGGAGGCCGGCGGGATGCCGTAGCGCAGGGGGTCGAAGGGGATGCGGGGGAGGAACCCGCCCCACTTGGAGGGGGTGGACTCGCCATGGTGGACGGCCGGGTCCCAGCGGTCGGCGGGGACCTCGCCCACCGCGTCCACGCCGCCGACGACGTTCGCCCAGAACGCGGGCAGGTCGGGGGCCTCGGGGAACATGCACGCCATGCCGACCACGGCGATGTCGAGCGGGGCGGGCGCGAGGGGCGCGGGAGCCTCCCGCGCCGGGGCGCTCTGCGCCGCCCGCCGGGCGAGATGCTCGACGGCCCCCGTGGTCACGGACTCGTGCAGGGCCGTCAGGGTGGTGGCGGCCGAGCGCAGCACGGCCACCTCGCCCGCCATGAACATCCCCTCGGCGAGCTGGCGTCGCTCGTCGACGGGGACGAGCGCGCCGTCGTCGCCGCGGGTCACGCCCTTGCTGGCCAGGCGCAGCCGGCCGACGTTGAGCCGCTCCAGTTCCTCCCAGATCCGCCGGTCGGCCACGCCCTCGGCGCGCAGCCGGGCCTCCCGGTCGCGGAAGTCCGCGGCGAACGGGCTGGGCACGCAGCGGGTCGCGTGCCCCGGCGCGGACTCCAGCAACGTGGTGGCGTCCGCGTCCATGACCTGTCGCCGGAACAGCGGCCGGATCGCCCCGCAGGACACGGCCTCCTCGGTGAACAGGTACGCGGTGCCCATCAGCAGACCGACGGCCGCTCCGCGCGCGGTCAGCGGAGCGGCGAGTGCGGCGACCATCGCCGCGGACCGTTCGTCGTGCACCCCGCCGGCGAAGAACACCTCGACGTCGTCCGCCGGTCGGTTCTCGAACCAGTCCTCCAGTACCGTGAGTTGGGCCTCCCAGAGCGCGAAGCTGCCACGCGGCCCCACGTGCCCGCCGCACTCCGAGCCCTCGAACACGAACCGGCGCGCGCCGGACTCCAGGAACTGCCGCAGCAGGCCCGGTGAGGGCACGTGCAGAAAGGTGCGGATGCCGTCCTGCTCCAGGGCGCGGGCCTGGGACGGACGTCCGCCCGCGATGATCGCGTGCGTCGGCCGCAGCTCCCGTACCGCCTCCAGCTGGGCCGCGCGCACGTCCTCCGGCGCGAAGCCGAGGACGCCCACGCCCCAGGGCCGGCCGGCCACCGCGTCGCGCGTCTCGGCCAGCATCGTCCGCGTCCGCGCGCCGTCCGCCAGCGCCAGGGCGAGGAAGGGCAGCGCCCCGTCCGCGGCCACCGCCGCGGCGAACGCGGGGGTGTCGCTCACCCGGGTCATCGGCCCCTGCGCGACGGGGAGCCGGGTGCCGAGCGCCCGGCTCATCGGCGAACCGGGCCGCAGCGCCCGCGCGGCGCCGTCGTCGTGGACGGCGTCCAGCATCGCGTCGCGCAGCGCGCGGACCGTGCGCCGCACGTCGTTCCAGCGTTCGGCGAACCGGGCGGCGAGGAAGCCGTCCTGGCCCACCGGGAGCACCTGGGTGCGCGGGTCCCGCGCGCCGAGCATCGCCGCCACCTCTCGCGGTCCGGCGTCCTCCGCGAGCCGGGGGGCGTCCGGGCCCCGCCGAGGCAGGACACGGTGACCGGCCACCACGACGGTCTCCGAACCGTCCAGGGTGCGCAGCGCGGCGGCGGCCGGCTCGGGCAGCGCCGACTCGGCGAGCAGGGCGAGCTGGCCGTCCAGGACGACCCCGGCCGCGCCGCCGGCCACGGCGGCGGCGGCCGTCCGCGGGCCGATGCCGCCGCACGCCCACACCGGCGCCGTCACCTCGGGCGCGGCGAGGAGCTGCTGGAGCAGGACGAAGGCGTTCAGGGCGCCGACGCGGCCGCCGCACTCGGCGCCGCGGGCGATCAGGCCGTGCGCTCCGGCGCGTTCGGCGTCCCGGGCGCCCGCGAGGTCGGTGACCTCGACCAGGACCCGGAAGCGCGCCGCGAGCTCGGCGACCGGCCAGCGGGCTCCGCTCGCTCCGACGGCCGGGCTCGCCGCGTCGGGAGCGAGGACGACGGTGTGGGGACCGTCCGCGTCCAGGTCGGCGGGGGTGAGCCGGCAGTGCGCGTCGACCCGGACGCCGAACCCGCCCGGAGAGGCGCGCCGCAGCCGCGCGAGGGCCTCGCGCGATCTTCGGTCGCCCGGTCCGAGGTCCAGCACGCCGAGGCCGCCGGCCCGGCCGACCGCCAGGGCGAGACCGGCGTCGGGCTCGCCGAACGGAGTGATGCCGATGATCATGTCCTCGGAACGCACAGCGGACGTCATGATTCTCCGAATCAAGGGTGAGACTGCACGGTGGGGGGTTCGGGACAGCAAAGGCGGCTCACCGGATTCCGGCGGGGAGAGGTCCACCGCGGAACGCCGTTCTGTAGCGCGTGCTCGAAACGCGTTGAAAGGTAGTGGCCTTGTTACTCACTGGTCAACGTTCGAACGATCGGCCGGTGACCGGCCGTAGCGATTCGGTCAGACGCACGCGACGGGCCAGGGGGGAGGAAAACGGATCAATTCCGGTTGCCTCGGGGCCTGTTCATGCCCCGGTCACTCCACGGAAACTTGATTGACCGTCAGAAATGGGCTCCTTTGGACCGCATGTCCCCGGACGGACGCCTGTCGTCGGCGTCGATCCGGTGGCCGGGAAAAATCTGTGTGTCGCCCCCGGAGTGACCGGAAGGGCCCCTGCTCGCCCGCGGCCCCGCCGCTCACCCGTCGGGACGGGTCTTGACGCCGGCCGGGCGGCCGCGAAGACTGCGATGACTGCGCGGTCAGACCGGTCCTCGGGAGGTCGTCGACCGGTCCGGCCGCGCGGCCGCGCACAGCGGGACGGCGCTCCCGCGCGCGGCGCTCCTCCGTACGGGTTCTGTCCGGACCCGGGGCGCCGGTGTCCGAGTGTCAGCGACCGGGCCGGTGTGAGGATCAGCCCATAGTGCGCCTATGACGCGTACTCGTACGGCGCTGCTGTGCGCCGCCGCACTCCTCGCCTCGACCCTCCAGACGGCGGTCGCGGCCGCCGGTCCCGGCCACCCCGACCGGGCCTGCGCCGCCACCCGCAGCCCCGACGGCCAGGCGCGCAAGGTCCTCGACATCGTCCGCCGGGCCAAGAAGGAGCTCGACCTCAAGGCCGCGCTCGTCAAGGTCACGATCGACGGGCGCGAGCTCGTGACGGGGGCCGTCGGCGAGTCCATGACGGACGTGCCCGCGACCCCCGCCATGCACTTCCGGACCGGCTCGGTCGGCATCGCCTTCATGGGCACCGTGCTGCTCCAGCTCGTCGAGGAGCGCAAGGTGGACCTCGACGCCCCCGTCTCGCGCTGGCTGCCCGACCTGCCGCACGGCGACGAGATCACCCTGCGCATGCTCGGCGACTCCACCTCGGGCCTGCACGACTACGTCACGGACCCGGCGTTCCTGAAGCAGCTGTACGCGGACCCGTGGCAGCACTGGACGCCGAAGGAGCTCGTCGCCTTCTCCCTCAGCCACCCCCTCTGGTACAAGCCGGGCACGAACTGGAGCTACTCGCACGCCAACTTCGTCCTGCTCGGCCGCGTCCTGGAGAAGATCTCCGGGACCCCTCTCGCGCACCTGCTGAGGCAGCGCGTCCTGCGCCCCCTGGACCTGCGCAACACCCGCAGCAACGACACGGCGGAGATCCCGCAGCCCGTGCTGCACGCCTACGACGAGGAGCGCGGCACCTACGAGGAGTCCACGTACTTCAACCCGTCCTGGACCACCGCCCCGGGGGCTGTCATCACCCAGGACATCTGCGACCTGGCCCGCTCCGGCCAGGGCATCGGTTCGGGTGAACTGCTCTCCAAGAGCTCCTTCCGCACGCAGCTGAACCCGGGGACGGTCGGGCTCGGCCACGCCACCGCCACCTGCCCCGCCTCGGTGTGCCTGCCCATGACGAAGAACTTCCACTTCGGCGTGGGCGTCATCGTCAAGAACGGCTGGGTGCTTCAGAACCCGTCCTTCTTCGGCTATGCGGCCGTGATGGCGTACGAGCCGCACAAGCGGCTGTCGATCGCGGTGTCCACGACGGTGGGCCCGAACGCGCCCGGCGGCAACAACTCGCAGGTGATCACCGAGCGGATCGCCCGGCTGCTGGACCCGCAGCACCCGCTCACGGGCTGACCCCGGCCGCCCCGCGCCCGGCGCGCACCCCGTCCAGGGCGATGGCCAGGACGCGGTCGCGCTGGGCGTCGTCCGTGAAGGAGGTCGCCGTGACCCCGGCGACCAGGCGCAGCAGGTCGCCGAAGTCCATGTCCGCGCGCGCGACACCGGCCTGCTGGGCCCGCTCGAACAGCGGGCCGCAGGCCCCGTACAGCGAATCGCGGCAGGCCTGGAAGATCTCCGACTCGCCCTCCAGCGCCTCGCGCACCGCCCGCTTGGTCACCATGTAGCCGGCGAACCGGTGCACCCAGGCCGTGAGCCCCTCCCACGGCTCCAGGCCGGCGAGCTCCCCGGCCGACCGGCACAGCGCGTTGACCTCGTCCGCGTAGACGCTCTCGAAGAGCGCCCGGCGGGTCGGGAAGTTCCGGTACAGCGTGCCGATGCCGACCCCCGCGCGCCGGGCGATGTCCTCCAGGGAGGCCTCCGAGCCGTGCTCGGCGAACGCCTCGCGTGCGGCGGCGAGCAGCGCGTCGTAGTTGCGGGCGGCGTCCCTGCGGGCGGGGCGCTGGGCCGCGACGATCTCGGTGATGGGGAACTGCTGGGCCGGCACGCGCTGCCTCCAGGGCGACTCGGTTGAAGCGGAGGTATGCCTCCGCTATGGTGGAGGGGTGCCTCCACTTTAACAGTCCCGAGGCCCCTTCCTCGTTTCCCCTTCTCGTCTCCCGTGTCCGGGAGTCCCTCCGAGAGGCTTCTCATGCCCCGCACGTCCACGCGCCTCACCTTCGCCGTGCTCGCGGCCGGTGCCGGCGTGTTCTCCATGCTCCAGTCGCTGATAGCGCCGGCCCTGCCGACCGTCCAGCACGCCCTGCACACCTCCCAGTCCACCGCGACCTGGGTGATGACCGCCTATCTGCTGTCCGCGTCCGTCTTCACCCCGATCCTCGGCCGCGTCGGCGACCTCGTCGGCAAGAAGCGCACCCTCGTCGGGGTGCTGCTCGCCGTCCTGGCCGGCTGTCTGCTCGCCGCGCTCGCGCCCGACATCGGCGTCCTGATCGTCGCCCGGGTGATCCAGGGCGTCGGCGGCGCCCTGTTCCCCCTCTCCTTCGGCATCATCCGCGACGAGTTCGCCCCGTCCCGGGTGCCCGGCGCCATCAGCAACCTGTCCGCCGTCATCGCCGCGGGCGGCGGCGTCGGCATGGTCGCGGCCGGACCCATCGTCACCGCGCTCGACTACCGCTGGCTCTTCTGGATCCCCGTGGGCATCGTCGCCGCGGCCGCGCTGATCGCCCTGCGGTACGTCCCCGAGTCCCGCGACCGGGCGCAGGGCAGCGTCAACTGGCTCGGCGCCCTGCTGCTGTCGGGCTGGCTGGTCGCCCTGCTGCTGCCGCTCAGCCGGGCGGGCGTCTGGGGCTGGGGCTCGGCCCGGGTGACCGGCCTGCTGCTGCTCGCGGCCGTGCTCCTCGCGCTGTGGCTCACGGTCGAGGCCCGCTCCCGCTCCCCGCTGATCGACCTGCGCATCATGCGCCTGCCGGCGGTGTGGACCACGAACCTCGCCGCCCTGCTCTTCGGCGCGGGCATGTACGCGATCTGGTCCTTCCTGCCCGGGTTCGTCCAGACGTCGCGGACCGCCGGCTACGGCTTCGGCGCGAGCGTCACCGCCTCCGGGCTGCTCATGCTGCCGATGCTGCTCGCGATGTTCGTCTCCGGCGTGCTCAGCGGCCGTCTGGAACCGCGCGTGGGCGCCAAGGCCCTGCTCGCCGCCGGCGCCGCACTGGGCGCGCTGGCCCTGGGCTTCCTCGCCCTCTGGCACGACGAGCAGTGGCAGGTCGCGCTCGTGGCGGGCGTGTTCGGCCTGGGCATCGGTCTGGCGTTCGCCTCGATGGCCAACCTGATCGTCGGCAGCGTGCCCGCCGCGCAGACCGGTGCGGCCACCGGCATGAACGCCAACATCCGCACCATCGGCGGCTCCATCGGCGCCGCCGTCACGAGCCTGCTGGTCACCGGCCGGCTCCAGCCGTCGGGACTGCCGTACGAATCCGGCTACACCCACGGCTTCACCCTGCTGGCGCTGCTGTGCCTGGGCGCCGCTCTCGCCGCCCTGTTGGTCCCCGTCCGCCGCGCCGCCCGCCCCTCGGGCCCGGCTGCCCGCCGGACGCCGTCCGCCGCGCCCGCCCCCGTGCGGTGACGGACGGCCGCACGGCCCGGCCCGGTCGGACCCCGGCCTCGGGGGCGGCCGCTCCGGGGGCCCGGCGCCCACGGGGTGCTCGGCGGCGGGGGACTGCGGTGGCGGCCGCTCGCGGCGGGGCGGTCCACCGTCGCGGCCGGCGGTCACCCCCGGCGGTCAGCGGAACTCGTGCACGACCTCGATCCGGCCCACGATGTGCGCGTTGAACTCGGGCAACTCCTCGGCGGGAACCCACAGTTCGAGGATCGTGCGACCGCCCGCGCGCTGGACCGGGTAGCGGCTCAGGAACGCGGAGTCGACCTCGAACCGGGTCACGTACCCCGCACCGTCGTGCTTGACGTTCCAGTCCCGGGCGATCCTGACGGCGTAGTCCTCGTTCAGCACCGGATAGAAGATCGGCTGCTCGGGAAGGCGCGGCGGCCAGGCGCGCCAGGCGAGGTCGCGCACCAGCGCCAGCTCCACCGGGCCGGTGGGGCGCCACAGGGTGGTCGTGGGGCGGGGCTGCCGGGTCACGGGGATCGCCTTCCTGGTGCGGCGGGCCTGAAGGGGGAACGGCCCGCCCGGGAGCCCGACCGTATCCACCGGCCGGCGCCGCGGCGAGCGACTTTCGCCCCCGGCCGCCCGCCTACCGCGGGTCGTGCCGGGCGACGACCTCGGTGAGGTAGCCGCGCAGCATGGTCTTGGCCTCGTCGAGGAGTTCGCCGTCGCCTTCGGGGGTGCGGCGGAAGGCCTCCTGCGCGAGCGCGTCGGCGGCGAGGACCGCGGCGTGGCACGCCCGCGCCAGCCGCTCGTCGTCCCCGGCCACGCCCAGGGCGAGCAGGACCCGGCGGACGCCGTCGGCCATGCGTCGCTTGTGCTCGCGGTCCGCGGCCCGGGTCCGCTCGGTCAGCCCGCTGCCGAACCACAGGGCGCGGAAACCGTGTTCGGTGCGGTAGACGGCGGCGCAGGTGTCGACGAGGACGCCCACCGGATCGTCCCAGCGCTCATCGGCGGCGGCGCGGGTCAGATCGTCCATGACGCCTTCGAGGCGGGCGAAGTACCCCGCGGCCAGGGCGTCGATGATCGCGCCCCGGTCGGGGAGGTACTGGTAGAGGGAGCCGACCGACACCTTCGCCTCGGCCGCGACCCGTGTCGTGGTGAGCGCCTCCACGCCCTCGTCGACCAGGATGCGCTCGGCGGCCCGCAGCAGCAGGGCCAGACGTGCCCTGCTGCGGGCCTGCCGGGGAGTGCGGCGCAGGGGTGCGCCGCCGTCGGGGCCTGTGGTCGGCGGGACCAAAGGACTGCCTCCAAACCTGAACGTGACTTTGTTTCACGTTTACGCTACCTTCGCGCCCATGACCGCCTCAAGCTCGGAGCTGAGTCAGGAGCGGGCCGCCGTGGCGGACGCCTGCCGGCGTCTGGGGGCCGAGGGCCTCCTCATCGGCACGGCCGGGAACGTGAGCGCACGCGTCGACGACCGGGTCGCGATCACCGCGACCGGAGCGGTCCTCGCCCGGCTCACCCCGGACCAGGTGACCGTCGTCGACCTCGACGGGAACGTCGTCGCCGGAGACCTGCGCCCGACGTCGGAACTGGACCTGCACCTCGGCGTCTACCGCCGCTACGGCGTCGGCGCGGTCGTCCACACCCACGCTCCGATGGCCACCGCCGTCTCCTGCGTGCTCGACGAACTCCCGTGCATCCACTACCAGTTGCTGACCCTCGGTGGTGCGGTGCGCGTCGCGCCGTACGCCACCTTCGGCACCCCCGAGCTGGCCGGGTCGGTGCTCGCCGCGCTCGACGGCCGCAGCGCCGCCCTGATGGCCAACCACGGCGCGGTGACCCACGGGAGGACCCTCGACGACGCCGTCGAGAACGCGCTCCTGCTCGAATGGGCCTGCGGCGTCTACCGGAACGCGGCCGCCATGGGAGCGCCACGCGTCCTCGACGAACGGCAGCAGGGCGCCGTCATCGAGGCCGCCCTGGCCCGCGGCTACGGCGCCACCCAGCCCGTGCCGTCCGCACGACCCGTAGAGGAACCAGAGCCGACGAAGGGGGAGAGCCGATGAAGGTCTTCACGATGGGCGTGCACGTGCTGGACGTGCTGGTCCGGCCCGTGCAGGAGATACCCGAGGGCCAGGGCGCGACCCTGGTCGAGGACATCCGGATGACCGCGGCCGGGACCGCCGGCGGGACCGCCCTCACCCTCGCCAAGCTGGGCGCCCAGGTGCGCAGCGCGGGAGCCGTCGGCTCGGACCCGACCGGGGACATGCTGGCGCTCCTTCTCGAACGGGCGGGCGTGGACACCGAGTTCCTGGTCCGCCGCACCGACACCGCCACCTCCGCGAGCGTCCTGCCGATCCGGCCCAACGGCGACCGGCCCTCGCTGCACCTGCTCGGCGCCAACATCACCTACGGACTGGACGACGTCCCCTGGGAGGCCCTCGCCGAGGCCACCCACCTGCATCTGGGCGGACCGGAGCTGATCGGCGTCGACGTCGCCGCCCGCATCCTGTCCTTCGCCAAGGAGCACGGCGTCGTCACCTCGGTGGACCTGCTCGCTCCCGGTGTCCTGGGCAGCTTCGAGCAGATCGAGGCGGCCCTGCCCCACATCGACCACCTGCTGCCCAACGAGGACCAGGTCCTCGGCTTCACCGGCGAGAGCGACCTGCTGACGGGGGCGCGCAAGCTGCTCGGCGCGGGTGCGGGCGTCGTCGCCGTCACCCGCGGCGGGGACGGAGCGCTGGTGGTCACCGCCGACGGCGCGGAGCCGGTGCCGGCCTTCGAGATCGACGTCGTCGACACCACCGGCTGCGGAGACGCCTTCTCGGCGGGCTATCTGCGGGGCGTGGCCCTCGGCCGCACCCCGGGGGACGCGGCGGTCCTCGGCAGCGCCGCCGCCGCTCTCGTGGCGCAGGGTCTCGGCAGCGACCACGGCGACTTCGACCTCGCGGCCGCCGACGCGTTCGCGGCGACCCGCAAGCCCCGCCAGTGAACCGACGCCCGCGGTCCTGACGCGTCGGCCCGCACGGCCGGAAGCGGGCCGTGCGGGCCGCCGAGCTCCTCGTGCGGGCCGGTGGCGTCCCGCGCCGCCCGCCCCCGGCCTCCCTCGCCGCGCGCACGGCGTCCGGCCGGGTCCCGGCCGGGGCCTCCCCCTCCGCTCGGCCGGCCTTCGAGCCCGCGCGTATTCACTGGGTGGACGCCCTCTTGACGGGGGCTCGGGGCGGATCGACACTCGTTCCGGGAATCCTAGTGAACAGGTAGGGAAAGCGATGGGGCGACTGGAGCCGGTCATCGGCCGCGCGAGCCGCACGGCGTGCTCGTCGCCCCTGCTCACCTCCCGCCGTCACATCGACCTGCAGCGCGTGTGCAGCGCGATCGGGTCCCAGGGCTGAGGCGGGCCTCCTCCCCGCGCCCAGCCGCACCGGCGGCGCCCCACGGGCACGTCCGGGCCCGGCGCGCGTGACCAGGTCCCGCACCCTCGACGTCGCATCCGCCGCGCGCACGTCCACCGTGCGCCCCGCCCCGGGGAGAGTCATGTCCGTCACACCGGCGACCGCCGCCCAGCCGTCCGCCCGCCCCGCGCCCGCCTTCCGCGGCCGGATCGGCCGGGACGCCCGCAGCGGCCACTACGCCGTGCCGCGCCGCTACCGGCTCCACCTGGCGGCGGCCGACCCCGACTGTCTGCGCATCGCCGTCACCCACAGCCTCCTCGGCCTGGACGCGGTCTGCCCGGTCACCTTCCTGCCGGCCGTCCCCGACTGCCCCGACGGCGGTCACTCCGCGCTGCGCCCCCTGTACGACGCCAGCGCGCACCACTACACCGGACCGGCCCTGGCCCCGGTGCTCAGCGACGACTGGTCGGGGCGCATCGTCAGCAGCCACGGACCCGACATCGCCCGCGACCTGGCCCGCAGGTTCGGCGGCGGCCGGGCCGCGCTGTACCCGTGCGGCGCGGAGTCCCAGATCGAGGCCGTCGAGCGGATGTGCGCACAGGGCGTCGAGGCGGCCGCCCAGCGGGCCGGAGCGGCCGACGCCGGGGAGGGCGAGCGCGTGGCCGCCCTCGACGCGCTCCTCGCCACGCTCGGCGTGCTGGAGAGCGGACTGGGCGCCCACCGATACCTGATCAGCGATCAGGTGACGGCCGCGGACGTGGAGTTGTGGGTGGCGCTGGTCCAGCTCGACACCGTCCACCGGTGCCACCTCGACGCCGAGGCCGTGCGCCGCATCGCCGACCACCCGGCCCTGTGGGCCTACGCCCGCCGGCTGGCCGCCCTGCCGGCCTTCGGCGCGCACCTCGACCTGGACGCCGTCGCGCGCCGCCACCACGCCCGCTGTCAGGGCCTGGAGGCCGCCGGCGCCGCCGTCCAGATCCTGGACTGGGCGACCCACGCGGCGGACGGCGCCGCGATCCGACCGCAGGTCAACCGGCCCTGAGAGCGGTCCAGTCGGTGGACAGGACGTTGACATCCCGTCGGGCGGCTGGCTTACTTGCAGACCAGAACGGTCATGAGCGTCAGCGACAAGCCCTGGCTTGCTGACCGGCAACCCTCGCTCCGCGGTGGGGTGCCCCAGGTGACGACCGGACCGACGCGTCGGTGACGACGCGCCGGTAAGCGCGAGGGCCCCCGTGGCCGTGACAGTGACGGAGAAGGACATGGACGCAGCTCACCGGACGGCCCCCCGCCGCCCTCTGGGCTGCCTCCGTCCGTACCTCGACATCCTGGTCGGCGACCGTGCCGTCGACCTGCTGCGGGTGAACAGCGCACTGTGTACCGCGCCGGGCCGTGCCCGCCGCCGGGGCTGAAGCCCAGCCTTCCGCCCCGCCCCGCGTTCCTGACGGACACCGCCCGAGCGGTGTCCCGTTGCCCGCCCCACCCCGTCATCGGCACGCGTCCGTGCGCCGTGCCCACGCGCTCCCGCAGCGGTCCCCGCCGCCCGGACGCGCGGGGCCGCCCGCGCCCGCCGTGACCCGGGGTGCCCACTCCCGCCGGAGCCCTCCATGAGTGAACCCCCAGGCGTCGTGACCCTCGCCGAGGCCGCGCCCGCCGCCGACATCCCCCCGGACGAGCCGCGGGCGCAACGGGTCCAGCCGCTGCGCCGGCCGGGCCGCTGGATCGCCACCGCCGTCGCCCTGGTCCTGGTGGCGCAGTTCGCGCACGGCCTGATCTCCAACCCCTTCTACCAGTGGGACCGCTTCGGCTACTGGTTCCTGCGGCCCGTGATCCTCGACGGACTGCTCGTCACGCTCGAAGTGGCCGCCTACAGCGCGGTGCTGGGACTGCTCGGCGGTGTCGTGCTCGCCCTCGCCCGGCTCTCGAAGAGCCCGGTGCTGCGCGCCGTCAGCTGGACCTACGTCTGGGCGCTGCGCTCCATCCCGCTGATCGTGGTGCTGCTCTTCCTCTACAACTTCAGCGCCCTGTACCAGACGTTGAGCCTGGGCGTCCCCTTCGGCCCGGCGTTCGTCCGCTTCGACGAGTCCCGGCTCGCCACCGACATGGTGATCGCCGTCGTCGGCCTCAGCCTCAACGAGGCGGCCTACGCCGCCGAAGTGGTCCGCGGCGGCATCCTCTCCGTCGACCAGGGCCAGCACGAGGCGGCCGCCGCGCTCGGACTGCCCCGGCGCTACCAGTTCTGGAGGATCGTCTTCCCGCAGGCCCTGCGCTCGATCGTCCCCAACTACGTCAACCAGCTGATCGGGCTGGTCAAGGCCACCTCACTGGTCTTCTACGTGTCACTGCTCGACCTGTTCGGCACCGCGCAGACCCTGGGCGCCACCTACCCGGGCGACATCGTGCCGCTGCTTCTGGTCGTCACCGTCTGGTACCTCGTCCTGACCAGCCTCGTCTCCGTCATCCAGTTCTACGTCGAGCGGCACTACGCCCGGGGCGCCACCCGGTCCCTGCCGCCGACGCCGTCGCAGAAGCTGCGGACCGCACTCACCGACCTGCGGGCCCGCATCCGCCGGGAGGCCGCCGTATGACCGCCGAGACCCTGAGCAGCGCGCGCCCCCTGCGGGACGCCGTGACCGACGCCGGCGGCGAGGTCGTCCCCGCCGCGCTCGAAGTGCACGACGTGCACAAGTGGTACGGCGCCCACCAGGTGCTGGACGGGGTGAGCCTGACCGTGCGGCCCGGCGAGGTCACCGTGATCCTCGGGCCGTCCGGCTCCGGCAAGTCGACCCTGCTGCGGGTCGTGAACCACCTGGAGAAGCCGGAGGCCGGTTACGTCAGCGTCAACGGCGAGCCGATCGGTGTGCGCCGCCACGGCGGCCGGCTGCGCGAACTGAGCGAGCGGGCCATCCTGGCCCAGCGCCGCCGGATCGGGTTCGTGTTCCAGAACTTCCATCTCTTCCCGCACCTGACCGTGCTGGACAACGTCGCCGCCGCGCCGGCCGCCACCGGGCAGCTCTCGAAGCCCCAGGCCCTGGAACTGGCCCGCGAACTCCTCGGCAGGGTGGGCCTGTCCGACAAGGCCGCCGCCTACCCGAGGCAGCTGTCCGGCGGACAGCAGCAGCGGGTCGCCATCGCCCGCGCTCTCGCGCTGCGTCCCGGCGTCATCCTCTTCGACGAGCCCACGTCCGCGCTCGACCCCGAACTCGTCGGCGAAGTCCTCGCCGTCATCAAGGACCTGGCCACCGGCGGCACCACGCTCGTCATCGTCACCCACGAGGTCGGCTTCGCCCGCGAGGTCGCCGACCAGGTCGTCTTCATCGACGGCGGCCGCGTCGTCGAACAGGGCCCGCCGGGCCAGGTCCTCGACCGCCCCCGCCACGAGCGGACCCGCGACTTCCTCAGCAAGGTGCTCTGACGCCGGGCCCCCGTGCCTCCCCGACCCCCGTACATCCCGGGCCCTGCGCCACGCCCTCACCCGCGTGTCCGGACACCCGGCAGCCCCCAACGAACCAGTACCCCCGTACTCACCTCACCAAGGACGGACGGCCATGCCTGCCCACTTCACCCGACGCAGCCTGCTCCGCGCAGCCACCGCCGCGACCGCGGTCACCGCTCTCGCCACCGGCCTCGCCGCCTGCGGCGGCGACAGCGAGGCCGCCACCGGGGCCCACGGCGACGCCGCCGGCACCGTGACCATCGGCAGGGTCTCCAACGGCGCCGCCCAGGAGAGCACCCTGAAGGTCCCCGAGGTCGCGTCCATCAGGGCCGAACTGCCCGCCGCCGTCAGGAAGAGCGGCAGGCTGACCATCGGCGTCGGCGCCCTGCCCTCCGGCTTCGCGCCCCTGGCCTACCTCGGCGACGACCAGAAGACCCTCACCGGCGCCGAGCCCGACCTCGGCCGCCTGGTGGCCGCGGTGCTCGGCCTGAAGCCGCAGACGAAGAACTTCACCTGGGAGAACCTCTTCGTCGGCATCGACAGCGGCAAGGTCGACGTCGCCTTCTCGAACGTCACCGACACCGAGGAGCGCAAGAAGAAGTACGAGTTCGCCTCCTACCGCCAGGACAACCTCGGCTGGGAGGTCAAGAAGTCCAGCACGTGGAACTTCGACGGCGACTACGAGAAGCTCGCCGGTCTCACCGTCACCGTCGGCTCCGGCACCAACCAGGAGAAGATCCTCCTCGAGTGGAAGAAGAAGCTGGAGTCCGAGGGCAAGAAGCTCACCGTCAAGTACTACCCGGACCGCAACGGCACCTATCTCGCCCTGAACAGCGGCAAGGTCGACGCGTTCTTCGGCCCCAACCCCGGCATCGCCTACAACGTCGCCAAGACCGCCGGCACCGCCAACGCGACCCGCAACGCGGGCACCTTCTCCGGCGCCGGCGAGTCGCTCCAGGGCCTGATCGCCGCCACCGCCAAGAAGGACAGCGGCCTCGCCAAGCCCATCGCGGACGCCGTCAACCACCTGATCAGGACCGGGCAGTACGCGAAGTGGCTGGCCGCCTACCACCTCTCCAACGAGGCCGTCGCCACGTCCGAGGTCAACCCGCCCGGCCTGCCGGTGACCAACTCCTGACCGCCCGCACCGTCCCCTCGCGCCCAGCCACCCGTCGTCCGAAGGCCGGCGCTCTCCCACGGACCTCCAGGAAGGCACCCTCGTGTCCTCGACCCCCTCCTCCCCCCTGCACCTCGCCGTCGCCCTGGACGGCACCGGCTGGCACCCCGCCTCCTGGCGTGAACCCGTCGCCCGCCCCCGCGAACTGTTCACCGCCGGCTACTGGACCGACCTGGTCACCGAGGCCGAACGCGGTCTGCTCGACTTCGTGACGATCGAGGACGGCCTGGGCCCGCAGTCCTCCCACTTCCTCGACCCGGACGACCGCACCGACCAGGTCCGCGGCCGCCTCGACGCCGTCCTCGTCGCCGCCCGCGTCGCGCCGCTCACCCACCGCATAGGCCTGGTGCCGACCGTGGTGGCCACGCACACCGAGCCCTTCCACATCTCCAAGGCCATCGCCACCCTCGACTACGTGAGCGCCGGCCGCGCCGGTCTGCGCGTCCAGATCACCGCCCGCCCCACCGAGGCCGCCCACTTCGGCCGCCGCACGATCCCCCGCATCCGCGCCTACGACGACCCGGCCGCCCAGGAGCTGCTGACCGAGCTGTTCGACGAGGCCGCCGACCACGTCGAGGTCGTGCGCCGCCTCTGGGACAGCTGGGAGGACGACGCGGAGATCCGGGACGCGGCCACCGGCCGGTTCATCGACCGCGACAAACTGCACTACATCGACTTCGAGGGCCCCCGTTTCCGCGTCAAGGGCCCCTCCATCACCCCGCGCCCGCCGCAGGGCCAGCCCCCGGTCACCGCACTCGCCCACGACACGGTCCCCTACCGCCTCGTGGCCCGCGCCGCCGACGTCGGCTACGTCACCCCGCACGACGCCGACGAGGCCCGGGCGATCGTCGCCGAGATCCGCGCCGCGCAGGAGGCGGCGGGACGGGCGACCGAGCCGCTCCACGTCTTCGCCGACCTGGTCGTCCTCCTCGACGACGACCCGGCCACGGCGGCCGCCCGCCTCGACCGCCTCGACACCCTCGCCGGCGAGGAGTACCGAAGCGACGCCCGCGTGTTCACCGGGACCCCCGCGCAACTGGCCGACGTGCTCCAGGAGTTGCAGACCGCCGGCCTCACCGGATTCCGGCTGCGGCCCGCCGTCGCCGGCCACGACCTGCCCGCCGTCACCCGCGGACTCGTCCCCGAACTCCAGCGCCGCGGCGTGTTCCGCCGCGCCTACGAGGCCGACACGCTGCGCGGGCTGCTCGGCCTGTCCCGCCCCGCCAACCGCTACGCCGCCCCGGCCCACGTCTGAGCGGGAGGGAGACCCCGTCATGAGCAAGCCCCGCAAGCAGATCCACCTCGCCGCCCACTTCCCCGGCGTCAACAACACCACCGTGTGGAGCGACCCGCAGGCCGGAAGCCACATCGAGTTCAGCTCCTTCGCCCACTTCGCGCGGACCGCCGAACGCGCCAAGTTCGACTTCCTCTTCCTCGCCGAGGGCCTGCGCCTGCGCGAACAGGGCGGCAGGATCTACGACCTGGACGTGGTCGGCCGCCCCGACACCTTCACCGTCCTCGCGGCACTGGCCGCCGTCACCGAGCGCCTCGGCCTGACCGGCACCATCAACTCCACCTTCAACGAGCCCTACGAGGTGGCCCGCCAGTTCGCCAGCCTCGACCACCTCTCCGACGGGCGCGCCGCCTGGAACGTCGTCACCTCCTGGGACGCGTTCACCGGCGAGAACTTCCGCCGCGGCGGCTTCCTCGCGCAGGACGACAGGTATGCGCGCGCCAAGGAGTTCCTCGCCACCGCGGGCGAGCTCTTCGACTCCTGGCGGGGCGACGAGATCGTCGCCGACCCGGCCACGGGCACGTTCCTGAGCGACGCCAAGGCCGGCGCCTTCGTCCACGAAGGCGACCAGTTCGACATCCACGGCCGGTTCAACGTGCCGCGCAGCCCCCAGGGCCGCCCGGTGATCTTCCAGGCCGGCGACTCCGACGAGGGCCGCGAGTTCGCGGCCGCCGGCGCCGACGCCATCTTCAGCCGGTACGCGGCGCTCGACGCGGGCCGCGCCTTCTACACCGACGTCAAGTCCCGCCTCGCCAAGTACGGCCGCCGCGCGGACCAGTTGCTCATCCTGCCCGCCGCCAGCTTCGTCCTCGGCGACACCGACGAGGAGGCCGCCCTGATCGCTCGGGAGGTACGCCGCAAGCAGGTCAGCGGCGCGACCGCCCTCAAGCACCTGGAGTTCGTCTGGAACCGGGACCTGTCCGGCTACGACCCGGAGGGCCCGCTGCCGGACGTCGACCCGGACCCCGGCGAGCACCACATCGCGCGCGGCCGCGCCCAGGTGCGCATGTACCGCGACCCGCTGGCCACCGCCCGCGAATGGCGTGCGCTCGCCGAGGCCAACGGCTGGTCGATCCGGGACCTGGTCATCGAGACCGGCAGCCGCCAGAACTTCGTCGGCTCGCCGCAGACCGTCGCCCGCACCATCGACGACTACGTCCAGGCCGACGCCGCCGACGGCTTCATCCTCGTCCCGCACCTCACCCCCGGCGGGCTCGACGAGTTCGCCGACAAGGTCGTCCCGCTGTTGCAGGAACGGGGCGTGTACCGCACCGAGTACGAGGGCACCACGCTGCGCGACCACCTCGGACTCGACCACCCGGACGCCGCCGGCGCCGAACGGGCCGCGTCCTGACGACCGGCCCCGGTGTGGCCGGGGCCGTCACCCTCCCCCGAAGGCGACGGCCCCGGCGCTTCCCCCGGCGGCGGACTGTGGTGTGCGCGGCCTTCCCGGTTCACCAGCACATGAGCGCGCTCTCACCCGATCCCCAGCCGCAGTACTGGCGCACACGGACGACGTAACGGCGGCCGCGGACGAGCCGGGCCCTGATCGTCGCGTTGAACGGAGCGCCCCCGTCGTCCCGCCCCGCGAGGAACCGGGGTTCGCCGTCCCGCTCCTCGAACACGACGACCACCGAGTCGCACTCGCCGAAGACGCCGACGGCGTACTCCCGGGTCTCGAGCGGCTCGACCGTGAAATCGGCCTGTCCGCCCGGCCCGAGCGACAGCGGCGCGGACCGGAACGGCACCAGCGCGGGCGGCCGCTGCACGGACTGCGGCGGATACCAGCGCAGCGCGAACTCCCTGTCGAGCGGCGACAGCGTCCCGGGCGGCTGCACACCTGCGCGGAACTGCTCCGGTTCCAGGATCAGCCCGGCCGCGAACGGATACTCCATCACCGACTGCGCGTCCCACACCGAGCCGTTGGCCTCGGCCGGATCCAGCTTGCGCAGCACGTTGAAGTGGATCCGGTCCCGGCTCCAGTGGTGAGGCGGCCCCGACAGTTCGGCGTACACCGCCTCGTCGTCGAAGTGGAGGCCCGCGAAGGGGCTCTGGTGCTCGTGCCGCATGCCGAGGGCGTGCCCGATCTCGTGCAGGACGACCGCCCTCTCCCCGGGGGCGGTCACATCCCAGCCGACGTTCATGGTGCGCTCGTTGAGCCCGGCCGACAGCGCGTCGCGGCCCACCGCCGACCAGCAGCCGTCACCCGCCTGGAAACCGATGCGCAGCTCCGCCTCCGAGCGGTCGTCGACCTCGGCGAACGTCACACCGACGCCCAGGTCCGCCCACGCGCGGAAGCAGTCCCGCACGACCTCCCGCTGCTCCTGGCCGCCGACCCACGACACCCACCGGGTCCCCGCGTTGCCCGGCAGGGCGATGACCGAGCCGTCGTCCTCGCGGTCGAAGAAGCAGTAGTGCAGCACGGTGCCGTTGACCCACATCAGCCGCCCGCCCCGCAGCGCGCCCAGCCGCTCGGCGGCCAGCCCCGGGGCGAACGCGGGGGCCGACTGCTGAGCGAGCGAGCAGTACCGGGCGGTCATGGGTGCCAGGCTGCCGTGCGAACCGGGCGGGCGGCCAGAGCCGGGGCTACTCAAGTCACCCTGTATCAGGCGTGAGTACCCCTGCTCCCATAGACGTGACGAGCATCGAACCCCTGGCCGGGACCCTGCGAACGCCTTGGCCGTTCACGGGCCGCGAGCGGGAACTGGAGCTCGTGCGCCGCTGCCTGGCGGCGGGCCGGCCCGGTCTCGTCGTCACGGGGCCCGCGGGCTGCGGCCGCACCCGGCTGGCGCGGGAGGCGGTGCGCGGCGCCGACTGCGCGCGGGTGGCCGGCTCGCCCGGCCTCGCCGGGGTCCGCGACCTGCCCTTCGCCGCCTTCGCCCACCTGCTCCCCGAGGGCGTCACCCTGCACCGCGCCGTCCGCCTCCTGTGCGGCGTGCGGCTGCTGGTGGTCGACGACGCCCAGCTGCTGGACGACGCCTCCGCCGCCCTGCTCCACCAACTGGCCGTGCACGGGCACACCCGGCTGCTGGTCCTCGTCGCGGACGACGCGCCCGTGCCCGCGGCCGTGTCCCGGCTGTGGACCGGTGAACTCCTGCCCCGCCTCGCCCTGGGCGCCCTGTCCCGTGAGGAGACCGCCCGCCTCCTCACGGACGGGACGGACGACCCCGTCGAGCCCCTCACCGTCCGCCGGCTGCACCGACTGTGCCGGGGCGACCTGCGGCTGCTGAGGGACCTGCTGGAGGCGGTGCGCGAGCGACGCCCGCCGAACCGGGACCCGGACCGGCGGACGGCAGGGAGCCCGGCACGGGACGTGGGCCGGAACCCGGCATCGAACCCGGCACAGCAGGCGGTACGGGACCCGGAACGGGACACCGGCCAGGACACGGACCGGGAGAGCGGCGACGGTTCGTGGGCGTGGCGCGGTCCGATCCCGCTCACCCCCGCCCTGCGCGAACGCGCCGTCGCCGTGCTCGCCCGTCCCCGCCCCGACGAACGCGACGTCCTCGACCGTCTCGCCTTCGCCGAACCCCTGCCGCTGCCCTCGGACGCCTTCGACGCGCGGGCCCTGGAACGCCTGGAGGCGGACGGCCTCCTCGACGTCGTCGACGGCACCGGCGTCCGCCTGGCCCACCCCCTGCACGGCCCCGCGCTGCGGGCCGCGGCCGGACCGCTGCGCGCGCGGCGCCTCTCCCGCGCCCGGCCGCCCGTCGCACCCGCCCTCGCGGCCGAGGCGGCCCGGCTGGCCCGGCGCATCGAGCGGGTCGACGTGCGGGCGACGCCCACCCCCGTGGGGGAGTGGCTCCTGGCGGAGGGGGAAGCGGTTCCGCCGTGGTACGCCGCCGTCCACGCGCGGTTCTCACGGCTGCGGGGAGAACTGCGCGAGGCGGCGGCCTGGGCGCGCGAGGGCCTGGCCGGCGCCCCGCACGACACCGCCTGCCGCATCGAACTGGCCCTGGCGGCGGCCCAGTCGGGGGAGACCGGCGAGCTGATCGACCCGCTCGCCGCCCACCCCGGCACGGCCCCCTGGGCCCCGGCGGCCCGCGGCGATCTCGACGCCGCCCGCAAGACCCTGCCGCTCCCCGACGCCCGCACCGCCCCCGCGGCCGCTGCCGACTGCGCGCGGGCCTGCCCGGACGCCGTCCCGCAGGGCTCCGCGGCCGCCGACGCCCCGGCGGCAGCAGGGCGCGGGCTCCGGCAGGCGCGTTCGGACGGCCTCCCCGAAGGCTGCGGCTCTCCCGTGGCCGGTGCGGGGGACCGACGCGGGCACGCGGGTGCGGACGGCGGCGTGAAGGCCCTCGCGCCGTCCACGCAGGGCGACGCCGACCCCGTCGCCTCGCGCCCCGGCCTCGGCACGGCCCCCAGCTGCGGCGGCGGTGGCCCCGCGGCCGACGGGCCGGGCCCCCACCGTCCCGCCCGCGGGTGCGCGGTGGACGACCCCTACACCGTCTACGACGCCGTGCGCCTCGGCGTGCCCGAGGCGGCCGTCCGGGTCCTCCCGGCCGGCGGGGTGCTCGCCCTGCACGCCCGTGCGCTGGCCGGGGCCGACGGGCCCGCTCTGGACGCGGCCGCCGCCGAGCTCGCCGAACGCGGGCTGCTCCTCTTCGCGGCCGAGGCGTACGCCCAGGCCGCCCGGGTGCACCGGGACCCGGGCGCCGCGCGCACCGCCCGTGCCCGCGCCGCCGCCCTCGCCCGGCGCTGCCAGGGAGCCCGCACCCCGGCGCTGGCGGGGCTGGCCCTGGGCGAACTCACCGCGCGCCAGCGGCAGATCGTCGCCCTCGCCGCGCAAGGGCTCAGCAACCGGCAGATCGCCGAACGCCTCACGCTGTCCGTGCGCACGGTCGGCAACCACCTCCACGGCGCCTACACCCGCCTCGGCGCCGACGACCGCGCGTGCCTGCCGGGACTGCTCGAGCTGCCGGAGGGGCAACCGGCCTGAGCGGGCTACCCGTTCAGGCCGCCCCGAACGCCGCGAACGCCCAGCCCGTGGCCTGGTGCACGGCGTCCCCCGGAAGCGCGGCCCGCGCGTCGCGCAGCGCCTCCGCCAGGGACAGACCCGCGCTGACGCCCTTGTGCAGGGCCAGCATCAGGGGGACCACCGCCGCGTCGTTGACGGGTGCGCTGCTGGCCACCACGCCCGCCGTGCCCAGCGGGAGCAACGCCGTCACCAGGCCCAGGAGTTCGTCCGCGCCGACCGAGGCGAGCCGGGCCGTGTCGCAGCTGGACAGGATGATCCGGTACGGGCTGCGGGCCAGCCGCTCGAAGTCGTGCACGATGAGCGGGCCGTCGGCCATGCGCAGCGACGAGAACATGGGACTGTCCGCGCGGAACGCGCCGTGCGCGGCGATGTGGGCCAGCGCGGCGCCGTCCAACTCCCGCAGCACACGCGGGACACGGGCCTCCTCCTGCTCCAGCACGACCGGCCTGCCGTAGCGCCCCGCCACCTCCGGCACCTCCGCGCCGCCGGTCGCGAGGCCCGGTCCGCGCACCAGGACCTGGCGGCCGCCCGGCGGGGCCTGCGTGTCCCGCGCGCGCAGCCAGCCGCTCGCCGACGGCGACACGCTGAGCACCCGCTCGCGCAGCGACGGCAGCAACGCCCACGGCACCCGGTGCAGGCGGGCCGGGGGCACCACCACGACCGGCCCGGAGCCCAGCTGCGCGGCCGCCTCCCCCAGCAGCAGCTCCTCCAGCCGGCGACCCGCCGCCTCCACCACCGGCAGCCGGCCCTCCGCGCCGGGGTGCGCGAGGCGGCGCAGCCCGGCCTGGACGTGCTCGGCCTCCCGCTCGGCCTCGGCGAGCAGCCCGCCCGCGAACCGGCGCACCCGCCCGCCCCCGCAC
>NZ_JAHHIT010000086.1 GCF_024539675.1 Streptomyces hilarionis | reverse complement strand
GGGAGAGCGGGCTGGGGCTCGGGTGGTGAGGGGAGCGGGCTCGGGGCTCAGGTGGTGACGGGGACCGGTCCGGTGCTCGCCCGGACCGTCAGCTCGGGCGCGATCAGCACGACCTCGTCGTCGCCGCGCCCCTCCAGCTTGGCGACCAGGCGTTCCACCGCGTGCCGGCCCATCTCCTGCGCGGGGATGGCCACGGAGGTCAGCCGCACCGAGGCCTGGACGGCGACCTGGTCGGGGCAGATCGCCACCACCGAGACGTCCTCCGGCACGGCCCGGCCCTGCTGGCGCAGCAGCGCGAGCAGCGGCTCCACCGCCGACTCGTTCTGCACGACGAAGCCGGTGGTGCCCGGACGCTCGTCGAGGATCCGGGCCAGGGTCACGGCCATGGCGTCGTAACCGCCCTCGCACGGGCGGTGCAGCAGCCGCAGGCCGAGTTCCCTCGCCCGGCCGCGCAGCCCGTCGAGCGTGCGCTCGGCGAAGCCGGTGTGGCGTTCGTAGACCGCCGGGGCCTCGCCGATGACGGCGACGTCGCGGTGACCGAGCGCGGCCAGGTGCTCCACGCACAACGCGCCCGTCGCCCCGAAGTCCAGATCGACGCAGGTCAGACCGGAGGTGTCGGCCGGCAGGCCGATCAGCACGGACGGCTGGTCGGTGGAGCGCAGCAGCGGCAGCCGCTCGTCGTCGAGTTCGACGTCCATCAGGATCATCGCGTCGGCGAGCCCGCTGCCGGTGACGCGGCGGACCGCGTCGGGCCCTTCCTCGCCCGTGAGCAGCAGCACGTCGTAGCCGTGGGTGCGGGCCGTGGTGGCCACCGCGATGGCGATCTCCATCATCACCGGCACGTAGATGTCGGTCCGCAGCGGGATCATCAGCGCGATGATGTTCGACCGGCTGCTGGCCAGGGCGCGCGCGCCCGCGTTCGGGTGGTAGCCGAGCTCCCGGATGCTCTGCTCGACGCGCTGCCGGGTGGTCGTGGAGATGGACCGCTTGCCACTGAGGACATAGCTCACCGTGCTCGCCGAGACTCCGGCGTGCTGGGCGACCTCGGCGAGGGTGACCATCCAGCTCTCCAAGTTTTGTGAAGCGCTTCGACAGTGCGCGTGGTGAACAGGGGCGGGTGGGGGTGGTTCGACAGTAGCTTCAGCGCGGGTGGGTGTCCATAGGTTGTCGAAGCGCTTCGACGGCGAGTTGCGGCGACCGGATGGAGAAGAGTACGGGAACGGGCCGCGGGCGTCGCCCACCCGTTCGGCGCAGGCCGAGCGCCCGCGCACGGCGCCCCGTCCGGTCCGCGCGCGGACACCGCGGGACGCCCGTGGGACGCCGGGGCGCGGTGCCCGCGGGCCCGGCCACCGCGCCGCGCGGCGGCTCGAAGGCGCGCGCGTGGGGTGGCCACCGCGGCCCGGATCGGGTACCAACGATCGGGTAGCACCCATCGGTAACCAATGTGGTCCGAGATCCCGATTCGCGGCGAGGTGAGCCTCATGTCCGCACCACCCCTCAAGAAACCCACCGTCACCGAGCGTGAGGCCCGTCAGGTCGCCGAGGCCGCCCGGGAACAGGACTGGCGCAAGCCCAGCTTCGCCAAGGAGCTGTTCCTGGGCCGTTTCCGCCTCGACCTCGTCCACCCGCATCCGGTCCCCTCCGACGAGGCCGTCCGGCGGGGCGAGGCGTTTCTCGCCAAGCTCCGCGACTTCTGCGAGACCCAGGTGGACGCGGCCCGCATCGAACGCGAGGCCCGCATCCCCGACGAGGTCGTGCGCGGGCTCAAGGAGCTCGGCGCCCTCGGCATGAAGATCGACCCCAAGTACGGAGGCCTCGGCCTCACCCAGGTGTACTACAACAAGGCGCTGGCCCTGGTGGGCTCCGCCAGCCCCGCCATCGGGGTGCTGCTGTCGGCGCACCAGTCGATCGGCGTTCCGCAGCCGCTGAAGATGTTCGGCACCCCCGAGCAGAAGCAGAAGTTCCTGCCCCGCTGCGCCACCACCGACATCAGCGCCTTCCTGCTCACCGAGCCGGACGTCGGCTCCGACCCGGCGCGCCTGGCGACCAGCGCGGTGCCCGACGGCGACGACTACGTCCTCGACGGCGTGAAGCTGTGGACCACCAACGGCGTCGTCGCCGACCTGCTGGTCGTCATGGCGCGCGTCCCGAAGAGCGAGGGGCACAAGGGCGGCATCACGGCCTTCGTCGTGGAGTCGGACTCGCCCGGCATCACCGTCGAGCACCGCAACGCCTTCATGGGCCTGCGCGGCATCGAGAACGGCGTCACCCGCTTCCACCAGGTCCGGGTCCCGGCCGCGAACCGTGTCGGCCCCGAGGGCGCCGGCCTCAAGATCGCCCTGACCACGCTGAACACCGGCCGGCTCTCCCTGCCGGCGTCCTGCGTGGCCGCCGGCAAGTGGTCCCTGAAGATCGCCCGCGAGTGGTCGGCGGCCCGCGAGCAGTGGGGCAAGCCGATCGCCCACCACGAGGCGGTCGGCGCGAAGATCTCCTTCATCGCGGCGACCACCTTCGCCCTGGAGGCGGTGCTCGACCTGTCCTCGCAGATGGCCGACGAGGACCGCAACGACATCCGCATCGAGGGCGCGCTGGCGAAGCTCTTCGCCTCCGAGATGGGCTGGCGGATGGCCGACGAACTCGTCCAGATCCGCGGCGGCCGCGGCTTCGAGACGGCGGAGTCCCTCGCCGCCCGCGGCGAGAGGGCCGTCCCCGCCGAACAGGTCCTGCGCGACCTGCGGATCAACCGCATCTTCGAGGGCTCGACGGAGATCATGCACCTCCTCATCGCCCGTGAGGCCGTCGACGCCCACCTCACGGTCGCCGGCGACCTCATCGACCCCGACAAGTCCCTCCAGGACAAGGCGAGGGCGGGCGCGAACGCCGGTGTCTTCTACGCCAAGTGGCTGCCCAAGCTCGTCGCCGGGCCGGGCCAACTGCCGTCTTCGTACGCGGAGTTCAAGCACGCCGGCGTCGACCTGTCGCCGCACCTGCGGCACGTCGAGCGGCATGCCCGCAAGCTCGCCCGCTCCACGTTCTACGCCATGTCGCGCTGGCAGGGCCGGATGGAGACCAAGCAGGGCTTCCTCGGCCGGATCGTCGACATCGGCGCCGAGCTGTTCGCGATGAGCGCGGCCTGCGTGCGCGCCGAACTGCTGCGCTCGCGCGGCGAGAACGGCCGCGAGGCCTACCAGCTGGCCGACGTGTTCTGCCGGCAGTCCCGCATCCGCGTCGACGAACTCTTCGCGCGCCTGTGGCACAACACCGACGACCTGGACCGCAAGGTCGTCAAGGGCGTCATGGCCGGCGCCTACGAGTGGCTGGAGCAGGGCGTCGTCGACCTGTCCGGGGACGCTCCGTGGATCGCCGACGCGACCCCCGGTCCGAGCGAGCGGGAGAACGTCCACCGCCCGATCAGGTGATCCCTCGAACACGGGTCCCGGGCGGCCGGGCCGTGGGGCGTCCCCCAGGGGGACGCCCTGTCCGGCCGCCTTCCCGTTGCGGCAACAATGGGGGGATGAGCGACAGTCCAGCCCCCCTCGCCGACCCGCACCGCGTCTACGACCCCGTCGTGGGCGACGGCCCCAAGGACGTGGTGATCCTCGGTTCCACCGGCTCGATCGGGACCCAGGCCATCGACCTCGTGCTGCGCAACCCGGACCGCTTCCGGGTGAGCGGCCTGTCCGCCAACGGCGGCCGGGTCGCCCTCCTCGCCGAGCAGGCCCGCCGGCTGCGCGTGCGGACCGTCGCGGTCGCCCGCGAGGACGTCGTGCCCGCCCTGCGCGAGGCGCTGGCCGCCCAGTACGGCGCCGCGGAGCCGCTGCCCGAGATCCTCGCGGGTCCCGGTGCGGCCACCGAGCTCGCCGCCTCCGACTGCCACACCGTGCTGAACGGCATCACCGGCTCGATCGGCCTCGCGCCCACCCTCGCCGCCCTGGAGGCGGGCCGCACCCTCGCGCTCGCCAACAAGGAGTCGCTCATCGTCGGCGGCCCGCTGGTCAAGGCGCTCGCCGAGCCGGGGCAGATCATCCCGGTGGACTCCGAGCACGCGGCCCTCTTCCAGTGCCTCGCCGCCGGCACCCGGTCCGACGTGCGCAAGCTCGTCGTCACCGCCTCCGGCGGCCCCTTCCGCGGCCGGACGAGGGCGCAGCTGGCGAACGTCACGGTCGAGGACGCCCTCGCCCACCCCACCTGGTCCATGGGCCCGGTCATCACGATCAACTCCGCGACCCTCGTCAACAAGGGCCTGGAGGTCATCGAGGCGCACCTGCTCTACGACATTCCCTTCTCGCGCATTGAGGTGGTCGTCCACCCGCAGTCGTATGTCCACTCGATGGTTGAGTTCACGGACGGATCGACACTGGCGCAGGCGACGCCCCCCGACATGCGCGGGCCCATCGCGGTCGGCCTCGGCTGGCCCGGGCGGGTCCCGGACGCGGCGCCCGCCTTCGACTGGAGCACCGCGTCGACCTGGGAGTTCTTCCCCCTCGACGACGAGGCCTTCCCCTCGGTGGGCCTCGCCCGGCACGTGGGCGAGCTCGCGGGCACGGCCCCGGCAGTGTTCAATGCGGCAAACGAGGAGTGCGTGGAGGCGTTCCGCACCGGCGCGCTGCCGTTCAACGGCATCATGGAGACCGTCACCCGGGTCGTGCACGAGCACGGCACGCCGGTGACGGGAACTTCACTGACCGTGTCGGACGTCCTCGAAGCGGAGACCTGGGCACGGGCCCGGGCCCAAGAACTGACGGCTACCGCGGAGGCGCGTGCATGACAGCCCTGATGATGATCCTCGGCATAGTCGTCTTCGCGGCGGGGCTGCTGTTCTCGATCGCCTGGCACGAGCTGGGGCACCTGTCCACGGCGAAGCTCTTCGGCATCCGGGTCCCGCAGTACATGGTCGGCTTCGGCCCGACCGTCTTCTCGCGGAAGAAGGGCGACACCGAGTACGGCGTCAAGGCGATCCCGCTGGGCGGCTACATCCGCATGATCGGCATGTTCCCGCCCGGCGACGACGGCCGGATCACGGCCCGCTCCACCTCGCCGTGGCGCGGCATGATCGAGGACGCCCGCTCGGCGGCCTACGAGGAACTGCAACCGGGCGACGAGACGCGCATGTTCTACACGCGCAAGCCGTGGAAGCGCGTCATCGTCATGTTCGCCGGACCGTTCATGAACCTGATCCTCGCGGTCGCGCTGTTCCTCACCGTGCTGATGGGCTTCGGCATCTCCCAGCAGACCACCAGCGTCAGCTCGGTCTCCCCCTGCGTCATCGCCCAGAGCCAGAACCGCGACGCGTGCAAGCCCTCCGACCCGGCCTCCCCGGCCGCGGCCGCCGGCATGAAGCCGGGCGACCGGATCGTCTCCTTCGCCGGACGGAAGACGGACGACTGGGACACCCTGTCCGACCTGATCCGGGTCAGCGCCGGCAAGGACGTCGCCATCGTCGTCGACCGCAAGGGCAGCGAACTGACCCTGCACGCGAAGATCGCCACCAACATGGTCGCCAAGAAGGACTCCAGCGGGGCGTACGTCCAGGGCCAGTTCGTCAAGGCCGGGTTCCTCGGCTTCAGCGCGGCCAACGGCGTCGTCAAGCAGGACTTCGGCGACTCCGTGTCCTGGATGACCGACCGGGTGGGCGAGGCCGTCGACTCCCTCGCCGCCCTCCCCGGCAAGATCCCGGCCCTGTGGAACGCGGCCTTCGACGGCGCGCCCCGCGAGCCCGACTCGCCCATGGGCGTGGTCGGCGCGGCCCGCGTCGGCGGCGAGATCTTCACCCTGGACATCCCGGCCTCGCAGCAGCTCGCCCTGGCCGTGATGCTCGTGGCCGGCTTCAACCTCTCCCTGTTCCTGTTCAACATGCTCCCGTTGCTGCCGCTCGACGGCGGGCACATCGCGGGCGCCCTGTGGGAGTCGCTGCGCCGCAACACGGCCAGGGTCCTGCGCCGGCCGGACCCGGGCCCGTTCGACGTGGCGAAGCTGATGCCGGTCGCGTACGTGGTGGCGGGCATCTTCATCTGCTTCACCGTGCTCGTCCTGATCGCGGACGTGGTCAACCCGGTCAAGATCTCGTAGCAGGTCCGCACCGGCCCCCGGGGCCGGCGTCCCCGGACGGCCCGGCACGCTCCCCGTGCCGGGCCGTCCCGCGTCCCACGGCTTCGACGACCGTCAGGGGCGTCCGACACACGTCCGCGCCGTCACGCTCATGTGCCGGACACCCCCCGGGTGCCCCGCCCGGGTGGTTCGCGGGAGCGGAAGTGCCCGCGCCCCGGCCGGTGCCGTAATCTCGAAGCCTGGAACCCGCCTGAAGACGGGACCTGGGCCATGATCCACGACTTGGGGTTGCACAGCAGATGACTGCGATTTCTCTCGGCATGCCGTCCGTTCCGACCAAGCTCGCCGAGCGCCGCAAGAGCCGGCAGATCCAGGTCGGCTCCGTGGCGGTCGGCGGAGACGCCCCGGTGTCGGTGCAGTCGATGACGACGACGCGTACGTCGGACATCGGTGCGACGTTGCAGCAGATCGCGGAGCTGACGGCGTCGGGCTGTCAGATCGTGCGGGTGGCGTGTCCGACGCAGGACGACGCGGACGCGCTGTCGACGATCGCGCGCAAGTCGCAGATCCCGGTGATCGCGGACATCCACTTCCAGCCGAAGTACGTGTTCGCCGCGATCGAGGCGGGGTGTGCGGCGGTGCGGGTGAACCCGGGCAACATCAAGCAGTTCGACGACAAGGTCCGGGAGATCGCCAAGGCGGCGAAGGAGCACGGCACGCCGATCCGGATCGGGGTCAACGCCGGTTCGCTGGATCGCCGGCTGCTCCAGAAGTACGGCAGGGCGACCCCGGAGGCGCTGGTGGAGTCGGCGCTGTGGGAGGCGTCCCTGTTCGAGGAGCACGACTTCCGCGACATCAAGATCTCGGTCAAGCACAACGACCCGGTCGTCATGATCGAGGCCTACCGGCAGCTCGCCGCGCAGTGCGACTACCCGCTGCACCTCGGTGTGACCGAGGCCGGTCCCGCGTTCCAGGGCACGATCAAGTCGGCCGTCGCCTTCGGCGCGCTGCTCTCCCAGGGCATCGGCGACACGATCCGCGTCTCCCTGTCGGCCCCTCCGGTCGAGGAGGTCAAGGTCGGCAACCAGATCCTGGAGTCGCTGAACCTCAAGCAGCGCGGTCTGGAGATCGTCTCCTGCCCGTCCTGCGGCCGTGCGCAGGTGGACGTGTACAAGCTGGCCGAAGAGGTCACCGCCGGCCTGACCGGCATGGAGGTGCCCCTGCGGGTCGCGGTCATGGGCTGTGTCGTCAACGGTCCCGGCGAGGCCCGCGAGGCCGACCTCGGGGTCGCCTCCGGCAACGGCAAGGGCCAGATCTTCGTCAAGGGCGAGGTCATCAAGACCGTCCCCGAGTCGAAGATCGTGGAGACCCTCATCGAGGAAGCCATGAAGCTGGCCGAGCAGATGGAAGAGGCGGGCATCGCCTCGGGCGAACCGTCCGTGTCGGTCGCGGGCTGACGCACCCGGGACGCGAGCGTCCCCCGCCGGACGGGCCGGTTACGACGTCCGGCCGTCCGGCGGCCGGGGGGCGGCAGCCCCCGGTGGACGGCACCACAAGCCCACGGCCCCCGCGCGCGAACGCAGCCTGAACACGGGGCGGCACGCCAAAGCTTCCGCGGGTACAGTGCGGAGATCAGCAGACCTGAGTGTGAGGCCCCGCGCGTGTTGACCCAGACCACCTCCCGGGTCCTCGAACCGAGCGACCTGGACGCCGCGCTCGCCGTCCTCGACCGCGAGCCGGTCGCCAACGCCTTCGTGACGTCCCGCGTCCAGGTCGCGGGCCTGGACCCGTGGCGCCTCGGCGGCGAGATGTGGGGCTGGTACGAGGACGGCATGCTGACCTCCCTGTGCTACGCGGGCGCCAACCTCGTCCCCATCTGCGCCACCCCGCGCGCGGTGCGGGCCTTCGCCGACCGGGCCCGCCGCGCCGGCCGCCGCTGCTCCTCGATCGTCGGCCCCGCCGAGCCCACCACCCAGCTGTGGCGCCTCCTCGAACCCCACTGGGGCCCGGCCCGCGAGGTCCGCGCCCGCCAGCCCCTCATGGTCACCGACCGCATGCCCGACGACGTCGCCCCGGACCCCTACGTCCGCCGCGTCCGCAAGGACGAGATGGACACGATCATGCCCGCGTGCGTGGCGATGTTCACCGAGGAGGTCGGAGTCTCCCCGATGGCCGGCGACGGCGGACTGCTCTACCAGGCCCGGGTCGCCGAACTCGTCGGCTCCGGCCGCTCGTTCGCCCGCCTCGACGAGCGGGGCAGGGTCGCCTTCAAGGCGGAGATCGGCGCGGCGACGTCCCAGGCCTGCCAGATCCAGGGCGTGTGGGTGGCCCCCGAGTACCGCGGACAGGGCCTGGCCGCCCCCGGCATGGCGGCGGTCCTGCGCTACGCCCTGGCGGACGTCGCCCCCGTCGTGAGCCTCTACGTGAACGACTTCAACACCGCGGCCCGCCGGACCTACGAGAGGGTCGGCTTCCAGGAGGTCGGCGCCTTCACGAGCGTGCTCTTCTGACGCCCCTGTAGGCTCCCGTCATGGACCTCGTGATCGGCCCCTTGGACCTTCCCGCCCACGTGGACGAGGCCCTGGCCGTCCAGGCCGTCGCGTTCGGGCTCGGCCCCGACGAAGTCGCCGTCCGACGCCAGATCGTGCTGCGCCACATGACCAACCCGGGCGCCCGCGCGTTCGGCGCGACGACGGCCGAGGGCCGTCTCGCCGGCTTCGTCTACGGCATGCCGAACGACCGCACCCACTGGTGGTCCACCGTCGTCCAGCCCTATCTGCGCGCCGAGCACCACGAGCACTGGCTGGACGACTCCTTCGTCATCACCGAGCTCCACGTCCACCCCGCGTACCAGAACCGCGGAGCGGGCCGGGCCCTCATCACCACGATCACCGACACCGCGGACGAGCCCCGCTCGATCCTCTCCGCCATCGACACGGAGAGCCCCGCACGGGCCCTGTACCGCTCCCTCGGCTACCGGGACCTGGCCCGCCGCGTCCTCTTCCCCAGCGCCCCCCGCCCCTACGCGGTGATGGGCGCCCCGCTTCCGCTCGCGCGGCCGCAATAACCGATTTCCGGGCACGCCGGGCTCCCGGCTAACCTCCTAGCCATCACCCTCCTCCGCTCCCGGCGTCGTTCGAGCGGGGGTACCCCATCGGCAGGAGTACGACAACCATGGCCAACGCACCGGTCCAGCGCATGTCCCAGTTGATGGCGAAGACGCTGCGCGACGACCCGGCGGACGCCGAGGTCCTCAGCCACAAGCTCCTCGTCCGTGCCGGCTACGTCCGTCGCACCGCCGCCGGCATCTGGTCCTGGCTGCCCCTCGGCAAGAAGGTCCTCTCCAACGTCGAGCGCATCGTGCGCGAGGAGATGGACGCGATCGGCGCCCAGGAGGTGCTGCTCCCCGCCATCCTGCCCCGGGAGCCGTACGAGGCGACCGGGCGCTGGGAGGAGTACGGCGCCGAACTGTTCCGCCTCCAGGACCGCAAGGGCGGCGACTACCTGCTCGGCCCCACCCACGAGGAGATCTTCACCCTGCTGGTGAAGGACCAGGCGTCCTCCTACAAGGACCTGCCGGTGATCCTCTACCAGATCCAGAACAAGTACCGCGACGAGGCCCGCCCGCGCGCCGGCATCCTGCGCGGCCGTGAGTTCCTCATGAAGGACTCCTACTCCTTCGACACCGAGGACGAGGGCCTCGCCCACTCCTACGCCCTGCACCGCCAGGCCTACCAGCGCGTCTTCGAGCGCCTCGGCCTCGACTACCGCATCTGCGCGGCGACCGCCGGCGCCATGGGCGGCTCGAAGTCCGAGGAGTTCCTCGCCCCGGCCGAGGCCGGCGAGGACACCTTCGCGGACTGCCCCCACTGCGACTTCGCCGCGAACACCGAGGCCATCACCTACGAGCTGGCGCCGGTCGACGCCGACGGCGTCGCCGCGCTCGAGGAGATCCCCACCCCGGACACCCCGACCATCGAGACCCTCGCCGCCCACCTCGGCGTCCCGGCCTCCGCCACGCTGAAGAACCTGCTGGTCAAGGTCGACGGCGAGATCGTGGCCGTCGGCGTGCCCGGCGACCGCGAGGTGGACCTCGGCAAGGTCGAGGCGCACTTCGCGCCGGCCGCCGTCGAACTGGTCACCGCCGAGGACTTCGTCGGCCGCCCCGACCTGGTGCGCGGCTACGTCGGTCCGCAGGGCCTCGGCGACAAGGTCGCCTACATCGCCGACCCGCGCGTGGCGCCCGGCACCTCCTGGATCACCGGCGCCAACAAGGAGGGCACGCACGCGAAGAACGTCGTCGCGGGCCGTGACTTCGAGGTCGGCGCGTACGTCGACGTCGTCGTCGTCCAGGAGGGCGACCCCTGCCCGAAGTGCGGCACGGGCCTGAAGCTGGACCGCGCCATCGAGATCGGCCACATCTTCCAGCTGGGCCGCAAGTACGCCGACGCCCTCAAACTCGACGTCCTCGGCCAGCACGGCAAGCCGGTCCGCGTCACCATGGGCTCCTACGGCATCGGCGTCTCCCGCGCCGTCGCCGCCCTCGCCGAGCAGACCGCCGACGACAAGGGCCTGTGCTGGCCCGCGGAGGTCGCCCCGGCCGACGTGCACGTGGTCGCCGCCGGCAAGGCCCTCCAGACCGAGCTGGCGCTGGAGGTCTCGGAGAAGCTGCGCGCGGCCGGACTGCGCGTCCTGGTCGACGACCGGGCCGGCGTCTCCCCGGGCGTGAAGTTCACCGACTCCGAGCTGATCGGCGTGCCGCAGATCCTGGTGGCGGGCCGTCGCTCCGCCGAGGGCGTCCTGGAGCTGAAGGACCGCAGGACCGGCGAGCGCGAGGAGCTCACGGTGGACGAGGCGATCGCCCGCCTCACCGCGTGACGCACGAGCCGCTCCCGAGAGGCTGACAGGGCGCGGGGCCGCCCCGGCGGACCTCTCACCGGCCGTTCCCCGAGGCAGCCGCGCCCGCGCACCGCCGCCGAGGGGAACGGCCACCGCGGACCCTGCCGGAGTGCCGGCTCGCGCGCGTGCGCGTGGGGCTGCTGCCGGGGCGCCGCGCTGTGGGCCGACGCTGTGTGCCGGGCCTCGACGCCGATGCCCGGGCCCGGCAGGTGGGCTCGTCGGCAGGGTGTCCGGGGTTCCGCCCCGGCGTGGTGCGCCGACGCCGTGCCGTCGGCGGGCCCCGCCGAGGGCGTCGGCCCGGGTGCGGGGCTGCCGACGGGGCCGCCGTCAGAGCCAGCCGGCGAACTCCAGCAGGAGCTCGGCGTCGCGGGGGCGTCCGACGCGCAGCGCCCGCACCCCGGACTCCACCGCCCGGAACAGCGTCCACCCGCGTACCCGCTCGCCGTCCAGCTCCAGCGACTCCGCCAGCTTGCGCACCCGGCGCCGCGTGGTCGCCGGCCCCGAGGGGGAGGCGATCAGATCCTCCACCCGGTCGCGCACCAGCCGCGCCAGGTCGAAGGCGCACTCCCCGACCACCGGATCGGGGCCCACCGCGAGCCAGGGCGACCGTTCGGCCGCCAGCACCTTGCTCTGCCGGAACGTGCCGTGCAGCAGCCGCACCTCCGGCGCCGTTCCCACGAGTGCCTCGCGGGCGGCGAGCGCCTCGTCCACCAGAGCCGCGACCGCCGCCCCGGAGACCGCCGCGCTGCTCCGCATCGCCTCGGCCTGGCGGCCGGTCCGCTCCGCCACCGTCTCGAAGACCTGACCGGCGGGCGGCTCCACCCACAGCCGACGCAGCGTCCCCGCCGCCTCCAGCAACGCCTTGGCCTCCGGCAGGGACCGCACCGACACGTCGGGGTGCAGCCGCTCCAGGAGCAGGGCGCCCGCCGTCCCGGGCCCGTCCAGCGTCTGCACGGCGCCCAGGCCGTCCCAGTGCGCCAGCGCGGCCCGCTCGGCCTCGGGGCGGAAACGCGGCGGGGCCAGCTTCAGGACGGCCGGCGTCCCGTCCGCCCGGCGCACCAGCATCACCAGGCTGGACCTGCCGCCCGGCACCTGCACCCGGTCCACGGTCAGCTCGCGCAGGGCGACGGCCCTCCGGACCGTCTCCGGCAGCTCCTCCAGCCAGCCGTCCCCGTCCGGCGCCGTCTCACCGAGCGCCTTGACCAGGCGCTGCGGCGGTGCGAAAGCCATGCGCGAGTCGTCCCCTTCCGTGCTTCCGGCCGAGCCGTCGGTCACCCCGTGGCCGCCGGCGACACGGCCGCCGGGGGCGCGGCCGGCGCCGCCGTCGTGGCGGGCGCCGAGCCCGTGGCCGGATCCGTGCCGTCCCGCTCCGCGAGACCAGGGAAGGCTACGCTGCTGCCGCGCCAGCGCACCGCGCGGACCGCCGCCTCCCGCAGCGCCGCCGCGGCCTCCCGGCGCCGTGCGTCACCGGCTGCCCGCACGAGGTCCGAGTACACCCCGGCCACCCGGCTCTCCAGTTCGGCGGCGAGCCGCACCGCCGCGGCGGAGTCCGGCACCGCGAACGGCAGCGCGTACCCGGCGCTCGCCGCGACCGGCTCGGCGCCCAGCGCCCGCACCTCGCGCGCCAGCGCGTCACGGCGCGCCCGGTGCGTGTCGTAGCCGGCCCGTGCCTCGGCGCGGCGGGCCTCGCCGATGCGCCCGCCCACGACCCCGTAGCCGTAGACGGCGGCATGCTCGGCGGCCAGCGCCGCCTGCAACGCCGTCAGTTCCGCGCCGGCCTTCTCGCTCATCGCGTCCCCTCCGTCAGCAGAAAGGCGTGGGCCGCGCCGGCCGCCGCCACGGAGGCGAGCAGCCGGGCCGGTTCACCGGGCAGCCCCGCCAGCTCGGCGGCCCTGCGGTCGGCCAGCGTCCGCTCGGCGGCGGCCAGCTGCGCCAGGGCGTCCTTCTCGACCACCGGGACGGGGGACGCGGCCGCCGAGGACGGCGAAGCCGCGACCGAGCCCGTGGACGAACCGGCCGGCGACCCGGTGGGGGAGGCGTCCGTCGACCCGGTGGGGGAGGCGGACGGCGACGGGGACGCCCGGCGGACCCCGCCGAACGCCTCCACATGCCGCACGACCTCCGCCCGCAGCGGCCCCAGCAGCCCCGCCAGCCCCGGATGAACGGCCAGGACGGCGTCGTAGCGCGCCACCAGGGCGTCGCTGTCCGCGGCCGCCCGCGCGCGTGCCCGCTCGGTGACCCGCGGGCTGCCGCTCGCGTCCGCGCCGCCCTCCTCGCCGCCGTCGGCGCCCGACGAGCAGCCCGCGAGCAGCGCCGCTCCCGCGGCGGACGCGAGCAGGGATCTTCTGCGCGGTCCCGACGGGGCACGCGAGGGGAGGGAGAGCGGCACGGCGGACGTCCTCGGGAACTCGTACGAAAGAAACACCACGAAGGGCGCAGGCCCGTGATCACCGTACCCGCGCGTTCCGCCCCCGCCGCTCAGCGGCACCGTGTGCGCGAGGGTTGGCCACCCTCCGTGCACAGGTGGACGGCAACACACCCTGCGACCGGATACCCTTTGACCAGACACGCGCACCGTCCCACAACAGCACACGCGGCCGAGGAGTCACCCGGATGAGCACCACCCAGAGCGAGAGGCTGCGAGAGCTCCTGGAACCGCTCGTCGCCTCCCAGGGACTGGATCTCGAAGAGATCACCGTGGACTCCGTCGGACGCAAGCGGGTGCTGAGCGTGGTCGTCGACTCCGACACCGGAGCCGACCTGGACGCGATCGCCGATGTGAGCCGCGCGCTCTCGGCGAAGCTCGACGAGACGGACGCGATGGGCGAGGGGGAGTACACCCTCGAGGTCGGCACCCCCGGCGCGGAGCGCGCCCTCACCGAACACCGCCACTACGTGCGCGCCACGGACCGGCTGGTGCGGTTCCAGCTGACCGACGGCGGAGAACTGGTCGCCCGGATCCTCCAGGTGGACGACGAAGGAATCGACGTCGAGGTGCCGGGCGTGAAGGGCCGCAAGGCCACCGCCCGCAGACTCGCCTTCGGCGACGTCGACCGGGCGCGCGTGCAGGTGGAGTTCAACCGCAAGGACAAGCACGACGAGAACGAGAAGGAAGAGGAGGCGTAGCCGTGGACATCGACATGAGCGCCCTGCGGGGCTTGGTACGGGAGAAGGAGATCTCCTTCGACCTGCTGGTCGAGGCGATCGAGTCGGCCCTCCTCATCGCCTACCACCGCACCGAGGGAAGCCGCCGTCACGCGCGCGTGGAGCTCAACCGGCAGACCGGGCACGTGACCGTGTGGGCGAAGGAGGACCCCGAGGACCTCGACGAGGGGCAGGAGCCCCGCACGTTCGACGACACCCCGTCGGACTTCGGACGCATCGCCGCCACCACGGCCAAGCAGGTCATCCTGCAACGCCTGCGCGACGCCGAGGACGACGCGACGCTCGGCGAGTACGCCGGCCGTGAGGGCGACATCGTCACCGGCGTGGTCCAGCAGGGCCGCGACCCGAAAAACGTGCTCGTCGACATCGGCAAGCTGGAGGCCATCCTGCCGGTGCAGGAGCAGGTCCCCGGCGAGACGTACGCGCACGGCCTGCGCCTGCGCTCGTACGTCGTCCGGGTGGCGAAGGGCGTGCGCGGCCCGTCCGTGACCCTCTCGCGGACGCACCCCAACCTGGTGAAGAAGCTCTTCGCCCTGGAGGTGCCGGAGATCGCCGACGGCTCCGTCGAGATCGCCGCGATCGCCCGCGAGGCCGGTCACCGCACGAAGATCGCCGTCAGGTCCACCCGTTCGGGTCTGAACGCCAAGGGCGCCTGCATCGGCCCGATGGGCGGCCGGGTGCGCAACGTGATGGGCGAGCTGAACGGTGAGAAGATCGACATCGTCGACTGGTCCGACGACCCGGCCGAGATGGTGGCCAACGCGCTGTCCCCGGCCCGGGTCTCCAAGGTGGAGGTCGTCGACCTCGCGGCCCGTTCCGCGCGCGTGACCGTGCCGGACTACCAGCTGTCCCTGGCGATCGGCAAGGAAGGGCAGAACGCCCGGCTCGCCGCCCGGCTGACCGGCTGGCGCATCGACATCCGTCCGGACACCGAACAGCCGCAGGAATAGATCTCGGCCTCAGGTGGCTGAGATCACGTCAGAGTACGTCACAGCACGTGTTCGATTCCTGCCCCATAGGGGTGAGGTCGGCACGGGGAGGTAGACTTAACTGTGTCTGGCCGGACGCAAGCCGGAGCATGCCCTGAACGCACCTGTGTGGGGTGCCGGAAGCGGGCGGCCAAGACGGAGCTGCTGCGCATCGTGGCGATCAAGGACGCATGCGTCCCCGATCATCGCGGTACGCTGCCCGGCCGGGGTGCGTATCTGCATCCCGCCTCGGTCTGTCTCGACCAGGCGGTGCGCCGCCGGGCGTTCACGAGGGCGTTGCGAGCCCCGGGAGCGCTCGACACGAACGCGTTGCGCCAGTACGTCGAGCAGACGACCGTTGCCGATCAGGCGACACCGTAAGAAGGCGTCGCACGGGACCCCCGTGCGGCTCTGGTACCCCGCGAGTTGGAAGTAGGTCGAGATTGCGATGAGCACTCGATGAGCACGCGATGAGTACGCCCATGAAGTAGCGACGGTCCGGACACACCCGGACCTAAAAGGAGCGAAGTGGCTAAGGTCCGGGTATACGAACTCGCCAAGGAGTTCGGGGTGGAGAGCAAGGTCGTCATGGCCAAGCTCCAGGAACTCGGTGAATTCGTCCGTTCGGCGTCTTCGACCATCGAAGCGCCCGTTGTCCGCAAACTGACTGACGCCTTCCAGGGCGGTGGCAGCGGCAGGTCCGCGAAGCCCGCCCCGCGCAAGGCTGCCCCCAGGCCCGCGGCGCCGTCTCCGGCGCAGGCGGCCCGTCCGGGCCCGGCCGCTCCGCGGCCGGCCGCCCCCAAGCCCCCGGCGGCGCAGACGCCCGCGGCTCCGGCCGCGCCGGCCGCTCCGTCGGCCCCCGCGCCGGCCGCCTCCGGCCCGCGTCCGACGCCGGGCCCCAGGCCCGCGCCGCGTCCGGCCCCGGCCGCCCCGGAGTTCACCGCTCCGCCGGCCGCTCCGGCCGCCCAGTCCGCTCCGGCCCCCTCGGGTCCGGCGCAGCCCGCCGCCCGTCCGGCCGCCCAGGGCCCGCGCCCCGGCGCGCCCCGTCCGGGCCGTCCCGCGCCCGGTCAGGGTCAGGACCGCGGCGACCGCGGTGAGCGTGGCGACCGCGGTCAGCGTCCGGCCGCGGCCCAGGGTCCGCGTCCCGGCGGTTCCGGCGCCCCCCGTCCGGGCGGTGCCCGTCCGGCCGGTCCGCGTCCGGGCAACAACCCCTTCACGTCCGGCGGCAACGCCGGCATGGCGCGTCCGCAGGCGCCCCGTCCGCAGGGCGCTCCGCGTCCCGGCGGCCCGGGTGCTCCCGGCGCCGGTCCCCGTCCCCAGGCCCCCGGTGGCCAGGGCGGCGGTCCCCGTCCGCAGTCTCCGGGCGGAGCGCGTCCGAGCCCGGGCGGCATGCCCCGTCCCCAGGGTGCGGGCCCCGGCGGCCCCCGTCCCGGCGGCGGTCCGCGTCCCAACCCCGGCATGATGCCGCAGCGTCCCGCTGCGGGCCCGCGTCCCGGCGGCGGCCCCGGCGGCCGCGGTCCCGGCGGTGCGGGTCGTCCCGGCGGCGGCGGTCGTCCCGGTGGCGGCGGCGGCTTCGCCGGTCGTCCCGGCGGTCCCGGTGGCGGCGGCGCCCGTCCCGGCGGCGGCGGCGGCTTCGCCGGTCGTCCCGGTGGTCCCGGTGGCGGCGGCGGCTTCGGCGGCGGCGGTGGCCGTCCCGGCTTCGGCGGTCGTCCCGGCGGTCCCGGTGGCCGTGGTGGCACGCAGGGCGCCTTCGGTCGTCCCGGCGGTCCCGCGCGTCGCGGTCGCAAGTCGAAGCGGCAGAGGCGCCAGGAGTACGAGGCCATGCAGGCCCCGTCGGTCGGCGGCGTGATGCTGCCCCGCGGCAACGGCGAGACCATTCGCCTGTCGCGCGGCGCCTCCCTCACCGACTTCGCCGAGAAGATCAACGCCAACCCGGCGTCGCTCGTCGCGGTGATGATGAACCTCGGCGAGATGGTCACGGCCACGCAGTCGGTCTCCGACGAGACGCTGCACCTCCTCGCGGGCGAGATGAACTACACGGTTCAGATCGTCAGCCCCGAGGAGGAGGACCGCGAGCTGCTCGAGTCCTTCGACATCGAGTTCGGCGAGGACGAGGGCGACGACGAGGACCTGGTGGTCCGTCCGCCGGTCGTCACCGTCATGGGTCACGTCGACCACGGCAAGACCCGACTGCTCGACGCCATCCGCAAGACGAACGTCATCGCGGGCGAGGCCGGCGGCATCACCCAGCACATCGGTGCCTACCAGGTCTCGACCCAGGTCAACGAAGAGGACCGCGCGATCACCTTCATCGACACCCCGGGTCACGAGGCGTTCACCGCCATGCGTGCCCGTGGTGCCCGGTCGACGGACATCGCGATCCTGGTCGTCGCGGCCAACGACGGCGTCATGCCGCAGACGGTCGAGGCGCTCAACCACGCCAAGGCGGCCGAGGTCCCGATCGTCGTCGCGGTCAACAAGATCGACGTCGAGGGCGCCGACCCGACCAAGGTGCGCGGTCAGCTCACCGAGTTCGGTCTGGTGGCCGAGGAGTACGGCGGCGACACGATGTTCGTCGACATCTCCGCCAAGCAGGGTCTGAACATCGACTCGCTGCTGGAGGCCGTGGTCCTCACCGCCGACGCCTCGCTCGACCTGCGGGCCAACCCGAACCAGGACGCGCAGGGCATCTCGATCGAGTCCCGTCTCGACCGCGGCCGCGGCGCCGTGGCGACGGTCCTCGTCCAGCGAGGCACCCTGCGGGTCGGCGACACGATGGTCGTGGGCGACGCCTACGGTCGCGTGCGCGCCATGCTCGACGACAACGGCAACAACGTCGCCGAGGCCGGCCCGTCGACGCCGGTCCAGGTCCTGGGCCTGACCAACGTCCCGGGTGCGGGCGACAACTTCCTCGTCGTCGACGAGGACCGCACCGCCCGCCAGATCGCCGAGAAGCGTGCCGCGCGTGAGCGCAACGCCGCCTTCGCCAAGCGCACGCGCAGGTTCTCCCTGGAGAACCTGGACGCCGCGCTGAAGGCCGGCGAGGTCCAGCAGCTGAACCTGATCATCAAGGGTGACGCTTCCGGTTCGGTGGAGGCCCTCGAGTCCTCCCTGCTCCAGCTGGACGTCGGCGAAGAGGTCGACATCCGCGTCCTGCACCGCGGCGTCGGTGCGGTCACGGAGTCGGACATCGACCTGGCCATGGGCTCGGACGCCATCGTCATCGGCTTCAACGTCCGCGCGGCGGGCCGCGCGGCGCAGATGGCCGAGCGCGAGGGCGTGGACGTCCGGTACTACTCGGTCATCTACCAGGCGATCGAGGAGATCGAGGCGGCCCTGAAGGGCATGCTGAAGCCGGAGTACGAGGAGTTCGAGCTCGGTACGGCGGAGATCCGCGAGGTCTTCAAGTCGTCCAAGCTCGGCAACATCGCCGGTGTCCTCATCCGCTCGGGCGAGGTCAAGCGCAACACCAAGGCGCGCCTCATCCGCGACGGCAAGGTGATCGCGGAGAGCCTCAACATCGAGGGCCTGCGTCGCTTCAAGGACGACGTCACCGAGATCCGCGAAGGCTACGAGGGCGGTATCAACCTCGGAAACTTCAACGACATCAAGATCGACGACGTCATCGCGACGTACGAGATGCGCGAGAAGCCGCGGGTGTAAGCACCCATGGCCCGGACCGGCCGGCGGGGGATCGCTCCCCGCCGGCCGGTCCGGCGTCCGGCGCACGCCCAGCCGGGCAAAACCCCGTCGAGCCGTCGCCGGGAACGCTGTACCGTTCTCGATGTCCCTGTCCCACGGCGGCAGGGCCGTCGATCCCGTACCGGCGGGTGAACCGGTTACACACATGTACGTGGGGACTCTGTCCTTCGACCTCCTCCTCGGCGACGTACATTCGCTGAAGGAGAAGCGCTCCGTCGTCCGTCCCATCGTCGCCGAGCTCCAGCGCAAGTTCGCGGTGAGCGTGGCCGAGGTGGACGACCAGGACCTTCACCGCAGGGCCAGGATCGGCCTCGCCGTGGTCTCGGGTGACGCGGAGCACCTGACCGACGTGCTGGACCGGTGCGAACGGCTGGTCGCCGGGCGCCCCGAGGTGGAACTGCTGTCGGTCAGACGGCGCTTCCACGGCGAAGACGACTGACTGACCGACCGACCTACCACGCGAAACGCAAGAGCAGAAGAAAGAACGGGAGACGGACCAGTGGCCGACAACGCGCGCGCCAAGAGGCTGGCGGACCTCATCCAGCAGGTGGTGGCCCAGAAGCTCCAGCGCGGGATCAAGGACCCGCGGCTCGGCTCCCACGTCACCATCACGGACACCCGCGTCACGGGCGACCTCAGGGAGGCGACCGTCTTCTACACCGTCTACGGGGACGACGAGGAGCGGGCGGCCGCGGCCGCCGGCCTGGAGAGCGCCAAGGGCGTCCTGCGCTCCGAGGTGGGCCGGGCCGCGGGCGTGAAGTTCACGCCGACGCTGGCCTTCGTCGCCGACGCCCTGCCGGACAACGCCCGCACCATCGACGACCTCCTCGACAAGGCGCGCGCCGCCGACGAGAAGGTCCGCGAGGTGTCCGCGGGCGCCGGCTACGCGGGCGACGCCGACCCGTACAAGAAGCCCGGTGACGAGGACGAGACGGACGACTCCGCCTGATGAACCGCAAGCCGACCCCGCCCGACGGCCTGGTCATCGTCGACAAGCCGTCGGGCTTCACCTCGCACGACGTCGTGGCCAAGATGCGGGGGATCGCGGGAACCCGCCGCGTCGGCCACGCCGGCACGCTCGACCCGATGGCCACGGGCGTCCTCGTCCTCGGCGTCGAGAAGGCGACCAAGCTCCTCGGGCACCTCGCGCTCACCGAGAAGGAGTACCTGGGCACCGTCCGGCTCGGCCAGACGACCCTGACCGACGACGCCGAGGGCGAGATCACGGGGTCCGCGGACGCCTCGAAGGTCACCCGGGAAGCGATCGACGCGGGCATCGCCGAGCTGAGCGGCGCCATCATGCAGGTGCCGTCCAAGGTCAGCGCCATCAAGATCAACGGGGTCCGCTCCTACAAGCGGGCCCGTGACGGCGAGGACTTCGAGATCCCGGCCCGCCCGGTCACCGTCTCCTCGTTCTCCGTGTACGACGTCCGCGACGCCGTCGCCGAGGACGGCACTCCCGTGCTCGACCTGGTCGTGTCCGTCGTCTGCTCCTCCGGCACCTACATCCGGGCCCTGGCCCGCGACCTGGGCGCCGGACTCGGCGTCGGCGGCCACCTCACCGCCCTGCGCCGCACCCGTGTCGGCCCCTACAAGCTGGACTCGGCGAAGACGCTCGACCAGCTCCAGCAGGAGCTGAGCGTGATGCCGATCGCCCAGGCGGCCGCCGCCGCGTTCCCCCGCTGGAACGTGGACGCCAAGCGGGCCCGGCTCCTCCTCAACGGTGTACGCCTGGAGATGCCCGAGGAGTACGCCGACGCGGGCGCCGTGGCCGTCTTCGATCCCGAAGACCGCTTCCTGGCCCTGGTGGAGGAGCAGAAGGGCAAGGCGAAGAGCCTCGCCGTGCTCGGCTGAGGCCTTTCCCTCCGGCCCGTGGAGCGGCGAACACGGGGTCGTACTGCGCCGCCGCTCCACGGTCCCCCCTCGGTTCCCCCACCTCTAGCGTGTGTCCGGGGCCCCCTCTTCATTCACCCGTCCGGGCAGGCGCTCGGAGTGAACCGAGGGAGCGCAGGGGGGCGCTTTCGCTCGACGATCTGTCCCGCTGATCAACTCGCCCCTACCGTCGTACGCAGGACACGCGGGCGCTGCGGGAGGTACGACGATGGCGGGACGGGGCCCGCGGGCACCGTGGCACGACTGCGGGCGCGACGCGCCCCAGGACGGTCAGGCCGACGCCTCCCGCGCCGCCCCGGACTCCGGCCCCCACCTCGTCCGCATCAGGGACCTCGACGGCCGGCCGCGCGGCGCCGGTTTCGTCGCCGACCACCACGGCACGGTGATCACCAGCCACGAGGCGGTCGACGGCCTGCCCGGGCTCGTCCTGCACACCGACGGCGACCGCACCTGCGTCGTGACGGCCGATGCGGTCACCGCGCTGCCCGAACTCGACCTCGCCCTCGTGCGCACCGAGGGTCTCGGCGCGGATCCGCTGCCCGTGACCGTGCGGCAGGGCGTGGAGAGCGGCCGCTACGTCCGGGTGGCCGCCGGCTGCTGGCGTGAGGCGCGGGTGCTGGCCGAGACCACCGCGACCTACACGGCGACGGACCGCCCCCACCTCCTCGACCGCGCCCTGGAGTTGGCGATCGGCACCGCGGGCCGGGACGCGCTGCGGCCCGGCGGCGGCGCGGCCGGCGGCCCCGTCCTCGACGCCCGGACCGGCGCCGTCGTCGCCGTCCTCGGCACCGCCCTGCGCTGCGGCCACCGCGACACCGGCTTCGCCGTGCCGCTGCGCCCCCGCACCGGCACGAACCGCGACCAACAGGGCGAGCACCACGGCGAGTCGGCCACGGCGTCCCCGACCGGTTCGACGTCCACGACGACCGGGACGGCCCCGGCGGCCGGCCGGGCGACGGGGGAGTTCCCGGCGCCGACGGAGGAGGCGCATTCGTCAGACGGCGCCGGGATTCCGGGAGAGGCGATGGCGGCCGACGGCGTCGCGATCCCCGAGGACGGGGACGGGGCCGCGGTCGACGGCGTGCGGATGCGGGCAACGCCGTCGCCGACCGCGCCGACCGGGCGGACGGCGGCCGCGGCAGGCGCCCTGCCGACGGCGGGAGCGGCGCAGGCTTCCGGCGATGCGGGGGCCAGGGCTACCGGACCCGCAGGGGCCACGGCCGCTCCCGGCGGTGCGGGCGGTGCGGGCGGGGCGGGAGACCGCGGTCGCCCGGCGACGGCGGGGCATGCGGGAACAGCCGAGGGCCCGGGGCCGACCGGAATCTCCCCTGACGCCGAGGCGACGCGGGCGTGGGCCGAGGGGCCCCTCGGCGAGCTGCTCGCCCGCAACGCGGCCACCGTCCCGGCGTACGGCGCGGACCTCAACCTGGCGGGCGTCCTGGAGCTCACGGCCACGTCCGTCGGCTCGGACGGCCCGCCCGGCGCGCTGCACCACACCCCCGACCGCACCGGCAGGGGATCCCGCACCGCCGCCTCGGTACCCGTCGAACGGGCCCTCGTCGTGGAGGAGTTCGCCCGGTTCGCGGCGAGTCCGGCCGCCGTCCTCGGCCTGGTCGGCGCCCCGGGCAGCGGCCGGACGACGGAACTCGCGGCCCTCGCCGCCCGCCGCTCACGCGGCTCCCGGCCCGCCCCCACCCTGTGGCTGCGCGGCGCCGACCTGCACGACGAGGACGAGTCGCTCGCGGACGCGGCCCGCCGCACCCTGGCCAGGGCCGCCCGCATCGTGGCGGCCTCGCGACCGGGGTGGGCCGCGACCCCCTCCCCGGCCGCCGGTCCCACCGGCGCCGACCTCGGGGACGTCACCCCGGAGCGGCTCGCCCGGCTCGCGCGCACCGTCGGACGCCCGCTGCTGCTCCTCCTCGACGGCCCCGAGGAGATGCCCCCGGTCCTCGCCCACCGGCTCACCGAGTGGACCGACGGCACGGCACGGTGGCTGAGGGAGACGGGCGCGCGGCTGGTGGTGGCGTGCCGGAACGAGTACTGGGAGCACGCCGGAGCCCTGTTCCCGCCGGGGACGCTGTACGGAGCCGCGGCCCCCGGGGATCCGCTCCCGCCCTGCGTCCGCCTGGGCGACTTCACCCCGGACGAGGCGCGCGAGGCCCGCGCCCGCCACTGTCTCCCCGAGGGCGCGCTCGCCGCCCCCGACGACCGGCACCCGCTCACCCTGCGCCTGCTCGGCGAGGTCCGCGCCGCGCTCCCCGGCGGCCCGCCCGACCAGGTCCCCGTCGACCGCGACGACGTCCTCTCCGCCCACCTCGACCTGATGTGCCTGCGCGTCGCGGTCCGCCTCGCCGCCGCCAACGGGCTGCGCGGCACCGCTGTACGACGCCTCGCGGCGAAGGTCTCCGGCCAGGTGCACGACGCCGCCCGACGCAGCCTCGGCCCCGGACAGGGCGGTCTGGACCGGGCGTCGTTCGAGGCGGTCTTCCCGTGGGGGCCCGCGCCCGCCCGGCTCGGCGGCGGAACGGGCTGGGCCTCCGCCGTCCTCGCCGAGGGCCTCCTCGTGCCGGCCGGCGACGGCTACCGCTTCGCCCACGAGGAACTCGCCGACTGGATCCAGGGCGCCCACCTCGACCTGGACGAGGCACTGCGTGCCCTGGTCCACCGCCCCGACGCCCCCGCCGAGGACGGCCGTCCGCTGCCCGTCCCGCACCACCGCATCGGTCCCGTCGTCGAGGCCCTGCTGCTCCTCGCCTGTCAGCAGGGCCCGCACCGGCTCGCCGCCCAGCTGCGCGAGCTCACCCACGCCCTGGAGGCCGACCCGGACTCGTGGTGGGCCGCCCGCCTGCTCACCGGGACCCTGCTGCGCGTCCCCGACGCCACCCCGTACACGGCCGTCCTGCGCCTGATCGCGGACCGGATCGGCGCCGGCGCCACGGACGCCGCCCGCTGCGCGGACCTCGGCCCCGCCTTCTGGACGCGGCTCGCCCTCCCGTCCGACGCGCGCCTCGACCTGCTGCGCCGCCTGGTCCTCGCCGACGGCGCCCCGCACGACGCGGACGCCCCCCGCTACCTCGACGCCGTCGCCGGCCTCCTCGCCGCCGCCCCCACCGCCGTACAGCCGCACCTCACGCACTGGTTCGACGACGAGCGGCCGCTGCCCGCAACCCCGCACGCGACCGTGGCGACCGCGGCGCAGGCCCTGCTGCACACCCACCGCCACCGGGCGCCCGACGACCTCACCGAGGCCCTCGCCGACTGCGCCCATCCCCGCGCCGACGAACTGCTCGCGGTGCTGGCGGAGGAGGAACCGTCCGCCCTGTGCCGGGCCGTCGACCGGTGGGCGCACGACGCGCGGCCCGCACGGCGGTCGGCGGCGATGACGCACGGGGCGCGCGTGGCGCCCCACGTCCGCACCGGACACGACCGCCTGCTGCTGCGCCGCGCCGCCCGCGCCCTGCTCGCCCGACCGGCCGACCGCACCCTGCACGGCGGCGCGCTCGCCCTCCTTGTCCGGGACCCGGAGACACGCGCCCACCACCTCGCACAGGCTCTGGAGCGTTTCGCGGCGGGCGACCCGCGGCTGCCCCCGGACGCGCTCCTCACCGCACTGGACACCCATCCCGAGCCGGTCCTGCACGCGGTCCGGACCCGGCTGCTCGGCCGCGGCCGGCCGGCCCCCGACGGCACGGACAGCCCCACCCCGGCGGACGACGGCGGCACCAACACCGCCTGGACGGACGGGGACGGGCCGGAAGGGACCGAGCGGGAAAGGGGCCGGGCGGACGGGGACGGCGTCCTGGTCGCCCTCGTCGAGGCCACGCCTCCCGCGCTGGCGCCCCGGATCGCCGCGCTCGTGCGGGAGGCGCTGGAACGCCGGCCGGAGAGCGCCGGGCGCCTGGCCGCCTCCGTCGGCCGTCGCCTCGACGACGGGCCCACCGCGTACTCCGCCCTCCTCCCGCTGGTCCGGGGCCTGTTGGACGCGGACTGCCCCGAGCGGGCGCGGGCCGCCCTGGGCGGCGTGCTGGCCGCTCCCGGCGCCCCGCCGTCCGCCCCGCTCCGCCGTGAACTCCTGGACCACCTCCTCACGCACGAACGCGCCCCGGCCGTCCTGACCGCCGTCCTGTACGGGTGCGCCGGACGCGCCGGCGAGGACCTGCGCGCCCTCGTCCACCGCACCGGCCTGCTCCTCGTCCGCACCCCCGACGGCGCGACCCGCTTCGACCGCGGGCTCGTCGACCTCGGACGCCATGTGCCGGGATTCGCCGCGCAGGCGGTGGACTGGCTCGTCCGGGCGCCGGGAGAGTGGGACGCGCTGGTCGGCCCCGGCGCCCGCCGGACGCTGGAGAGCCTGGCGGGAGCGCGCGTGCCCGCGTGAGCACGCCGGGCCGGGCCAGTGTGCCGGGTCACAGCCTCCATGCCGATGCGGGCCCGGAGCACCCGGCATGGCACCCTTAGACCTGCGTAAGAGACAACAGTGGATACGGACACGGGTTCGAGGAGCGGTCACAGTGCAGCGCTGGCGTGGCTTGGAGGACATCCCCGAGGACTGGGGACGCAGCGTCGTCACCATCGGGTCCTACGACGGGGTCCACCGCGGGCACCAGCTGATCATCCAGCATGCCGTGGACCGCGGCCGTGAGCTGGGCGTTCCCGTGGTCGTCGTCACCTTCGACCCGCACCCCAGCGAGGTCGTCCGCCCCGGCAGCCACCCCCCGTTGCTCGCCCCGCACCTCCGCCGCGCCGAACTGATGGCGCACCTGGGCGTCGACGCCGTCCTGATCCTGCCGTTCACGACGGAGTTCTCGAAGCTCTCGCCCGCCGACTTCGTGGTGAAGGTCCTCGTCGACCGGCTGCACGCCAAGGCGGTCGTCGAAGGCCCGAACTTCCGCTTCGGCCACAAGGCGGCGGGCAACGTCGACTTCCTCGCCGAGCAGGGCAAGGTGTACGACTTCGACGTCGAGGTCGTCGACCTGGTGCTGTGCGGTGAGGCGGGCGGCGGGCAGCCGTTCTCCTCGACCCTGACCCGCAGGCTGGTCGCCGAGGGCGATCTCGCGGGCGCCGCCGAGATCCTCGGCCGTCCGCACCGGGTCGAGGGCGTCGTGGTGCGCGGGGCCCAGCGGGGCCGCGAACTCGGCTTCCCCACCGCGAACGTCGAGACGCTCCCGCACACCGCGATCCCGGCGGACGGCGTCTACGCGGGCTGGTTGCACGCGGCCGGCGAGGCGATGCCGGCCGCGATCTCGGTCGGCACGAACCCGCAGTTCGACGGCACGGAACGCACGGTGGAGGCCTACGCCATCGACCGCGTGGGCCTCGACCTCTACGGTCTGCACGTCGCCGTCGACTTCCTCGCCTTCGTGCGCGGTCAGGCCAGGTTCGAGTCGCTGGAAGGCCTGTTGGAGCAGATGGCGCGCGACGTGCAGCGCTGCCGGGAGCTGGTGGCGGCGCAGCAGCCGTAGCCGCGCACGGTCCGACCGTGAACGCCGAAGGGCGGCCGGTGTCCCACGACACCGGCCGCCCTTCGGCGTTCCTCACCCCTACTGCTGCGGAGGCTGCGGCGCCTGGGGGTGCTGCGGCTGCTGCGGCTGCTGCGGCTGCTGGGGGTAGCCGTACCCCGGCGGGGGATACCCCGGGTGCGGCTGCTGGGGCTGGGCCTGCGGCTGCTGTTGCGGCGGATAGGGCTGGCCGGCGTCCTGTGGATACGGCGGGCCCTGCGGAGGGTAGGGCTGGCCGGGACCGGGCTGGGGAGCCTGCGGGTACGGCTGCCCGGCCTGCGCCGGATAGGGCTGCCCGGGCATCGGCTGACCCGGCATCGGCTGACCGGGCATCGGCGGGGCGGCCACCGGCGGCGGGTTGCCGTCGCTGGTCCACAGCCCCTGGCGCTGCTGGTGACGGATGAAGTCCTCCGCGACCAACGCCGTCAGATTGAAGTACGCCTCGCGCACCTTGGGCCGCATCATGTCGAGATCGACCTCGGCGCCGGCCGCCAGGTGCTCGTCGAACGGCACGACGACGACACCGCGGCAACGGGTCTCGAAGTGCGCCACGATGTCGTCCACCTTGATCATCTTGCCGGTCTCGCGCACCCCGGAGATGACGGTGAGGGACCGCGAGACCAACTCGGCGTACCCGTGCGCGGACAGCCAGTCCAGCGTGGTGCTGGCGCTGCTCGCGCCGTCGACCGACGGGGTGGAGATGATGATGAGCTGGTCGGCGAGGTCGAGCACCCCGCGCATGGCGCTGTAGAGCAGACCGGTGCCCGAGTCGGTGAGGATGATCGGGTACTGGTTGCCGAGCACCTCGATCGCGCGCCGGTAGTCCTCGTCGTTGAAGGCCGTCGAGACGGCCGGGTCGACGTCGTTGGCGATGATCTCCAGGCCGGACGGCGCCTGCGAGGTGAACCGCCGGATGTCCATGTAGGAGTTGAGGTACGGGATCGCCTGGACGAGGTCCCGGATCGTCGCCCCCGTCTCGCGGCGCACGCGTCGGCCGAGCGTGCCGGCGTCCGGGTTGGCGTCGATGGCGAGGATCTTGTCCTGGCGCTCGGTGGCCAGCGTCGACCCGAGGGCGGTGGTGGTCGTCGTCTTGCCCACGCCGCCCTTGAGGCTGATGACCGCGATCCGGTAGCACGACAGCACCGGCGTGCGGATCAGCTCCAGCTTGCGCTGACGCTCGGCCTCCTCCTTCTTCCCGCCCAGCTTGAAGCGGGACGGCGCGGCGGTCGGCCGGCCGCTCTTCGCCTTCTGCTTCTTGTTGTTGAGCAGGCGGTCCGACGACAGCTCCACGGCAGCCGTGTAACCGAGCGGCGCGGCACCGGGGTTGACCGGCTGCCGCTGGTCGTGCTGGATCGGCTGCGGCCAAGCGGCCCCGGACCGGGGGTCGATGGGCTGCTGCGGAACCTGCGGCGCGGCCTGGTGCCCCTGCGACGACAGGTCAGGGCCGGGGCCCTGCACGGGTGCGGGACCGGAGCCGGGCTCGGGTGCGGGCGCGGGAGCCTGAGGTGCGTACGGCGTCGGCTGCGGCGCGGGCTGCGGGGCCTGTCCGGCGAAGCCCTGCGGGGCCGCGCCCTGCGGAGCTCCGTGCGGAAAGCCCTGAGGAGCGGCCGCCGGGAAGGACGCGTCCGGCTGCTGCGGGAACCCGGGCTGGGCGCCGGGCTGCGGGAACCCCGGCTGCGGCTGCGGAACCTGAGCCTGGGGCTGTGCCTGGGGCGCGGGCGGCTGGGGGAAGCCGTAACCGCCGGGCACGGCGGGCGGGGTGGGCGCCGGCGCCTCGCCGGGCTGAGGGAAGCCGTAACCCGGCTGGGGCGCGGGAGGCTGCTGGGCCGCCGGCGCGGGTGCGGGGGGCTGCGGAAAGCCGTAGCCGGGCTGTCCGGGTTGCCCGGGATGGTCGGTTTGCTGAGGGGGCTGAGGGCGCTGGGGGTCTTGGGGGTGCTGGGCCTGCGGGAAGCCGTAGCCGGGCTGCGGTGCGGCCGGAGCGGGCTGCGGGCCCGCCGGGTTCCAGCCGACCGGCGCCGGTGGGGCCGCCTGCGGCGGGACGTGGGACTGCGGCGCGGGGGCCGGGGCTTCGGCCGGCTGCGGCTGGGCCGGCCACTGTGCCGCCGGAGCCGGAGCGGCGGGCTCGTACGACGGCGGCAGCGGAGGCAGGCCGCTCTGTGGCACGGGCGGGGGAGTCCAGAGGGGCGGACCGGTGGGCGGGGCCTCTTCGGGTGCGCCGTCCCGAGGTGCGCTGTCCTGCGGCTCCTGTACGTCCTGCGGCTCCTGTACGTCGTGAGGCTCGTGGGCGTCGTGAGGCTCGTGGGACTCAGGGCGAGGCGGGGCCTCGGCAGTGGGCTGGGGAGCGGCGTTCGACGGAGCCTCGGCGGCGGCGTGCCCGGGAACTGCGTCCGCGACCGCGGGAGACTCCTCGGGCGCCGGACCGGCCCCGGACTCGGCGTCCTGAGCCGCCGGGCCCTCGGAGAGGTCGGCACCGGCTTCTCCGGCGTCGCGCGCAGGGTCGTCGGCGGCACCGTGGGCACCGTCGACGGAGGCCTGAGGCGCGACGACCGCCGCAGGACCCGATTCCGATTCCGCTTCCGGCTCCGGTTCCGCGACGGCGGGCAGGGCCTGGTCGAGCGCGGACCCGTCGGCCGACTGAGAACCGTCCGCCGGACGACCGTCACGCTGCATGTCGGCGGGCGCTTCCTGCGGCGGGCTCACGGGCCCTGCCGCGGCGGCGTGTTCGGCGATCTCCCGCTTGAGGGCGATCGCTGAGAAGCGCATGGTGGCGCCGCTCTCGAGGTCGCCGTTCCCGGAGTCGCCGTCGTCCTCGGCCGGCGGCGCTGCCTGGGCGACCGGAGGCGTCACGGGCGCGGCCGTCGGGGCGGGCGCCGGGGCCACCGGACGCTGGAGCTCGAACCCGCTGTCCGCCGGAACGGCGGGCACGGCTTCCGGCTGCGGGACGGAGCCCACGGGAGCCACCGGCGGCGCGGGCGGAGCGAACGGAGCCTCGGGCACCTGGGGAGGGGCGGGAGCAGGAGCAGGAGCGGGCGCCGGAGGGACGGGCGCGGGCGGCGCGGGCGCGGCGACAGGGGTCTCCGCCGCGTAGGGCGCCGGAGGCACCGGAGGCGCCGCCGGAGTGAACGGCACGCCAGGAGCGCCGGGCGCACCGAGGGGGCCGGGTGCAGCGGGCGCACCAAGCGCGTCGGGCTCCACCGGACCGGCCGGACCTGCCGGACCCGCGGGCGGCCCGGCAGGGGCTGCCGCGCCAGGGTTCACGGCCGCTTGCCCCGTCGGCCCCGTCGCGGTCGGCCCCGTCGCGCCGCTCGTCGCGGCCGCGCCCGCGTTCTGCGTGTACCAGGCAGGCGGCGCGTAGTCGATGGTGAACTCGCCCGTCGCCTCGACGGAGGACTCCGCGTCGGGCTGGTCATCGCCGGGTGTGGCCCAGCCCCCGCGGATCCCGTCCCGATCGCTGCTCACAATTCCTCCTGAAGTGGTCGAGCACCCTCATGCCGTGGCGGGGCGACCGTTTCTCTCGTCGTCCGAAGTGATGCGAGGCGGTCTGAGGTCGTCCGATGCGCCGGCCCTCCCCCAGAGGCGTGGACACCCGTCCCACGGTTTCCGGTACCGCGCCCCCGCACCAGCCTAATCATCGGACGCCCGGCGCAGGCAGGCCCGCCCGCCCCTGAGCACCAGTCCATCACGTCACCGACTCCGCGACCACGCCGGTGACTCCACGACGCAGTGGCCGCTGTTCCCCACGTCACTAGGCAAACCGGGCAAATGGCCGGAAGTGCCGTGGGGGGAGCGGGAGTAGCGGGCCGATGTCTCGGTGACGTCTCGGTTCAGTCCATGCGACGCGGAGTGCCCAGCAACCCGATCTCCGCATCCGTGGGTTGCGTCATCACGTACTGCCGGTCGCGTGCGGCGCACCACAGGGTGAAACCGTCGGCGAGCGTGGGAAGCGCCTCCACGTCCGCACGGGGCAGTGCCAACGCGCGGCCCAGCTCCGCGGCTTCGTCCGGCGAGATCCGCTGCACGCCGACCAGCCGGGCCTGTCGGACGAGGCGCGGGGCGACCGGGCTGAGATACGGCAGCAGCGTCAGCACGGCCTGCCAGGGCCCGGAGGCGACGCGCCCCCTCGGCGGCCGCATTCCGCAGTCCCGCACCACCAGCACCGGCGTGCCCGCCGAAGCGCCCTGCGGAGGCACCCGGCCGACCTCGTACACCGCCAGCCCGTTCTGCCCGCCGCCCATCGCGTGCAGCATCTGCTCCCACGCCTGCGGACGTCCCGTCTCCACGGCGACCCGCGCACCGGTCGCCGCCGCCCTGAGCGCCAGCACCTGCGCCGTCCACAGCCCCCCGATCAGGACGACGTCGTACGCCGTGGGCCGGTTGAGCCCCAACACGGCGGGCCGCCCCTCGGCATCGACCCCGACGACGACACCGTCGTCCCCGATGGGCAGGGCGAGCGCGGCCAACTGGTCCACGGAAACCGAGTGCCGTCCGTGCCGCGGGCCGATCAGGCCGAAGCCGCTGCGCGGCGAGAGGCGCCGGAACCGGGCGGCGGCGGGCTCGGGTTCGCCGGGAGCCGTGCCGCGGGGTATCGGCGTCGCTGTCATCGGGCACCTCCGAGAGGCAGAGTCGCGAGCATGCCCGGCACCTGCTCCCGGTCGAGACGGGCGAGTCCGGCGCCGGTGTGCCGGGCCGCGCCCTGCACCGCGCGCCGGACGGCCACGAGTTCGTCGTCGCTGCGGCCCGTCACCCGGACGTGCCCGGTCAGGGACATTTCCTGGCGGTCACCGTGCGCGAGGGTGACACTGAACGTGGTGGCGAGCGCGGGCACCGCCGTGATCAGGGCCACGAACTGCGGCAGGGACGGGCCGCCGGCGCCCGAGGCGGGCCACCGGTGCAACCAGTACGTGGTGTGGCGCCGGTTGTCGCACCGCCAGCTCCGGCTGGTCTCCTCGGTGCGCCGATCCACCTGCCCGGTCCGTCCTGCCTCCGCCGTCACCAAGGGGTTGGCGCAGGCCGATGTGGCGATGGCGGTCGTCAACTCCTCCACGTTCAACACCGTCGCCCGGAACCCGGCGCCGGTCAGCCGGCTCGCGAGGTGGTCCGCCGCGCGGACAGCGCACTTCTGCGCACCGATCAGGCCGCCTCCGCGGACGGCCACGGCCTGCGGACACCGCTCCGGATCGAGTTTCAGCGCGATCCAGGTGATGCGTACCGCCGGCGCTCCGGTCTGCTCCTGCAAGGGCAGGTAGTTGGCCACGGCCACGGACTGCGGAGGCAGATGCAGTGCGGGGGCGGGCTGGGTGTGCAGCACGATCTGCGCGGACTCCAGCCGGATGCCGTCCACTTCAAGGGCGTCCCGCACCAGGGCGAGCGGCAGCGGCCGGTGGTCGCGTGGGGCCCGCATCGCCGTCGCGTCCGCCTCCACCTGGAGCACGACCGTGACGAAGGTCCCGTCCCCGACGAGCCCGACGGGACGACGGTCGCGGCCTCCGTACACGTAGGTCCGCAGCCCGGGATCGCACTCCACGGCCGGTCCGAAACCGGGTTCCGTGCCGGGCGGTATCTCCAGTCGGCCCGCCCGCCTCCGGCGGGCCTTCAACTCCCGTGCCGTCGCGAGCCACTCGGGCAGCGAGCGGCCCCGGCGACGAGCGAAGGCGAGGACCACGAGCACCACGGCCGGGATCGCCGCCGCCGGCAGCACCGCGGGACCGCTCACCCAGCCGACGAGCAGGAGCGCGGCCGCGATCTCCACCAGCACGAGCCGTTGCAGACGGAACGACCGGCCGCGGCCCGCGCCGCCCCGGGCCCTGAGCGCGCCCGGAGCCGACGGCTGCCCCGGCGGCAGCGGACCGGCAGCCGGAGAGCTCCCGGTCCGTGACCGGCCGGCGGAGCGCACGCCTGTTGCCGAAGCCATCACTCGATCCCCGTTCCGTTCACGCTTCCCCCGTGGTGCGGCACCGCACCGGGCACCCGACGGCCCGGGAACCCTACCCGCTCCTCAAGTCCCCACGGTCACCAGGCATAGTAGGTGGCCGCTCTGACATCGAGGACGGGGTACCGGGGCACCGTGCCGAAGCTCGCGCGGATCGGCCGGAAAACGGGGAGAGACGGGCACAGATGGCATCTCGGCGGGATCAGCTCAACGCCTACACCTTCGCGAAGCGCCGGATGCTGGCGGCCTTCCTGCAGTCCTCGCCCGACGGTTCGGAGGAAGGGGCGCCGCGCCCGCTGCGAGCGATCCTGCCCGGCATCGTCGTCGGGATCGTCGTGATGGCCGTCTTCGGCGCGTGGGGCATGTTCAAGCCGACCGCGCCCAAGGGCTGGGACGTGCCGAACGCCAAGGTGATCGTCGCGAGCAAGTCGACCACCCGGTACGTCGTCCTGAAGACCGGTACGCAGGTCCAGCTGCACCCTGTCCTGAACATGGCCTCCGCGAGGCTCCTCCTCGACGAGGGGCAGGGCGAGGTGGTCACCGTCTCGGAGTCCGTCCTGGACAGCGGCAGGATTCCGCACGGTGTCACCGTCGGCATCCCGTACGCCCCCGACCGTCTGCCGGCGGCCTCGGAGGCGGGCACCGCGAAGCGCTGGGCGGTCTGCGAACGGCCGGACGCGGGCGGTGCCTCCGTGCAGCGGGCGGCACTGGTCCTGGCGTCCCGTGAGCAGGACGCGACCGAGGGCGCGAACCGCCTGCACGGCGGCCAGTTGCTCTATGTGAAGGACCCGGCCGGCACGCAGTACGTCGTGGACGCGGCCGGCACGGCGTACCAGGTCGACAAGGGCGACGAGTTGCTGCTGCGGGCGGTGGTCGGATCCGGCCGGGAGCCACAGCGGGTGTCCACGCAATGGCTGGCGACCCTGCACCGGGGCGACCCGATCACCTTCCCGCACATCCCCGGCCGGCCGGGCACGGCGACCGGCGCGCCGGGCCGGCTGGACGGGCCGGGCGACAAGGTCGGCACGGTGCTGCGGGCGTTCGACAACAACACCCAGCAGTACTACGTAGTGTTGAGCGACCGGGTGGCTCCCGTGTCCGCCTTCGTCGCCCAGCTTCTGCTGTTCAGCAAGGAGCTGGCGCCGCTCGGCCAGGCCGGCCACGCCCGCGAGGTCAGCCCCGGTGCGATCGTGCCGGGCCAGGCGTTCGGCACCGAGCACCGCTGGCCCACCGGGGACCCCGCGCCGGTCAACGACGCGTCGCGGGGCGAGAGCGGCCGCCGCACGGTCTGCAACGTCCTGCGCGGCGTGAACGCCCGATCGGGCGCGACGACCCTGAGCACCTGGGCGGGCGCCGACTTCCCGGCCGAACTCCCCACCGGTTCCTCCAGCGCCTACGTCACACCCGGCTCCGGCCAGCTCTACCGCCAGTTCCAGGGCGAGGAGACCACGGTCGGCCCGGTCTTCCTCGTCACGGACACCGGCCTGCGATACGTCCTGCAGTCCAACGGCGACAGCGCGACGGACGACGCGGGCATCGGCACGACCGCGAAGAAGCGCGAACAGCTGCGGCAGGAGGCCCGGCAGGCCCAGACCCTGTTGGGCTACAAGGACGTCGACGCGGCGCCGATCCCGGCCGCCTGGTCGGAGTTCCTGCCCACCGGGCCACGTCTGTCGACGGCGGCCGCCCGCCAGCCCCAGGGCTCCTGAGTGGAAGGGCCGAGCATGCCGCGTACGGCGATGCCGCTTCGTACCGTCATGACGCCCGGCGGGCACGCGCTGCTGCGCACCGCCGTCGTCGCGGCCGCCGCCCTGCTCACGACGGCCACGGCCCTCGCGCCCCCGGCGGCCGCGGCGGGCAAGCTGCCCTACTCGGACCAGTGCACGTTCCCCAACGGTGAGTACCCCGGCCGTCCCTGGGCCCTGCAGCGCGTCCTCCTGGACGAACTGTGGAGCCGGTCCAAGGGCGAGGGCGTCCGCGTTGCCGTCATCGACACGGGCGTGGACGTGACGAACCCGCAGCTCAGCGCAGCGGTCGACGTGAAGGCCGGCCGCAACCTCCTGCCGAGGAACCTCAAGGACGACGAGGGCGACCCCATCGAGCGGGGCGCCGAGAACGGCACGACGGACACGGTCGGCCACGGCACCAAGGTCGCCGGCATCATCGCGGCCCGCCCCCTCGACGGCACCGGCTTCGTGGGCCTGGCCCCCGAGGCCACCGTCATCCCGATCCAGCAGAACGACGCGGAGGGCCACGGCGACGCCAAGTCGCTGGCCCGCGCGATTCGCTACGCCGTCCAGGCCGGGGCCGGGATCATCAACATCTCCCAGGACACGTCGAACGCGGTCAGACCCTCCGACGACCTGGAGCGGGCTGTCGACGAAGCCCTGGCCCGCAAGGTCGTGGTCGTGGCGTCGGCGGGCAACGACGGTGTCGGCGGCAACGTCAAGAAGACCTATCCGGCGTCCTATGCGGGCGTCCTGGCGGTCGCCGCCTCGGACCGCAACAACGAGCGCGCCTCCTTCTCCCAGTCCGGCGACTTCGTCGGCGTGGCGGCCCCAGGCGTCGACATCGTCTCCACCGTGCCCAAGGGCGGCCACTGCGCCGACAACGGGACGAGCTTCTCGGCACCGTACGTGGCGGGTGTGGCGGCGCTGCTCAAGGCGAGGCACCCGGACTGGACGGCGCGCGAGATCGTCGCCCGGATCGAGCAGAGCGCGGAACGCACGATCGCCGGCCACGACCGTCTGGTCGGGTGGGGCGTCGTCGACCCGGTCCGCGCCCTGACGGACGACGACCGGCCCGTCGAGTCCCCGAGTCCCCGGGACGGTCTGGGGCAGGCCCAGGCGCCGTCGCCCGCGACGTTCCGGACCGGCGAGACCCCCGACGAGCGCAGCGCGCGCCTCGCCACCTACGTGGTCGTGGCGGCGGCGGTCCTGGTCGCGGGCCTCGGCGGCGCTGCGGTGGCGGTCAGGGACGCACGCAGGCGGGCTCGACGGATCACGGGTGCGGCCGACGACGTCGGCGTCGGCCGGGCACAGTAGCGGCGGATCGGGTCATCCCGCGGTCAATTCCTGATCTGGCCGCGGCCAAACACCTGTATGGGTTCTGCATGCTCCGGTCACGTCAACCTGACAAAGCCGGACTTACCCGAAAGCTCCCTGGCTACGGTGGTGCCGCCATACGTCCGCAGGTCCACGGGGAACAGGAGTCGGCGGTGGGCACACCCATCCGTTCACGCCTCCTCGACTACGTCGAGGCAGAGCCGCCCACCGGTGCGTCACCGGAGTCCGCGCCGACGCCGGAACCTCGCAGAACGCGATCACGCCTCCTCGAATACGCGGAGCCCGCCGGCGCCGAGCCGGCCCGGCCCTCGGGCCCGAAGCCCGGCGTGCCCGCCTACCACACCCCCGTTTTCGTACCGGCCCATCCCCGGTACGCCGACGTGACGGACGCGGACGGCCGACCGGCCCGGGTGCCCTTCATCGCGTACGAACTCTTCGCGCACCCGACGGCCGCAACGGGAACCGTGACCGCGAGCGGGACGGGAGCGGTGGCGTTCGCCTTCACCACACGCGAGCGGCTCGTCGCCGCGCTGGGCGAAGCTCAGCCCTGGGTGGCCACCTCGATCGGCCCGCTGGCTGAGGCCGTCGCCGCGCACGACGGCACGGTCCTCCTCGACCCGCGCGTGGCGCCCGGACACCACAACTGGCGACCGGACGACCTGGCCGCCTACGCCCGGGAGGTGCGCTGATGCCGCCCGACTTCAAGGCCGTCCTCAGCGACCTCACCGCGATGTCCACGACCTTCCACGACGAAGCCGTCAACTACCGCAAGCTGCACGCCGACGTCGCCCCGCCCCTGGTCGGCGGAGGCGACGCCGGGTTCGACCACGCCCTCAAGGAGGTCGCCGACCTGATCGTCGCTCTGCACATCGGTTTCGCCGACCGCCTCGACGACCACGGCGACAAGGTGGCGTACGCCCGCGACTCCTTCCGGCGGCACGACATCGACGTCCACGGACTCTTCGAAGACCTGATGGCGGGTGACGGCTGATGGCCGACAGCTGGGTCGGCGGCGACATCGGCGGACTGCGCACGATGGCCGAGACGTACAAGAACGCCAAGGACAAGCTCGACGACGTCATCACCCCGGTCAGCCGTGCCGTCGAGGCACTCGTCGGCGACGCGGCCTGGAAGGGCGAGGCGGCCGAGACCTTCCGCGCCGCCTGGAGCGAGGACGCGCTGACGGCGGGCGCCTTCGCCAACCTCGTCCACGACGCCGGGGACATCCTCTCCGACCTCGCCGACGCGCTCACCACCTGCGAGACGGCCCTGCAGAACGCCGAGCACGTGGCGACCCGCAAGGGCGTGCCCATGGCGGCGAACGGCGTGCCCCGGACGATCGTCACCGCGAACCCGCCGAGCGCGCAGGACCAGGAGACGATCTCCGCCATGGGCGAGTACGACGCGATACGCCGGCAGGTGCTGCACGCGGCGCAGCACGCCCGGCTGGTGGCGGCGGACAAGCTACGGGGGCTGTACGCACAGGTGACGGCGCCCGCGTCGACCGGCGACAAGGTCACTGTCGCCGACTACCTGCGCGGGCTCTACGCCTACGACGCGGAGGACGCGCGGGCCGGCGGAGCGAAGGCCCGAGCGCAGATCGACGACGCGAAGGCCGAGGAGAGGGCGGCCAAGAAGGAACTGCGCGCCGAGCGCAAGGCGTTCCAGAAGGCGGGCCGCGCCCTGCCCCACGACCTTCCGGCCAAGAGCGCATACGCCGACGCGGTCATGAAGGTGGACTCGCTCGAAGAGGCCATGGCCCGCGCCGACCACGGCAGCACCGCGCTGCCCTACGACCGGGCCCTCAACGTCAAACTGGCCGACGCCGCCGACGCCCTCCGCGCGGGCAGGAGCCTGGAAAAGCTGCCGGACTTCCTGAAGGAGATCCCGGTCCTGGACGTCGCGGCAGCCGGCGCCTGCGGACTTCTCGAGGCCTCCGACGACCACGACAAGGGCTGGTCATGGCAGAAGTCGGTCGCCGTCGACGGCGGCGCCAACGTCGCCGGGCTGGTGGCCGGCACCGCCATCACGGCGGGCGTCGTGGCGGCCCTGCCCGTCGAAGCCCCCGTCGCAGCCGTGGCCGTGGCCGGCGGGCTGGTGGTGATCGGCGCCACCGGCATCATCGATCACTCCTTCCACGAGCACTGGAGCGAGGACATCCACGACCACGGCGTGGTCGGCGGGGTGCTGCACGGCACCGGCAACGTCCTCTCCGAGACCGGGGACGACTTCGTACGACTCAAGGATGACGTCTGGCATGGCATCAAGAGCATCTTCTGACGTTCCCGCTTCCGAGGTCCCGGTCCCGATCCCCGCGCTGCCCGGGCTCGGCACCACTTGGTACGAGCGCGGCGCCCGCTACTGGGCCCGCCGGGTCTGGACGGCCGTTTTGCTCCTTCTCGTCCTGGCCTTCGTCTGCTACATAGCCCTGAGGCTGTACCTGGGCGTTCCCCGCAGCGACCTGTCCCCGAGCGTGCGCACGGTGTGGGACTGGACGCAGGCGGGCGCATCGGTCGTGGCCGCCGGATGGGGCTGGACGAAGCAGCGCCGGGACCACCGCAGGAAGCTCCTCGCCCCGCCCACTCCCCAGCAGACGGGGGACGCCAAGCGCGGCGAGAGGGGGCGTGCCACCGGACTGGCCCGTGCCGCCGTCATCCCCCTGCTGATCGCGGCGCCCGTCCTGCCGGCGGTCGTCGCGTGGGGCGTCGGCTGGTTCCTGGCCATGCTCACGGTCCGGGAGTATCCGAGTGAGGCGGGGGCCCGGCTCTGGTTGCAGGGGAAAACGATCGGAACGTGACGGTCGAGGCGTCATGACCGGTGTATGGAGTTCCGCGAGCAAGGGGCCGAGTGTGCTCGGATCCACAGCAGGGTTGTTGCGTGGGGCAGTTGGGGCTGTCAGTGGGAGTCATTAAAGTGGTCGTGTCGCAATCATGAACACTTGAGAGGCGCGGGTTGAGCCGCCCGGGACGGGCGGCGGAAAACGGGGAGATGGGCTGTCGTGATTCCTGCGGACCTGGGTGAGGGCGCCGCCGACGTTCGGCGTGGCTACATGGCGCTCTCGACGTTCAAGAAGCGGGTGGACGACCTGCTTACGGCCTTCGAGAAATCCGCAGGCGGCTCGGCGAAGGTCGGGGACCACGATCTGTCGGAGGCCACGTTCGGCGCGGGGCACTTCCCGGAGGCAAAGGCACTCCACCTCCAGTACGCGCGCGTGCACGAGCGCATTACGGCGCTGTCCAAGTCGCTGGGGCTCCAGCTGGAGGCGATGCAGATCGCCGTGCACGGCGTGGACGTCACCTTCGACAACCTCGAAGAGGACCTCCGGTACCGCTTCCACGAGATCCGCGCCGAGGTCAACCGGGACCGGGAAGAGGCGCTGAACAAGCAGATACAGCGCACCAACGACGCCGACCACACCGACGCGGGGTACTGATGAGCGGCGACAAAAGGAAGCCCGACCCCTACCAGGCGGAACGCCGCGACGCCGCCCAGCAGAACACGGGTGTCGACGACGCGGTGAACAAGGCCGCGGTGGTCAGCCCCCCGCCCGCCGGTAGCCCCGGCGGCTTCGGCAGGACCGACTTCGAGGGCTACGACCTCAACACCATGATCGACATCGTCGAGTCGGCGAGCCCGGAGACACTGGAGAGCGCTGCCACGGCACTCGTCGACGCCCGGGACGCCATTAACGACGCAGCCGACGAACTCAGCCGCAACCTCGGCGACGTCGACTGGAAGGGCGAGGCCCACACCGCCTTCTACACGTGGGGCATGAACCTGACCACCACGGCCCTGGCGCTCGCCGGTTACACCGACGAGGTCGGCACCCAGGTCCTGGCGGCAAGCTCCGGCCTCGCCTCCGTACGCAAGTCGATGCCGCCGCGTGACGGTCGCCTCGTCCCCAAGAAGGTCGACGACATCCCGACGCCTCAGCGAGTCGAGGGCAACGCGGAGTACACGGCGGCCGTCAAAGCCGAGAAGGACCGCCAAGAGGCGATCAACCAGATGTACCGGCTGGCCTCCTTCTACACGGTGTCGAGCGGGATGATGGAACTGGCGCAGGAGCCGGTGTTCCCGGAGATGCCGAGTGTGGGGGTGCCGGCGCCGGATCTGTCCGCCGGGGATCCGGACAAACCGCCGACGGGGCATGGCTCGCTTTCCGACCTGGCTGATTCGGGAACCGCGCGCCACCACTCTGTGAACACCGGGACAGAGCGACCACACGCGGAGGCACTGCCGTCATCGCGCACGAGCACCGGCGACGTGGTCGGGCTTCCCGAACAGCACGTGGGCACGGAGATCGACAGCGTCGGCACATTGCCGCCGCAGGACACGGTGAAGCCGACGACTGTGACCCCGCCCTCGACTTCGGGTCCCCACGCGACTCCAACGGGGACGATCCCGCCCTTCGCCCCCACTGGTGTATCTCCCGCTTTCCGGGGGCCGACAGGACGGGCGCAGGGGTTTGGGGGCGTTCCACGAGGCAGGGTTCCCAGCTCGGCGCAGGGGCGCGTGGGCGGTGTGCCCGGCGGCACCGCAGCGGGGCGTACGGGAACCGGCCCGACGGGGCCGACGGGACGTGCCGCTGCGACAGGGAGGGCGGGCGGCCGAGCCGCTGGTCCCATGGGGCGAGGTGTGGTCGGCGGAGCGCCGAAGGCCAGTGAGCAGGCGTCAGGACGTAACGGCGGCGTTCCACGAAGCCCCGTCACCGGCATGGGCGCTACGAACCCTGGACGTCCGGGTGCTCGACCTACCGGCGCCGCACGTAGGAGCGATGGCGTTGTCGGCGGGAGACCTGCCACCGGCGGCACGTCCGGCGTCAACGGTTCCAGGTTGCCGCGCGGCACGGTCGTCGGCGGCGAGGGTGCTTCCGCCTCACGTGCCGCGGGCGAGAAGCCGGGCCGGCGTGGGGTGATCGGCGAACCCGGCTCCACCACGGGAAAGGGCCCGGCGCAGGCCGTTCGCCGCCCCGGCGGCAGCCCTGAGGGCGTGGTCGGAACACCGGACGGGCGAGCCTCTGGAAGCAAGAGCAGCAGCACACCCGGCGGCCGGGGCGCGGAGCGTGGTTCCACGCGCAACCAGGGTTCGGGCCAGACCCGATCACGCCGCGACGAACGGCGCGACGACGTGTCATCGACCGACTGATCCGACAAGAGCGAGGACAGACAGAGGCATGGTGGCAGCGATCGGTCAAGGTGGCCGGCTGAGCGCGTCTTTCGGGCGACGAAACGGAAGACGGGCTTCTGCCGTCTGTTCGGCATTCGGAGCCGTGGCCGTTCTGTCGGCAGGTCTCGCTCCGGATGCGTCGGCCGCTGACGCCCAGCCCCGGCAGTGGTACCTGACGGCGATGAAGGCCGAGGAAATGTGGAAGGTGAGCACGGGCAAGGGCGTCAAGGTGGCCGTCATTGATACGGGAGTCAACCCCGAAACCCCTTCGCTGAAAGGTCAGGTGCTGGCTGGCGAGGTGCCGAAGGCCGTCGGCTACAAGGCGACCGAGGACTACCTTGGTCACGGAACGAGTATGGCGGAGCTGATCGCTGGCACCGGTGCCGGCGGTGGCCTGAAGGGTCTTGCGCCCGGAGCGAAGATCGTTCCTTACCGGATCGCACTCACTGGGCTCAAGAGTGAGGCAGAAAAGGAGAAGGCTCCTCGGCTGCCCGCTGTGATCAGGGCTGTCGCTGACAGTGACGTGAAAATCATCAGCATGTCCTTCGGTTCGGAAATCAATAGGCCGGAAGTCCTTGCGGCCGTCAAGTACGCCCAGTCCAAGGGTAAGTTGATGATCGCCAGTACGGGCAACAAGGCCGAGGTGAAGAACTTCATCGGATACCCGGCCGCATACCCCTATGTAGTCGGCGTCGCCGCTTCGGATGAATCCGGAAAGGTCGGCAAGTTCTCGGAGCACGGTAACTACGTCGACCTGGCGGCTCCCGGACTTGACATACCGACGTGGTGTGACGCCACCTTCCGCTCGTACTGCGACGGGGTGGGAACGAGTATGGCCACGGCCATCGCCTCCGCCTCCGCCGCCCTCGTCTGGTCCGCCCACCCCAAGTGGACGGCCAACCAGGTTCTCGCCGGCCTGATCGACACCGCCGGACGCGACTGGGCGAAGGACGACCCGAGCACGTACCTCGGCTACGGGCTGATCAGGCCCCGCAAGGTGCTGGAGAACGCCGACTTCAATCCCGGCGCGCCCAACGTCGACCCGCTCGCCAGGGAGAACGCGACGGGCGAGACGGGCAGCGCGCCCTCCGTTTCCGCGCCGGCCTCGTCCCAGCCTTCGAAAGGCACTTCCGGTGAGGACGCGGCCTCGGCGGCAGTACCGAGCTCGCATTCCTCCGACGACAACACGCGCTGGTACGTGATCCTCGGCGCAGTCCTCGTCGCGGCGGTCGGAGGGGGCGCGTTCGCCCTGGCACGCAAGAGGCGAACCGCCTGACCAGCTCGCCGAACGGTCTCATGAACACCCGTAAGCACAGCGAATTTCAGCGAAAGGAAGTCCGGAGATGGCGGATGGGCAGCGGCTGAACGATGGCCAGGTAATCAAGCTTGAGAAGGAGATCGTCGAGCGCTACGAGTCCATCAAGGGCCAACTCAGCAGCCTCCAGGGCACCCTCGACACGATGGAGGTGCACTGGAAGGGCATCGGCGCCGGCGCGTTCAACGCGAAGCAGACCGAGATCAACGAGCGGGTCAAGCACATCGGCGGGCTGCTGGCCTGGTTCCTGGAGAACATCAACGAGACCCGCAAGCTCTCCTCGCACACCGATGACCAGGTGCTCGCCACGATGAAGAGCATCGACGTCCAGTACGGCGGAGCCCACTCGGCGCTCAGCAGCTACTGAGCCGCACCGTCGGTCGATCGAGCCCGGCCTCTCGCCGGCGCCGGGCGGCCGTGCCCCGCACCCATACGAAGAGATGAGGATTCATGGTCAACGTGCACTATGACGAGCTCGCCGTGAAGTACGGCGGTCTCGACGCGATCACCACCGAGTTGGGCAACCAGGCCAAGAAGCTTGAGGACGACCTGGCGGCCCTGAAGGCCGCGGTGCAGCAGGTCGCCGCGGGCTGGGAAGGCGAAGCCGCAGGGGCTTTCCAGACCAAGATGACCGAGTGGGACAAGGACGCCGCGGCCATCCACGCCGCGCTTCTCGCCATCGGCCACCGGGTCACCGAGGCCAGCGGTGACTACCGCGGCGGCGACCTCAAGGCGGCCGGCTACTTCCTCTGAGGCCGCACGGGGACGACAACACAGCACACAGGGTGGGCACGCGCGGGAGGTGCCCACCCTGCGGTGTGTCACGCCGTCGGACGCTCATGGCCGGAAGCGGTTTGCCGGGCCCGTCCTGCGGTGAAAGCGGCGTTGCCGCTGCGAAGACGCTGCGGCAACGCCCGCCATGACCGGAGTGCCCCTCATTGTGCTTCGAGGGGGACTGGAGCCCGGTCGGGCGGCGGCTACGGCAGAGGCGGCGGGTCCGATGGCGGGGGCGGG
>NZ_JAHHIT010000085.1 GCF_024539675.1 Streptomyces hilarionis | reverse complement strand
CGCTCGCATCATGACCAGAGGACTGCCAACACGGGCCCTGACCTGCCCCAACACGGCCTTATGCAACGCCCTTTAGGGACGCGCGGGGCGTCAGAGCAGCCCGTTGCCCGTTCCCGTCGCGCCCGCCAGCCAGATGATCGCGAGCAGCGTGTCGATCGCGCCGAGGACGACGGCGACCAGGGCCGGCACCGGGCGGGAGCCCGCCCAGCTGCGGCCCATGGCCAGCCAGCCGCAGACGATCGCCGCGGGGCCGAGGACGATCCCCAGCGCGAAGAATCCGGCGACCGCGCAGACGAGGCCGATGATGCCGAGCGTCGCGCGATCCGGCCCGGCCTGTGACCCCGTGCGGCCACTCGAGCGGGGGTACCTGCGGGCGCCGTTTCCGAGACCGGCCATCGTCAACTCCCTGCAATCCGGGGCTGTTCGATGGTCGGGTACCCGCGACACGCGGACTATGCCCCGCGGTTGCCGGGCAGTCGGCGCGCTGTCCCCCTCCGGCAGCGCGCCGCGGCCCTGCTCGGCCCTGCCATCCGCAGGGCATGACCAACTGTGACCTGCGGCGCGCGCCGGATGCGAGGGACCTTTAGCGTTGTCACCCTGATGGATGAAATTCGTTGAAATCCCGTCAGGTTCGGTTCCCCGTCCCCTTCCCGCGGGAGCCCGCGGGGCGGGAACCTCAGATGTGGCCCATCCCGGCGCCCGCGTCCGCGTTCTCCCCGCGCTTGGTGAACAGCGCGACGACGACGGCGACGACCGCGACCCCGGAGGCCACCAGGGACGCCAGGCTCATGCCGGAGATGAACGTGTCGTGGGCGACGTCGGCGATCTTCGCCGCGATCGCCTCGGGAGTGCCCTTGGGCACCGGGGCCGCGCCGACCTGGACCGCCTCGGAGGCCTGGTCCAGCTGGGCGGGGGTGAGCCCGGGCAGGCCCGCGGCCTTCCAGTTGGCCGGCAGGTCGCTGTCGACCTTGGAGGCCATCACGGCGCCCAGCACGGCCGTGCCGAGGCTGCCGCCGATCTGCATGGCCGCCTGCTGGAGACCGCCGGCCACGCCGGACAGCTCCATGGGCGCGTTGCCGACGATGACCTCGGTCGCCCCGACCATGACCGGCGCGAGGCCGAGGCCCAGCAGGGCGAACCAGACCGACATGACGCCGCTGCCGGTGTCCGTCTCCAGCGTGGACATGCCGTACATGGCGACGGCCGTGGCCGCCATGCCGCCGGCGAGCGGGATGCGGGGGCCGAGCTTGGTGATCAGCGCGCCCGCGAGCGGGGAGCCGACGATCATCATGCCGGTGAGCGGGAGGAGGTGCAGGCCCGCGTCGATGGGGCTCATCCCGTGCACGTTCTGGAGGTAGAACGTCACGAAGAACAGACCGCCGAGGAAGGCCACGGCCATGAGGACCATCAGGATCACGCCCGCCGACAGCGGGACCGAGCGGAACAGCGCCAGCGGAATCAGCGGTTCGCGGACCTTCGTCTCCCAGTAGGCGAAGGCGGCGAAGAGCACCGCGGAGCCGAGCACGAACGCCCAGGTCGCTCCGTCGCCCCAGCCCCAGGTCGGCGCCTTGATGAGGGCCCAGACCAGGCAGAACATCGCGCCCGAGAGCAGGGCGATGCCGAGGAGGTCGAAGGAGCGCGGGGCGTTCTCGGCCCGGTGGTCGAGCAGGATGAGCACGCCCAGGACCAGGGCGAGGGCCCCGACCGGCACGTTGATGAAGAACACGGACTGCCAGTTGACATGCTCCACGAGGACGCCGCCGAGGATCGGCCCGCCCGCGGTGGACGCGCCGATGACCATGCCCCACAGGCCGATGGCCATGTTGAGCTTCTCCGCCGGGAAGGTCGCCCGCAGCAGGCCGAGCGCGGCCGGCATCAGCAGGGCGCCGAACAGGCCCTGGAAGACCCGGAAGACGACGACGAGCGCGATGCTGTCGGACAGGCCGATCGCGCCCGAGGCGGCGGCGAAGCCCACGACGCCTATGAGGAAGGTCTGGCGGTGGCCGAAGCGGTCGCCGAGCTTGCCCGCGGTGATCAGGGAGACCGCCAGCGCCAGGAAGTAGGCGTTGGTGATCCACTGGACCTCGGCGAAGGTGGCGCCCAGGTCGCTGGCGATGGCCGGATTGGCGATGGCCACGATGGTGCCGTCGAGGGCCACCATCATGACGCCGACGGCGACGGTGAGCAGGGTGAACCACGGGTGGCCGCGCAGCCCCCGGGCGGGCGGTCCCTGCGACGGGTCTGCCGGCGTCCTGCCCCCAGGCCCCGTCGAGTCGATGGCGGTCTGACTAGTCATGTGTTCGAGGCTAGTGACAGTCGCTGACAATTGACAAACGAGTTCACAAGTCGGTAACTGACACCTATGCACACACTGCGCGAACGGAAGAAACAGCGCACCCGGGACGCGCTGCTCAGAGCCGCCGTGGAGCTGTTCACGTCCCAGGGCTACGACGGGACGACCGTCGACGAGATCGCCGAGGCCGTCGACGTCTCCCAGCGCACCTTCTTCCGCTACTTCGCCGGCAAGGACGAGGCCGCTCTCGGCCTGGTGCGGATGACGGTGGCCCGGTTCGTCGAGGCGGTGCGCGCCCGCCCGCCGCAGGAGGCGCCGATGCAGGCGCTGCGCGGGGCCGTCGTCGACGGCTGGTACTCGATCAACGAGGTCGTCGAGTCCGTCGTCCCGGTGGAGCTGTACCTGCGCATGTACCGGGTGATCGAGGAGACGCCGGTGCTGCTCGCCGCGCACCTGCGGCGCTCGGCGGAGGCGGAGGAGGACCTGGCGCGGGTGATCGCCGAGCGCGAGGGGCTCGACGTGGACGCCGATCCGCGGCCGCGGCTGGCGGTGGCCGTCTTCAGCGGGGTGATGCGGGCGGCGGAGCGCCAGTGGTCCGCGGGCGGGGAGCTCGACCCGGAGGGCGTCCGGCTGCTCACGGCGCGGTGTCTCGACGGGCTGGGGCCGGCGCTGCTGGGCGAGTGGCGCGAGCCCGGAGCGAGCCGCGGGGCCGGAGGGGGCGCACAGGCCTGAAGGGGATCATGACCACTCGCACACCGGTTGAAACGTGATCCGTGTCACTTGGGTCACCCGAGACCCTCCCGTTCTCCTAGTGTGTCCTTTCAGTGACTTCCTTCGACACCTCCCCACCGCTCAACGTCTGGCGCGCGCTGGCCGCCCTGGCCGTGGTGTTCGTGATGCTGACGACCACCGGCTGGACCGCGCTGCACCAGCACCGGGGCACCACCGCCCTCCAGAACTCGCGCACGGCGTGGGAGCACGGCCGCATCGACGGCCGGCGGCTGCCGGACCCCGGCTCCGCCCCCGCCCGGCTCGCCCGCTTCTTCGCCACGCTGACCGCGCCGCAGCGCACCGCGCTCGCGCACGACTACGCGCTCGCGGTCGGCAACATGAACGGCGCCCCCGTCGAGCTGCGCTACCGCGCCAACCGCACGGCCCTGCGCCAGCAGATCCGGCTGGAGCGCAGACGTGTGCACGACAGCCGGCTCACCCCGGCCGGGCAGCAGCTGGCCGACCGGCGCATGCACCGCTACGAGGCGATGAGCGCCGCGGACCGGCAGATCCTCGCCTTCGACCCGGAGGGCTCCGGCCGGGCCGCCGAGGTGTTCGGCAGGCTCGACCACGCCGAGCGGGTCTCGGTCGTCGTCCCGGGCGTCGACACCGACCTGCTCACCTTCCAGCGCACCAACCGCAAGTACTCGGCGCCCGTCGGCATGGCCCAGGCGCTGTACGCGGCCGAACACGAGGCGAGCCCCTCGACGCGCACGGCGGTGATCGCCTGGGCCGACTACACCTCGCCCGACGGCGTGGGCATCGACTCGGCCACAGCGATGCGCGCCAGGAACGGGGCCGTCCGGCTGAACGCCCTGCTCGGCGCCCTGCCGGGCCGGGCGCCGGTGTCGATGTTCTGCCACAGCTACGGCTCGGTGGTGTGCGGTGTCGCCGCGCGCTCCATGCCGGACCGGGTGACCGACATCGCGGTGGCCGGCAGCCCCGGGATGCGCGTGGACAACGCGGCCCAGCTGGGCACCGACGCCCGGGTGTGGGCGATGCGCGACGCCGACGACTGGATCCAGGACGTGCCGCACCTGGAGGTCGGCGGCCTCGGGCACGGCGAGGACCCGATGGCGCGCGAGTTCGGTGCGCGCGTGCTGTCGGCGCGCCAGGCCCAGGGCCACGGAGGCTACTTCGAACCGGGCACGGACAGCCTGCGCAACTTCGCCGAGATCGGCACCGGCTCGTTCCGCTCGGTGGAGTGCGCCCACGACGACGACGCCTGCACGGCGGGCCTGACCGACACGACAGAGGCTGGACGCGCGTAGAGACGCAGGAATTGCGGGTGCGCGCGGGGAGGGGACGAAGAATGGGTGTCACGCATACGATGAGCCGCATGGGTGACGTACTGGCCGGATTTCATGCCGCCTGGGAGTTCGATTCCGACTCCGTCCTCATCCGCTACGAGCGAGGGCTGCGCACACCCAAGCTGCTCTCGGCGCTCGGGGAGCGCCGGATCCCGCTGTCGGCCCTCGCCGGTGTGACGCTGAGCCCCGGCAAGCGGGGGACGGTCGTGCTGCGCGCGGAGCCCCGCCCGGGAGCCGATCCGCTGATGGAGGCGGCCGCCGGCCAGCTCAAGGAGGGCAGCGACCCCTACCGGCTGGTGCTGCCCGCCGAGCGCGAGACGCTCGCCGAGTACTACGCCGACGAACTGCGCTCGCAGCTGACCGCCTCCGGACCGGCCGAGCGGTTCCTGGTGGACGCCCCCGAGGTGCCGCTGTCGTTCAAGGCGTACGACGGCAAGGCCTCGTTCGACGGGCGGACGGTGCGCTTCCGGTGGTTCTGGACGGGCGCGTCGTCCGCGAAGTGGAAGGCCGGCGACCAGAGCTTCGCCGTCTCCGAGCTCAGCGGGATCGAGTGGCGCTCGCCCGAGGTGTTCGAGGGACACCTGCGGCTGGTCAACGGACAGGACGCGCCGGTGCAGCCCGACCAGGATCCGGCGACCGTCGTCTTCGGGCTCGGCTACGGGCCCGTCCACGAGTCGCTGCCGTTCGCGGCGGCCGTGCTGGCGGCGGTCCGCGGACGGGGAGGCCAGGCGGCCGTCCCGGCCACGACCGTGCCGCGCCGCGATCCGGCCGACATCGCCGACCGGATCCGGCACCTCGGGGAACTGCACCAGGCCGGACTGGTCACCGACGAGGAGTTCTCCGTCAAGAAGGCCGAGCTGCTGGCCGAGCTGTAGGCCGCGTCCCGGCGGCGCCGCGCCCGGCGCCCGGGCGCGGCTCCGGCCGCCGCTCCGGGGGCCGGGCGGCCGGGCGGGTCACTCCCGTCCGGCGGAGGCGAACCGCATGTCCGCGTACCGGTCGCCGGCCACCTTCGCCGCGATCGGCTCCAGCAGGGCCAGCTCCTCGTCGCTCAGCACGATCGCCGTCGCCGCCGTGTTCTCCTCCACCCGGCCCGGCCGGCGGGTGCCCGGGATCGGGACGACCGGCAGGCCGTGCACCGCGCCGCGCTGCTGGACCCAGGCGAGGGCGATCTGACCGGGCGTGGCGCCGTGGGCCTCGGCCACCGCGCGGACCGGCTCCAGCAGGGCCGCGTTGGCGGCCGCGTTCTCGCCGTGGTAGCGGGGCTGCTGACGGCGGAAGTCGTCGGCGGTGAGGTCGGTCGCCGCGTCCGCGAAGGAGCCGGTGAGGAAGCCCCGGCCGAGCGGGGAGTAGGGCACCAGGGTCACCCCGAGCTCGCGGGCCGCCGGCACCACCTGCGCCTCGATGTCACGGCTGAACAGCGACCACTCCGACTGGACGGCGGCGATGGGGTGGACCTCCTGGGCCGCGCGCAGCTCGGCGGCCGTCACCTCGCTCAGGCCCAGCTGCTTGACCTTGCCCTCGCGCACCAGCTCGGCCATCACGCCGACGGTGTCCTCGATCGGCACGGTCAGCTCGCGGCGGTGCATGTAGTACAGGTCGATGACGTCGACGTCCAGGCGCCGCAGACTCGCCTCGACGGCCTCGCGGATGTAGGGCGCGTCGTTGCGGATGATCCGCCGGGAAGGGTCCTCCGGGGGTATCGCCAGGCCGAACTTGGTGGCGATCACGACCTCGTCGCGGTGCGCCCTGAAGAACGGGGAGAGGAACTTCTCGTTCTCGCCCGCGCCGTAGGCGTCCGCCGTGTCGTAGAGCGTGACGCCCAGCTCCAGAGCCCGTTCCAGGGCGGCGCGGGACGCGTCGGCGTCCGTGGGCCCGTACGCGAAGCTCATGCCCATGCAGCCCAGGCCCTGGACGCCGACCTCGGGGCCGTTCGCTCCGAGTCGTGCCGTGGGGATCGTGCGGGGGGTCATCGGGCGGTCCTTTCCGCTTCGTGGAGCCGGTCGTCCGGCGACTGGGGGCCCTCGTGGGGCCGGGCGCGGGTGGCGTCGCCGTAGAAGGTGATCTTCCGGTCCAGCACGGCGAGCGTGTCCTGGAGTTCGGCGATCCGGGCCCGCACGTCGCGCCGGGTGTTCTCGAGCAGTTCGTAGCGCTCGCCGAAGGTGTGGTCGCCCTCGCGGACCAGCTCGGCGTACCGCACCATGTCGGCGACCGGCATGCCGGTCAGCCGCAGTTTGCCGACGAGGTCGAGCCAGTCCAGGTCGCGGTTGCTGTACCGGCGCTGCCCGGTGTGGGAGCGGTCGATGTGGGACATCAGCCCGATCCGCTCGTACCAGCGCAGGGTGTGGGCCGTCAGGCCGGTGAAGGCGACCACCTCGCTGATCGTGTAGCTGTCCCGGCCGTCCGGGCGGGGGTGTCGCGGTGGGGGCGCGGAGCAGACGTCTGCGGGGTTCGGGTTCTGCTCGATGGTCACGGGCGTGGTCTGCAACACCGTCATGGCCCCCACGCTAGGACCTTGGAGTGCGCTCCAAGCAAGCGGATCCGGTAAGAAAACCGCGGGACTCGGCCTGATCGCATTGGTTAGCGTGCGGGAATGAGTCTCGTACGCCGTGCCCTGCCCGAGGACGCCGACGAAGTGCTGCGGCTGCGCCAGGTGATGATCGACTCGCTGTCCGCCCCCCGGGCGGCGGGCGACGACCCGGCCGGCTGGCACGAGGAGTCGCTGCCCACCCTGCGGCGGCGGCTGTCCGAACCGGACGGCGACTTCGCCGCCTTCGTCGTGGACCACCCCGAGCGACCGGGGGCGCTGGCCGCGCTGGTCGTGGGGACGATCGAGTACCGCATCGGGCGCGCCGGGAACCCGCGGGGAACCGTCGGCTTCGTCTTCTCCGTCGCGACCGATCCCGAAGCGCGCAGGCGCGGGTTCGCGCGCGCGTGCATGGACGCGCTGCTCTCGTGGTTCCGGGCGCGGGGGGCGGCGCAGGTGCACCTCACCGCGTCCGCGGACGCGGCGCCGCTGTACGCCTCCCTGGGCTTCCGGCCCAAGCCGGACCCCTTGATGGAGCTGCTGCTGTGAGCCGCATAGGGTCGTGGGCATGTCGTTGAAGAGTCTCGCGCTGATCGAGAACTGGCCGGTTCCCTCCGCCGCCGCGGGCGTCGTGCGGGCCGACGGCACGGTGCCGGGCGTCCACGGCCCCCTCGACCGGCGTTTCCCGCTGGCCTCGGTCACCAAGCCGCTCGCCGCGTACGCCGTCCTCGTCGCGTACGAGGAGGGCGCGGTGGAGCTGGACGAGCCCGCGGGGCCGCCCGGGTCCACGGTCCGGCATCTGCTCGCGCACACCTCCGGGCTCGCCTTCGACGAGCACCGCACGACCGCGGCGCCCGGTGAGCGACGGCTGTACTCCAACGCCGGGTTCGAGCAGCTCGGCGACCACCTCGCCAAGGCGACCGACATCCCGTTCGCGGAGTATCTGCGCCAGGCGGTCCTGGAGCCGCTCGGGATGACGGCGACGTCGCTCGACGGCTCCCCCGCCAAGGACGGCGTCTCGACGGTCGGGGATCTGCTGCGGTTCGCGGCCGAGGTGCAGGCGCCCACGCTGCTGGACCCGCGGACGGTGGCCGCGGCCATGTCCGTGCAGTTTCCGGGGACGAAGGGCGTCCTGCCCGGGTACGGGCACCACAACCCCAACGACTGGGGGCTGGGCTTCGAGATCCGTGACGCCAAGTCGCCGCACTGGACGGGGAGTTCGTCGTCGCCGCGCACGTTCGGCCACTTCGGGCAGTCCGGCACGTTCCTGTGGGTCGACCCCGACGCGGGGGCGGCCGCGGTCGCGCTGACGGACCGGGCGTTCGGGCCGTGGGCGGTCGAGGCCTGGCCGCCGTTCACGGACGCGGTGCTGGCGGAGATCCGCCGCTAGGGTCTTTCGTTCGGATCAGGTCGGCCGAAAGGGACTGCGCTTGTCGGCCGGGTCGACCCCGCGCCGCCCACATGATCCGCACGACAGGCCTCAGCCGGCCGGCTCCTGACCGGTCAGCTCCCACAGCAGCATCTCCGCCGCCGTCGCCCCCACCGCCTCCAGGTCCTTCGCGTTCGTGACGCGTGCCGCGTCCCCGGACGCCAGCTTGTCGCCGCCCAGGCGGACTTCGCCGCGGACGACGTGGACGTAGACGAGGGGGGCGTCCGGCACCGCCGTGCGCTCCCCCGCCTCCAGCCTCCGCACGTGCAGCATCGCGCCCGCCCGCGGGACGGCGTAGGGCGTGGAGTCGGCGATGCCGCGGACGATCTCGTAGGACGGGTCGCCGCCGGGGGCCAGCGGGGCCAGCCACATCTGGACGAAGGTCAGGGGCGTGCCGCCGTCGTTGCGCTCCACGTGCCGTACGCCGCCGGCCGAGCTGAGCCGCTGCACGTCTCCGGGGCGCACGCGGCTCTCGTGACCGGCGGAGTCGCGGTGCGTCAGCTCGCCCTCCACGACCCAGGTCACGATCTCCGTGTGGCTGTGCGGGTGCTCGTCGAACCCGGCCCCCGGGGCGAGGCGTTCCTCGTTGCAGGCGATGAGCGGTCCGAAGCGGAGGTTGTCCGGGTCGTAGTGGGGGCCGAAGGAGAACGCGTGCCACGACGCGATGCCTGCGGCCGGGTCCCCGCCTCGGTAGCGCTCGTCGGCGCGCCGTACGTCCATCACGGGTTCCACGGTAGACCCGGCGCGCCCCGCGCGCGGGGGCCCGGCACGGCGGGCCCGGCCACCGGCGGGGACGCGGACGACCCACCGGCACGCACACACGCGGCGATAAGGCAGTCTTGTCCCGTGCCCGAACCAGAAACGAGTCGCCCCCAGCCCGCGGTCGCCGTCCACTCCCACCCCGCCACGCTGAAGCGGCTGGAGAAGTCCTCCGGAAGTCTCGCCGCCCAGGCCATCGCGCGGATGGACGAGACACTGCCGTGGTACCGGGCGATGCCCCCGGAGAACCGTTCCTGGATCGGACTGGTCGCCCAGGCGGGCATCGCCGCCTTCACCGAGTGGTTCCGGCGCCCCGACGCCCCGCAGGCCATCTCCACCGACGTGTTCGGGACGGCGCCGCGCGAGCTGACCCGGGCCATCACGCTGCGGCAGACCGTCGAGATGGTGCGGACGACCATCGAGGTCATGGAGTCCGCGATCGACGAGGTCGCGGCGCCCGGCGACGAGAACGTGCTGCGCGAGGCGCTCCTGGTGTACGCCCGGGAGATCGCCTTCGCCACCGCCCAGGTCTACGCCCAGGCCGCCGAGGCGCGCGGCGCCTGGGACGCGCGGCTGGAGTCCCTCGTGGTGAACGCCGTGCTGAGCGGCGAGGCCGACGAGGGGGCCGTGAGCCGGGCCGCCGCGCTCGGCTGGAACGCGCCGGAACACGTGTGCGTCGTCCTGGGCACCGCCCCGGACGGCGACTCGGAGCTGACCGTGGAGGCCATCCGGCGGGCCTCGCGGCATTCCAAGCTCCAGGTGCTGACCGGAGTGCTCGGCACCCGGCTGGTGGTGATCGCCGGCGGCAGCGACAACCCGCTCGCCGTCGCCAAGTCGCTGATCGGGCCGTTCGCCGCGGGACCCGTCGTGGCCGGCCCCGTCGTGCCCGACCTGCTGGCCGCGACCCGGTCCGCCCAGGCCGCGGCGGCCGGCCTCAAGGCCTGTTCCGCCTGGCAGGACGCACCCCGGCCGGTGCTGGCGGACGATCTGCTGCCGGAGCGCGCCATCGCCGGTGATCCCGGTGCGCGCGAGCAGCTGGTGGAGGAGATCTACAGACCGCTGGAGGAGGCCGGGTCCGCGCTCCTGGAGACGCTCTCCGTGTACCTCGAACAGGCGTCCAGTCTCGAAGGGGCCGCCCGGATGCTCTTCGTGCACCCGAACACCGTGCGCTACCGGCTTCGACGTGTGACTGACGTCACCGGTTGGTCGCCTTCGGATGTACGCTCCGCGTTCACGCTCCGGATCGCGCTGATCCTGGGGCGTCTGGTCGACGGAGATCCTCAGACCTAGCCTTTTGTCGGGGGTCCACAAAACCCCCTGCCGTTCTTCGTCCCTGTCCCCACGGGCGGCTTCGGCCGTCCCCAAGAGAGAGTGTGAGAGTGCTCGTACTCGTCGCTCCCGGCCAGGGCGCCCAGACGCCCGGCTTCCTGACTCCCTGGCTCGAACTGCCCGGCGCCGCCGCCCGCGTCGCCGCGTGGTCGGACGCCATCGGCCTGGACCTCGCCCACTACGGCACGCAGGCCGACGCGGACGAGATCCGTGACACCGCGGTGGCCCAGCCGCTGCTGGTCGCCGCCGGAATCCTGTCCGCCACCGCGCTCGGCGACGCGCCCCTCGGCGCGGTCGCGGGCCACAGCGTCGGCGAGTTCACCGCCGCCGCGCTGGCCGGCGTCCTCGACGACACCGTCGCGCTGGGCCTCGTGCGCAAGCGCGGCCTGGCCATGGCCGAGGCCGCCGCGGTCACCGAGACCGGCATGTCGGCCCTGCTGGGCGGGGACCCCGAGGTTTCTCTGGCGCACCTGGAGAAGCTGGGGCTCACCCCGGCGAACATCAACGGCGCCGGCCAGATCGTCGCCGCCGGCACCCTGGAGCAGCTCGCCGCGCTGGCCGAGGACAAGCCCGAGGGCGTCCGCAAGGTCGTCGCGCTGAAGGTCGCCGGCGCCTTCCACACCCGGCACATGGCGCCCGCCGTCGAGACCCTGGCCAAGGCGGCCGCGGAGCTCACGCCGGCCGACCCCACGGTCCGCTACGTCTCCAACAAGGACGGGCAGGCCGTCGCCACCGGCGCCGAGATCCTGGACCGGCTGGTCGGCCAGGTCGCCAACCCGGTCCGCTGGGACCTGTGCATGGAGACCTTCAAGGAGCTGGGCGTGACCGCGCTCGTCGAGGTCTCCCCCGGCGGCACCCTGGTCGGCCTCGCCAAGCGCGCCCTGCCCGGCGTGAAGACGCTGGCGCTGAAGACCCCCGACGACCTCGACGCCGCTCGCGAGCTCATCGCCGAGCACGGCGTCGCCTGAGGAGCCCTGATGGCGAAGATCAAGCCCAGCAAGGGCTCCCCGTACGCGCGCATCCTCGGGGTCGGCGGCTACCGGCCCACGCGGGTCGTGCCCAACGAGGTCATCCTGGAGACGATCGACTCGTCCGACGAGTGGATCCGCTCGCGCTCCGGCATCGAGACCCGGCACTGGGCGAACGACGAGGAGACCGTCGCCGCCATGTCGGTCGAGGCGTCCGGCAAGGCGATCGCCGACGCCGGGATCACCGCCGCGCAGATCGGCGCGGTGGTCGTGTCGACCGTCTCGCACTTCAAGCAGACCCCGGCCGTGGCCACCGAGATCGCCGACAAGCTCGGCACGGACAAGGCGGCGGCGTTCGACATCTCGGCCGGCTGCGCGGGCTTCGGCTACGGACTCACCCTCGCCAAGGGCATGGTGGTCGAGGGCTCCGCGCAGTACGTGCTCGTCATCGGCGTCGAGCGGCTGTCCGACCTGACCGACCTGGAGGACCGCGCGACGGCCTTCCTGTTCGGCGACGGGGCGGGCGCGGTCGTGGTCGGCCCCTCCGCGGAGCCGGCGATCGGCCCGACGGTCTGGGGCTCCGAGGGCGACAAGTCGGAGACCATCAAGCAGACGGTGCCGTGGACGGAGTACGACTCCACGGGCAAGTTCCCGGCGATCACGCAGGAGGGCCAGGCGGTCTTCCGCTGGGCCGTGTTCGAGATGGCGAAGGTCGCCAAGGAGGCGCTGGACGCCGCCGGCATCACCGCCGAGGAACTCGACGTCTTCATCCCGCACCAGGCCAACGAGCGCATCATCGACTCGATGGTGAAGACTCTCAAGCTGCCGCAGTCCGTCACGGTCGCCCGTGACGTGCGCACCACCGGCAACACGTCGGCCGCCTCGATCCCGCTCGCGATGGAGCGGCTTCTGGCGACCGGCGAGGCGAAGAGCGGCGACACCGCGCTCGTCATCGGATTCGGGGCGGGTCTCGTCTACGCCGCCACTGTCGTTACCCTCCCCTAGGCACTCCGTGCCGGAGCAACCGTTCCGGCCCGGGAAACACCCACTGCCACACCCTCTGGATATCTACGAAGGAGCGCCAACATGGCCGCCACTCAGGAAGAGATCGTCGCCGGTCTCGCCGACATCGTGAACGAGATCGCCGGCATCCCGGTTGAGGACGTCCAGCTGGACAAGTCCTTCACCGACGACCTGGACGTCGACTCGCTGTCCATGGTCGAGGTCGTCGTCGCCGCCGAAGAGCGCTTCGACGTCAAGATCCCGGACGAGGACGTCAAGAACCTCAAGACCGTCGGCGACGCGACCGACTACATCCTCAAGAACCAGGGCTGACCCCACCCGGTCCCCTGGACCGAACTGCCCCGCCACCCGGCGGTGGCGCCGCTGAATCCTCGTAACGTTGGAGAAAGAATCCGTGATCCCGACCAATCGCACCGTGGTCGTCACCGGTATCGGCGCAACCACACCGCTGGGTGGCGACGCAGCCTCTACCTGGGAGGGTCTCGTCGCCGGCAAGTCCGGCGTCAGGGCCCTGGAGGAGGAGTGGGCGACCGACCAGGCCGTCCGCATCGCGGCCCGTGTCGCCGTGGAGCCTCTCGAGGTCATCCCGCGGCCGCAGGCCCGCAAGCTGGACCGTTCGGCGCAGTTCGCGCTGATCGCGGCCCAGGAGGCCTGGAAGGACGCCGGCTTCTCCGGCAAGGCCGGTGAGGAGGGCAGCCAGGGCGACGTCGAGGCCGACCGCCTGGGCGCGGTCATCGCCTCCGGCATCGGCGGTGTGACCACCCTCCTCGACCAGTACGACGTCCTGAAGGACAAGGGCGTGCGCCGGGTCTCCCCGCACACCGTCCCCATGCTGATGCCCAACAGCCCCTCCGCCAACGTGGGTCTGCTGGTCGGCGCCCGCGCGGGCGTGCACACGCCGGTCTCGGCGTGCGCGTCGGGCGCGGAGGCCATCGGCTACGCCATCGAGATGATCCGCACCGGCCGCGCCGACGTGGTCGTCGCCGGCGGCACCGAGGCGGCGATCCACCCGCTGCCCATCGCCGCGTTCGGCAACATGATGGCGATGTCCAAGAACAACGAGAACCCGCAGGGCGCCTCGCGTCCCTACGACACGGCCCGCGACGGCTTCGTCATGGGCGAGGGCGCGGGCGTGATCGTCCTGGAGTCGGCCGAGCACGCGGCGGCGCGCGGGGCGCGCGTGTACGCGGAGGCCGTCGGACAGGGCATCTCGGCCGACGCCCACGACATCGTGCAGCCGGAGCCGGAGGGCCGCGGCATCTCGCACGCCCTGCAGAACCTGCTGGACAACACCGACCTGGACCCGGCCGAGATCGTGCACGTCAACGCGCACGCCACCTCGACGCCGGCCGGCGACATCGCGGAACTGAAGGCGCTGCGCAAGGTCTTCGGCGACGACGCCGACCACATGGCGGTCTCGGCGACCAAGTCGATGACCGGTCACCTGCTGGGCGGCGCGGGCGGCGTCGAGTCCGTCGCGACGGTCCTCGCGCTGTACCACCGGGTCGCTCCGCCGACCATCAACGTCGAGAACATCGACCCCGAGGCCGAGGCGAACGCGGACGTGGTCCGCGGCGAGGCGCGCAAGCTGCCCGTCGAGGGCCGTATCGCCGCCCTGAACGACTCGTTCGGGTTCGGCGGGCACAACGTGGTCCTCGCCTTCCGCTCGGTCTGAGACCTGCCCGTACGCGCTCGCGCGCACGGCTGAAGGGCCCCGCCTCCTGGAGGCGGGGCCCTTCGGGTTGTCGCGGTCGCTTCGGCTCTCGCCGTGCGGGCGTTCGCCGGGGGCGGTCTCAGACCACCTGGTGCAGCCAGCGCACCGGGGCGCCCTCGCCCGCGTAGCGGAAGGGTTCCAGTTCGTCGTCCCACGGCTTGCCCAGGAGCTTGGAGAGTTCGCCCTCCAGTTCCGTCTCGCCGCGCCTGCTGCGCAGCAGGGCGGCGCGCAGACGGTCCTCCGGGATCAGGATGTCGCCGTGGATCCCGGTGACGGCGTGGTAGATGCCGAGGTCGGGGGTGCAGCTGTAGCGCTCGCCCTCGGCGGTGGCGCACGGCTCGGCGGTGACCTCGAAGCGCAGCATCTGCCAGCCCCTCAGCGCCGACGCCAGCTTGGAGGCGGTGCCGGCCTCGCCCTTCCAGGAGAACTCCGAGCGCCAGGTGCCGGGCGCGGCGGGCTGCCGGATCCAGTCGAGGTTGACGCGCGTGCCGAGCACCCCGGCGACGGCCCACTCGACGTGCGGGCACAGCGCGCGCGGCGCGGAGTGCACGTACAGAACTCCACGTGTCGTCACCGGGACCTCCGGGCAGAGCGGGACAGTCTTGCTGGCTGGCAACGGCGGCGGTCGGCAGGCAGCCGCGTTGAGGGCGAGGCTACCGTGCGGCGGCGCAAGGAGTGTGACGTACCGTCGGTCCTGGTGCCCTGAAACCTCCGCCATTCACCCGGCAGGACGCCTGTACGGGTGGGAAGCGTTCCATCGTGTGGGTGTGATTCACCCGGGAACTCCCGCGCGTTGTCCTAGGGGGAGCGTTGTTCGACGAACGAGGGGAACACCAGCGGATGCGGAAGCGAAACCGGCACGCCCGGGCGGTGCTCGCGGGCACGGCCGCGGCCGTCCTGGGCCTGGCGGGCTGTGACGCCCTGGGCGGCGGCGACGGCTCGGGGCCGTCCGGCGGGCGGGCGCGGCACGCGAAGCCCTCGCCGTCGCCGACCCCGCTGTGGGACTCCAGCCCGTCGTCGCTCGCGGCGGTGGGCGACTCCATCACGCGCGGCTTCGACGCCTGTACGGTCCTCGCGGACTGTCCGCAGGTGTCCTGGGCGACCGGCGACAGCGCCGACGTGAAGAGTCTCGCGGTGCGGCTGCTGGGGCCGGCGAAGGCGGCCACGCACAGCTGGAACCACGCGGCGACGGGGGCGCGGATGGCGGACGTCGCGGCGCAGATGACCCAGGCGGTCCTGGAGAAGCCCCAGTTGGTGACGGTGATGGCGGGGGCGAACGACGCGTGCCGCGCGTCGACGGCGGCGATGACGCCGGTGGCCGACTTCCGCGCGCAGTTCGCGGACGCGCTGCGCACCCTGCGCCGGGCCCTGCCCAAGACGCAGGTGTACGTGTCGAGCGTGCCGAACCTGAAGCGGCTGTGGTCGCAGGGGCGGACGAACGCGCTGGGCAAGCAGATCTGGAAGCTGGGCATCTGCCCCTCGATGCTGGGCGACGCGGACGCGCTGGACCCGGCGGCGACGCTGCGGCGGGACACCGTGCAAAAGCGGGTGGAGGACTACAACGCGGTGCTGAAGGAGGTCTGCGCGAAGGACGCGCGGTGCCGCTTCGACGGCGGCGCGGTGTACGACTTCCGGTTCGGCACCGACCAGCTGAGCCACTGGGACTGGTTCCATCCCAGCAAGGACGGGCAGGCGCGGCTCGCGGAGCTGGCCTATCGGGGAGTCACCGGGAAGGCCTCGTGATTTAGTGTTTCGCCCATGAGCGAACACTTCGGAACACTTTCCGACGGCGCCCCCGTGCACCGCTGGACCCTGGAGCGGGCGGGCACCCGGGTGCGCGTTCTGTCGTACGGCGGGATCGTGCAGTCCGTCGAGGTCCCGGACCGCGACGGACGCACGGCGGACGTGGTGCTCGGGTTCGCGGACCTGGCGGGCTACCTCGCCCACCCGGAGCCCTATCTCGGCGCGCTGGTCGGGCGCTACGCCAACCGGATCGCGCACGCCCGCTTCCCGCTGGACGGGGTGACCTACGCGCTGGAGCCCAACGCCGCGCCCAACTCCCTGCACGGCGGGCCGGGCGGGTTCGACAAGCGGGTGTGGGACGTGGAGCCCGTCGAGCACGGAGTGCGGCTCAGTCGGGTCGCCGCGCACGGCGAGGAGGGCTTCCCGGGGCGGCTGGAGGTGTCGGCCACGTACACGCTCGACGCTACCGGGGCGCTGCGGTTCGCCTACCGGGCCGTCACCGACGCGCCGACGGTGGTGAATCTGACCAATCACAGCTACTTCCACCTCGGCGGGCCCGGCAGCGGCGGCGCGGGCGATCACGAACTGCGGCTGGCCGCCTCCCGGTACACGCCGGTCGACGCGGACCTCGTGCCGACGGGCGAACTCGCGCAGGTGACCGGCGGCCGCTTCGACTTCCGGGCGGCCCGCAAGATCGGCTCCGGCTACGACCACAACTTCGTGCTCGACAAGGGCGTCACCGACGCGCCGGTCGAGGTCGCCGAGCTGCACGACCCGTCGTCCGGGCGGGTGCTGACGGTCTCCACGACCGAGCCGGGGCTTCAGCTGTACACCGCCGACCATCTGGGCGAGCCGTTCGTGCCCGGTCAGGGCGTCGCGCTGGAGACCCAGCACTTCCCGGACTCCCCGAACCGGCCGGAGTTCCCGAGCACGGTGCTGCGCCCCGGCGAGGTCTACCGGTCGGAGACGGTCTACGGCTTCTCGGTCCGCTAGCGGGGCGGCGTCGCCGACGGGGCGCGCGGACGGCCGCGGGGCGGGTGTTGCCCCGGCCCAGGGGTCAGGTCCCGGGCCGGGGCTGTTCGGGGGCGGAGGCCGCGCCGGGGCGGGCGGCCGCGCCTGTCACACGGTAATCGTCGCGGTGATCCGGCGGTCGGCGATCGAGCGGCCCGCCTGGATTTCGTACGAACCTTTCACAAAGGACCACCGGCGGTCCGCCTCGTCCCACACCTCGAAGGCCCGGCCGGGGATCTCCACGACGGCCTCGGCGCTCTCGCCCGGCCCCGCCTCCACGACGGCGAAGCCGGCCAGCTGGCGCGCGGGGCGTTCGGGCGCCGCGGCCGTGCCGACCGGGGCGAGGTAGACCTGGACGACCTCCCGGCCGGCCCGCCCGCCGCTGTTGCGCACACGCACCCTGACCGTGGTCCCGGTGACGTCGGCGCACTCGTACGTCCAGTCGGTGTAGCCGAGGCCGTGGCCGAAGGGGTAGGCCGGGGTGCGGTTCTCCTTCTCCCAGGCGCGGTAGCCGATGAAGACGCCCTCGCGGTAGGCGAGGGCGCCGTCGGTGGGCACGACCTCGGTGACGGGGGCGTCGGCCAGGGAGCCCCAGGTGGTGGGCAGGCGGCCGCCGGGCTCGTGGGCGCCCGTGAGCACGTCGGCCAGCGCCGCGCCGCCCTCCTGGCCGGGGAACCAGCCGACCAGGACGGCCGCGACCTCCTCCCGCCAGGGCATCTCCACCGGGGAGCCGGCGTTGACGACCACGACGGTGTTCGGGTTGGCGGCGGCGACGGCCCGCACGAGGTCGTCCTGCCGGCCGGGGAGGCGGAGGTCCTTGCGGTCGTAGCCCTCGGACTCCACGCGTTCGGTGGTGGCGACCACGACCACGGCCGTGTCGGCGGCCCGCGCCGTCTCGACGGCTTCGGCGATCAGCTCCTCGGGGTCGCGCACCGGCTCCTGGTGGACCAGCGCGAAGGCGACGGCCTTGAAGGGGGCGCCGTCGGGGAGCGCGAAGACGTGGGCGAGACGGACCTCGACCGGTTCGCCCGCGGTCAGTTCCACCCGGGCGCGGGGCTGCGGGGAGCCGAAGAACGCCTCGAAGGGGTCGCCGTCCTCGGCGGGGCGCTGGACGTCGTCGTAGTACGTGGTCCCCGCGACGGTGAGGGTGAAGGCGCCCGTGCCCTTCGTCCCGAAGGTGTGCGGCCCGCTCTCGCGCGGGGTGAAGGTCCCGGTCAGCTCGACGGTGTGGAGCGTGTCGGGGGTGACGCCCTCGGGGAGGTCGGAGCCCATCCACTGGATCTGGCCGTTCGGCGCGGAGCGCGTGCCGATCACGGTTCCGCGGGCGTCGCGGCAGACCGCCCGCAGCGAGAACCCCTGGTCGGCGAAGGCGAGTTCGGTGGCCGGATCGGCGCCGACGGCGTAGCGCACGGCGCCCTCGGGGAGGGCGGCGGTGAGGCCGTCGAGCGGGGAGACCACCCGGGCGGGGAAGACGGTGGCGGAGCCGCCGCCCAGGATGCGGGCGTCGCGGGCGGCCGCGCCGACGAGGGCGACGGAGCCCGGCGCGAGCGGCAGCGCGTCGTGCTCGTTGCGGAGCAGGACGAAGGAGCGGCGGGCCAGTTCGCGGGCCAGCGCCTCGCCGTCGATCGGGGCGGGCGGCTCGGTGACGGCGGGCTCGGCGCCCTCGAGGACGCCCACGCGGGCGGCCAGGCGCAGGACGCGGCGGACCGCCTCGTCCACCTCGGTCTCGGTGAGGCGCCCGTCGCGCACGGCGGTGGCGAGGGCCTCGCCGTAGACGGTCCGCGGGCCGGGCATGGCCACGTCGAGGCCGCCGCGGAGCGCGCGGACGGTGTCCCGTGCGGCCGACCAGTCGGAGACGTTGACGCCGTCGAAGCCCCACTCGCCGCGCAGGACCTCGTTCACGAGGTGGTGGTGCTCGGTCATCGTCGTGCCGTTGACCGTGTTGTAGGCGGTCATGACGCCCCAGGGGCGCGCGCCGGCCACGATCGCCTCGAAGGGCGCCAGGTACAGCTCGCGCAGGGCCCGTTCGCCGACGCGGTTGTCCACGGTGAAGCGGTCGGTCTCGGCGTCGTTGGCCACGAAGTGCTTGACGGTGGTGCCGACGCCGCCGGACTGGACGCCGTTCACATAGGCCGCGCCGATGACGCCGGTCAGGTACGGGTCCTCGCTGTAGGCCTCGAAGTGACGGCCCCCCAGGGGCGACCGGTGCAGGTTGACCGTGGGAGCGAGCAGCACGTGGACGCCCTTGCGCCGGGCCTCCTGGGCCAGCAGGGCGCCGGCGCGGTGGGCGAGGCCGGGGTCCCAGGCGGCGGCGAGCGCCGTCGGCGAGGGCAGGGCGATGGAGGGGTCGTCCGCCGTCCAGCGCACGCCGCGCACGCCGACGGGGCCGTCCGACATCACCAGCGAGCGCAGGCCGATCTCCGGCAGCGCGGGCAGCGACCAGGCGTCCTGGCCGGCCAGCAGCCGGGTCTTGGCGTCCGGACCGAGCCTGCCGAGGGCACGCTCGACGACGGCCTCCACGGCCGTCCCGGCCGCCGTCCGCGTCGTCGCCCCGGTGTCCGACCCCGGTCCCGTCCCCGTTGCGGCCATGCGGCGCCTCCTCGTCGGGTGTCTGCGCGTGCTGGGCCCCCATCGTGCAACGGATGCCTGTGGGACGGTAGGTTTCGTCACCCCGTCGTCATCTTCGCGGGGTGCCGTACCGTGACGGCATGACGGTCAGGGCCAGGAGCGGGGAGCGGCGGGCGGAGATCGTGCGGGCGGCCCTGGCGGTCATCGCCGAGCGCGGCTACCGCGGGGCGAGCATGGCGGCGGTGGCCGAACGGGTCGGGCTGACCCAGCAGGGGGTGCTGCACCACTTCCCGACGAAGGACGCGCTGCTGGTGGCGGTGCTCCTCGAACGCGACCAGTGGGACGCCGTGCCGGACACCCGGTGGCGGGTCGACCTGCTCGCCTCGCTCGTCGAGTACAACGCGATGCGGCCCGGCATCGTCCAGACCTTCTCGGCGCTGCTCGGCGAGAGCGTCACGGAGGGCCATCCCGCCCGGGAGTACTTCACCGAGCGGTACACACGGGTGCGGGCGGGCATGGCGGCCGCGCTGCGCACCGAGTACGGCGACCGGCTGCCCAACGGCCTCACGCCGGAGCGGACGGCCCCGCTGCTGGTCGCGGTGATGGACGGGCTTCAGTACCAGTGGCTGCTCGACCCCGGGGCGGTGGACATGCCGCAGGCGTTCCGGGACTTCCTGCGCCTGCTGGGCGAACCGGTCGACTGAGGGTCACTGGTCCCACCGCCACGCCAGCCCCTTGCTCACCGCGCACACGAGGGCGAGGGCGAGCGCCCAGCCGTGCTCCCCGGCGGCGTACAGCGCGCCGACTCCCGCCCCGAACCAGAGGAGTTCGAAGCCGGCCCGGCGCGCTCCCCGCGTCCGGAAGCGGGCCCGCGGCGAGCCGAACAGCGCCCACGCCGCGATCAGCACGGCGGGGGCGGTCGTTGCGAGCAGCCAGGGCCACGCGGTCGACGCGCCCCACCAGGCGGCCGCGGCGAGGGCGCCCAGCTCGATCAGGAACAGCACACCCAGGTTGGCCGCCTTCATGCCCGGCAGTATCGCCCGCCGGCGGACGGCGCGGCCATCCCGTCGGCCGGCGCGGGCCGACGGGAGGCTCCATGGCGTGAGCGGCCCGCCGCACGGGATACTTCCGTCGTCCCACCCCACGCTCCCCCACAGCGACGGAAGGACCCCGACTCCCGTGCACCGCATACGTGTTCGCACCGGCATCCTCGGTCTGGCCCTGGCGGCCGGGCTCTCCTCCCCCACCGCGGCGACCGCGGCCGGGCCGGCGTCCGCCGTTCCCACGGTCGAGGAACAGCGGCTGACGCAGGCCGTCCCGCAGGAGATCCTGGCCCGGTCCGGGTTCGACGCGGCGGCCCCCCGGCTCGCCCGGCTGCTGGCGGCCGCACCGTCCTACGGGCGGGCCCGGCAGGTCGTCGCCCGGGAGGGCTCGGCCCTGTGGCGCCGGGCGGTGGACCGGGTGCAGGGCCGCGGTCCGGCCGGCGGGGACCTCAGTCGCGACGACGACCGGCCGCTGTACTGGGCGCGGCTGGACATGACGAGCCGACTGCGCGCCTGGGAGCCGTCGTTCGCGGTGACGGAACCTCAGCGAGCGGCTCTGGCGGACGCCTTGGAGCGCACGTCACGCGGCCAGGACGACATCCGGCTCCCCCGGCACGCGAAGGGTCTCAGGCGCGTGCTCGTGACCGGCTTCGACCCGTTCACCCTGGACCGGGACGTCCGGATCTCCAACCCCTCGGGGGCGGCCGCCCTCGCCCTGGACGGCACGGTGATCCGGACGGCGGACGGGCCCGCGCTCATCGAGACCGCCGTGTTCCCCGTGCGCTGGCGGGACTTCGCGCAGGGCGCCGTGGAGCGCGCCCTGCGACCGCACCTGCCCCACGCCGACCTGTTCGCGACCGTCAGCCAGGGCCGTGTCGGGCGCTTCGACGTGGAGCGCACCAACGGGGCCTGGCGGGGCGGCTTCCCCGACAACGAGAACGCCTCGCGCACGGAGACGATCCCGGTCGCCGACCCCGCCTCGCAGCCGCAGTGGACGACCACGACCCTGCCGTACGCCGCGATCACGGCGGCCGGCACCGGCCGGTTCCCGGTGTACGACCACACGGACGTCACCGAGATCCCGGCAGGGGGCGACGGTCCCGTCGTCCGGCCCGACGGGCCCACTCCCGGGTCGACGGCCCGGGCCGGGGGCGGCGGGGACTACCTGTCCAACGAGATCGCGTACCGGGCGACCCTGCTGCGCGACCGGCTGGGGCTGCGCGACAGTCTGCCGGGCGGCCATGTGCACACGCCGGTGCTGCAGTTCGCGGCGGGCAACGCCGACCCGGCGACCGGGACGGTGACCGACGCGCAGTTCGTGCGCAACCGGCTGGACATCGTCGCCCAGGTGCGGGCGATCCTCACGGCGGCGCTGCGTGCGACGGAGCGGGCGGGCGGCTGACGCCCGGGCCCCGCCCGGCCCCCTCACCAGGCGGGGTTCTCCTCACCGGGCGGGGTTCTCCTCGCCGGCCGCCCGGCCGGTGTCCGGGGCGTCGTCGGCCGTGCCTGCTTCGGAGATCTCCTCGCCGAGCAGTTCACGGGCCAGCAGCGTGGCGCCCGCCACCGCGCCGGGCATCAGGAACACCGCGACGAAGGGCACCAGGAAGGCCAGGCCCAGAGGGGTGCCGAAGCCCCACACCAGCATCCTGCGGCCGCGCAGCAGGGCGAGCCGGGCGCGCAGGTCGACGTCGCGGCGCTGGAGGGCGACGGCGACGAGCTCCTCGGTGAGGAAGAAGCCGGTGACGAAGAAGCCGATCACCGGGACGACCGTCTGGCCGAGGACCGGGACGAACCCGAGGGCGAACAGCAGCACCGCCCAGACCAGCGCGCGCAGGAGGATGCGCAGGCTGTCGCGGGCGGAGACCCACAGCTCGCGCCACAGGGGCAGCCCCGACTCGGGGGCCGTCCCGTCGGGCGAGACGTCCCGGTCGACCTTCTCGGAGAGGTTCTCGTAGAAGGGCTGGCCGATGAGCAGGGTGACCGCGGTGAAGGTGAGGACGGCGAGCAGGAGGCCGAGGGCGAACAGCACGGCGGTCAGGAAGCCGCGGAACAGGCCGAGCCAGGGGTTCGGCCAGTGGTCGGCGAACGGCGTCGACCATCCCACGAAGTCCTCGCCCCACACGGCGAGCGCCACCAGGGCCGCCGCGTAGAGGACGAGCGTCAGCAGTCCGGGGACCAGTCCGAACCCGTACTGCCCGCCGTGCCGGGCCACCCATCGCTGGCCCTTCAGGAGGTACCTGAACCCCACCCCGAGATCGCGCATGGCCGAACTCTATCGGTCGTGCACATTTCAGGACCGCCACCCGGTGCGCGCCCCGCCCCGCCCGGCCGCCCGGGCCGTGCGCCGGTCCGAGCCCCGGCCGTGCGCCGGTCCGCCGCCGGGTCCTCGTAGGCCATCCGGGGCATCGGTGACACCGACGCCCTCCTCCCGCAGTTGAGTCGAACAGGCACACCTCGCCGTACCGATCTCCAGAAGCAACGATCCAGGCAAGTCCAGGAGGTAGACGTGCGCACATCGAGCGCCTGCCCGGCCCGACCTGTTCTGATCACCGCCCGCGTCGCCGGCGCCGTCCCCCCGCGCACGGCCGGTCCCGCGGACCGCGGTTTCGTCCACCCGCCGGCGACCCGGCTCGGATCGCACAGGCGTTGATCACCATGGCACAGGCAAGCAGCGGGCTGGTTGAGGAGAGCGGATGACTCGTTTGGCTCGGACGACGCAGGAGATCCACGGCACGGTCGCCGACGGATACGAGGCGGTACGGGAGGAGTTCGCCGCGTTCGTGGCGGAGGAACAGCCGGACTACGAAGGTCAGTTGTGCGCGTACGTGCACGGCCGGCGGGTCGTCGACCTGTGGGCGCCGGGCGACGGCGCCGGTCCCGACTCCCTCTACGGCGTGTACTCCTCGACCAAGGGCGCGGCGCATCTGGTGGCGGCGCTCCTCGTCCAGGACGGGACGCTGGAGCTGGACCGCAAGGTCACCTACTACTGGCCGGAGTTCGCCGCCGAGGGCAAGGGCGCGCTGACGCTGCGCGAGCTGCTGTCCCACCGGGCCGGCGTCGTCGGCACGGACGGCGGGTTCTCGCCGCAGGAACTCGCCGACGACCGTCAGCTCGCCGAACGTCTCGCCGACCAGCGGCCGTTCTGGCGGCCGGGCACCGCCTTCGGCTACCACGCGCTGGTCATCGGGGCGCTCACCGGGGAGGTCGTCCGGCGGGCCACGGGCCGCACGCTCCAGGAGGTGCACGAGGAGCGGGTGCGGCTCCCCTACGGGCTGGACTTCTTCCTGGGGCTGCCGGCGCCGCACGAGCCGCGCTTTCGCAGCGCGCAGCGGATGATCCCGACGGCAGAGCAGCGGGCGCTGCTGGACGCCGTGCCCGGCGGTCCGCACACCCTGGCCGCCGTGGCCTTCAACCGGCACGCCGCCGAGCCGACCGATCTGGAGCTCCTGCCGAACGACCCGCTGGTGCGGGCCAAGGGCCCGGCCTCCGTGGGCGGGGTCGCCTCGGCGCGCGGACTGGCCGGACTGTACGCGGCGGCGATCAGCGAGGTCGACGGGAAGGCGCCGCTGCTGAAGGAGGACACTGCGGCGGAGTTCGGGCAGCTGCACTCCGTGGGCCACGACGTGGTGGCGCGCTCGCACAAGGCGTACGGGCTGGGATTCCAGGCCACCGCGCTGACCTGGCACCCCTTCCTGGGCGTCGGGGCGTTCGGGCACAGCGGGGCGGGCGGCTGCCAGGCCTTCGCCGACCCGCGCAGCGGGCTCGCCTACGGCTACACGCGGCGGCGGTGCGCCTTCCCGGGCGGGGCGGCCCCGGAGAACGACCGGCTGGCCGCGGCCGTGCACCGGGCGGCGCTGGCCACGGGCTGAGCGACGGCGCGGGCCGCACCCCGGGCGACGATCCCGGGGGCGGCCTGCGGTCCTGCGCGTCCCGCACGTCCTGTGCGTCCCGCGCGTCCTGTGCCTTCGGTCGTGCCGCCGTCGGGCGGACGTCCGGCGGTCAGAGCTTGACGATCATCTTTCCGGTGTTGTCGCCGCGCAGGACCCCGAGGAACGCCTCGAGGTTGTTCTCGATGCCCTCGACGACCGTCTCGCGGTACTTGAGCTCACCGGAGCGGACCCAGGCGCCGACCTCCTGGACGAACTGCGGCTGCAAGTCGTAGTGGTCGCCGACCAGCAGGCCCTCGATGCGGCCGCGGGTCTGGATGAGGCGGGCCAGGTTCTTCGGGCCGGGGGCGGGCTCGGTGTTGTTGTAGACCGAGATCATGCCGCAGATCGCGATGCGGCCCTTCTCGTTGAGGGCGCCGATGGCGGCTTCGAGGTGGTCCCCGCCGACGTTGTCGAAGTACACGTCGATCCCGTCGGGGGCGGCCGCGCGCAGCTGCTCGGCCACGGGGCCGTTCTTGTAGTTGAAGGCCGCGTCGAAGCCGTACTCCTCCACGAGGAGCTTGACCTTCTCGTCGGAGCCGGCCGAGCCGACGACCCGGGAGGCGCCCTTGAGCCGGGCGATCTGGCCGACCTGGCTGCCGACGGCGCCGGCCGCGCCCGACACGAAGACGGAGTCGCCCTCCTTGAAGGCGGCCGTGCGCAACAGGCCCGCGTAGGCGGTGAGGCCGGTCATGCCGAGGACGCCGAGGTAGGTGGACAGGGGCGCGGCGTCGGGGTCGACCTTGACGGCCTGCTTCGCGTCGACGGTGGCGTACTCGCGCCAGCCGCCGAAGTGCAGGACGTGGTCGCCGACCGAGACGCCCTCGGCCTCGGACGCGACGACCTCGCCGACCGCTCCGCCCTGCATGGCCTTGCCCAGCTCGAAGGGGGCGACGTAGGACTTGGCGCTGCTCATGCGGCCGCGCATGTACGGGTCCACGGAGACGTACGCGTTGCGCACCAGCACCTCACCCTGGCCGGGGCGGCGGATCTCCGCCTCGGCGAGCTCGAAGTCCTCGGGCTTCGGCCAGCCGACGGGGCGGCTGAGCAGACGCCATTCGCGGCTGGTGGTGGGGAGAGCCGAGTCAGTCATGGGAGGGGCTGCCTTTCACACGCTCGAAAATGCTTCAGTACCTGAAACAACCATGCTCCTGAATATTTCAGGATGTCAAGTAAACGGGTACCCTGGATCCATGTCCGCCTCACATCCGTCCGAGCAGAAGACCCACGGGCCGACCGGTCCGGCCGGCCCCGCCACGCTTCCCGACGCCCTGACCCTGGAGGTCGTCGAGCTGATCGGCGAGGTCGTGGCCCGTTTCCACGAGGACTACGAGGACGCCGCCGCCGGCCACTCGCTGACCGGCGCGCAGGCCAGGCTGCTGAGCCTGCTCTCGCTGGAGCCGCTGCCGATGCGCAAGCTGGCGCAGAAGCTGAAGTGCGAGCCGTCGAACGTGACCGGCATCGTCGACCGGCTGGAGTCGCGCGGCCTCGTGGAACGGCGCCCCGACCCGGCCGACCGCCGCGTGAAGCTGGCGGCGCCCACCGAGGAGGGCCGGCGGATCGCCCGGGGGCTGCGCGAGTCGCTGCGCTTCGCCCGTGAGCCGCTCGCGGGGCTGGCCGAGGCGGAGCGCGTGGTGCTGCGCGGCCTGCTGCACCGCATGCTCACGGCCGAGAGCGACCGCCCGTAGGGGTGGGCTCCGACGCGTCCGGCGGTGCCGTCGCCGGACGCCGGGCAGCCCCCGTCCGAGGATGCCTGCTCGGGCCGGGGGCTGGGACCGGTCGGGTCCTGACGCGGTGTGCGGTTCAGGCCTTCTTGCGGGTGGTCATGAAGCGCTGGACCAGGATGAACGCGCACAGGAGCACACCGGTGGCGATCTTCGTCCACCAGGAGCTGAGCGTGCCCTCGAACTGGATGATGCTCTTGATCAGGCCGAGGACGAGAACGCCGAACAGGGTGCCCAGGACATAGCCGGAGCCGCCCGTCAGCAGCGTGCCGCCGATGACGACCGCGGCGATCGCGTCGAGCTCCATGCCGGTGGCGTGCAGCGGGTCGCCGGACTGGATGTAGAGCGTGAACAGCAGTCCGGCGAGCGCCGAGCAGAACCCGCTCACCGTGTACACGGCGATCTTGGTGCCGCCCTGCGGGAGCCCCATCAGCATGGCCGACTGCTCGTTGCCGCCGATGGCGTACACCCGGCGGCCGAAGCGCGTGTAGTGCAGCACGTAGAACGCCACCGCGAGGACGACGAGGGAGACGATCGCGCCGATCGACAGGAACCCCACCCCCAGCGAGGCCTGCGCCTGGGCCAGGCTGCTGACCGTGGAGTCGCCGATGGAGATCGACTCCTTGCTGATGACCAGGCACAGACCGCGGAAGAGGAAGAGGCCGGCGAGGGTCACGATGAAGGGCTGGATCTCGAAGTTGTGGATCACGTAGCCCATGAGGAAGCCGCCGAAGGCGCCCACGGCCAGCGCCATGGGGACCACGACGAGGAGGGGCAGGCCCTGGCGCTCCACCAGCCAGGCCGTGAACATCGTCGTGAAGCCGATCATCGAGCCGACGGAGAGGTCGATGCCGCCGGACAGGATGACGAAGGTGACGCCGACGGCGGCGACCAGCAGATAGCCGTTGTCGATGAACAGGTTCAGGAAGACCTGCGGTTCACCGAAGCCGTAGTACTGGTACCGGGCCAGGCCGCCGCCGTACATCAGCAGGAAGAGCAGGGCCGTCACCGCGACGGGCAGCCGCCGGTCGCCGAGCGCCCGGGCGGCCCGGGAGGGGGGCGGCGTACGGCTGTCGGAGGCCGTGGGGCTCTGGGTGGTCGCGCTCATCACGACACCTCCATCTGGGGAGCGGCCTCGGTCGCCGCGGCGGGGTCGGCCGCGGCCGGCTTGGCGCCGCCCTTGGCCGCGAACCGGGCGGCGAACTTCGCGCCGAAGACCTTGGCGCGGAACTTCGGGGACTGGAGCAGGCAGACGACGATGACGACGGCGGCCTTGAAGACCAGGTTGGTCTGGGTGGGCACGCCGATGGTGTAGATCGTGGTGGTCAGGGTCTGGATGACGAGGGCGCCCACCACCGTGCCGCCGATGGAGAACCGGCCGCCCAGCAGCGAGGTGCCGCCGATGACCACGGCGAGGATCGCGTCGAGTTCGATCCACAGGCCGGCGTTGTTGCCGTCGGCGGCCGAGGTGTTGGAGCTGATCATCAGTCCGGCGATGCCCGCGCACAGCGCGCAGAACATGTAGACCATGATCTTGATCCGCCGGGACCTGATGCCGACCAGCCGGCTGGCCTCGGCGTTGCCGCCGACCGCCTCGACCAGCAGGCCGAGCGCCGTGCGCCGGGTCAGCGCCACGGTGACGGCGACGACGGCGGCCACCACGAAGATGGAGAACGGCAGGGTCAGCCAGTAGCCGCCGCCGATCAGCTTGTACGGCTCGCTGTTGATCGTGATGATCTGCCCGTCGGTGATCAGCTGGGCGACGCCGCGCCCGGCGACCATGATGATCAGGGTCGCGATGATCGGCTGGATGCCCATCCGGGCCACCAGGAAGCCGTTCCACAGTCCGCACACGACCGCGGCCAGCAGCCCGAGCCCCATCGCGAGCAGCACCCCGGACAGCGCGCCCTGGTCGTGCTGGTCGCTGATGTAGGAGCAGGCCAGCGCGCCGGTGATGGCGACCACCGCGCCGACGGAGAGGTCGATGCCGCCGGTGGCGATGACCAGGGTCATGCCGACCGCCACCAGGATCAGGGGCGAGCCGAACAGCACGATCGAGACGAGGCTGCCGTACAGGTGGCCGTCCGCCATCCTGACCGAGAAGAAGTCGGGGGTGAAGGGGACGTTGACGAGCAGCAGGAGGACGAGCACCGCCACGGGCCAGAACAGGTGGTGGCGGGTCAGTGCCCGCCACCGGGACGAGGTGGTCGAGGACGTGGTCACTGGTGCTCTCCGCTCGCGATGGTCTCCAGGATCCGGCTCGTGGTGATGTCGGGCCCGTTGGCGATCTGCGCCACCAGCCGGCGGTCACGCAGCACACCGATGGTGTGGCTGAGCCGGAGCACCTCCTCCAGCTCGGCCGCGATGTACAGCACGGACATGCCCTCCTCGGAGAGCGAGACGACGAGCTTCTGGATCTCCGCCTTGGCGCCGATGTCGATGCCGCGGGTCGGCTCGTCGAGGATCAGCAGCTTCGGCTGGGTGATCAGCCAGCGGGCCAGCAGCACCTTCTGCTGGTTGCCGCCGCTGAGCTGGCCCACCCTGGCCTCGGGGTTGGCCGGGCGGATGTCGAGCGCCTTGATGTACTTGGCGACGAGTTCGTCGCGCTGGGCGACCGGGATGGGCCGGGTCCAGCCGCGCGAGGCCTGCAGGGCCAGGATGATGTTCTCCCGCACCGTCAGGTCGGGTACCAGGCCCTCGCTCTTGCGGTTCTCGGAGCAGAACGCGACCCCCGCGCCGATGGCGTCGTTGGGGGCGCTCATGGAGACCTGGCGGCCGCCGATCGTCACCTTGCCGGTGTCCGGCTGGTCGGCGCCGAAGAGCAGCCGGGCGAGTTCGGTGCGGCCCGATCCGAGCAGACCGGCGAGCCCGATCACCTCGCCCTTCCTGATCTCCAGGTCGAAGGGCGCGATGCCGCCGGTCCGGCCGAGGCCGTCCGCCTGGACGAGGGTCTCGCCCGCGTCGGAGCGCAGCTGGTGTTCGTGGAGCTCGTCGAGCTGGCCCATGGCCTTGCCGAGCATGAGCTGGACGAGGCCGACCTGGTCGAGGTCGCTCACCATGTGCTCGCCGACCAGGGTGCCGTTGCGCAGCACGGTCATCCGGTCGCAGACCTCGTAGATCTGGTCGAGGAAGTGCGAGACGAACAGGATCGCGACGCCCTCGTCCTTCAACCGCCGCATCAGGGCGAAGAGTTGGAGGACCTCGTCGCGGTCGAGGCTGGAGGTCGGCTCGTCGAGGACGAGCACCTTGGTGCCCGGCCCGTCACCGTCACCGTCACCGGTGTTCAACGACCGCACGATGGCGACCAGTTGCTGGACCGCCAGCGGGTACGAGGACAGGGGCGCGCTGACGTCGATGTCCAGCCCGAGCCGGTCCACCAGCTCCGCGGCCTCCCGGCGCAGCCGCTTCCACTGGATGCGGCCCATGCGCGTGGGCTCGCGTCCGATGAAGATGTTCTCCGCCACCGACAGGTTCGGGCAGAGGTTGACCTCCTGGTAGACCGTGCTGATGCCGGCCTGCTGAGCTTGCAGCGGGCTGGTGATCCGCACGGACCGGCCGTCCAGGGTGATCGTGCCGCCGTCCAGGGAGTAGACGCCGGTGAGCACCTTGATGAGGGTGGACTTGCCCGCCCCGTTCTCGCCCATCAGGGCGTGGATCTCGCCGGGGAAGAGCCGGAAGTCGACGTCCGACAGAGCCCGTACCCCCGGAAACTCCTTGACTATGCCCGCCATTTCCAGGACGGGCCGCGGCTCTGCCATGGCAGCGCTCCTCATGAGATTGGTTCAGGCCCGCAGGGAGCCCCGGGACCGATGGCGCTCGGTCGGCCGCGGGCTCCCTGCCGGTGGGTGCGTCGGTCAGTACTTGCGGCTCGGGAGCGCGGCCTTGGCCTGGTCCTGCATGAAGTCGCCCTCCTTGGTCTTGATCCAGCGCTCGACCTTCTCGCCGTTCTTGACCTTCTTCACGGTGTCCATCAGCTGGGGGCCGAGGAGCGGGTTGCACTCGACGATGGCGTTGATCTTGCCCTCGGACATGGCCACGAAGCCGTCCTTCACGCCGTCGATCGAGACGATCAGGATGTCCTTGCCGGGCTTCTTGCCGGCCGCCTCGATGGACTGGATGGCGCCGATGGCCATGTCGTCGTTGTGCGCGAACAGGACGTTGATGTCCGGGTTGGACTGGAGGAAGGCCGCCATGACCTGCTTGCCGCCGGCACGGGTGAAGTCACCGGTCTGGCTGACGACGATCTTCCAGTCGTCCTTGTGGTCGGCGTCCATGACCTCCTTGAAGCCCTTGGCGCGCTCGATCGCCGGGGCGGCGCCGGTGGTGCCCTCCAGCTGGGCGATCTTCACCGGGCCCTTGTGGCCGGCCTTCTCCAGCACCTTCTCCAGGATCTTGCCGGCGCGGCGGCCCTCGTCGGTGAAGTCGGAGCCGACCAGCGTGACGTACAGGGAGTCGTCGGAGGTCTCCACCGAGCGGTCGGTGAGGACGACCGGGATCTTCGCGGCCTTGGCCTCCTTGAGGACCGCGTCCCAGCCGGTGACGACCACCGGCGAGAAGGCGATGACGTCCACCTTCTGCGCGATGTAGCTGCGGATCGCGGAGATCTGGTTCTCCTGCTTCTGCTGCGCGTCGGAGAACTTGAGGTTGTAGCCCGCCTCCTTGGCCGCGTCCTTCACCGAGGTGGTGTTGGCGCTGCGCCAGCCGCTCTCCGAGCCGACCTGGGAGAAGCCGAGGGTGATCGTCTTGCTGCCGCCCGAGGAGGAGGAGCCGGAGGAGTCGTCGTCCTTCTTGGCGCAGGCCGTCAGACCGCCCGCCGCCGCCACGCCGACCGCCGCGGTGAGGAAGTTCCTTCTGCTGAGCATGTTCTTCTCCTTTGAAGAGCCGGCCCGGGGACGGACCTGCTGGTACTTGACGGGACCGGCTGCACTGCGTCCAGCCTGTCGATCACTGTTCGGGATTTCGGCCACACTGCCGGAGCGGTTCGGCCGAGGGTTCGTCAGAGGGGTGCGCCGTCCGGCTGGGCGGCGTAGGGGAAGGTGCTGGCGCGGACGACGAGCTGGGGTTCGACCGCCACCCGGGGGGCGGTGGCGGCCGGCCGGCCCTCGATCAGGTCCAGGAGGAGCGCGATCCCCCGCTTGCCCACCGCCGAGAAGTCCTGCCGCACGGTGGTCAGCGGCGGGGCGAAGAACTCGGCTTCCGGAATGTCGTCGAAGCCGACCACCGCCACGTCCTGGGGGGTGCGCACCCCCGCCTCGCGCAGGGCCCTCAACACCCCCAGCGCCATCTGGTCGTTGGCGACGAACACCGCGGTCAGCCCCCGGCCCACCCAGCCGGCCAGTTCCTGGCCCGCACGGTAGCCCGACAGCGGACTCCAGTCGCCGCGCAACAGCATGGGCGGCTCGACGCCCGCGGACTCGAGGGTGTCCCGCCAGCCGGCGGCCCGGTCGGCCGCCTCCTGCCACTCCTCGGGCCCGGCGAGATGCCAGACCGTGCGGTGGCCGGCGGCCAGCAGATGGCCGGTGGCCAGCCGCGCGCCCAGGAGCTGGTCCACGCCGACGCCGGGGATGTCCACCCCGGTCCCGCCGCCCACGACCACCACGGGGAACGGGTGGCGCAGTTCGGTGAGGGCGTCCACCGCCGAACGCTGCGGCGCGATGGCGACCACCCCCTCGACCCCGCCCTCGCTGAGGTGGTCCAGGGCCTCGGCCAGACTCTCCATGGTCAGTCTGCGCAGACTGACCGTCGAGACGAGGTACCCCTCGGCCCGCGCCGCCTCCTCCAGCGCGAACAGCGTGCTGGCCGGCCCGTACAGGGTGGTGTCGGAGGCGACCACGCCCAGCGTCCGGGTCCGCCGGGTCGCCAGCGCCCGCGCGGAGAAGTTGCGGCGATAGCCCATCTCCTCGATCGCGCGCAGCACCCGGGCCCGCGTCGCCTCCCGCACGTTGGGGTGGTCCCCCAGCACGCGGGACACGGTCTGGTGGGACACGCCGGCCCGGCGGGCCACGTCGGCCATGGTGGGCGGCCGAAGCCGGGTGTGTGCCACGGGCGCCCCTCCTTGCCTCTCGTTCGTCGACACGGCCTGCGGTGCGGGCGGACGCTTGCGCGCCGCCGACGTCACTCCGGGATCCCGGAGGGCCCGAAGACGCCGACGGGGAAGGCGAGTCGAGGCAATGTCGGCACGACGCTCGTCCCTCCCCCTGCCGGCGCTGGGCGTTGACGGGTGAATGCGGAGGTCATTGTGAGCGCTAACAATTCACGGCGGTCAAGAGGGCTGCATGCCATACGTCGTCACGGTTGCATAACGCGTCGTAGCCCTCCGAACCGTCATCCCTGGTCAGGGGCGCGAAGGGCCCGAAAGCACCGAGGCGGCCCGGCGCTCGGCCGAGACCCCCGCCGCTCGCCGGAGCGCGCGGATCCGGGCACGGGCGGAGCGAACTTCGGCCACCGGGAGGGCCGTTGCGCCGCCCTGGACGAACCGTCCACACGCACCCGCGCCCCCGGGACGACGCCCGCGGGGCTCCACGGCGGTGCGCACACCCGCTCCGCGACGGCGAACTCCCCCGCGTCCGAAGGGGAGTCGGCCCTCAGGAGCACCACCACAGGAAGCGGGTGCAGGTCTGCGACGGGGAGGGCTGCGGGGAGGCGCCCGAGGCGGTCGGCCGGGGGGTCGGCGTGGAGCCGGAGCCGCCCGGGTCCGACGGGGCCGTCGCGCCGGAGCTCGCCCCGGAGGAGCCGGGGAGCTCGCCCGACTGGGCCTGCTTGTCCGGGGACGGGCCGGCCGTCCCCCTTGTCGCGGAGGGCGACGGCGACGCCGAGCCCGACGGCGAGGCGGAGGAGTCGGCGGAGGGCGAGGCCTTGTCCGCGCCGGCGTCGCTCCCGTCGTCCAGCGGCTGCGCGGACACGCTCGGCTCCGGCGTCGCACCGTCGAGCTCGGACGACTCCCCGCCGGCGGCCGCCGGGTCGGACGGCGAGGAGAACCCCGGCGCGTCCACGCCGAGTTCGGCCAGACTGAGACCGCCCGCCGCCAGGGCGAAGCCGACGCCGATCAGCACCAGGCGCCTGCGGCGACGACGGTGGACGGAGGCCTTGCGGTCGCGCCGTCCGGCGTCGGGCGCGACCGGCGTCCCGCCGGGGCCCCTGCGTCCGCCGCGCCCCTGCTCACGGCGGCGCGCGGCCCGCCCCTGCGGCTCGTCGCCGTCATCGTCGAGGCCGTCGTGCTCGTCGTGGGCGTCGCGCTCGTCGTGGGCGTCGTGCTCGTGCGCCCCTTGCCCGGAGGCGGGGGCGTGCGGTTCGCTCGCGTACGGCTGCGGGTCGTGGGACTGCGCGTCGTACGGCTGGGCGTCGTACCCCTGGGCCTCGTACGGCTGCGCGCCGTACGGCTGGGGCTGCGGGTCGGGCAGCCGCGGCTCCGGCTCGTACGCGCTCTGCGGATACGCGCGTAGCTGCTCGGCGGGTGCGCCGCATCCCGGGCAGGCGAGGGCGCCGTTGAGGTGCCGTCGGCACGGGTGGCAGTAGTCCATGACGCGGAGAGACTAAGTTCCCGGGCGACCGCGTTCCCGGCCGCGCCTGTGAAGGTTGTGTGGGAAACCGGCCATACGGCGCGACAATCAGAGTGACCTACCCCACACGTCCGCACCCCAAAGGTCGAAAGGGTCGGCGAAACTGTCGAAACCGTTACCTGTTCGACCCATTGACACTCCGCTCGCGCCATCTTTACTGTCTGGTCAGCATTTCGAACGTGTGACGAAATCTCGAACAGCCGAAGGGTAACTTCCGTGCGCATCACCGGAATCAGCACGCACGTCGTCGGGACGCCGTGGCGGAACCTGACCTACGTCCTGGTGCACACCGACGAGGGCATCACGGGTGTCGGAGAGACCCGCATGCTGGGCCACACCGACGCGCTGATCGGGTACCTGAAGGAGGCAGAGGCCAACCACATTCTCGGGTCCGACCCGTTCGCTGTCGAGGACCTCGCGCGCCGGATGAAGTACGGCGACTACGGGCGCGCCGGCGAGATCGTGATGTCGGGCATCGCCGTCGTCGAGATGGCCTGCTGGGACATCAAGGGCAAGGCGCTCGGCGTGCCGGTCTGGCAGCTGCTCGGCGGCAAGGTCACGGACAAGGTCAAGGCCTACGCCAACGGCTGGTACACCACCGAGCGCACCCCGGAGGCCTACCACAAGGCCGCCAAGGGCGTCATGGAGCGCGGCTACAAGGCCCTCAAGATCGACCCCTTCGGCACCGGTCACTTCGAGCTCGACCACCAGCAGTCTTTGTACGCCGTCTCCCTCATCGAGGCCGTGCGCGACGCCATCGGGCCGGACGCCGAACTGATGCTGGAGATGCACGGCCGCTTCTCCCCCGCCACCGCCGTGCGGCTGGCCAACGAGCTCGCGCCGTTCAAGCCCGCGTGGCTGGAGGAGCCGTGCCCGCCGGAGAACCTGAAGGCCCTGGAGAAGGTCGCCGCGAAGGTCGACATCCCGGTCGCCACCGGTGAGCGCATCCACGACCGCATCGAGTTCCGCGAGCTCTTCGAGAGCCAGGCCGTCGACATCATCCAGCCGGACGTCGGCCACATCGGCGGCATCTGGGAGACGCGCAAGCTGGCCGCGACCGCCGAGACCCACTACATGCTCGTGGCCCCGCACAACGTCGGCGGCCCGGTGCTGACCGCCGCCTCCCTCCAGGTCGGCTTCACCGCCCCGAACTTCAAGATCCTCGAGCACTTCAACGACTTCGCCGACGCGGAGATCAAGAAGGTCGTCAAGGGCGCGCCCGAGGTGATCGACGGCTACTTCCACCTCTCCGACAAGCCCGGCCTCGGCGTCGAGCTGGACGTGGACGCCGCCGCCGAGTTCCCGCAGCAGCAGGCCCGCTTCGACCTGTGGGCCGAGGGCTGGGAGCAGCGCAAGCCGAAGGGCAGCAAGTGAGCACCGCTGTCGTCGTCGACCGGCCGGGCGAACACCGGCTCGTCCCGCACGAGCCGCGGCAGCCGGAGGCCGGCGAGGCGCTGGTGCGCGTCCACGCCACCGGGATCTGCGGCAGCGACCGCGAGGTGTACCAGGGCAACCGGCCCGAGGGGTACGTCCGATACCCGCTGACCCCCGGCCACGAGTGGTCCGGGACGGTCGAGGCGGTCGGCGCCGGGGTCCCCGCGTCGCTCGTCGGCCGCAAGGTGGTGGGCGAGGGGTTCCGCAACTGCCAGGTCTGCGACCGCTGCCACGCGGGCGAGACGACGCTGTGCACGGACGGGTACGAGGAGACCGGCTTCACCCAGCCGGGCGCGATGGCCGCCACCCTCACCCTCCCGGCCCGGCTGCTGCACGTCCTCCCGGACGACGCCGACCTGACCGCCGCCGCCCTGCTGGAGCCGGCCGCCTGCATCGCGGCCGCCGCGATCAAGGCGCGCGCGCTGCCGGGCGAGAGGGTGGCCGTCGTCGGCACCGGGACGCTGGGCATGTTCGCCGTGCAGTTCCTGAAGGCGGGCTCGCCCGCCGAGCTGCTGGTGGTGGGCACGCGGCGGGACCGGGAGGGGCTCTCCCGGCAGTTCGGGGCCTCCGACTTCCGCACCCGGGACCAGGAGCTCCCCGACGACTTCGACGTCGTCATCGAGACCGCCGGTTCCGCGTCCGCGGCGCGGACGGCCGCGTCGTTGCTCCGGCGCGGCGGCCGGCTGGTCCTGACCGGCATCCCGGCGCCGGGCGCCGCCGGGCTCGACCCGACGGACCTGGTCGTCAGGCAGCTGGAGGTGCACACCGTCTTCGGCGCACCGCCGGACGCCTGGTCGCACACCGTCCGGGTGTTCGGGGCGGGACTGCTGGATCCGCTGCCGCTGGTCACGCACGAGCTTGCGCTGGCCGAGTTCTCCGAGGCCATCGAGCTCGTGGGGTCCGGTGACCCGAAGGTGGGCAAGGTGCTGCTCAGGCCGTAGGCCCCGACGAGCCGTACGCCGGCACGCGGACCTCCCTGACGGTCCCCGTGCCGGTGTACACCCAAGCCCCTGCACGACCTGAGCCGCGAACCCTGACCGAAATACCGAACACGAAGGACGGCATGTGACCACCGACGCTTCCACCCCGGCAGCCCGCCGACCCGGTGAGCAGGCGCTCACCGCTCTCGGCCTGGGCGCGCCCGCCCTCGATCCCGCCGACGCCTCTCCCCATGCCTTCCCGGGCGGCGGCCGCTGGCGCACCGAGGTCCCTTCGTGCGAGGGCCCCGAAGCGCTGGCGGTCATCCTCAAGGAGGCCTCGCGCCTGGACGTGCCGATCCACCGGATCAGCCAGGGCAGCGGCGTGTGGATGCTGACCGACGCCGAGATCACCGAGATGGTCGACGCCACCGCTGAACGCGACATCGAGCTCTGCCTGTTCACCGGCCCGCGCGGCACCTGGGACATCGGCGGCTCGACCCGGACCGACTCCAAGGGCGGCGGGCTGCGCGCCCGCGGCCACGACGCCGTAGCGGGCTGCGTCGAAGACGCCGTGCGCGCGACGGAGTTGGGCGTCAAGTGCCTGCTCGTCGCGGACGAGGGCGTCCTGTGGACGCTGCACCGCGCCCGGGCGGCGGGCATCATCCCGGCCGACACGACGCTGAAGGTGTCGGCGCTCATCGGCCCCGTCAACCCGGCCGCCTACGCGGTCTACGAGCGTCTCGGCGCGGACTCGGTCAACGTGCCCAGCGACCTGACGCTCGATCACCTCACGGAGATCCGGCGGGCGTCGGGCGCCCCGATGGACATGTACATCGAGGCTCCCGACGATCTGGGCGGCTACATCCGCATGTACGAGGTCGCCGAACTGATCCGGCGCGGCGCGCCGCTCTACCTGAAGTTCGGCCTGTCCAAGGCCCCCGGGATCTACCCCTACGGCCACCACCTGCGCGATCTCGCGCTCTCCACCGCACGCGAGCGGGTGCGCCGCGGCAGGCTCGCCCTCGACCTGCTCGCGCGCCACGGAGCCGACGGCGACATGGCCCCGCTCGGCTCGCGACTGCCCGGCGAACTGAACAGGTTCGACATGCCGTCATAACGTTCCGGAAACCTCGCTTCACAGAAGCCGACACAGGCGCGCAGAATCCCACACATCGCTTCTCGGTCTTTCCGGCGCTCGCTCCGGAAGCGTCCTTCGCAGCGCGAGACCGACCACTGCACACACATCAAGGATGATGATCATGCGTAACCGCAGAGCCGCCCTCGCCGCCATAGCCGGAGCCGCCTCCCTCGCCCTCACCCTGTCCGCCTGCGGCCAGTCCGGCGAGGGTGGCAGCGAGGAGAAGGCGGGCGACGCCAAGGGCGGGACCATCGGCATCGCGATGCCGACCAAGTCCTCGGAGCGCTGGATCACCGACGGCGCGAACGTCGAGAAGGACCTCAAGGCCAAGGGCTACAAGACCAAGCTGGTCTTCGGCGAGGACGACCCCGACCAGCAGGTCTCGCAGATCGAGAACCTGATCACCCAGGGCGTCAAGGCGCTGATCATCGCGGCCATCGACAACAAGTCGCTGAACAACGTGCTCCAGCAGGCGGCCGACGCCAAGATCCCGGTCATCTCCTACGACCGCCTGATCCTCGGCTCGAAGAACGTCGACTACTACGCGTCCTTCGACAACGAGAAGGTCGGCAAGCTCCAGGCCACCTACCTCGTGGACAAGCTGGGCGTGGCGTCCGGCAAGGGCCCCTTCAACATCGAGCTGTTCGCCGGCTCCAACGACGACAACAACACCAAGTACTTCTTCAACGGCGCGATGAGCGTGCTCCAGCCGTACATCGACAGCAAGAAGCTGGTCGTCAAGTCCGGCCAGACCAAGATGACCCAGGTCACCACCCTGCGCTGGGACGGCGCCACCGCCCAGAAGCGCATGGAGGACATCCTCACCTCGTCGTACAAGAGCGGCAAGGTCGACGCCGTCCTCTCGCCCTACGACGGCATCTCCATCGGCATCATCGCCGCACTGAAGTCGGACGGCTACGGCACCGCCGCCAAGCCCCTGCCGGTCATCAGCGGTCAGGACGCCGAGCTGGCGTCGGTGAAGTCGATCATCGCGGGCCAGCAGTCGATGACCGTCTACAAGGACCTGCGCAAGCTCGCCCAGGTCGCCACGGACATGGTCGACGCCACCCTGAACGGCAAGAAGCCCGAGATCAACGACACCAAGTCGTACGACAACGGCACCAAGGTCGTCCCCGCCTACCTGCTCCAGCCGGTGAGCGTCGACAAGACGAACTACCAGAAGGAGCTCGTCGACGGCGGTTACTACACGGCGGACCAGCTCAAGTAAGCGTCGAACCTTACGGATTGGAAGGCACGACCATGGCGGGACCCGTCCTGGAAATGCGCTCGATCGTCAAGACCTTTCCCGGCGTCAAGGCGCTGTCGGACGTAACGTTGACCGTCCGTCAGGGCGAGGTCCACGCCATCTGCGGTGAGAACGGCGCCGGGAAGTCCACCTTGATGAAGGTGCTCTCCGGCGTCCATCCGCACGGGAGTTACGAGGGCGACATCCTCTTCGAGGGAGAGGTCGTCCAGTTCAAGGACATCCGGGCGAGCGAGCAGCACGGCATTGTGATCATCCACCAGGAGCTGGCGCTGTCGCCGTACCTCTCCCTGGCGGAGAACATCTTCCTCGGCAACGAACACGCCAAGGGCGGGTTCATCGACTGGCGGGAGACCCTGCGGCACGCCACCGAGCTGCTGCGCCGGGTCGGTCTGGACGACCACCCGGAGACCCGCGTCGCCGACATCGGTGTGGGCAAGCAGCAGCTCGTGGAGATCGCCAAGGCGCTGTCGAAGAAGGTGAAGCTGCTCATCCTGGATGAGCCGACGGCCGCGCTGAACGACGAGGACAGCGGCAAACTCCTGGATCTCATCCTGGAGTTGAAGAAGCAGGGCATCACCTCGATCATCATCTCCCACAAGCTCAACGAGATCCGCAAGGTCGCGGACTCGGTGACGATCATCCGCGACGGGCACTCCATCGAGACGCTCGACGTGAAGTCGGCGGAGACGACCGAGGACCGCATCATCAGCGGCATGGTCGGCCGCGACCTCGACCACCGCTTCCCCGAGCGCACCCCGCACGAGCCGGAGAAGGGCGCGGCTCCGGCCCTGGAGATCCGCGACTGGACCGTGCACCACCCGATCGACCAGCAGCGCAAGGTGGTCGACGACGTGTCGATCCAGGTGCGCCGCGGGGAGATCGTCGGCATCGCGGGACTCATGGGCGCGGGCCGCACCGAGCTGGCCATGAGCGTCTTCGGACGCAGCTACGGCCGGCACGCGGGCGGCACGGTCCTCAAGGACGGCAAGGAGATCCGCACCAGGACGGTCGCCGAGGCGATCGGGCACGGGATCGCCTACGTCACCGAGGACCGCAAGCACTACGGCCTCAACCTCATCGACACGATCAACCGCAACATCTCGCTGACCTCCCTGCACAAGGTCGCCAAGCGGGGCGTGGTCGACGAGCACGAGGAGCGGCAGGTCTCCGAGGGCTACCGCAAGTCCATGAACATCAAGGCCCCGACCGTCTTCGAGCCGGTGGGCAAGCTGTCCGGCGGCAACCAGCAGAAGGTCGTCCTCAGCAAGTGGATCTTCGCGGGTCCCGACGTGCTGATCCTGGACGAGCCCACGCGCGGGATCGACGTCGGCGCCAAGTTCGAGATCTACACGGTCATCGACCAGCTGGCCGCCCAGGGCAAGGCGGTCGTCTTCATCTCCTCCGAGCTGCCCGAACTGCTCGGCATGTGCGACCGCATCTACACGATGGCCGCCGGACGGCTCACGGGCGAGTTCCCGCGGGCCGAGGCCACGCAGGAAGTGCTGATGCGTCAGATGACGAAGGACAAAGAGGTAACGCGATGAGCACGGACGTGACCGACAAGAGCCCGGCGGCGGCGCCGCCCGGGAAGGGCGGGGGTTCGGCCGCCGGCGGCGGGGTGCTACAGCTGATCGTCGACGGGCTGCGGCGCAACATGCGCCAGTACGGCATGCTGATCGCGCTCGGCCTGCTCGTGGTCCTGTTCCAGGTGTGGACCGGCGGCGACCTGCTGCTCCCCCGCAACGTCTCCAACCTGGTCCTTCAGAACAGCTACATCCTGATCCTCGCGATCGGCATGATGCTGGTGATCATCGCGGGCCACATCGACCTGTCGGTCGGTTCGGTGACGGCGTTCACGGGCGCCTTCGCCGCCGTCCTCACGGTGCAGCACGACGTGGCGTGGCCCGTCGCGCTGGTGCTGTGCCTGGTCGTGGGCGCGGTGGCCGGCTCGGTGCAGGGCTTCCTGATCGCCTATCTCGGCATACCCTCCTTCATCGTCACCCTCGCGGGCATGCTGCTCTTCCGCGGTCTGACGGAGATCCTCCTGGAGGGCCAGACCCTCGGCCCGTTCCCGGACGGTCTGCAGAAGATGGGCAACGGCTTCCTCCCGGAGGTCGGCCCGGACACCAACTACCACAACCTGACGCTGCTGCTGGGCTTCGTCCTGCTCGCCTTCGTCGTCCTCCAGGAGGTCCGCGACCGCAAGCGCCAGCAGGAGTTCGCGCTCGACGTGGTGCCGCTGAACCTCTTCCTGCTCAAGCTGGTCGCCATCGCCGCCGCGGTCCTCACGGTCACGATGCTGCTCGCCAGCTACAAGGGCGCGCCGATCATCCTGATCATCCTCGGCCTGCTGGTGGTCGGCTACGGCTACATCATGCGCAACGCGGTGTTCGGCCGTCACATCTACGCCATCGGCGGCAACCTGCCGGCGGCGAAGCTGTCCGGCGTCAAGGACAAGAAGGTCACCTTCCTCGTCTTCCTGAACATGGGCGTGCTCGCGGCCCTGGCCGGTCTGGTGGTCGCCGCCCGGCTGAACGCGGCCTCGCCGAAGGCCGGTCTCAGCTTCGAACTCGAGGCCATCGCCTCGTCGTTCATCGGCGGCGCGTCCATGAGCGGCGGCGTCGGCACCGTGCTCGGCGCGATCATCGGCGGTCTCGTCCTCGGTGTGCTGAACAACGGCATGAACCTCCTCAGCGTCGGCAGCGACTGGCAGCAGGTCATCAAGGGTCTCGCCCTGCTGATCGCGGTCGGGTTCGACGTCTGGAACAAGCGCAAGTCCGGTTCCTGAACCGGTAGCGGGCCCCGCCGGAAGGCGGGGCCCGCTCTGTTTCCAGGACCGGGACCCGCCCCCGGCGCGACGGGCGGGGTGAGCGGGACGAGCGAGGCGGCAGTGGAAGGCGGGAAAGCGGTGAGGACGTTCTTCGGCAGGCTGGCCGACGGCGCCGAGGTCTCCAGCTGGTCGCTGGAGAACGGCGGGACCCGGCTGAGGGTCCTCGACTACGGCGGGATCGTGCAGTCCCTGGAGATCCCCGACCGGCATGGCCGGTACGCGAACGTCTCCCTCGGGTTCGGCGGCATCGAGGACTACGTCGCCGGCAGTCCGTACTTCGGGGCGCTGATCGGCCGGTTCGGCAACCGCATCGCCGAGGGCCGCTTCACCCTGGACGGCGAGAGCCACCGGCTTCCGCGCAACGACGGAGCGCACAGCCTGCACGGCGGGGACGAGGGCTTCGACCGGCGCGTCTGGCAGGCCGAGCCGTTCACCGAGGGCCCGGACGTCGGTCTGCGGCTGCGGCTGACCAGCCCCGACGGCGACATGGGCTATCCGGGCACGCTCCAGGCGCACGTGACGTACACGCTCACCGCCGACGGGGACTGGCGCATCGACTACGAGGCCACCACCGACCGGGCCACCGTCGTCAACCTGACCAGTCACGTCTACTGGAACCTCGCGGGCGAGGGCAGCGGCTCGGTGCACGACCACGAGCTGGAGATCGCCGCCTCCCGCTACCTGCCCGTGGACGCCGGACTCATCCCCACCGGCGAGCCCGCCGACGTCGACGGAACGCCCTTCGACTTCCGCACGGCGAAGCCGGTCGGCCGCGACCTTCGGGTCGCCCACGAGCAGTCCCTGCACAGCAAGGGCGTCGACCACAACTACGTCCTCGACAAGGGCCTCACCGACCGGCCCGAGCCCGTCGCCGTCCTGCGCGACCCCGCCTCCGGCCGCACGCTGACGATCGCGACCACCGAGCCGGGGATGCAGTTCTACTCGGGCAACTTCCTCGACGGCGGCCTCGTCGGCTCCGGCGGCCGCACCTACCGCCAGGGCGACGCCCTCTGCCTGGAGACCCAGCACTTCCCGGACTCGCCGAACCGGCCGGACTTCCCGAGCACGGTGCTGCGGCCGGGCGAGGTCTACCGGACGACGACGGTCCACTCCTTCGGCGTCTGACCCGTGGCCGCCGCCCACCGGGCCCTTCACAGTTAAACCACAATGTTCCATCGATTCCTCAGCGGTTGAACGGCGCCGCCGACACCTGCGTATGTAAGAACGGCCCGCGCTCCCCCGCGCGGGCCACCCAATGACGACGGGCCCGGTCGTCCCCGCCGGGCCCGCCCCATACGGAGGTTCCATGGCCGACAACGTCTCCTCGTTGTTCCGCAACAGCGCGGCGCACAGCCCGTCGATGGCGGCGCTGACACGCGAGGGCGGCGAGGGAGTCGGCCCGGTGGACTTCTGCATCCCGTGCAACCCGTACTTCCCCACCCCGGCCATGATGGACACCATGGCCGCCCGGCTGCGGGACATCATCACGTACTACCCGAGCAGCGCCGACACGATCACCGCCGAGCTGTGCAACCTGCTCCAACTCCCGCCGCAGGCCGTGGCGATGGGCAACGGATCGACCGAGCTGATCACCTGGATCGACCATCTGCTGGTGCGCGAGTCCCTCGCCGTGCCCGTCCCCACCTTCGGCCGCTGGACCGACCAGCCGATGGAGACCGGCAAGCGGGTCGACATGTTCCCGCTCCAGGAGTCCAGCGGCTTCGCCCTGGACCTCGCGCAGTACGCCGAGTTCATCCGCACCCGGGGCACGCGGGTCGCCGTCATCTGCAACCCGAACAACCCCGACGGCGGGTTCCTGCACAAGCACGCGCTCGTGCAGTTCATGGACGCGATGGCCGACCTGGACCTGATCGTCATCGACGAGTCGTTCCTGGAGTTCGCGGACGCCGAGCAGGAACCCAGCGTCGTGCAGGAGGCGATGATCCGGCCGAACGTCATCGTGCTGCGCAGTCTCGGCAAGAACTTCGGTCTGCACGGCATCCGTTTCGGCTACATGGTCGCCAACCCGTCGCTGGCCGGCCGGGTCCGCTCGATGCTGCCGAAGTGGAACCTCAACGCCTTCGCCGAGTACGTGGTGTTCATGCTGAAGGAACACGGCCCCGAGTACGCGCAGAGCCTGCTCCAGGTGCGCCGGGACCGTCTCGACATGGCGAGCCAGCTCTCCGCGCTGCCCGGCCTGACCGTCTACCCCTCGCAGGGGAACTTCCTCTTCGTGCGCCTTCCCGTGGGCGCGGAGGGCACCGTGGTCCGCGACCGGCTGCTCGCCGAGCACCGGATCCTGGTCCGCGAGTGCGGCAACAAGATCGGGTCGTCCAGCCGCTTCCTGAGACTCGTGGTGCGCCCCCAGGTCGACGTGCGTCGCCTGGTGTCCGGCCTGGAGCAGGTGCTCTACGGGACCAGGAGGGGAGCCGCCGTGCCCGAGCTGAGCGCCGCAAGCAGCTACAGCTCGGGCACGGCGGCCGTGGACCGGCTGGTCACCAACGGCGCGGGCATGCCGGGCCTGGCCGCTCAGGCCATGGGCTCCGCGGGGCCCGGGCTGGTCGCGGCCGCCGCGCCCGCGGCCGTCGCCGCCGCGATGCCCGCCGCCGCGCCGCCGCAGCCCTCCGAGGGCGCCGGGATGCCGATGCCGGCCGCGGCGCAGGTCTTCCCCCAGTCCGTGCCCGCCCCGGC
>NZ_JAHHIT010000084.1 GCF_024539675.1 Streptomyces hilarionis | reverse complement strand
CCCTCCCACGGCCCCGGCCCTACTGGGCGCTGCTCACCCTCCTGCCGGGCGCCCTGTGCGCCGCGACCCTGACCGGCATACGCCTCACCGACGGACGGACCTGCCTGCTCGTCACCGCCGCCGGCCTGCTCGCCGTGGCGCTCGCCGTGCACGCGGCGCTGCGCCGGGGCCCGTTGAGCGGCCCCCGACGCGCGCACCCCGGCCTGCGCACCGAGGCCTGGACGTGCTGGCTCATCGGCTACACCGCCCTCGGCGACGGCCTGCTGCGCGCCGCCGTCCGCGGCGGCCCCGACGCGCTGCCCGACGGCACGACGGCCGGCCCCTGGCCCTTCGCCGCCGCCCGCCTGCTCACCCTCACCCTGGCCTGCGCCCCCGCCGCCTGGAGCGCCCGCTTCCTCGCCGTCCAGGCACGTCGCCGCCTGCACTCCAGCCGCGGCCTGGAGGAGTTCGCGGCCGGTGTGCGGCCGCTGCCGGCGGCCGCCCTCGGCCTGTTCCTGTGCGTGCTCGCCGCCCTGACCGCCGCCGGCGCCGCGGTCCTGGGCGAGCCCGCCGACTACGCCCCGGTCCTCGCCCTCGGCGCCCTCCTCTTCCTCGCCCGCCTGCTCACCGTGCACGGATTCGCCCACGCCCCGGCCGTCGTCGTCGCGGCCGCAGGAGCGGCGGAGGTGCTCGCCCTGGCCACCGTCTTCGCGGGACGCCTGCCCCGATGCGGCTTCCTCGCCGCCCCCGTCGACAGCCTCATGGCGGCCTGGGGCCCGGCCGGCGTCCCCTCCCTGGTGTGCGCGAGCGCCGCACTCATCCTGCTGATCCACGCCACCCGCACGCTGACCAGGGCCTCCGCCCACGCCCGAACGGACCAGCCGTGCTGAACCGAGCCCGCCGACACCCGCACCCGCGGCCACCGCGGGCGACGCAGCCCCCACCGTGCCCCGAGGGCACGACGCGCCCGTGCCCGCCCCCGGCCGCAACCCACCGCACCATCCTCGAAGGAGAGACCAGATGACCACCTCCCGATCCGGAGCGACCGGTGCCACCGGTGCCACCGGGGCACCCGCGGTCGCCGGAGCACACGGGGCGACCGGAGCCCCCGCGGCCCCCGCCACCGCCGCGACGCACACCCCGGGAGCCGCACGATGAGGGTCCTGCTGATCGGAGCCAACGGCTACCTCGGCCGCTTCGTCGCCGACCGTCTGCTCGCCGACCCGGCCGTGCAGCTCACCGCACTCGGCCGCGGCGACGACGCCGACGTCCGCTTCGACCTCGCGTCCGGCAGCCCCGGCGCGCTCACCCGCTTCCTCGACGCGGTCCACCCCCAGGTCGTCGTCAACTGCGCGGGCACCACCCGCGGCGGCGCCCGCGAGCTCACCCGGCACAACACCGTCGCCGTCGCCACCGTCTGCGAGGCGCTGCGCCGCAGCGGCTGCGGCGCCCGGCTGGTGCAGATCGGCTGCGGCGCCGAGTACGGCCCCAGCCAGCCCGGCTCCTCCACCGCGGAGGACGCGGTGCCGCGCCCCGGCGGCCCGTACGGCGTCAGCAAACTCGCCGCGACCGAACTCGTCCTCGGCTCCGGTCTGGACGCCGTCGTGCTGCGGGTCTTCTCGCCCGCCGGCCCCGGCACGCCCGCCGGCTCCCCGCTGGGCCGGCTCGCCGAGGCCATGCGCCGCGCCATGCAGTCCGGCGACGGCGAGCTCAAGCTCGGCGGGCTCGGCGTCCAGCGCGACTTCATCGACGTCCGCGACGTCGCCCGCGCCGTGCACGCCGCCTCCCTCTCCGCGGCGCAGGGCGTCATCAACATCGGCTCCGGCCGCGCCGTCCGGCTGCGCGACGCCGCCGCGGTCCTCGCCCGGGTGGCCGGGTACGGCGGCGCGCTGCACGAACTCGACGGCCCGCCCGGCGGCCACCTCAGGAGCGCCATCGGCCATCCGCGCCTCGAACCCGACCACGCCGGACCGGTCGCGTACCCGTACCCGGACGGCTGCGGGAGCTGGCAGCAGGCCGACGTGCGCACGGCCCGCGACCGGCTCGGCTGGCGGCCCCGCATCAACCTCGAGGAGTCCCTCGCCGACATCTGGATGGAGGCGGCGTGTCGTATCTGACCGGAACACCGGCGGGCACCGCGAGCTCGGGGACCACCGACGTGCGCACCGGACTCGGCGTCCCCGGCCTCGCCCACCCCCTCCTCGCGCCGGCCGAGTGGGCCGAGCTCACCCGCCCCGGCCGCCCCCTGCACTGGGTCGTCCTCGACGTCGCCGACGGGCCCGGCGTCCGGCCCGACCCTCGCTGCCTGGAATCGACGGGCCGGCTGCGCAACGCGGGCGTCCGCGTCCTCGGCCGCCTCGACCTGCGCCACGGCGCCCGCGCCTTCGCCGAAGTGATCGCCGACGCGCGTCGCCATCTGGACTGGTACCAGGTCGACGGCTTCCTCCTGGACCGGTGTCCGGCCGAGCACGCCGCGCTTCCCGCGGTGCGCCGCACGACCGACACGCTCCGCGCGCTCCACGACGCGCCCCACCTCGTCCTCGGACACGGCGCCCACCCGCATCCCGGCTACGCCGAGCACGCCGACCAGTTGGTCACCTTCCGCGGCTCCTGGAGCGACTACCGCTGGTCGCAGGTGGCGGAGTGGACCGCCGAGCACCCGCCCGAGCGCTTCTGCCACCTCGTGCACGGGGTGCCGCGCTGTCATCTCGACGAGGCGCTGCGCATCGCCCGCTGGCAGGGCGCGGGCACGATCTGGTTCACGGACGGCGCCGATCGCGCGGGCCTGGCCGACCCCTGGGAGACCATGCCCGGCTACTGGGACGAGATCGTCTCGCGCATTGGAACGGGTGTCTCGGAATGAAGAGGGCCGTGGCAGTGTTACGGGGAGAACAACCGTAGTGATCGACCGACCAACGGAGTCCCCGTGTCGCTGCCACCCCTGGTCGAGCCAGCCTCTGAGCTCACCGTAGACGAGGTCCGACGGTACTCCCGCCACCTGATCATCCCGGATGTCGGGATGGACGGGCAGAAGCGGCTGAAGAACGCCAAGGTGCTCTGTGTGGGCGCCGGCGGGCTGGGCTCGCCGGCGCTGATGTACCTGGCCGCGGCGGGCGTGGGCACGCTCGGCATCGTGGAGTTCGACGAGGTCGACGAGTCGAACCTTCAGCGGCAGATCATCCACAGCCAGGCCGACATCGGCCGCTCCAAGGCCGAGTCCGCCCGCGACTCCGTCCTCGGCATCAACCCGTACGTGAACGTGGTCCTTCACGAAGAGCGGCTCGAAGCCGAGAACGTGATGGAGATCTTCGCCCAGTACGACCTGATCGTCGACGGCACGGACAACTTCGCGACCCGCTACCTGGTCAACGACGCGTGCGTGCTGCTCAACAAGCCGTACGTGTGGGGCTCGATCTACCGTTTCGACGGACAGGCCTCGGTCTTCTGGTCCGAGCACGGACCCTGCTACCGCTGCCTCTACCCGGAGCCCCCGCCCCCCGGCATGGTCCCCTCCTGCGCCGAGGGCGGCGTCCTGGGCGTGCTGTGCGCGTCCATCGGCTCCATCCAGGTCAACGAGGCCATCAAGCTCCTCGCGGGCATCGGCGAGCCGCTCGTCGGCCGTCTGATGATCTACGACGCCCTGGAGATGCAGTACCGGCAGGTCAAGGTCCGCAAGGACCCCGACTGCGCGGTCTGCGGCGAGAACCCCACCGTCACCGAACTCATCGACTACGAGGCCTTCTGCGGCGTCGTCTCCGAGGAGGCCCAGGAGGCGGCGGCCGGAGCCACGATCACTCCCAAGCAGCTCAAGGAGTGGATCGACGACGGCGAGAACATCGAGATCATCGACGTCCGCGAGCCGAACGAGTACGAGATCGTCTCCATCCCGGGCGCCAAGCTGATCCCGAAGAACGAGTTCCTGATGGGCACCGCCCTGGAGGGCCTGCCGCAGGACAAGAAGATCGTCTTGCATTGCAAGACGGGTGTCCGCAGTGCGGAAGTCCTCGCCGTGCTGAAGTCCGCGGGCTTCTCGGACGCCGTCCACGTCGGCGGCGGCGTGATCGGCTGGGTCCACCAGATCGAGCCGAGCAAGCCCGTCTACTGACAGGGCCGTTCGCACCGCCCACCGGGCCGCCCGGTCGGATCGGCGGGGGCTGCGCGCACCACGAGTGCGCGCAGCCCCCGCCGTCGTCATGAGCAGACCTTGCCGTCCTTCGGCACCGTCCCCCGCAGCAGGTAGGCGTCCACCGTCGAGGCCACGCAGTCGTCCCCGCTCGTGTAGGCGCCGTGCCCCTCGCCCTTCCAGGTGAGCAGCACTCCGACCCCCTTGCCCAGTTCGTCCGCCATCCTGCGGGCGCCCTCGTAGGGCGTGGCCGGGTCCCCGGTGTTGCCGACCAGCAGGATCGGCGCCGCGCCCGCGGCGCTCACCTCCGGGGTGTCGTACTGCCCGGCCACCGGCCAGTCGTGGCACCACCCGGCCGTGTCCCAGGCCAGGAAGTCGCCGAAGACGGGGGAGATCCTCTCGAACTGCGCCAGTCTCCGCTTCGTCGCCTCCGCGGTGGGCCGCTGCCTGTCGTCCAAGCACGATATGACCCGTTGGGAGTGGGCCGACGTGCCGTAGTGCCCCGACGAGTCGCGGTCGTTGTAACCGTCGGCGAGCGTCAGCAGCTCGGTGCCGTCCCCCTTCTTCGCAGCGGCCAGGGCCCTGGTCAGGCTCGGCCAGCTCTGCTCGCTGTACAGCGGCAGCACGATGCCCGTGAGGGCGAGCGTCTGCGTCAGCTTGCGTCCGTCGGAGGCGGGCAACGGCGCGCCGTCGAGCCGGTGCAGCAGGTCCGCGATCTCCCGGCTGCCCTTCTTCGGGTCCTCGCCGGTCGAGGCGAGATAGTCGTCGAGCGCCCGCTGGAAGCCGCGTGCCTGGTTCTGCGCATGGCCCACCGCGCCGGCGGTCGGGTCCACGACGGCGTCCAGGACGATCCGTCCCACGTTCCTCGGGAACAGATGGGCGTACACGCCGCCCAGTTCGGTGCCGTAGGAGATGCCGAAGTAGTGCATCTTCCGGTCGCCGAGGACCTCGCGCAGCAGGTCCATGTCGCGGGCGGTGTCGGTCGTCGACGCGTGGGCCAGCAGGCGGCCCGCTGCCTTCGCACAGCCCTTGCCGAAGTCGGTGGCGTCCTGGAAGAACGCCCGCTCCTCCGCCGGGGTGTCAGGGGTGTAGTCCAGCGACTCGGCGGCCTGGATGTCCTTGTCGCTGCGGCAGCGGACGCCCTCGCTGGCGCCGACCGAGCGCGGATCCCAGCTCACCAGGTCGTAGTGCTCGCGAAGGGAGGAGAATGTGGAGCCGAAGGCGGGAAGCGTCGAGACGCCCGAGCCGCCGGGCCCGCCGAAGTTGAACAGCAGAGAGCCGGCCCGGTCGCCTCCGCTCGCCCGGGACCTGGCCCGCACCAGGGCGATGTCGATCGTGTCGCCGTCCGGCCTCGACCAGTCCAGGGGCGTCCTGAGCGTGGCGCACTGCCAGGCGGCGTCCGGTGTGGCGGAGTCCGCCGTGCCCTTGCAGCGGCCCCATTCCAGCTTCTGTCCGGTCAGCGAGGCGGGCGGGGCGATCGCGGCGCCCGGCGTCGCGGAGGAGCCGGTCGAGGCGGACGCGCCGGCCGTCCTCCCCTTGCCGTCCCCGCTCCCGCCCGACCCACCGGCACAGCCCGTCGCCAGCAGTGCGGCGGCGGCGCCCAACGCCGTCCACCGTCCCCATCGCGCCATCGCACGTCCCCCCTCGCGTGCCGTCCACGCTCGGCGGCGGACGGCTGTCAGGCCATGGTAGGCGGCGGGCGACCCGGCCGTCCGAGCCTGTGGATAACCCTTTGACCTGCGGTTTCAGGAGGTCGAGGGGTTCATGGCCGGTCGGAGGGCGCGGCGGGGACCGGACGCGGACGGCCTGGGCGGCGGGCGCCGGGAACGGACGGTTCCGGCGCCGGTGTCGGAAGCGGTCGGTTCCGGCGAGGGGTGTCGGGACCGGAGGGTTCCGGCGAGGGGTGTCGGGACCGGAGGGCTGCGGCGGCCGGCGTCAGGAGCAGACCGTTCCGGCGGCGGGCACCGTGCCGTTCAGCAGGTAGCCGTTCACCGCCCCCTGGACGCACTTGTTCTTGCTGTCGTACGCGCCGTGTCCCTGCCCCTTGTACGTCAGCTCGACCCCGACCCCCCGGCCCAGCGCGTCCACCATCTTGCCCGCGCCCTCGTACGGGGTCGCGGGGTCCCCGGTGTTGCCCACGACCAGGATCGGCGCCGACCCCGGCGCGCTCACGTCCGGATGGTCGGCGGCGCCCGGCACGGCCCAGTCGGTGCAGCTCACCATGCCCCAGGCCAGGAAGTCCCCGAAGACGGGGGAGGCGGCACGGAACCGGGGCAGCTGCGCCTGCACCTGGGCGACCGAGTAGCGCGGCTTGTCGTCGGCGCAGTTGATGGAGACGTTGGCGGCGGTGATGTTGCTGTACTCGCCGTTCTCGCTGCGCCCGTTCATCAGGTCGGACAGCAGCATCAGGGTCTGCCCGTCCCCCGCGTAGGCCTGCTCCAGCCCTTCGGTGAGGTATGCCCAGAACTCCTTGGCGTACAGGGCCTGGGCGATGCCGTTCGTTGCCGCGCTCTGGGTCAGCACCCGCGGGAAGATGCCCGGGATCGGCTTGCGGTCGAGGGCCGGCAGGAGGTGCGCGATGCGGTCCTCGACGTCCTGGGGGGTGTCCCCGACGGGGCAGTCCTCAGCCTTGGACGTGCAGTCCTCGGCGAAGTTGCGCAGCGCGAGCTGGAAGCCCCGGGCCTGCCCCAGCGAGCCCTGCTCGGACGTCTGCGTGGGGTCGACGACGCCGTCGAACACCGCGCGCCCCACCTTCTTCGGGAACAGGTGGGCGTACACGCCGCCCAGCTCGGTGCCGTAGGAGATGCCGAAGTAGTACAGCCGGTCGTCGCCGAGGACCTGGCGCATCAGGTCCATGTCACGGGCCGCGTCGGTGGTCCGCACGTGGGGCAGCGTCCTGCCGGAGTGCTTCTCGCAGGCCGCGTTGAACGTCCTGGTGTGCTTCAGCAGGGCGGCGCGCTCCGCGGCGTCGTCGGGGGTGGCGTCCTGCTGGAAGTAGGCGTCGAGCTGCTGGTCGTTCTCGCAGCGCACGCCGGCGCTGCGGCCGACTCCGCGCGGGTCGAAGCTCACCAGGTCGTAGCGGGTGCGCAGGGCCGCGTACTGGTCGCCGAAGGCGGGCAGCGTGGAGACGCCCGAGCCGCCCGGGCCGCCGAAGTTGAAGATCAGCGAGCCGATGCGCCTGCTGCGGGCTCCGTCGGCCCGGGCCCTGATCAGGGCGATGCCGATGGTGTCGCCCTTGGGGTCCGCCCAGTCGAGGGGCGCCTTCATGGTGGCGCACTGCCACGCGCCGCCGTGCGGCAGCGGAGAGGGCGCGCCGCCGCCCCCTTCCGCCTGGGAGGGGGCCGGGCAGTCCTTCCAGGTCAGCTTCTGGGCCGTCAGGTCGCCGTCCCCCGCCTCGTCGCCGCAGCCCGCCGCCAGGGAGGACGACAGCACGCAGACGGCGGCCACGGCGGCGACGCGCAGACGGGAGGGGTTCGGCATGACACCCATCCTGCGGCGGCGTCACGGCACGCGCGCGGGGCGCGGGCCGTACGAGGTACGGCAGTGCCGTTCGGCGGCGAGCCACGCCGCCGGCTGCCGGCACTCGGGGGCAGTCGGCTACTAAAGGGCGCCCTTGCGGCTGAGCTGGTTGAAGGCGAGCCAGCCCGGGAGGACCGGGAGCCACAGGGTCAGCAGGCGGAAGAGCAGCACCGCGGGGGCCGCCACCTCCTTGGGAAGGCCGACGGCGATGAGACCGACCGTCAGGGTCGCCTCGACGGCCCCGACGCCGCCCGGTGTCGGGGCGGCGGAGCCCAGCGCGTTGCCCGCGAGGAAGACGACGGCGACGCTGGCGATGCTCAGCGAGGTCGACCCGTCGCCGAACGCGCGGATCGACGCGTCCAGGCACATCACGAAGCAGGCGGTGAGCAGGAGCATGCCGCCGATGCCGGTGACCAGCTTCTGCGGCCGCTGGAGCACGTCCAGCATGCGCGGCACGACGCCGGCGAACAGCGACCGCACGCGCGTGGAGACGAACTTGCGCAGGAACGGCACCGACGTCACCACGAGCACGAGCACCGCCACCGTGAGCAGACCCGCGATGACCGTGCGGGACGGCGACAGCGACGGCGTCTTCTCGGTTCCCGTCAGATAGCCGAACGACAGCAGCATCAGGATGTGGCAGCCGAGACCGAACAGCTGCGACGCGCCGACGCTGGCGACGGCGAGCCCCGGCCGCACCCCCGAGCGCTGGAGGAAGCGCGTGTTGAGCGCGACCCCGCCGACCGCCGCCGGAGCGACGATCTTCACGAAGGAGCCGGCGACCTGGGCGGCCACGGTCCGCGGGAACGGCACCCGCTCCGGGACGAAGCCCAGCAGGCTCATGGCCGCGGCCACGTAGCTCAGCGCGGAGAACAGCACGGCGGCGGCGACCCAGCCCCAGTCGGCGTTCTCGATGAGGGGGCCGAACTCGATGTGCGTGAGCTGCGTCAACAGGAAGTACGCCCCGATGGCGCCCGCGATGACACTCATCAACGTGCGCGGCCGCACACGCTCCAGCCGGGCCGGCTCGACCGGCGCCTGGGGGCGGATGAGCAGCACCTCGTGCCGGATCTGCGTCAGCAGGTCCTCCTCGCGCGCCTCCTCCAGCGCCTCGTCGATGGCGCGCTTCTCGGCCCGCGCCTCCGCGCGCTCGGCCTTCTTGCCGGGCTTGTCCAGGGCGACGGTCCCGGCCTCGTCGTGTCCTGTCGCCTCCAGGCGCGCCTGCTTGGCCTGCTGGGAGGCCTCCAGGACGGCGTCGCGCTCGCGCTGAGCCCGCTCGCGGGCCAGCCGGCGCAGCGTCGCGCGCGTGGAGCGGGTCAGCGCGATGGGCTGGAGCATCGGCAGACAGTCGGCGACCGCGTCCGGTCCGAGGACGCCCACCGCGGAGGCGACCGCGCGTTCGGCGCCGACGCGCAGTCCGAGCGTCGTCACCAACTGGGCGACGTCCATGCGCAGCAGCAGGTCGCCGGCCGCGATCTCGCCGCCGCGCAGATCGGTCAGGATCACCGTGCCGGAACGATCCACCAGGATGGCGTCGCCCGCGAGGCGACGGTGCGCGATCCGCCGCGACTGAAGCGCCCGCACCTGATGCCAGGCGTTGCGCAGCAGATCGTCGGTGATCTCCTCGTCCGACAGCGAGTCGAGGGTGCGGCCGCCGGTGTGCTCGTAGACGAGCATCACCGCGTCGGGTCCGAGCTCCGACATCGCGATCAGCTTCGGCGCGTTGGCGCCCGCCGCGATGGCCGCGTAGGCGAGCAGGGCCTCCTGCTCCAGCGCCTGGCGCAGCGACTGCAGGCTGCTGCGGGTGGCGAAGCCGCGCAGGGTCAGGTTGCGCCACGCGCGGTAGAAGAAGCCCTGGGCCTGCTGCTCCCGGTCGACGACCGTCACGTCCAGCGGCGGGCCGTCCTCCAGGTGGACGAAGTAGCGTCGGCCGCGATCGCCCTCGGCGGCGTCGGGGACCTCCGCGCGGGCCGCGCTCACCGGGCGGAACCCGACGTGCCGCAGTCCCGCCATCAGCGTCCGCCCGGTGGGGCGCACGTTCGGGGAGCCGACCGCGTACAGCGTGCCGTACGCCACCGTCCAGCCGATCAGCACCGTGAGGATGATCGAGAAGGGGGTGGTGTAGCCGGTGACGAGCATCGAGAAGGCGTCCAGCAGCAGCACGATCCACAGCACCGAGCGCCAGCGCGGCCGCCGCGACATGCCGACGGCCGTCATGTAGGCGATGACGGGCGCCAGGTAGCCGTGCACCGGGTCGGTGAGGGCGTGGACGTCGCCGGGGGAGGGCTGGGTGAGCGCCTCCTGGATCGAACCGGGAGCGCCCTTGGCGACCCAGAGGTCGGTGGCGAGGGTCACGCCGTGCGCGAGGACCGCCGCGAGCACACCGTCGGCGATGCGCAGGCCGTCCCGCTTGATCAGCCGCTCGATCGCGAACGCCACGGGCACGAGCAGGATCGCGATGCTGGAGGCCAGACCCGCGATCTTGATCAGCAGGTCGGGCGCCTGTCCGGTGCCCTTGTTGATGTCCTGCTCGAGGCCCGAGGTCGTTCCGTGTGCGAAGGCGGCGATGCCCAGCAGGACGACGACGGCGAGCACGCCGATCAGCAGGCGCATCAGGTCGGGAGGACGGTGCACGCGCGCGGGAAGCAGGGGTTCGTCGCCCTCCACCTCGTCGATGTGCACCTCCCGCGCTACCTCGGCCTCCCGTGTCTCCTCCTGCGGCGCGCCGCCCTGCGCGACCTCGCGCTTCGGCACTCGGTCCTGCTGTATGCCGTCCTGCGGCACCCCGTCGGCGGCGTCCGGGCGCGACGCAGCGTCAGAGGTGCCCTCCGCGCCCTCAGGTCGCACGCCCTGCTGCTTCATCGTCTCTTCTTGGTCTCGTATCACCGGTCACCGCCCGCACGATGGTGGCATGCCGCACCGACACACGGGGGCATCAGGGTGCAAATGCGGGGGCGCACAGTCTGCCCGACGGACCGCCGGGGGGCGAGGGGCACACACGGTCGCGGGCCCGTCGCATTGTCGGTGCCGTGGGGCAGGATGGGGCGGATGAGCGAGCAGAGCCTTCCGGACGACGCCCGCCCGGAGTACACCGACGCGCTGCCGGAGTACGCCGAGCGGGTCCTCGAGGTCGCGGATCTGATCCCGCCCGGGCGGGTCATGACGTACGGGGACGTCGCGGAGTGGCTGGAGGAGGGCGGCCCGAGACAGGTCGGCCGGGTGATGGCGCTCTACGGCGGCACCGCCCCGTGGTGGCGTGTCGTGCGCGCGGACGGGGTGCTGCTGCCCGGCCACGAGCTGCGGGCGCTGAACCACTACCGCGCCGAGGGCACCCCGCTGAAGGAGGCGAGCAGGGCGGCCGAGGGCCATGTGCCGCGCCTCGACATGAGACGGGCGAGATGGGACGGCGGCCAGGACGCGGAAGGTCACACCTGACAGCTTCCGCCATCGCGGGGAGCCGGGGGGATCTTGTGGCCCGTACGGGGGAAACCGTGCGAACCGGGCACGTCCGCGACATGGCGTACGTTCGAGGGGCGAGGGTCGCGCGTGGCCCGCGGGCTCGGAGTGTCGCGTGGGCCGGGGGCGCGGCGTGGGCCGGAAGGGCCGCGTGGGCGACTCGGGTCGCGTGGGCGAGCAGGGGCTCCGGGGAAGAAGCGGAAGCTGTCTTTCCGGGCTGCCGGTCGGCGTAGCGTCGGCTGCACACGTCTCTCTCATCCCGCGACCACCGCTCTTCCCGAGCGTCGCTCCGTCAACCAGCACACCCACCAGGACCGGCGAACCACGTGAGCTCCTCTTCGTCCACCAGGCGCCTGTCGCACCCCCAGGGGCGGCAGGGCAGTCGTGGCGCCTACCGGCTGGTGCGCACCCCGGCGGCCCGGGTGGCCCCCCCTCGTCTGGACGCCGCCCAGCGCGCGGTGGTTGACCACGGCGCGGGTCCCCTGCTCGTCCTGGCCGGTCCGGGCACGGGGAAGACCACCACGCTCGTGGAGTCCGTGGCGGCCAGGATCGCCGCTGGCGGCGATCCCGCGCGCGTCCTGGTGCTCACCTTCAGCCGCAAGGCGGCCGTCGAACTGCGCGACCGCATGGCCCTCCGCATGGGCGCCGCCCACGCGCCCCAGGCGACCACCTTCCACTCGTACTGCTACGCCCTGGTCCGCGCCCACCAGGACGCCGAGATGTTCGTCGAGCCGCTGCGGCTGCTGTCCGGCCCCGAGCAGGACGTGGCGGTCCGCGAGCTGCTCGCCGGCCAGCTCGACCTGCAACGGCTCGGGCTCGCGCACGTGCGGTGGCCGGACGAACTGCGCGCCTGTCTCACCACCCGCGGCTTCGCCGACGAGGTCCGCGCGGTGCTGGCCCGCAGCCGCGAGCTGGGCCTCGACGCCTCCTCCCTGGACGCCTTCGCCCACCGCATCGGCCGTCCCGACTGGCGGGCCGCCGCCGCCTTCCTCGCCGAGTACCTCGACGTGCTCGACCTGCACGGCGTGATCGACTACGCGGAACTCGTCCACCGCGCGGTCCTCCTCGCCCACCGCGCCGACGTCGCCGAGCGGCTCGCCGCGCAGTACGACGCGGTGTTCGTCGACGAGTACCAGGACACCGACCCGGCCCAGGTGCGGCTGCTGCACGCCCTCGCCGGCGGCGGCCGCACCCTGGTCGCCTTCGGCGACCCCGACCAGTCGATCTACACCTTCCGCGGCGCCGACGTGAACGGCATCCTCGACTTCCCCCAGGCCTTCCCGCGCCGCGACGGCAGTCCGGCCCCCGTCGAGGTCCTGCGCACCTCCCGGCGCTCCGGCGCCGCCCTGCTGGCCGCCACCCGGCTGCTCACCCAGCGGATGCCCCTGACCCGCCTGCCCGCCGCGAAGGTCCGCGCCCACCGCGAACTCGCGGCCGTACGCGACGGCGGCAGCGTCGAGGTCCACACGTACCCGACCCCGGGCGCCGAGCTCGACAACGTCGCCGACATCCTGCGTCGCGCGCACCTGGAGGACGGCGTCCCCTGGGGCGAGATGGCCGTCCTCGTACGCGCCGGGTCCCGCACGATCCCGACGGTCCGCCGCGCCCTCACGTCCGCCGGAGTCCCCCTCGACATCGACGGCGACGACCTCCCCCTGCGCCACGAACCGGCGGTCGCCCCCCTGCTCACGGCTCTGCGGGCGGTCGCCACGGCGGAGACCGCCCAGCCGACGGCGACCGCCCCGGCACCGCCCACCGGGAGCGCCGACGCCGAGGGCCGGCTCACCGCGCGGACGGAGCACGACCCGGCCCCGCACAGCGGGCGGGACTCCGACGGCCCGGGGGAGGACGTTGCGCACGTCGAGGACGGCGCGGACGTCGACGAGGGCGAGGACGGCGCGGAGGCGCTGGGGCGCGCCCGAGCCGCCGTGGGCGCCGAGGGCTGCTGGCTCGACGCCGAGACCGCGCTCACCCTGCTCACCTCGCCCCTCGCGGCCATGGACGCCGCCGATCTGCGCCGCCTCGGCCGGGCGCTGCGCGAGGAGGAGCGCGCCGCCGGAGACCCGCTGCCGCCGCCCTCCGACGTCCTGCTCGCCCGCGCGCTGGCCCAGCCCGAGCGGCTGGTCTCCCACGACCCGGCCTACGCGCGCGGGGCCCAGCGCCTGGGGGCCCTGCTGGCGACGGCCCGTGAGCGTCTCGCGCGCGGCGGCACGGCCGAGGAGGCGCTGTGGGACCTGTGGGACGGCACGCCCTGGCCCGCGCGCCTGGAGCGGGCCGCCCGGCGCGGCGGCGCGGCCGGCCGCAACGCCGACCGTGACCTCGACGCCGTGTGCGCGCTTTTCGCCACCGCCGCGCGCGCGGAGGAGCGCACCGGCGGTCGCGGCGCGCTGAACTTCCTGGCCGAGATCGAGGCCGAGGACATCGCCGCCGACACCCTCGCCCGGCGGGCCGTACGCCCCGACGCCGTGCGCCTGATGACCGCCCACCGCGCCAAGGGCCTCGAATGGAGCCTGGTCGTGGTGGCCGGCGTCCAGGAAGGCCTGTGGCCGGACCTGCGCCGTCGCGGCTCCCTCCTGGAGGCCGACCGCATCGGCCGCGACGGACTCGCCGAGCCGCTGACCCCGGGCGCGCTGCTCGCCGAGGAGCGCCGCCTCTTCTACGTGGCCGCCACCCGCGCGCGGGAGCGGCTCGTCGTCACCGCGGTGAAGGCGCCCGCCGACGACGGCGACCAGCCCTCCCGCTTCCTGACCGAGCTCGGCGTCGCGCCCAAGGACGTCACGAGCCGCCCCCGTCGCCCCCTCTCGGTCGCCGCCCTGGTCGCCGAACTGCGCGCGACGACGGTCGACCCGCGCGCGTCCGCCCCCCTCAGGGAGGCCGCCGCCCGTCGCCTGGCCCGGCTCGCGGCGCTCGCCGACGAGGACGGCAGGCCCCTGGCGCCGGCCGCCCACCCCTACCGCTGGTGGGGCATGTTCGAGCCGACCGAGAGCAAGGTGCCGCTGCGCGACCGCGACCAGCCCGTCGTGCTCTCCGGCAGCGCCCTCGACCAGCTCGCCAACACCTGCGCGTTGCAGTGGTTCCTGGGCCGCGAGGTGAAGGCCGACGCCCCCGCCACCGTCGCCCAGGGCTTCGGCAACGTGGTGCACGTCCTCGCCGACGAGGTCGCCTCCGGGCACACCCCGGCCGACCTCGACGTCCTCATGGAACGCCTCGACTCCGTGTGGAACGCCCTCGCCTTCGACGCGCCCTGGAAGTCGGCGCAGGAGAAGGCGCACGCGCGCGTGGCGCTCGAACGCTTCCTCCAGTGGCACGTGACGGACCGCGCGGGCCGCACCGCGGTGGCCAGCGAGCACGACTTCGACGTCACGCTCGAGGCCGGCGACTACCAGGTGCGCATCCGCGGCCAGATGGACCGTGTGGAGGCGGACGGCGAAGGCCGCGCCTACGTCGTCGACTTCAAGACGGGCAAGCAGGCGCCCACGGCCCGCGAGGTGGACCGCCACCCCCAGCTCGCCGTCTACCAGCTCGCCGTGCGCGAAGGCGCCGTCGACGAGGCCTTCGACGGCGTGCGGCCCGCACCCGGCGGCGCGGAACTCGTCCAGCTGCGTCAGGGCGCCGCCAAGCGGGACGGCGGGGACGCCCTGCCCAAGGTGCAGGCGCAGGAGCCGCTGGAGGGCGAGTGGGTCGGGGACCTGCTGGCCACGGCGGCGGGCAAGGTCCTCGACGAGCGGTTCACGCCGACCGCGGGCCAGCAGTGCGCCCACTGCGCGTTCCGCGCCTCGTGCAGCGCCCGCCCCGAGGGACGGCACGTCGTCGAGTGAGCCCGGCGGTCCTGCCGGGCGAGGGTGTGACGGACCGCACCACCCGCGCTGAGCTGCGCTTCCGCCGGGACGACGGGTGATTTGTCATCGAGTGTCAGTGCCCGCCGCTAGCCTCTCCCCATGCCCGCCCGTATCAGCGATCCCGAGCAGCTCAAGGAGCTCCTCGGGATCCCCTTCACCCCGGAGCAGACGGCCTGCATCACCGCGCCGCCTGCCCCGCAGGTGATCGTGGCCGGCGCCGGGTCGGGCAAGACGACCGTGATGGCGGCGCGCGTGGTGTGGCTGGTGGGCACCGGCCAGGTCGCCCCCGAGCAGGTCCTCGGCCTGACCTTCACCAACAAGGCCGCCGGGGAGCTCGCCGAGCGCGTCCGCAAGGCACTGGTCAGGGCGGGCGTCACCGACCCCGACGTGATCGACCCCGACCACCCGCCGGGCGAGCCGGCGATCTCCACCTACCACGCCTTCGCCGGCCGGCTGCTGACCGATCACGGCCTGCGCATCGGGCTGGAGCCGACGGCCCGCCTGCTCGCCGACGCCACCCGCTACCAGCTCGCCGCGCGCGTGCTGCGCGAGGCGCCCGGCCCCTACCCGTCGCTCACCCGCTCCTTCGCCGACCTGATCAGCGACCTCCTAGCGCTCGACGCCGAACTCGCCGAGCACCTCGTACGACCCGAGGACCTGCGCCGGTGGGACGCCGAGCTGCTGCTCTCCCTGGACGGCGCGAGACTCACCAACGCCGACCTGCGCAAAGCGCCCGAGACGGCCGCCGCCCGGCGCGAACTGGCCGACCTGGTGCTGCGCTACCGGGCCGCCAAACGCGAACGCGACCTGCTCGACTTCGGCGACCAGATCGCCCTGGCCGCACAACTGGCCCAGGTTCCCGAAGTGGGCCCCCTTCTGAGGGACGAGTTCCGCGTCGTCCTGCTCGACGAGTACCAGGACACGTCGGTGGCCCAGCGCATCCTCCTGGCCGCCCTGTTCGGCGGCGGCACCGGCCACCCCGTGACCGCCGTCGGGGACCCCTGCCAGGCCATCTACGGCTGGCGCGGAGCCTCCGTCGCCAACCTCGACGACTTCCCCGCGCACTTCGCGCACGCCGACGGCAGCAGGGCACGCCGGCAGTCGCTCAGCGAGAACCGCCGCAGCGGCGGCCGCCTCCTGGAGCTCGCCAACGACCTCGCCGAGCCCCTGCGCGCCATGCACGCGGGCGTGGAGGCGCTCAGCCCCGCCCCCGGCGCCGAACGCGACGGCGTGGTCCGCTGCGCCCTGCTGCCCACCCACGCCGAGGAGATGGACTGGATCGCCGACTCCGTGGCCCATCTCGTGCGCACCGGCACCGCGCCCGGCGAGATCGCCGTCCTGTGCCGCACGGCCACCGACTTCGCCGAGATCCAGGGCGCGTTGGTCGCCCGGGACGTCCCCGTCGAGGTGGTGGGCCTGTCCGGGCTGCTGCACCTGCCCGAGGTCGCCGACCTCGTCGCCGTCTGTGAGGTCCTCCAGGACCCCGGGGCCAACGCCTCCCTGGTCCGGCTGCTCACCGGCCCCCGCTGGCGCATCGGCCCGCGCGACCTCGCCCTCCTGGGCCGGCGCGCCCGGCTCCTCGTCGGCCACGCGCGCGGGGACGGCGGCGACGACCCGGACCGCCGCCTCGCCGAGGCCGTCGAAGGGGTCGACCCGTCCGAGGTGATATCGCTCGCCGACGCCCTCGACACGTTCCTGGAGACGCCCCTGTACGCCGACGGCGGCACGGGCGACGACGACGGGCTCCCCTTCTCGCCGGACGCGCGCGTACGCTTCGCCCGCCTCGCCGCCGAGCTGCGCGACCTGCGCCGCTCGCTGGCCGACCCTCTGATGGACGTCCTGCACCGCGTCCTGGCCGTCACCGGGCTGGAGGTCGAACTGTCGGCGTCGCCGCACGCCCTGGCCGCCCGCCGCCGCGAGACCCTGTCCAACTTCCTCGACATCGCCGCCTCCTTCGCCGCCCACGAGAGCGAGGCGAGCCTGCTGGCCTTCCTCGGCTTCCTGCGCACCGCCGCCCAGTACGAGAAGGGCCTCGACAACGCGCTCCCGGGCGGCGAGAACACCGTCAAGGTGCTCACCGCGCACCGCTCCAAGGGCCTGGAGTGGGACGTCGTCGTGGTCCCCGGCCTGGTCGTCGGCACCTTTCCCAGCGGCCAGGGCCGCGAGAAGTGGACCGCGCAGGCCAAGGTGCTGCCGCACGAACTGCGCGGCGACGCCGACACCCTCCCCGACGTCGAGTCCTGGGACGCGCGAGGCATGAAGGCCTTCCACGAGGCCATGAAGGAACATCAGCACACCGAGGAGCTCCGCCTCGGCTACGTCACCTTCACCCGCCCCCGCTCCCTCCTCCTGGGCTCCGGCCACTGGTGGGGCCCCACCCAGAAGAAGCCCCGCGGACCGTCCGGCTTCCTCCGGGCGCTGCACGACCACTGCGCGGCCGGACACGGCGAGATCGAGGTCTGGGCGGACGAGCCCGGGGAGGACGCCGAGAACCCCGCCCTGCACCGGGCCGCCGTCGACCAGGTGTGGCCGCTCCCGCTGGACGACGCCGCGCTGGCCCGCCGACGGACCGCCGCCGAGACCGTCCTCGCCCACCTCGACGCCCTCGCGGCGCACGAGGACGGCCATCCCGCTCCCGCCCACGACCCCGACGCCCACGACGACCCCGACTGGCCGCCTCCCCCCGACGAGGACGAGCCGCCCCTCGACGAACCCGACCCCTTCGCGGACGTGCCGCTCGACGAGGATCCTCTCGAGGACGGCCCCCTCGAGGACCCCTACGAGGACCCCTTCGAGGACCCCTTCGACGAGGACGCCCGCCCCTCCCTCGCCGTGCCCCACCAGGCCACGGGCCCCGGCCGCGCCCCCGGCCCCGCGCGCGGGAACCGCCTCACCCCCGAGGAAGCCCGCGCCGTGGCCTCCTGGGACCGCGACCTCGACGCCCTCGCCGGCGAACTGCTGCGCGCCCGCCGAAGCGTCACGGACGTCCCCCTTCCGACGACCCTGACCGCGTCCCAGGTCCTGCGGCTGGCCGCCGATCCGGACGGCCTCGCCCAGGAACTCGCCCGCCCCATGCCGCGCCCCCCGCAGCCGGCCGCGCGCCGGGGCACCCGGTTCCACGCCTGGGTGGAGGCCCGCTTCGAGGAACTGACGCTCCCCCTGCTCGGGCCCGACGAACTGCCCGGGGACGACGCCGAGATCGCCGACGAGCGCGACCTCCAGGCGCTCAAGGACGCCTTCGAACGCACCGAGTACGCCCACCGCACCCCCTACCGCGTCGAGGCGCCCTTCCAGCTCGCCCTCGCCGGCCGCGTCGTGAGGGGCCGCATCGACGCCGTCTACAAGGAGGGCGACGGAGACACGGCGACCTACGACATCCTCGACTGGAAGACCCACCGCGCGCGCACGGCCGACCCGCTCCAGCTCGCGCTGTACCGGCTGGCGTGGGCCGAGCAGCAGGGCGTGCCCGTGGAATCCGTCACAGCGGGCTTCCTGTACGTGCGCACCGGCGACGTCGTACGGCCGCCCGGACTGCCCGATCGTGCCGCGCTGGAGCGCCTGTTGACCGGGGAGGAGGCCGCCGGGCGCGACGGCGACGCGCCGGCCGGGCGCGAACCGGGCTTGCGAGGACCCGGCGAGGACGACGGCGCGGGCCGATAGGCTCGTGGCCATGAGCCAAACCGTTGACAGTGCCGTCAGCGCCGTCCGCACGTACGTCGAGCAGCACCGCGCCGCGTTCCTCGACGACCTCGCCGAGTGGCTGCGCATCCCGTCGGTGTCGGCCCAGCCCGACCACGCACCCGACGTACGGCGCAGCGCGGACTGGCTCGCCGCCAAGCTGGCGGAGACCGGCTTCCCGACGGTCGAGGTCTGGCCGACGCCGGGCGCGCCGGCCGTCTACGCCGAGTGGCCGTCCGGCGATCCGCAGGCCCCCACCGTCCTGGTCTACGGCCATCACGACGTGCAGCCCGCCGCCGTCGAGGACGGCTGGGACAGCGACCCCTTCGAACCCGTCGTGCGCGGGAACCGCCTCTACGCGCGCGGGGCGGCCGACGACAAGGGCCAGGTCTTCTTCCACACCCTGGGGGTACGCGCGCACCTCGCCGCCACCGGCCGTGCGGCCCCGGCCGTCACCCTCAAGCTGCTGATCGAGGGCGAGGAGGAGTCCAGCTCCCCGAACTTCCGCGACCTGGTCGAGCGGCAGGCGCAGCGGCTCGCCGCGGACGCCGTGATCGTCTCCGACACCGGCATGTGGTCCGAGGACACCCCCACCGTGTGCACCGGCATGCGCGGTCTCGCCGAGTGCGAGATCCGGCTCCTCGGCCCCGACCAGGACATCCACTCGGGCTCCTTCGGCGGCGCCGTGCCCAACCCGGCCACCGCGGCCGCCCGCCTGGTGGCGACCCTGCACGACGAGCACGCGCGCGTGGCCGTGCCCGGCTTCTACGACGGCGTCGTGGAGCTCACCGACCGCGAGCGCGCACTCTTCGCCGAGCTGCCCTTCGACGAGGAGCAGTGGCTGCGCACCGCGCACTCGCACGCCGTCCACGGCGAGGCGGGGCACACCACCCTGGAGCGCATCTGGGCCCGCCCCACGGCTGAGGTCAACGGCATCGGCGGCGGCTACCAGGGTCCCGGCAGCAAGACCGTCGTCCCGTCCTCGGCGTTCGTGAAGCTGTCCTTCCGGCTCGTCGCCGGCCAGGACCCCGAGCACGTCGAGAAGGCCGTCCGCGCGTGGGCCGTCGAGCAGCTGCCCGCCGGCATCCGGCACGAGATCACGTTCAGCCCGGCCACCCGTCCGTGTCTGACCCCGCTGGACCACCCGGCGCTGCAATCCGTGGTCCGCGCCATGGGCCGCGCCTTCGAGACGCCCGTCCGCTTCACCCGCGAGGGCGGCTCCGGCCCGGCCGCCGACCTTCAGGAGGTCCTCGGCGCCCCCGTGCTCTTCCTGGGGATCTCCGTCCCCTCGGACGGCTGGCACGCGCCGAACGAGAAGGTCGAGCTCGACCTCCTCCTCAAGGGCGTCGAGACCGCCGCCCACCTCTGGGGCGACCTCGCGGAGAACTGGCGTCATGCGCCCTGAGATCCCCGATCGGCCCGCGGGGCCCGCGCGCGGGGCGCACACCGGGCAGACCGCCCCGCCCCGCGACACCGCTCCCGAACCGGTCGTCCCCTGCTGTACGTCCCGCTGAACCGCCCGCCGAAACAACCGTTCCACCGGGGGAGTTGGAAGTACCCGTGACCACCTGGACCGACCAGAACGCCGATCGACCCATTTCGCTCACCGCGCCGAGCGGCGTGGACCGGGCCGCCCACCACCGGCTCGACGAGGCCTGGCTTGCCGCCGCGTGGAGCCACCCGACGACACGGTGCTTCGTCGTCTCCGGCGGCCAGGTCCTCATCGACGAGACGCCCGACGGCCGCACCGAACTCGTCATGACCCCGTCGTTCGAGGCGCCCCTCACCGAGGCGCACCGCTACTTCCTGGGCACCGACGACGACGGCGTCAGCTACTTCGCCCTCCAGAAGGACGCGCTGCCCGGTCGCATCGACCAGTCCGCGCGCCCGGCCGGACTGCGCGAGGCCGGACTGCTGCTGTCGCCCCGCGACGTGGGCCTGATGGTGCACGCGGTCGGACTGGAGAACTGGCAGCGCACCCACCGCTTCTGCTCCCGCTGCGGCGAGCGCACCGTCATCGCCGCCGCCGGCCACATCCGCCGCTGCCCCGCCTGCGGCGCCGAGCACTACCCGCGCACCGACCCCGCGGTGATCATGGCCGTGACCGACGAGGACGACCGCATCCTCCTCGGCCGACAGGTGCACTGGCCCGAGGGCCGCTTCTCGACCCTCGCCGGGTTCGTCGAGCCGGGCGAGTCCATCGAGCAGTCCGTGCGCCGCGAGGTCTTCGAGGAGGCCGGCATCACCGTCGGCCCGGTCGAGTACATCGCCAGCCAGCCCTGGCCCTTCCCGTCCAGCCTCATGCTGGGCTTCATGGCCCGCGCCACGTCCACCGACATCGAGGTCGACGGCGACGAGATCCACGAGGCCCGCTGGTTCTCCCGCGACGAACTCGGCGCCGCCTTCGAGTCCGGCGAGGTGCTGCCGCCCTACGGGATCTCCATCGCGGCCCGCCTGATCGAGCTCTGGTACGGCAAGCCGCTGCCCACCCGCGGCGTCTGAGCCGGGCCGCGGACACGGACGAAGGGCGGCCCCGAGCATTCGGGGCCGCCCCTCGTCATCACGCCGCGCCTGGTCACGCGCCGGACACGGTCACGCGCCGATCTTCTGCTTGACCTGTGCCAGCGACGGGTTCGTCAGCGTCGAACCGTCGGGGAAGAGCACGGTCGGCACCGTCTGGTTCCCGCCGTTCGCCTTCTCGACGAACGCGGCGGAATCCGGGTCCTGCTCGATGTTGATCTCGGTGTACGCGATGCCCTCGCGGTCCATCTGCTTCTTCAGCCGCTGGCAGTAGCCGCACCACGTGGTGCTGTACATCGTCACGGTGCCCAGCATGTCTCTCGTGCTCCTTCGGCGGGTCGGGGGACGGGCGGTCGTAGGGGGAGAACGTACGCGGGTGGGCTGCCATTCCCGCGACCGCCGGTCGGGAGCGGGCGCCGGAGTGACGCTCGCCGCACTCGTCCACCGTCGGGCCCGCATTAGTACGACTGCGGGGGCCCGCCTGTGGACAACCGGCCCGTCCGTCTCCGGTGACCTGGCAGCATGGCTGTGTGACAGCAGCAACGCACTCCTCCCTCTTCCCGCAGGCACCGGACTCGGCCGACGCGGTGCTCGAAGGGCTCGACCCCGAGCAGCGCGAGGTGGCCACCGCCCTGCGCGGTCCGGTGTGCGTGCTGGCGGGAGCCGGTACCGGCAAGACCCGGGCGATCACCCACCGCATCGCCTACGGCGTCCGAGCCGGCATCCTCCAGCCCTCCAGCGTGCTCGCCGTCACCTTCACCAACCGTGCCGCGGGGGAGATGCGAGGCAGGCTGCGCCAGCTCGGCGCCCAGGGGGTGCAGGCCCGCACCTTCCACTCCGCGGCCCTGCGTCAGCTCCAGTACTTCTGGCCGAAAGCGATCGGCGGATCCCTTCCCCGGCTCGTCGACCGCAAGATCCAGCTCGTCGCCGACGCGGCCGCCGCGTGCCGCCTGCGGCTCGACCGGGGCGAGCTGCGGGACGCCACCGCGGAGATCGAGTGGTCCAAGGTCACCCAGACCGTCCCGGCCGACTACGCCCTGGCCGCCGCCAAGGCGGGGCGCGAGATCCCCCGCGACCCGGCCGAGATCGCCCAGCTCTACGCCGCCTACGAGGAACTCAAGCGGGCCCGCGCCGTCATCGACTTCGAGGACGTCCTGCTGCTGACGGTGGCGGTCCTGCAGGACCGCCACGACATCGCGGAGCAGGTGCGCGCCCAGTACCAGCACTTCGTGGTGGACGAGTACCAGGACGTCAGCCCCCTCCAGCAGCGCCTGCTCGAACTGTGGCTCGGCGAGCGGGACGACCTGTGCGTGGTCGGCGACGCCAGTCAGACGATCTACTCCTTCACCGGCGCCACCCCCGACCACCTGCTCGACTTCCGCACGCGCCACCCGGGCGCCACCGTCGTCAAGCTGGTGCGCGACTACCGCTCCACGCCCCAGGTCGTGCATCTCGCCAACGGTCTGCTCGCCCAGGCCCGCGGCCGCGCCGCGGACCACCGCCTGGAGCTGGTCTCCCAGCGCGCGCCCGGCCCCGAGCCCGCCTACACCGAATACCCCGACGAGCCGGCCGAGGCGGAGGGCGCGGCCCGCCGGATCCGCGAGCTCCTCGACGCGGGCGTCCCGGCCGCGGAGATCGCCGTCCTGTTCCGCACGAACGCGCAGTCGGAGACGTACGAACAGGCGCTGGCCGATCTCGGCGTCCCGTACCAGCTGCGCGGCGCCGAGCGGTTCTTCGACCGGCCCGAGGTGCGCAAGGCGGGGGTCGCCCTGCGCGGAGCGGCCCGCTTCGGCGGCAACGACACGCTTCTGGAGGACGCCGTCGACCTGCCCTCCCAGGTGCGGGCCGTCCTGTCGGGCGAGGGCTGGACCACGCAGCCGCCGGCCGGTTCCGGAGCCGTCAGAGAGCGCTGGGAGTCGCTGGCCGCGCTGGTCCACCTCGCGCAGGACTTCGCCGCCGCCCGGTCCGGCGCCACGCTGGCCGATCTGGTCGCCGAGCTCGACGAGCGGGCGAGCGCGCAGCACGCCCCGACCGTCCAGGGCGTCACCCTGGCCTCGCTGCACTCGGCGAAGGGCCTGGAGTGGGATGTCGTGTTCCTCGTCGGCGTCGCCGAGGGGATGATGCCGATCACCTACGCCCGGACGGACGAGCAGATCGAGGAGGAGCGCCGCCTGCTCTACGTCGGCGTCACCCGGGCCCGTGAACGTCTGCACGTCTCCTGGGCGCTCTCCCGTTCCCCGGGCGGCCGCGCCAGTCGTCGCCCCAGCCGTTTCCTCGACGGGCTGCGCCCCGGTTCGGGAGCGTCCGCCGCGGGCCGGGCCGGTGGAGGCGCCGGAGGCATCGAGCGCGGTTTCGGCCGGGCGGCGGCGGTCGCGCCGGCCGTGCCGCGGCGCAGCGGGCGCAGCCCGGCCCGCTGCCGGGTCTGCGGGCGGACCCTGACCGACGCCGGCGAGATGAAGCTGATGCGCTGCGAGGACTGCCCCTCCGACATGGACGAGGGGCTCTACGAGCGGCTGCGGGACTGGCGGGCGGTCCAGGCGCGGCGCAGCGGGCAGCCGGCGTACTGCGTCTTCACGGACAAGACGCTGATGGCGATCGCCGAGGCCGTGCCCGAGGAGGACGGGGAGCTCGCCCGGATCCCCGGCGTCGGAGTGCGCAAGCTCAACCGTTACGGCGCCGACGTTCTGGCCATCTGCGCAGGCCAAGACGTGGCCGAGGGCGACGCGCAGGACTGAGGGGCGGTGCGCGGGAGATTGATCCGAACTCGTCGGAAAAATAGTTTGCGCATGCCCCGGCAATCCCCATAGGTTCTTAGACACGGGAACGGCGGCCTTCTCCAAGGCCCTGATTCCGTGCTGTACTTGCTTGCACATCCGTCGGACCGGGCTCATCCCCGGTCCCCCGAGACGCCGAGAGGAGGCGATTCCAGTGATCATCATCAACCGCAGCTCTGCCGCCAAACTGACCGATCTCTCGGTCGTCTCCTCGTGCATGCTCGGCGCCTCCACCCTGGGCACCGGTCTGTCCGGCATCAGTGCCGGCCGGATCGTGTCCTCCTCCGTTGCCTCCGTGGATCTTCCCGTCCGCGAGCGCAATGAGCGACCGACCGAGGCACTGGAAGCAGTAAAGGGTCAGGCGCATGCCTATGCCTTTGCCGCGACCGGTGCCGGATTCCGGAAGCAGACGACGCAGCACCACCTGATGTGGGCCTTCCGTGGGCCGGAACCCTGGAGTGATCCAGCCTGATCTTCGATCAGGCCGGCGCCTTCAGGGCCGCGGAACCCCACCCGGGATCCGCGGCCCTTCTGTTTGTCCCGATCACGGGGACGACGGAGCGAAGGGGCCTCGGGACAAGAAAAGAACCCGGTACCCGCCGACAACCGGTCCCACCGGACCGGACCGACCAGACGAGGAACAACACACCGTGCAACTCGAAGCGCACGCCCCGTCCGTACCGCCTTCCGAAACGATCCCCCCGCCCGGCCTCACGAAGGACCCCACCTTGACCCCGCTCACGGCGCTCACCGCGCTCGACGACGCCATCGAGAACCTCGGCGTGCCCGTCCCCTGCCGCTCGTACGACCCGGAAGTCTTCTTCGCCGAGACGCCGGCCGACGTCGAGTACGCCAAGTCCCTGTGCCGCACCTGCCCGCTGGTCGAGGCCTGCCTCGCCGGCGCCAAGGAGCGTCGCGAGCCTTGGGGCGTCTGGGGTGGCGAGCTGTTCGTCCAGGGTGTCGTCGTCGCCCGCAAGCGGCCGCGTGGTCGCCCGCGCAAGAACCCGGTCACAGCATGAACATCGCAGGAACGATCGACCGCCCCCTCACGCAAGACCCCAAGAAGCAGGCCCCGATGAAGCCGTTCACCAGCGAGCCCGCAGGCTCCGCGACCGAAGACGTCACCACCACCGGCGCGTACGACTCGCGTCAGAACAGGACCCGCGAGATGCAACTCATCCCAGAAGCCCTGGCTCGTGCGCATATGCACGACCGACTGCGCGAGGCCGAGCAGGGCCGTCAGGCCGCGCGCCTGCTGGCCGCTCGCCGGATGCAGCGTCGGGCCGAGCGCGCCTCGCTGCGCGCCCGCCGGGCGCTCGCCATGGCCGTGATGCAGTAACGACACCCACCTGAAGCGGTGGCCTCCCGATCCGTCGGGAGGCGAAGCTCTTCCCCGCGGGGGCCGGTCCGTCCGAACGGACCGGCCCCCGCGGTGCGTTGTGCGGACGAGCCCCGGCAGCGGCGCTATCGTCCCGAGGATGACGCGTCCTCCCGGAGACAGTGACCGAGCCGCAGACGGTGACCGAGCCGGAGAAAGCGACCGAGCCGGGGGCGGCGACCCGGCCGGGGGCGGCGAGCGAGGCGACTCCTCGTCCGGGTCCGGTCTCGTGGCCTGCGCGCACTGCGGTGCGCGGACCGCGCAGCCGCCGCCCCTCACCTGGACCTGCTCCGTGGAGCACGGCGTCCGGCGCCACTACTGCGAGGCCTGTGCCCGCGACAACCTCAGGGCGATCGAGGGACGACTGGACTCGGAGTGGTGGTGAGGTCGCAGCGGTGGTGAGAAGCGTCACACCGCCTTCCCTCTCGTGCCACCCCGCCCCCCTCGTACGCCTTCGCTCTCCGCCTCACGCCTCCGCGACCGAATCCTCGGCTTCCAGCTCCTCCGGCTCCTCGGTGTCCTCCAGCGCTCCCAGGTCCTTGTCGGTCTCCTCCGGGAGGAAGCCCGGCAGCCATTCCTCCAGCTCCTCGCGCAGCCGCACCGTCGCGCCGAGCTGGCACAGCACGCCGATCGTGCTCAACGTCACCCGGTGTATCAGCAGGTAGGCCGGCGGCAGGTTGAGCTGCTTGCCCAACTGGTGGGCGGGGGAGCGGATGTCGGCGATCCTGGCCGCCTGGCTGCGCATCCAGCCGCGGGTGAAGGTGAACTCGTCCACCAGGGCCGGCTCGATGATCGGCTCGAGGTAGTCGAGGACCGCGTCGGGATCCAGCTCGATGGACTCCTTGACGAACCCCTCCCTGCGCAGGAGTTCGTAGACCGCCTCGGCCTCTCCGTCCAGGGTCATGCGCAGTGACTCACCGATCGGGTCGGGCAGTCCGCCCGGGAGCCGGTCGACGGTGCCGAAGTCCAGCACGCCCAGCCGCCAGTCGTCCTCGCCTCCGGGGCCGCCGGGCAGAAGCCGGAAGTTCCCCGGGTGCGGGTCGGCGTGCAGCAGGCCGGTGCGCGCCGGACCGGAGAAGAGGAACCGGGACAGCAGCTGACCTGCGCGATCGCGTTGCTCCTCGGTACCGTCGGCGATCACTTCGGAGAGCGGCACGCCGTCGATCCACTCGGTGACCAGGACCTGGTCGCACTGGTGGACCACCGCCGGCACCACGACGTCGGGGTCGTCGACGAACTCGTCCGCGTGGGCCTGCTGGGCCTGCGCCTCCAGGCCGTAGTCGAGCTCCTCGGAGACCCGGTCCCGCAGTTCCGTGATCAGCGGCTTCACGTCCATGCCGGGGATGAGCGGACCCAACAGCCGTGCGAAGCGGCTGAGTTGGTTCAGGTCGGACAGCAGGGCCTCGCCGGCCCCCGGGTACTGGACCTTGACCGCCACCTCCCGGCCGTCGTGCCACACCGCGCGGTGCACCTGGCCGATCGAGGCGGCCGCGGCCGGCTTGTCGTCGAACTCGAGGAAGAGCTCGGACCAGTCCTCGCCGAGCTGGGCCGTGAGCACGGCGTGCACGGTGCGGGTCGGCATCGGCGGCGCCGCGTCCTGGAGCTTGGTGAGCGCCGCGCGGTAGGGGCCGGCCACCTCCTCGGGCAGGGCGGACTCGAAGACGGACAGCGCCTGCCCGAACTTCATCGCGCCGCCCTTGAGCTCGCCCAGCACCTTGAAGAGCTGCTCGGCGGTGCGCTGCTGCAGTTCACGGCCGACGATCTCCGCGGACTCGCCCACGATCCGCTTGCCCAGGCCCCAGGTCGCCCGCCCGGCGAAGCCGAGCGGGAGCGCGGCGAGCTTGGCGGTCCGGGTGACCGCCTTCCGGGGAAGATCAGACATGCGCCCTCCAAGTCCCAGACAGCCGCGTCGCGTCCGCCGTACGGCGATGCTCCGTCGGATGCCGATGCCTCTCCATTGTCGCGTGCGATCCCCGGTCCTCGGAGGGGTGTTCCCGCTCACCTTTGCGGGCCGCCCCGCACGGACACGCCGAATGGGGCCGTACCGGTCGAGAGCGCCACCGCAGGGCGGGGGCGCTCACCTCCCAGCGGGCGGCCTCGACGGCCGGCGCCCGGCCGTCGAGGAAGGCGAGGGCGTGGGCGGCCGCCAGCCCGGCGACCGCCGTGGCCAGGGCCAGGTCACAGGCGGGTGTCGCCCGCCTCGTGCCGGAACGCCACTGGGCGACCAGCCGTGGCCACGCCGGATCCCGGTCGACGCGCTCCTGCTCCAGACAGCCCGCGCACCCCGTCTCGCCCGGCAGCACGAGGGGGCCGACGACGCCCGTGCCCTCCACCACGCCCGCATAGAGGTGAGGGGTGCCCGAGGCGATCAGGGGCTCCGCCGCCGAGGGCGGGGGCGCGTGCACCGACACGTCGTCCCTCGGGGCGAGGATCACCAGGCCGAAGCCCGGAGTGTCCGGACCGGAAGGGGACCCCGGGAGCCTGCGCGGCGGGCGGTCGGGTGCGGCCCGGCGTACGGCGCGGCGGGCGGACTTGTCCCGGCGCTCGCCGATCGCCTCCGCCGGCAGGCCGCCCGGAGCGACGTCGCCCGGCTCCACCCGGCCGCCGTCGCGCACGTCCACCTCGCCGACGCCGGCCCCCGCCAGCAGGGCGGCCAGCACCGCGCCGACCCGCCCCGCGCCCCGCACCTGGACCCGCAGCCCGCGCCGGGCGGCCAGGTGCGCCATCGCCTCGCCCGGCTCGGGGGTGAGGAGGGAGAGCGCGGCGAGATCGGGGCGCAACCGGTCCATGACCTCCTTCTTCTCCCTCAGCGCCTCGGCGTCCGGTCCGCCGCCGCGTGCGTCGTCGACCAGTCCGGCCCGGGCCAGCCGCTCGACCAGCCGGTCGACATGGCCGTCGGGCAGATCCATGCGGCGACCCTCCTCGCGCAGCAGCGCCGGCCCGCGCGTGCCGTCCAGCAGGTCGAGGAAACTCCCGGTGGCCGTGTCCACCGGGCCGAGTGTCAGTGCGTGCGCCGGCGTCATCCCGAACTGCACCGTGTTGAGGTCACGCCAGCCGCGCCGCAGCGCGGGCTTCATGATCGGATGCATTGAAGGCCCCCGTATGCCTGGAAACTCCCCGTCACGTCGGCGGAGCGGGGCGTGGGGTGTCCTCGCTCCGCCGACGAGTGCCAGCATGCCCGGGCCCGCCGGAGCCCGCCGAAAGTTGTCCACAGGCAGAGGCATTCGTCGTACAAATGCGTCGTACGAGGCAAAAGCGGCAGGAGAGATCGCAACCGAACGGCCCCGGGGTCGGGACTTCCGCCGTGTGCAGCGGGTAACGTCGGGGCGTGTCCGCCGACCCACTGCACCGCGCCGGAACACCCCAGCGCCGTACGACGAGCCAGCCGCCGAGCGGCTCACGGGCGAGCGCCATCGAGGTCCGCAGGAGCGCCCGTCGACGTCGGACGGTCTCCGCGTACCGCGAGGGCGACCGCACCATCGTGCTCATCCCCGCCCGGATGTCCGAGGCCGAGGAGCAACGCTGGGTCGGCGTCATGCTCGACAAGCTCGCCGCCCAGGAGAGCCGTCGGGTGCCGGGCGACGCCGAGCTGGCCGAGCGCGCGCAGCGGCTGTCGGACCAGTGCTTCGGGGGCCGGGCCCGGCCCGCCTCGGTCCGCTGGGTGACCAACCAGAACACGCGGTGGGGATCGTGCACCCCGGCCGAGGGCAGCATCCGGCTGTCGCACCGTCTCAAGGGCATGCCCGAGTACGTCATCGACTACGTCCTCGCCCACGAGCTCGCGCATCTGCTGGTGCCCGGCCACGGTCCGGACTTCTGGCGGCTGCTGGAGGCGTACCCGCGCACCGAGCGCGCACGCGGCTATCTGGAGGGCGTCGTCGCGGCCGAGCGGCTGCCCCACGCGCCGGGCGCACGCGGGGAGTGACCTGCTCCGCGCGCGCAGTGAGCCCGTCCGGCCCCGGGGGACGGCGGTTGTGTACCGGGTCTGTACCGACATCGTGCGTTGTCCGACTTTGCCGTTAGCCTGACGCGACGCACTCGCAATCGGGATGGGGGACGGTCGTTACGCATGCCCAGGGAATTCCAGCGCGGCCACAAGGCCAAGATCAGTGACCTCACCGCGGGCACCGATCTGTACGTAGGCGTGCAGATCACCGCACCCGGCCTGACCTTCGACATCAGCTGCTTCGGCCTCGACGCCGACGAGCGGCTCTCGGACGACCGGTACTTCGTCTTCTTCAACCAGCCGAAGTCTCCCGAGGAGTCCATCCAGCTCCTGGGCGCCCAGGCCGGGGACACGGAGTCCTTCCGCGTCACCCTCGACCGGATCCCGCCGCAGATCCAGAAGCTCTCCTTCACGGCGACCCTCGACGGCGCCGGCCAGATGTCGCAGATCGGTCCCGGCCACCTGCGCATCGTCGCGGGCGGTGAGGAAGTGGCCCGCTACGCGTTCAGCGGCGCGGAGTTCACCACCGAGCGGGCCGTGATGCTGGGCGACTTCTACCTGAAGGACGTCTGGCGGTTCGCGGCCGTCGGTCAGGGCTTCGACGGCGGTCTGGACGCGCTGCTGAAGAACTTCGGCGGCGAGGTCGCGGAGGAGGAGGCGCCCCCCGCGCCCGCTCAGCCCCAGGCCGGCGGCGCCTCTCCCGGCTTCGCGCCCCCCGCCTTCGGCGCCCCCTCGGTACCGGCCCCCGCCCCGCAGCAGCCCGCCCCGCACCAGGCGCAGCCCGCCGCGCAGGGCTTCGCACCCCCGCCCGGCGCGCCCGCGCCGCACGCCCCGGCGCCCGCGCCCTCGGTGCACGCCGCGCCGACCATCGTCGCGCCCCTCGCACCGCCCGGCGGCGGCCATCTCCCGCCCCCGGCTCCCGCCCCGGCGCCCTACGGCCAGCCGCCGCAGCAGCCCTACGGTCAGGGGCCCGCGCCGACCGCGCCCATGCCGCCCGGCTACGGCCAGCAGCACCAGGCTCCGCCGGCCCCGGCCGGCTACGGGCAGCCCACCCCGCCGCCCGGCTACGGTCAGCAGCCGCCGTTCGGGCAGGTCCCGGGCCAGCAGGCCTACGGTGTGCCGCAGGGCGCCCCGCAGGGCGGCGCCGGTGTGGCCGCCGCTCTCCAGCAGTTCAAGGAGACGCCCACCGGGCAGCGCTGGACGCAGCAGAACAAGAAGCTGATCCGCGTCGACCTCGGCATGGGCGGCCAGCCGGTGCTCGCCCGCCAGGGCAGCATGGTCCTCTACCAGGGCAAGGTCGACTTCAGCTACAAGGGCGCCGGGTTCGCCGGCCGGATCGTCGGCAACGCCACCGGCCAGGAGATGCAGCTCATGCGCTGCACCGGCCAGGGGCAGGTCTTCCTCGCCGAGAACTCCACCCACGTGCACCCCATCGAACTCCAGGGCGACGCGATCTGCGTCTCCGCCGAGAACGTCCTCGCCTTCGACGAGAGCCTCCAGTACGAGGTCCGTCGCATCGAGGGGCACGGCATCCCCGGCGGCGCGCTGTTCACCATGCAGTTCCAGGGCACCGGCACGATCGTCGTCAAGACGCACGGCACGCCCGTCGTCCTGCCGGTCACGCCCACCACGTTCGCGGACTGCAACGCCGTGGTCGCCTGGTCGGCCGCCGCCCAGGTGGTCGTCTCCAGCCAGGTGAGGATGCGCCGCAACGCCTACCCGGGCGACACCGGAGAGAGCGTCAACCTCCAGTTCCGGGGTGCTCCCGGCAACTTCATCGTCGTCCAGCCGTACGAGGTCTGAGGGAGCCCGTCATGAACCAGCCGCTCGCGGGCTACGCCCCCGCACCCGTCACCGCCCGCATGGAGAACCACGGCAACCACATGCTGAAGGTCGCCATGCAGACCGGCAACGACCTCTTCGCGCGCGTGGGCTCGATGGTCGCCTACGAAGGCTTCGTCCAGTACGAGCCCAACCCGCCGGCCGTGCGCCAGATCGCGCGCGACTGGATGACCGGCGAGGGCGCGCCCCTGATGAAGTGCACCGGCGACGGACTGCTCTACCTCGCCGACTACGGCGCGAACGTCGTCGTGATCAACCTCAACGGCGACGGCATCTCCGTCAACGCCACCAACCTGCTCGCCTTCGACGCACACCTCACCTGGGGCGTCGAGCGCGTCAAGGGGCTCGCGAAGTTCGCGGGCCAGGGCCTGTGGAACACCAAGATCAGCGGCCAGGGATGGGTCGCGCTGACCTCCCGCGGCAAGCCGATCGTGGTCGACTGCGGCGGCGGCGAGGACGAGACGTACGTCGACCCCGACGCGCTCGTCGCCTGGTCCCCGAACCTGAAGGTGAAGGGCAAGCGCAGCTTCAAGGCGCAGTCGCTCATCGGCCGGGGCAGCGGCGAGGCCTACCAGATGGCCTTCTCGGGCCAGGGCATCGTCGTCGTCCAGCCCAGCGAGGACAGCACCGACCGCCTCCGGGTCCGGGGCTGAGGGGGAGCCAGAAACGTCATGCAGAGCCCACTTTTCGCGCACAACGACTCGCAGACCCAGGAACGCTGGAGTCTGCAGAACAAGCAGATGCTCCGGGTCACGCTGGGAGGCCACGACGACATCCTCGCCCGCAAGGGCACGATGGTCGCCTACCAGGGGCTGATGGAGTTCGACGCCGAGTACCAGAGCAACCAGCAGGGACGCGCGCGTGCGTACACCGGCGAGGGGCTCGACCTGATGCGCTGCCACGGGCAGGGCACGGTCTACCTCGCCAACCTCGCCCAGCACATCCACGTGATGGACGTGGAGCAGGACGGCCTGACCGTGGACAGCAGCTACGTCCTCGCCATGGACTCCTCGCTGCACCACGAGGTCATCGCCGTCGACAGCCTCTACGGCATCTCCGGCTCCGGGAAGTACCAGCTCAACATCACCGGCCGCGGCAAGGTCGCCCTGATGACCTCGGGCGCGCCGCTGATGATGCAGGTCACCCCGGACAAGTACGTCAACTGCGACGCCGACGCCATCGTCGCCTGGTCCACCGGGCTGCGGGTGCAGATGCAGGCGCAGACCCACTCCTCCGGCGTGTGGCGCCGGCGCGGCAGCACCGGTGAGGGCTGGGAGCTCAGCTTCATGGGCTCCGGCTACGCGCTGGTGCAGCCCAGCGAGCTGCTGCCGCCGCAGAACGCGGCCATCGGCTCCGGACTGGCCGCCCAGTACGGCATGGGCCAGCAAGGGGCGCGGGGGCAGAACCAGGGCAACGTCTGGAGCTGATCGCCCGGCACGACGGCACGACGGCACGACGTAAGGGGCGACCGCCTGGAAGGTCGCCCCTTACCCGTTCCGGCTCACAGCCGCGCGCGGGTCGCCTCCACCAGCCGGACGACCGACTCGTCGGCGACCTCCGCCACCTGCGCGTACGGGAACCAGCGCAGGTCCAGGGACTCGTCGCTGATGGCCTCCACGGCCCCGGCGGGGGCCGTCGCCGCGTACTGGACGTCGTAGTGCCAGGCGCACGGCGTCGCATGCCGGTCGAGCCGGACCGGGCCGCCGGGCAGCAGGGTCAGTCCCGCGACGCCCGACTCCTCGGTCGCCTCCCGCAGGGCCGCGGCCGCCAGCGACTCGTCGACCGGCTCGCAGTGGCCGCCCATCTGGAGCCACATCCGCATCTTCTTGTGCAGCGTCAGCAGCACCCGCCCCTGCTCCGGGTCGATCACCAGCGCGCTCGCCGTGACGTGACCCTCCCGGCAGGCCTTCCACATGCCGTCCGGATGCGCCTGGAGGTGATCCAGGTAGGACCGGCGCAGCTCTTCCTGGCCCTCGTACCCCTTCAGGACGAGGACCGCGTCGTCGTACAGGCTCACGCGGCGCCGTCGCCCCCGGAGCCGTTCCCGCCGTCGCTCTCGGGCCCGTCGTCCTTCGGGCCGTCGTCCTTCTTCAGGTTCGGCTTCTCGCCGAGACCGCCGCCGCTCGCGGCCTCGCCGAGCATCTTGTCCAGCTCGGAGAAGTCCATGTGCTCGCGGTGCACGAAGCCGTCGGGGTCGTCCAGGTCGGAGGCCGTGGGCAGCATGTCCGGGTGCGCCCACAGGGCGTCCCGGCCGTCGACCCCGCGCGCGTCGGTCAGCGAGGCCCACAGGCGGGACGCGTCGCGCAGCCGGCGCGGGCGCAGCTCCAGGCCGATCAGGGTGGCGAACGTCTGCTCGGCGGGACCGCCGGTGGCGCGACGCCGGCGCAGCGTCTCGCGCAGCGCGTCGGCGGACGACAGCCGCGGCTTGGCGGCCGCGTGCACCACCGCGTCCACCCAGCCCTCGACGAGCGCCAGAGCGGTCTCCAGGCGGGCCAGCGCGGCCTTCTGCTCGGGGGTGTCCTCCGGCTGGAACATGCCCTGCTGCAATGCGTCCTGGAGCTGCTCGGGGTTCTGCGGGTCGAACTGGCCGACGACGTCCTCCAGCTTCGCGGTGTCGACCTTGATCCCGCGCGCGTAGCCCTCGACCGCGCCGAACAGGTGCGAGCGCAGCCACGGCACGTGCGCGAACAGGCGCTGGTGGGCGGCCTCGCGCAGGGCCAGGTACAGCCGCACCTCGTCCTGCGGCACGCCCAGGTCCTTGCCGAAGGCCGCGATGTTCACCGGAAGCAGCGCCGCGCGCCCGGCCGGGCCGAGCGGAAGGCCGATGTCGGTCGAGCCGACGACCTCGCCCGCGAGGACGCCGACGGCCTGCCCGATCTGCGAGCCGAACATCGCTCCGCCCATCGAGCGCATCATGCCGATCAGCGGGCCGGCCATGGCCTGCATCTCCTCCGGCAGGACGTCGCCCATGGCGGCGCCGACGCGTTCGGCGACCGGGTCCACGAGCTCCTTCCACGCGGGCAGGGTGGCCTCGACCCACTCCGCGCGCGACCACGCCACCGCGGAACCGGCGCCCGAGGGCAGGGAGGTCGCGTCGTCCAGCCACAGGTCGGCCAGGCGGACGGCCTCCTGCACGGCGGTGCGCTCGGAGGGGCCGACGCTCGCGTCCTTCACGCCGTCGGACGTCCCCTGGGAGACCGTCTGGCGGGCGATCTGCTTGGCCATGTCCCAGTTCACCGGGCCGCCCTCGTACGAGAGCATCTGGCCGAGCTGCTGGAACGCGGCGCCCAGGTCGTTGGGGTTCAGCGAGCCGAACATGGCGGCGAGGGGGTTGTCCGCGCCGGGACCGCCCGGAGCGCCGAAGCCTCCTGCGCCGGGCAGCCCGCCGAAGCCGAACGGGTTGGCCGGTCCCTGACCACCGCCGCTCTGCGAGTCCTTCTTCTTGCCCTCGTCGCCGTCTTCCGGCTCCTCCGGCGGAAGGCCGAATCCGAATGGGGTGTCACTCACGGGGTTCCTCGGCTGGTAAGGCCACCGGTTCTCGGCCGGCGGCGGCTGCCCTGCAACACCACCCAGCGTAGACACCCCGGCTCGATCGGGCCTCGGTGCTTCGCCGACTGCTGGCCTGCGGCAGGATGGATGCCACCTGGTACGAACGCGTCACTCGCGCCCGTATGCCAAGACAACCGCTGGAGACACCTGGTGAGTTCCCCAGATCCGCAGGTTCGCGCAGCGCGAAACCGATCGACCCCGGGCGCATCGCGCGGGCCCGTCGTCGCCGTGACCGGCGCGGCGAACGGGGTGGGCGCGCAGCTCACGGAGCGTCTCGCCGCGTCGGAGGAGGTCAAGCAGGTCGTCGCCATCGACGAGCGGCGCGGTGAGTGCGACGCGGCGCAGTGGCACATCCTGGACGTCCGCGACCCTGCGATCGCCGACAAACTGCGCGGGGCGGACGTCGTCGTCCATCTCGCACTCGACCTCGACCTGGGGAGTGACGCCGCCGCCCGGACGGCCTACAACGTGCGCGGTACGCAGACCGTGCTGACGGCGGCCGCGGCGGCCGGGGTGCACCGCGCGGTGCTGTGCACCTCCGCCATGGTCTACGGGGCGCTGGAGGACAACGAGCTGCCGCTGTCCGAGGACGCCGAGCTGCGGGCGACGGCCGAGGCGACCGGTGTCGGCGACCTGCTGGAGATCGAGCGCCTCGCGCGACGCGCGCCCCGGGCGCATCCGGGGCTCAACGTCACCGTGGTGCGGCCCGCCATGCTGGTCGGCGGCACGGACACCGCGCTGACCCGGTACTTCGAGTCACCGCGGCTGCTCGTCGTCGCGGGGTCGCGGCCCGCCTGGCAGTTCTGCCACGTCGAGGACCTGGTGAGCGCCCTGGAGTACGCCGTCCTGGAGAAGGTCGACGGGGAGCTCGCCGTCGGATGCGACGGCTGGCTGGAGCAGGAGGAGGTCGAGGAGCTCAGCGGGATCCGCCGGATGGAGCTGCCCTCGGCGGTCGCGCTGGGCGCCGCGGCCCGGCTGCACCGGATCGGGCTGACCCCGTCCCCGGCGGGCGATCTGGCCTACACGATGTACCCCTGGGTGGTGAGCGGCAGCCGGCTGCACGACGCCGGGTGGCGGCCGCGGTGGACCAACGAGGAGGTCCTCGCGGAGCTGCTGGAGGAGGTCTCCGGGCGGCACACCGTCGTCGGACGGCGGCTGGGGCGCAAGGACGCGACCGCGGCGGGCGCGGCCGGCGCGACGGTGGCCCTGCTGGGCGCGGCGGCCGTCGTGCGGCGCGCCCGCAAGGCCCGGCGCAGATGATCCGGGGGGCGTGCGGAGCGGCAGCGCCCCCTCCGCCGCCCCGCCCCGCAGGAGGCGCGGCTTTCGTAGGTCGCTCCGAAGCGGCACGCGCGGGTACCGGGCGATCACGCTATTCCGGCTCGTCTCCCGGGTGCGGCACGATGGGGGTATGGCAGCCATCGACGTCCATCCGGGCGAGCACGCGAGCCCGGACCCCATCAAGCTCATCGCCGTACGCGACTCCGCGCTCTCGCTGGACGAGGTGTTCCGGGCCGTCGGGGACGACGCGGCCGGCGGCACCGCGCTGTTCGTGGGGACCGTGCGCAACCACGACGGGGGCGCTGACGTCGACGCCCTCGGGTACTCGTGCCATCCCAGCGCCGAGGCCGAGATGCGCAGGGTCGCGGAGAAGGTCGTCGCCGACTTCCCGGTGCGGGCGCTGGCCGCCGTCCACCGGGTGGGCGATCTCGCGGTCGGGGATCTCGCCGTCGTCGTCGCCGTGTCCTGTCCGCACCGGGGCGAGGCCTTCGAGGCGTGCCGCAAGCTGATCGACGATCTCAAGCACGAGGTCCCCATCTGGAAGCACCAGACGTTCTCGGACGGAACGCAGGAGTGGGTCGGCGCCTGCTGACCCCGGCCCGCGGCGGACCGGGCCCCGGCGCCCGCGGCGGACCCGGCCGCGTCCGCCGAACGGTCACCCGTCCGGTTGCGTAACCGCACCCCTGCCGTGAGCGTTGTCAGTGCGAACGGTTAATCTGCTGATCAGTCAGTTGCGGTGGTTCGTCAGGGGTTGGGAGGTCGGCATGGCGGCGCTCGTCTGGTTGCTGATTCCGCTGGTCGCCGCGATCGGCGCGGGCCTGTGGGGCAGTTGGGCCAACCGGACCCGCAAGGCCCGCAGCGACGGTCCCGAGCTGGACGGGTACGCCCGCTTCCGCGAAGCCATGGAGAGGCCCCACTCGCGTACGTGACCCGGGTGGCAGCCCTGACGGTGCGCTGACAGACCGGTCCCGTAATGTCGAGGCATGCCACGCCGCACCGCGACGATGCTCGCCTCCACCCTGATGCTGATCGCGCTCCTGTGCGCGGGAGTGCTCATCCCCGTGCCGTACGCGGAGATGTCCCCGGGGCCCACGGTGAACACGCTCGGCGACCACGACGGCGAGCCGGTGCTGCAGATCTCCGGACGCAAGACGTACGCCACCAGCGGCAACCTGAACATGACGACCGTGCGGGTCACCAGCGCCGACTACCGGATGAACCTCGTCGAGGCCGTCTACGGCTGGCTCGCGCACGACACCAAGGTCGTCCCGCACGACACGCTGTACCCGGACGGCAAGACCGAGGAGCAGTCCACCCAGGAGAACGCCGAGGAGTTCAGCCAGTCCCAGGAGAGCGCCAAGGTGGCGGCCCTGAAGGAGCTGAAGGTCCCCGTGACGTCCTGGGTGATCGTCTCGACCGTGGTCAAGGGCTCCCCGGCCGAGGGCAGGCTGCACGCCGGCGACGTGATCAAGGCGGTCGACGGGACGGCGGTGAAGCAGCCCGGCGACGTCGCCAAGCTGGTGACCAAGCACAAGCCGGGCGAGAAGGTCGTCTTCACCATCGTCCCGGCCAAGGAGCAGGCGGCCGCCGAGAAGGCGCACAAGACCGCGACCGGGACCCAGGACGTCGCCGTCACCACCGCGGCCTCCGACGACAGCGGCCAGAAGCGGGCCATCGTCGGGATCTCGGCCGGAACCGACCACACGTTCCCGTTCACCGTCGACATCAAGCTCGCCGACGTCGGCGGCCCCAGCGCCGGCCTGATGTTCGCCCTCGGCATCTACGACAAGCTCACCCCGGGCAGTCTCACCGGCGGCACGTTCGTCGCCGGCACCGGGACCATCGACGACGACGGCAAGGTCGGGCCGATCGGTGGCATCGAGATGAAGACGGTCGGCGCGCGCAGCCAGGGCGCGCGGTACTTCCTGACGCCCGCCGAGAACTGCGCGGCCGCCGCCAAGGACACCCCCTCGGGGCTCAGGCTCGTCAAGGTCCACACCATCGACGACGCCCTCGGCGCCCTCAAGGACATCCGCAGCGGCGACACCGCCGGCCTGCCCTCCTGCACGAAGTAGCCGCAGGGGCCCCCTCGCGGGGGCCGGGAGCCGCTAGTCGGCGAAGGTCGCCGAGAGCGCCTCCGCGAGACCGGGCACCAGGCCCGCGCCGGTGAGGACCTCCGTGGGGGCGTCCTTCTCCCGCAGCCGCAGCGCGGAGTCGCGCGTGCCGTCGCGCAGTACGCCGACCGTCATGCGGACCTCCTGGCGGTCGGGGTGCTCCGACACCCACTTCGCGAGCTTCGCCTCGCTCAGCCCCTGGGGGACCTGGGCCTCGGCGGACGGCGGCAGCATCAGACGCTCCACCGTGAGGGCGCAGCCGACCACCGCGTCGGGCCAGGCGATCGTGGCGAGGAACTCGTCGAGCGGCTTGTCGGCCGGCACCTCGTCCTGCTCGACGGGGGTGAGGCCGGTCGTCTCGGGCTCGTCCTGAAGGCCGAGCTGAGCGGCGAGAGACGGTTCCTGGGCGCGCAGTCGGGCGGTGTCTACGAGGGCGAAAAGGCGGGCGGGCTGGTCCCAGCCGAGGCCGGAGGCGTACTCGTCGATCTCGAGAACGGCCCGGGTGAGCGGGCTCGCCGCCATGGGAGTGTTGGACATGGTCACAATCCTCTCTCGTTCCTGGCCGGAATCGGGAACCGAGTAAACCGTGAGTAAGTTGCATAGGTGTGGGCCCGCGATCACGGGGGGCCACCCACGGTCCACGAACACGCGGGCCTGACGGATCTACTGCGACTTTCGAGGTGCGCACCTTGGCTTTCCAGATGCCGGACCGCGGCGGAGGCCCCACGGGGCCGCGGATCAGAGTGGGCCGCCCGTCCCGGCGTGTCCGGACCCTGCTCACGACACTGGGCGTCCTGGCCGTCCTGGGCATGGCGTTCACCATGTTCGCCGGGTTCTGGACGGACTGGCTCTGGTACCGCTCGGTGCATTACTCGTCGGTCTTCACCACCACGCTGTGGACCAAGATCGGGCTGTTCTTCGTCTTCGGTCTGCTGATGGCCCTCGCGGTCGGCGTCAACATCTGGCTGGCGCACCGGCTGCGGCCGCCGCTGAGCGCGATGTCCGTGGAGCAGCAGAGCCTCGACCGCTACCGCATGGGCATCGCCCCGTACAAGACGTGGCTGCTGCTGGGCATCACCGCGCTGGTCGGCCTGATCGCCGGCGCTTCCGCGGCGGGTCAGTGGCGGACCTGGCTGATGTGGGTCAACGGTGTGTCCTTCGGCCAGAAGGACCCCCAGTTCCACCTCGACGTGTCCTTCTTCGCGTTCGACCTGCCCTGGTACCGGTTCCTGCTCGGCTTCGGCTTCGCCGCCACGATCCTGTCGCTGATCGCCGCCGCGCTCACCCACTACCTGTACGGCGGGCTGCGGGTCACCAGCCCCGGCGCGCGCGCCACGGCCGCGGCCACCGGTCATCTGTCGGTGCTGCTGGGCATCTTCGTCGCCCTCAAGGCGGTCGCCTACTGGCTCGACCGCTACGGCCTGGCGGTGAAGTCCAGCGACTTCAAGGCCACCGACAACTGGACGGGCCTGCGCTACGTCGACGCCAACGCCTATCTCCCGGCGAAGACGATCCTGTTCTGCATCGCCGTCATCTGCGCCCTGCTCTTCTTCGCCACCCTGTGGCGGCGCACCTGGCAGCTGCCGGTCATCGGCTTCGGCCTGATGGTGCTCTCGGCGATCCTCATCGGCGGGCTCTACCCGGCGATCGTCCAGAAGTTCCAGGTCCAGCCCAACGAGCAGGCCAAGGAAGCCCCGTACGTCGAGAAGAACCTCAAGGCCACGCGCGAGGCGTACGGCATCGCGGGGGCGCAGGTCACCGAGTACTCGGGCACCAGCACCACCAAGGACAAGACGACCCTGCGCGACGACGTCGACTCCACCGCGAGCATCCGCGTCCTGGACCCGAACATCGTCTCCCCGACCTTCCAGCAGCTCCAGCAGATGCGGAAGTACTACGCGTTCCCGACCAACCTGGACGTGGACCGCTACAACGTGAAGGGGACCGACGAGGACACCGTCATCGGTCTGCGCGAGCTGAACCTCGCGGGCGTCGACAAGCAGAACTGGATCAACAACCACTTCCGCTACACGCACGGCTACGGCGTGGTCGCCGCCAAGGGGACGACGTCCGACTCCGAGGGGCGCCCGGTCTTCACCGAGTCCAACCTGCCCTCGGAGGGCGAGCTCGGCAGCTACGAGCAGCGGGTCTACTACGGGGAGAAGACCACCACGTACTCGATCGTCGGCGGTCCCCAGAAGGAGATCGACTACTCCGACGACCAGGGGGAGAAGACCACCAGCTACACCGGCAAGAGCGGGGTCAACCTCTCCAACCCGGTCAACCGCGCCGCGTATGCGGTGGCGTTCGGCGAGCCGCAGATCCTCTACTCCGGCGCCATCGGCGACGGTTCGCGGATCCTGTACAACCGCACGCCCAAGGAGCGCGTCGAGGCGGTCGCCCCCTGGCTGACCATCGACGGCGACGCCTACCCGGCCGTGGTCGACAACAAGATCCAGTGGATCGTCGACGCCTACACGACGACCAACGGGTATCCGTACGCCTCGCGTACGACCCTCGGCGACACCACGGCGGACTCGCTGACCGCGACGAACGACAACCGTGCGGTGGTGGCCCAGCAGAACCAGGTCAACTACATCCGCAACTCGGTGAAGGCGACCGTCGACGCGTACACGGGCGAGGTCAAGCTCTTCCAGTGGGACACCAAGGATCCCGTCCTGAAGACCTGGATGAAGGCGTTCCCCGGCACGGTGAAGGCCAAGTCGTCCATCTCGCCCTCGCTGATGGCCCATCTGCGCTACCCGCAGGACCTGTTCAAGGTCCAGCGCGAGCTGCTCACCCGCTACCACGTGAAGGACGCGACGACGTTCCTCAGCGGCAGCGAGGTGTGGCAGGTGCCGGACGACCCGTCCAACAAGTCGGGCGACGCGGTGCCGCCCTACTACCTGAGCATGAGGATGCCCGACCAGAAGGCGCAGGCGTTCTCGCTGACGACGACGTTCACGCCCAACGGCCGTGACAACCTGAGCGCGTTCATGGCGGTCGACTCCGAGGCGGGCACGCCCGACTACGGCAAGATCAGAGTCCTGAAGCTGCCGACGAGCACGACGGTCGACGGACCCAAACAAGTGCAGAGCCAGTTCAACTCCGAACAGGACATCGCCGAGTCCATCAGACTTCTGAAGGGCGGCGACTCCGACATCGAGTACGGCAACCTGCTGACGGTTCCGCTCGACGGCGGCCTGCTCTACGTGGAACCCGTCTACGTGCGCGGCGGCGGCCTCAAGTACCCGCTGCTGAAGAAGGTGTTGGTGACCTACGGCGGCAACACCGCCTTCGAGGACACCCTGGACGAGGCCCTCAACAAGGTCTTCGGCGCCGAGGCGGGGACCCCGCCTCCGTCGGACGAGGGCGGGGGCACGACACCGCCGCCGACGTCGTCCAACCCGACGGTCCGCCAGGCGCTGGCCGACGCGCAGAAGGCCTTCGAGGCCGGCCAGGAGGCGCTGAAGAAGCCCGACTGGGACGCGTACGCCAAGGCGCAGAAGGACCTGGAGGCCGCGCTGAAGCGGGCCGAGGACGCCCAGGCCCAGGCGGACAAGGGCGCCAAGCCCGGGAGCAGTCCGAGCCCGTCGGCTTCGGCGAGTCCCGGCGCCGGCACCGGCGGCAAGCCGACCGGCAGTCCGACCGGCAGTCCCAGTCCCGGTCCCAGCGGCAGCTAGCGGCTGGTCAGGCCCGTCCCGCGTCGTGATACGGTTGTGGAACACGACGCGGGGTGGAGCAGCTCGGTAGCTCGCTGGGCTCATAACCCAGAGGTCGCAGGTTCAAATCCTGTCCCCGCTACTGAAGGCGAAGGCCCGGATCCGGAAACGGATCCGGGCCTTCGTGGTGTGCGAACGCATGTGCCGGGGGGAGCTATGGCCGCGCCGCGGTGGGGAGTTGGGCTATCTGTGTTTCACTTGTCTCTCTGTGGGCATGTCGACAAAACGCTGAAGTGACCTTACGGGCCGCGGTATACCAGGTGTACCCGGGTTGCGGGTGGTGCGACGATGGACGTTATGGGGGACAAGGCAACTCTGTTCGAGACAGGGCGGTTTGTGCAGCCTTCCGGTGAGGAAGCGACCCCGGACGAGAGCCGGGACGAGACGGCGGACGCCGTCGAGACGGGGGAGGCCGTCGAGGAGATGCGCCTGCGACTCGCGGCGGAAGCCGGCGACGTCGAGGCCGTGAGCGTCCTCGGGGCCATGCTGCTGCGCCGCGGCGACCTCGACGGAGCCGAGCCCCATCTTCGCGCCGCCACCGCCGAGGGCGACCGGGCCGCCGCCAACAACCTGGGCGTCCTTCTCCACCAGAGGGGTTACCCCGACGAGGCCGCCGGCTGGTGGCGGGTCGCCGCCGTCGCGGGCTCCGCCGCCGCCGCCCACGCGCTGGGCCGCCACTGCCGTGAGTGCGGGGACGAGCCGGCCGCCGAGTACTGGCTGCGCCAGTCCGCCGAGCAGGGGCACGCGCTGGGCGCCTACGCGCTCGCCGACCTCCTGGAGCACCGTGGGGACGCCGGCGCCGAGCGCTGGATGCGGGCGGCCGCCGAGCGCGGCCACCGCGAGGCGGCGTACCGCCTGGCCCGGGCCCTCGACCTGAAGGACCACGAGCAGGGCGGCGAGCCCGGCGAGCCCGGCGAGCCCGGCGAGCTCCGGCCCGCGGGCGGCGCGCCGGAGGGTCGCGGACAGGACAACGGTGTCGCGGCGCGGTCGGAGGCCGAGCAGTGGTACCGCCAGGCCGCCGCGCGCGGCCACCGCCGGGCGGCCCTCCACCTCGGGACGATCCTGGAGAGGCGGGGCGACCTCAAGGAGGCCGGCCGCTGGTACCTGACGTCCGCCAAGGACGGCGAGGCGCGCGCCGCCTGCGCGCTGGGGTTCCTGCTGCGCGACGCCGGCGACACCGAGAACGCCGCCGTCTGGTGGCTGCGGGCCGCGCAGAAGGGCGACGGCAACGCGGCGAACGCGCTCGGCGCGCTGCACGCCGAGCGCGGACAGACGCAGACCGCCGAGCGCTGGTACCGGGCCGCGATGGACGCGGGCGACGACAACGGCGCCTACAACCTCGCCCTGCTCTGCGCCGAGCAGGGCCGCACCGCGCAGGCCGAGCAGTGGTACCGCCGTGCCGCCTACGCCGGGCACCGGGAGGCGGCCAACGCGCTGGCCGTGCTGCTGCTCCAGGGCGGCGACACGGCCGGGGCCGAGCCCTGGCTCTCCAAGGCGGCGGAGGCGGGCAGCGTCGACGCCGCGTTCAACCTCGGGATCCTGTTCGCCGGGCGGGGCGAGGAGGCCGTCGCCCTGCGCTGGTACGAGCGGGCCGCGGCGGCCGGACACACCGAGGCGGCGCTCCAGGTCGGCATCGCGCGACTGCGGGACGGCGACGAGCAGGAGGCCGAGCGTCATCTGCGCTGCGCCGCCGGCGGGGGCAGTGCGGAGGCGGCGTACCGGCTGGCCGCGGTGCTCGACGCGCGTCGGCCGCCGCAGCCCGCGCACGAGCTCGGGGAGATCGTGCACGAGAAGACCGAGTGCGAGGAGTGGTACGAGCGGGCGGCGACGCAGGGGCACCGGCGCGCGCAGGTGCGGGTCGGGATGCTGTCCGCCGCCCGGGGCGACGTGGTCGAGGCGGCGCGGTGGTACCGGACCGCGGCGGAGGCCGGGTCGCGCAACGGCGCCTTCAACCTCGGGCTGCTGCTCGCACGGGAGGGCAGCGAGCCCGAGGCGGCCGTGTGGTGGACGCGGGCGGCCGATGCGGGTCACGGGCGGGCGGCGTTGCGGCTGGCCCTGGTCTACGCGCGTCGCGGCGAGCTGGCGGAGGGGCAGCGGTGGGCGGACCGGGCGGTGTCGCTCGGGCCGGCGGAGGTGGCCGAGCGGGCCGCGCGGCTGCGGGACGCGTTGCGGGAGGAGCTCTCCGCGTGACGGTGCCCTGGGCTGGGGCGGTGTCCTGTCGCCCGGTGCGCGGGCGGGCGTTCCGACGGCGTGTTCACCTCCGGTGAGGGGGTGGCTGGGCCGGGGCCCGACTGTCGTCCCGTACCGGCTTGGCTGGGCCCGACGGTCGTCCTGTACCGGCCCGGCGGGGGCGGCTGTCGTTCCGTGTGGCCTCGGCGCGGGGGTGGGTTGGCGTCCCGTACAGGGTTCTCGCCCCCGCCGCCCCTTCCCGTCCCGTCCCTAGGGGCTGCCGCCCCCAGACCCTCGCTGTCGGCCCTGAAAGGGCCTCGTCCTCAAACGCCGGACGGGCTGAAGGGCTGGGCCGGTGGTCGGGGGTCCTGGCGGGCTGAAGGGCAGGGGC
>NZ_JAHHIT010000083.1 GCF_024539675.1 Streptomyces hilarionis | reverse complement strand
GACCCCGACCCCACCTCCAAGCTCGCCGCCGCCCTCATGCCCCTCCGCCGACCGGATTTCCAGGAGCCTCACATGACCACCGCATCCGTTCCCGGGCCCGTGCCCGGCCGCGGCGGCAGCGGGGCCGCAGGCGGCCCCGCCACCCTGACGGCCACCGACCTGTCCCTGCGCTTCGGGGGGACCCGGGCTCTCGACGGGGTCTCGCTGCGGCTGAGCCGTGGCGTGACGGGCCTCCTGGGGCCCAACGGCGCCGGGAAGACGAGTCTGCTGCGGGTGCTGGCGACGGCCGTGCCGCCCGACGGCGGCCGGTTCACGGCCCTCGGCCAGGACCCCGGCACCGCCTCCGGACGCCTCGCGCTGCGCCGAACCCTCGGCTATCTGCCGCAGAACCCCGGGTTCCATCCGGACTTCACGGCCTTCGACTTCGTGGACTACGTGGCGATCCTCAAGGAGCTGACCGACCGCGCCGCCCGGCTGCGCGAGGTGCGGCGCGTGCTGGGCGCCGTCGACCTCTCCGAGGCGCGCGGGACCCGCATCAAGCGGCTGTCCGGCGGTATGCGTCAGCGCGTCGCCCTGGCCGCCGCGCTCGTCGGCGACCCCGGCTTCCTCGTGCTGGACGAACCGACCGTCGGCCTCGACCCCGAACAGCGCATGCGTTTCCGCGAGTTGATCGCCGAGGCGGGGGAGGGCCGCACGGTGCTGCTCTCCACGCACCAGACGGAGGACGTGGCGATGCTCTGCCACCGTGTCGTGGTGCTGGCCCGTGGCCGCGTCCGCTTCGAGGGCGCTCCGGCCGAGCTGACGGCCCGTGCGGCGGGCCGCGTCTGGAGCAGCACCGAACGCGACCGGAACGCGCTGGCCGGCTGGCGCACCGGCGCCGGGACCTTCCGGAACGTGGGGGATCCGCCGCAGGGCGCCCACCTCCTCGAACCCACTCTCGAGGACGGCTATCTGCTCGCCCTCGACGGCGACGACGCGGCGGTGACGGCATGAGCGCGCCGACGGTGACGCTCACCGAACCGGCGCCCGTCCCCAGCGAGGCCGCGCGCGAAGGCCACCGGTTCCGGGCCGTCCTCGCGCTGGCCCGTTTCGAGGCCCGGGAGCTGCTGCTCCAGGTCCCGCTGCTGCTGACCTTCGTCCTCTATGTCGGCTACGTCGCCCTGCGGCTCATGGACCGGGACGGCATGGACGCCTATCCCGTCCTCAACACGGTCGACCGGCAGACCCAGACGGAACCCCTGCTGTTCGCCGTCGCCGTGTTCATCTGCTGCAACGCGGCCGCGCTGCGTTCCCGCAAGGCCAACACGGTGCAGCAGTTCGGGGTCCTGGCGATGGAGCCCTGGCGACGCACCCTCGCCCATGTGCTGTCCGTGGTGCCGTACGCGGCGCTCACCGCGCTCGTGGCCGCCGGCGAGTTCGGCCGGGAGGCGCTGAAGCCCGGCGCGATCGGCCACGGCTCGGTGGGCGAGCTCGCCGTCGGGCCGCTGACCGTGCTCCTGGCCGGTGTCCTGGGCGTGCTGCTGGCCCTGGTGCTGCCTTCCACGTTCATTCCCATACTGGTCGCGATCCCCCTCTACGTCCTCTTCGTCGCCGCCTCCGTCGCGAGGGACGCGGGCCGGTGGGAAGGCTGGCTCTCGCCCGTCCTCTCCGTCGCCCAGAGCGGCGGCGACCCGGTCCCCAGCGATCTACTCGGCCGTCCCGCCGGCTGGCACGCCCTGTACGTGACGGGTCTGTGCGCGGTGCTCGCCTGCGCGGCGCTGCTGCGGGCCGGGGCCCGCACCCGGCTCGTCACGGCGGCCACGGTCCTCGCGCTCGCGGTGACCGTGACCGGTGCGGTCGGTCAGTTCCCGCGTGACGCGAAGGCGCTGGACGCGGCCCGCAGAACGGCGGCCGACGCCCCGCGCACGGTCCAGTCCTGCGAGCGGCACGGCCTGTCGACCTACTGCTCGTTCGCAGAGTGGAGCGGGGTGCGGTCCGACTGGGCCGAGGTCGTCGACCGCGTCCGGTCCGCGGCCGGCGGCACGGCGGCCACGGCGCGGCTGACGGTGCGCCAGCGCGTCTACATCGACGACCAGGTGGAGGTCGACGGCGCCCTCGACCCCTCCTCCACGCGGGGCGAGGTGACCGTCGGCACCCGCTGGGGCGGCAACCGGGTCCCCGAGTTCGCGGTCGGCGCCGCCGTGGTCCTGGTCGGGGGCTCGGAGGACATGACGAGACAGGAACTGTGCGACGACGCGCGCGCGGTGACGGTCATGTGGCTGGTCCTGAGCACCGACCCCACTCCGACGGCCACGTTCCGGCACGTGCGGCTCGGCGACAGCCTCACCGGCCCGGCCCAGGTCCTGGCGCCGACGGAAGGGCTGAGTCTGACGGGCCCGCAGACGACGGTGATCCGGGAACTGCTCGAGCGTCCGCGTGCCGCGATGACGGCGCGGGTCAAGGCCCACTGGGCGCAGCTGACGTCCGCGAGCACGACGACCGCGCAGGCCGCCAGGCTCCTGGGCGTCGAGGTCCCCAAGGAGGCGGAGAAGTGCGAGGAGTAGGCGCGGTCCGGCGCGGAGCGGGCGGTGTCGCACCAACAACTGGCGCGGTCCGAAGAGCAGTTGACGCGGCCCGACGAGGAGTTGGTGGGGGCCTGCGGGGAACTGGCGGGGCCCGGCGCAGAGCGGGCGCGGTCGGGCGAGGTGCCGGCGGGGCCGGGCGCGGAGCGGGCGCGGTCCGGCGAAGAGCCGGCGCGGGTCGGGGAGCGGGGCCGGAGCGAGCTGGGCGTCCGGGCGGGGCGATCGCCCGCGCCGCGTGGCTGTCCGGCGTGCGGGCCCCGGTGCGCACCGCTGCCGACGAGAGCTCGTGCCGATGAGGACCGGGCGGCCGTGGTCGCTGCTCCTGCCGTATGTGGTGCGCTCCTGCCGTACGGCGCCGCTGCTGGTGGCGGGGGCGGTCGGATGGTCGCTGGTGGGCGTTCCGGCGGCCGTCCAGGGGGCTCTGCCGCTCGGCGACGCGGTGCTGCTGATCCGTGCGGGAGCGGTGCTCCTCGCCCTGGGCGCGGCGTTCGTGCTGGACGACTCGGCGGCCGCCGTGACCGCGGTGACGCCGGTGCCGCGCTGGCTGCCGCGCGCCCTGCGCGCCGGCGTCGCCGTGTTGTCGGTGGGGGTGGGCTGGGCCGGTGTGCTGGCCGTGGGCGCGCGGGCGGTCGGACCGGACGAGCGCCGGTCGCTGCCGTGGGCCGGCCTCACGCTGGAAGCGGCGGCGCTGCTCGCCGTCGTGCTGGCGCTCGCCGCGCTGGGGCTGCGCCTCACCGCGGGCCGCGGGGGCGGGGCGCTGGCGACGCCGGGCGCCGTGTTCGTCGTCGTGCTGGCCGCGCTGGCGCCGCTGCCCGACGGGCTGCGGCCGTTCGCGCAGCCGCTGTCGAGGACCTGGGATTCCTCGCGGGAGGTGTGGGCCGCGCTGCTGGCGGGGGCCGCCCTGACCGCGGTCGTCCTGATCAGGGAACCGCCGGCCGCCGCGGCCCGCGCACGTCGCGACCGCACCGGGGAGGGGGCTCGCTGACGTCGACGCCTGGGCCGACGTCGATGCCTGGGCCGACGTCGACGTCGGGCGGGAGGGGCCGTGGGGTCGTCACCGCCGTGCGCTCTCCCGCCGCCGGGTCACGTCTCCGAGCGGTACATCAGGTCCGTCTCGTGGGTGACGAAGCCCAGGCGTTCGTACACCGACACCGCGGCCTTGTTGTCGGCGTCGACGTACAGCATCGCCGTGGGCAGTTCCTGGGCCGCGAGGTGGCGCAGGCCGATCGTGGTGAGGGCCTTGCCCAGGCCGCCCCCCTGGGCGCCGGGGGCGACGCCGAGGACGTACACCTCGCCGAGCTGTTCCTCGGCGTGGACCTTCGTCCAGTGGAAGCCGACGAGCTGCTCGCCGCGGTGGGCGAGGAAGAAGCCGGCGGGGTCGAACCAGGGCTGGGCCATGCGGTCGTCGAGGTCGCGCTGGGTGAGGGAGCCCTGTTCGGGGTGGTGGGCGAAGGCGGCCGCGTTGACGGAGAGCCAGGCGGAGTCGTCCCGGCCGGGTACAAAGGCGCGCACGTCGACGCCCGCGGGGAGCACCGGCCGGGGCAGGTCGAGGTCGGTCAACGGCCGTCGCATCTGGCGCAGTTCGCGGAACAGCGTCAGTCCGAGGACCTGGGCGAGGTGCCGGGCGGCGGAGTGGCCGCCGTGCGCCCACACCCGCAGCCGCTTGCCGGAGGCGGCCAGCAGCGCCGAGCCGAGGGCCCGGCCGTGCCCGTGGCCGCGGTGGGAGGGGTGGACGACCAGCTCGGCGGCGGGCGCCTCGACGGGGTCGGTGTCCTCCAGCTGGGCGTATCCGACGAGTTCGCCGTCGAGGGTGAGGACCAGATGGGCGACGCCGTCGCGGGGGCCTCCGCGCAGCTGCAACCGGCCCTGCTCGGAGACCGCCTGCTGGCCGTCCGTCCGGGCGGCTGCCGCGAGCAGGTCGAGGACGGCCTCGGCCTGCGCGGGGGTGAGCTCGGAGAGGGTCTCGATGGATCGGGAGCCGGGGATCCGTGCGATGTCGTCGCTGGTCATGCGTACGAGGGTAAGGGGCGGACGCCGCAAAGTGGGGGCAAAGGAGGGGGCAAAGGGAAACCAGGATGTAACCACGAACCCCCTGTCGCGCTACGCGCGTTGACCTTAGGCTGCGCCGGACGGGAGCCATCCGTTCCCAGCCGACCACAGGGGGGCGCATGCCAGCCACTTCCCAGCCGTTCCGGGCCGACAGACCCGGTCGGCGCCGTACGTACCGTCTTGTCGCGGCCTCCGCGGTTCTCGCCACCGCCGGCGCTCTCGCCGCCGCGCTCCCGGCGGACGCCCACGACGGCGGCCACGGCAAGCCGTGGCCGAGCCGCTACCAGGACGTGCAACTGCTGTCCTTCAACGACCTGCACGGCAACCTCGAACCGCCGTCCGGCTCCTCGGGCCGGGTCACGGAGTTGCAGGCGGACGGCACGACGAAGACGATCGACGCGGGCGGTGTGGAGTACCTCGCCACCCATCTGCGTGAGGCCCGCAAGGGCAACCCGTACTCCATCACCGCCGCCGGCGGCGACATGGTCGGCGCCTCCCCGCTGATCTCGGGCCTGTTCCACGACGAGCCCACGATCGAGGCGCTGAACAAGCTCGACCTGGACGTCACCTCCGTCGGCAACCACGAGTTCGACGAGGGCGCGAAGGAGCTGGCCCGGTTGCAGAACGGCGGCTGTCACCCGACCGCCGGCTGCTACACGGACAAGAGGTTCAAGGGCGCGGACTTCCCATACCTGGCGGCCAACGTCCAGAACGAGAAGTCCGGCCGGCCGATCCTGAAGCCGTACTGGGTCTGGAAGAAGAACGGCGTGAAGATCGGCTTCATCGGCGTGACGCTGGAGGACACCCCCGGCGTCGTCTCCGCCGAGGGCGTCAAGGGCCTGAAGTTCAAGGACGAGGTCGAGACGATCAACAAGTACGCCAAGGTGTTGCAGAAGCAGGGCGTGAAGTCGATCGTGGCGCTGATCCACGAGGGCGGTCTGCCGGCCTCGGGGGCGTACAACTACAACTGCGACTCGCCGGGCGCGGGCGCCGGGATCTCCGGCCCGATCGTCGACATCGCGAAGAACGTCACCCCGGCGGTGGACGCGCTGGTGACGGGCCACACGCACGCGGCCTACGCCTGCACGATCCCGGACCCGTCGGGCAGGCCGCGCACGGTCACGTCGGCCGCGTCCTTCGGCCGTCTCTACACGGACACCACGCTGACGTACGACCGCTACACCGGCGACATCGCGCGCACGGCGGTCAAGACGGCGAACCACGTGGTCACCCGGACCGTCGCCAAGGCGCCGGACATGACCGAGCTGATCAGCAGGTGGAACACGCTGGCGGCCCCGATCGGCAACCGGGCGATCGGCTACATCTCCGCGGACGTCCCGAACACGGGCACCGAGTCCCCGATGGGCGACCTGATCGCGGACGCCCAACTCTGGTACGGCAGGAAGCTCGACGCGGGAACGGACCTCGCGCTGATGAACCCGGGCGGCGTCCGGGCCGGGCTCACCTACGCGGCCAAGGGCAGTGAGGGCGACGGCGTGGTGACCTACGCCGAGGGCTTCACCGTCCAGCCGTTCTCCAACACCGTGAACCTCCAGGACTTCACGGGCGCGCAGCTGATCCAGGTCCTCAAGGAGCAGGTCAGCGGGGTGAACGCGAGCGCTCCGAAGATCCTCCAGCCGTCCGCCAACCTGACGTACACGCTGGATCTGACGAAGAGCGGCGCGGACCGCGTCGTCACCGACTCCCTCAGGCTCGACGGCGCGGCGATCGACCCGGCCGCCACCTACCGTGTCGCCACCAACAGCTTCCTCGCGGGCGGCGGCGACGGCTTCACCACGCTGGGTCTGGGCACGAACGACCTGGTCGGCGCCGACGACCTGACGGCTCTGGAGCAGTACCTCACGGCCAACTCCTCGGCCTCGGGCCCGCTGGCCCCGCCGGCGACGAACCGGATCACCGTCACGCAGTAGCGCCGTCGGCGCAGCAGTACCCCGTTTCAGGGCGACGAGGCGGCCGTGTCAGCGACACGGCCGCCTCGTCGTGTCGCGGCCTCAGCCGGTCACTTGACGACCCAGCCGAACGCCTTGCCGCCCGCCGGGATGCCGCCCGCGCCCGGCTTGAGCACCGTGACGCTCTCGTTCGCGTCGGCGCTGCCCGCGTGCGAGACCACGTTGTTCCACGGCACCTGGTAGACCGATCCGCCGGCCTGCGGGCCGTTCGGCATGCCGATGGAGAGGTGCGTCGGGGACGCGGCGATGTACTGGCCCAGGTGCTGGTTGGCGCCCGGCGTGCCCGGCACGCCGTTGTAGCCGGCGTACAGGACGTCGTCGTGGTCGCCGGGCGCGCCCACCAGGGAGAAGGTCTGCACGGAGCCCGCGCCGGCCACGGTGCCCTGGGACTCGCCGGAGACGCCCACCGCGAGCTGGAGGTCGGCCCAGCCCGGAGTGGCCTTGCCGGGGGCGAGGTTGACGGCGGCGAGGCTCTCGCCGAACCGGTCGCCGGTCTCGACGCCGCCGACGACGTTCGCCTGGTCCTGGTTGATCACCGTCTGCTGCGACCAGTCGCTCTTGGCGGGGAAGTCGATGACGAAGACGCTGCCGGCCTCGGCGAGGTTCGTGGTGGTGCCGGACGGGACGATCGACTCGCCCGGAGCGCCCACGGCGATGACCGAGTCGTCGTTCGTGCCCTTGGAGACGATGGCGACGGACTTGCCCATCTCGTCGCCCTTCTCCGCGCCGCCGGAGATCTTGTCGAGGTCCTGGTCGATGCCCGCGCGCACGACCGGCTTGCCGTTCGGGCCCAGGTTGTGGGTCAGGACGGCGAGGCCGCCCGCGTCGGCCTTGTCGCCGATGTCCTCGCCCGGTATGCCGATCACGATGTTGGTCATGTCGGCCGCGACGGCGGTGCCCACCCTGTCGCCGGCCTCGGGGGAGCCCGGCAGCCCGGCGTCCTGGGAGAGGTACATGTTGGTGTCGCCGCGCACGTACACGACGGAGCCCGCGTCGACCACGGAGCCGACGTCCTCGCCCGGGTCGCCGATCACGAGGTAGGGCACGTCGTCGCGGGTGACGCCGGCGGCCAGGGAGTAGCCGAGCGTGTCGCCCTTCTCCGCGGAGGCGCCCTTCAGGCCTCCGTTGCCCTCGCCCTGGGCGTAGTTGTCGGAGGCGCGCCCCTTGCCCAGGCCGTCCGGGGAGCCGTAGATCACGGAGACCATGCCGACGTCGGCGACGGTGCCCCCGTCCTCGTACGGGGTGGAGACGGCGAGGTCGGTGTAGCCGTCCTTGTTGTAGTCGACGGTGGCCAGGGCGTAGCCGAAGCGGTCGCCGGCCTCGGCGCCGCCGGGCACGACGGCCTGGTCCTGGTCGAGTTCGGCGGCGCCCTTGCCGCCGCCGTAGACGACGTGGACCGCGCCGGCCTCGGCGTCGCCGCCGATGACGGCCTTGGGGTCGCCGACGGCCGTGTCCTCGACGCCGTCGCCGTTGAAGTCGGCGAACGGGGCGGACTCGGTGGTGGACCTGATCCAGGCGGCGATGTCGTCGGTGCGGGTGACGACACCGCTGGTGGAGGTCTGGGCGGCGTCGGTGCCGAAGCAGCCGCCCTGGTCGGAGCGGGAGGCGACGCCGAGCAGGCCGGCGGAGGAGACCACGGGCGCGCCCGAGTCGCCGGCGCAGATCGCCGCGCCGGAGGCGCCGTGGACGGTGAGGTCGGTGGCGCCGACCTGGTCGACCTGGAAGCTGTCGCCGTGGAGCTTCAGCGGGGCCCATTCGTCCTTGGTGCGTCCGTAGCCGCTGACCGACACGGCGGAGTCCTTCTCCGGCGCGGCGGTGGCGATGCCGGGCAGGGCGACGCCGGTGACGGGCGCGGCCAGCCGGGCCAGGACCAGGTCGCGGTCGTCGCGCGGGACGAGCTGCACCACTTCGCGGACGACGCCCGCGGTGGTGGTCAGGTCGGTGCGCCCGACGGTCGCCGTCGTCTTCAGCTTCGGCGCCCCGGCGGGGATCCTGACGGACTCGGCCGGCTTGTCCGCGAAGCAGGACGCGGCGGTGGCGAGCCACTGGGGGGCGATCAGGACCGCGGAGCACGCCTTCGCGCCGTCGCCGATGTCGAGGCGGGCGGTGTAGGCGTGGCCGGTGTCGGTCTCGGGCTTGCCGGAGACGGCATGCGCGGTGAGGAGCGGAGCGCCGATCACGGCGGCGGTCACGAGGGCTGCGAGCGCGGTGGATCGCTTGCCGGTGGTGGTCATGATGGTGGTCGTCTTCCCCGTCTCGGTGTTACTTGCTGGTACGAATCTCGACCAGGACGAAGTCCCGTCCGTCCGGATCGGCGGCCTCGCCGGCCGCCTTCCACTCGCCCTTGCCGACGTCGAGGTTCTGCGTGGCTCCGTCGGTGGTGAGCTGGACGGCGGCCTCGTGGTCGGCCTCGCCCTTGACGCCGTAGACGGAGGGGATCTCGAGGCTCAGGTAGCCGGAGGGACCGGTGGCGCGGAAGCAGACCTTCTCGCTCCTGCGCGAGTAGACCTCCATCAGGCCGGTGCCCGAGGCGCAGTCGGCGAGCGTGATGTGGCCGTCGCCGCGCTTGAGCGTGATGCCGCGCTGCGCCTTGATGGCGTCGGCGCCCGGGTAGGCGAAGTCCTCGACCGCGTAGCCGGGCGCGCCGTCGACGACCGGGGCCGTGCGGCCGGCGGCGGCGTGGCCGGCGGGCGTGTGGTGGGAGGCGCCGGAGGCCGACGCGAAGGCGACCGCCCCGGCGCAGGCGGCGGCGACCGCTGTGGTGGCGATGATCCGCCGTGCGTGTTTCATGGTTGTCCCCCTGATGAGAGTTACCTTGCGTGCTCTTTGCGTTCCCTTTGGGGAACGGTGGCGCGATTCCGTGTACCGCCCGAGGGCGCGCGGGACGTCCGTGATCTGACCGCGGGTCAGGCGGCCCTGGAAGCCGGTGCATTCAAACAGCCGTGCGGGGGGCGCGCCACTGATTTGATCGCGGAATTCCGGGTCAGGACGGACATATCTCGGTGTGGTCTTTGTCATTCCCTCGCGCCGTGACTGATGCCTGGTCAATTCGCTTGGCCATCACATAAGTTCGCCCCTGCAACAGCCAGGTGCGGCAGCAGCCGCCGTGTGCGCCCGGGGCCGTCGGCCCGTGCCGCGCCGGCCCGGCCCCCGCACAGCTTCAGCCGACGACACCCGGCGGCCCGCCCCTGACCAGGGCGCAGGCCCGGGTGCAGATCCATGGGGGATTCTTGGAAACCACGTACTGGAGCAGGCGCCGGCTTCTCACCGTCGCCGGAGCCGCCACCGCGGCCACCGCGGTCTCTCTCGCGGCGCCCTCCCGGGCTCTGGCGGCCGCCGCCACCGCCTCCGCGGGCTCCGCGGACCTGCCGAGGCTCCCGCACCTGCCGGACACCGACCGGGCGAAGGCCGTCACCGCGTGGAAGATCGGCGGACGCTCCGTCAAGAGCGCCGCGACCCGCGCGCTGACCGGCTCCGCCGCCGACGTCGACCGCTTCCTGACCGCCGACCTGCCGAGCGCCACCGCCGAGGACAACCGTTTCGCCCTCCTCAAGGCCCTGCCCGCGACCGGCAAGGGCATCGCCCGCGACGCCTCCGCCGCGCTGAGCGCCGGCGACGACGCCGTCACGGCCTTTCTGTCCGGCGGCTTCAAGGCGGCCGAGCTCGAGGACCTGCGCGTCACCACGCTGACCATCCTGAACAGCGGCGGCACGGGCGTGAAGCGCGAGGCGCAGAAGGCCCTCGACACCGGCACCGACGACGCGCTCACCGACTTCCTGCTGAACACCCAGATCACCGCCCGGCGGGAGGACGAGCAGGCCGAGGTCTTCAAGATCCTCGCCACCGCCTCCCCCGAGGTGAAGAAGTACGCCGAGCGCGCCCTCGGCGACGGCAGCCCGTCCGCGATCCACTGGTTCCTGAACACCGGTCAGTACATCGCGCGCGCCCGTGACCAGGAGACCGCCACCATCGAGCAGCTGGTGGCGATCGTCGAACGCGAGGGCCGGCGCGCGCAGCTCACCTCCGACCGGGCCGTCGTCGCCTCGGACAAGGCGAAGGAGGCCGCCGCCCAGGCCAAGAAGGCCGCCGAGGAAGCCGCGGCGGAGGCCGACGCGGCCCGCGACGACGTCCTCAAGTCGGGCAGGGCGGCGCGCAAGGCCGCGTCCGCCGCCCAGGGCGCCGCCGCCGCCTCCCGGACCGCCGTCCAGGCGTCCGCGGCCGCGCACTCCGCGGCCCGCCGCGCCTCGTACGCGGCCACCGCAGCCGCCCAGGCGGCCGCGACCGCCGGACGGGCGGCGTCCGCCGCCTACTCCGCCGCCATCGCCGCCGCGGGCGACGCGACCAAGGCCAAGGCCGCCCGGCTGGCCGCCGACGGGGCGAACAAGGCGGCGAGCCAGGCCCGCACCGCCGCCAAGGCAGCCGACGCGGCCGCCACCGCCTCCAACCAGGCCGCGGCCGCCGGTTCCGCCGCCGCCGGCGCGGCCCGCAACTCCGCCGCCGCGGCCCAGGCCGCCGCCACCGCCGCCGCGGCCTCGGGCGCCGCCCAGGGCGAGGCCGCCGCCGCCAAGGCGGCCGCCGCCGAGGCCAACGCGCAGGCGGCGCGCGCCACCAACGCCGCGAACACCGCGCAGTCGCTGGCCGGCACCGCGGCGAAGGCCGCCGCCGCGGCCCGCGACGCGGCCAACTCCGCCGCCACCCACGCCGAGAACGCGGCCAAGGCGGCCAAGGCCGCGGCGGACGGCGCCGTCAAGGCCGCCGACTACGCGGCCACGGCGACCAAGTGGGCCGCCGAGTCGGTCACGGCCGCCGAGGCCGCGGTCAAGGCCGTCCAGGACGCGGAGGCCGTCGAGAAGGCCGCCCGCGAGTCCGAGACGCAGAAACTGGCCCAGGACCTCGAACAGTCCCTCGCCGAGGCCCGGGAGATGGCCCGCGCCGAGGCGGAGGACCGGGAGAAGGCCCGCACGGCCGCCACCCAGTCCGACGCCCTCGACACCGCGACCAAGGACCTCATCGCCAAGGCAGAGAAGGCGTACACGGCCGGCGACACGGCGCAGGCCGCCTCCGTCGGCCGGCAGGCCGCGATGAACCTGATCTCGACCACGATCGGCACCTGGAGCCGGGACGCGGCCGAGCACGCCCTCGCCGGAGCCGACGAGGACGTCCTCGCGTGGGTCGCCGCCGACCGGGCGATCGCCCAGAACCAGGACGACCGCGAGACGCTCCTGGCCGTCGTGAAGGTGTCCACCGAGAACGTCGCCACCGCCGCCGCGACGGCGCTGGACGCCACCGACACGGGCGCCGTGGGCGCGTTCCTCACCACCGGTCTCATGGCCGCCGCCGCCGAGGACAACCGGGTCGCGGTCCTGAAGATCCTCAACGGCAAGCCCGGCAAGGCGGTCTCCACGGCGGCGCAGGCCGCGCTGGACGACGGCTCGCCCCAGGCCCTGCACGGCTTCTTCGCCTCGTACGCCGAGAACACCCGCCAGGACGACGAGGTCGCCGTCTTCGCCATCCTGAACGCGGCCGGCCCGTACACCAAGGCGGCCGCCCAGGTGGCCCTCGAGGGGCCGACGTGGATGCGCCGCGACTTCGTCAACTCCGTGTGCCACCGCACGGCGCAGCTCGACTACGACGCCGCCACGCACGTCGCGGCCGTCCGGGCCTCCATCGCGCGCGCCGCGAAGATCGCCCAGGACGCGCAGAAGGACGCCTACCAGGCGTCCAAGGCCGCGGCCGACGCGCGCAAGGCGTCCGCCGAGGCGGCGAAGTGGGCCGACAAGGCCAACGCGTCCGCCGACAAGGCCCGCGAGTACGCCACCCAGGCCGACGCCAACGCCGACGCCGCCGAGCAGTCCGCCAAGGACGCGCAGGCCTCCGCGGACAAGGCGAAGACGGCGGCCGCGTCCGCCCGCACCGCGGCCCGGCAGGCGAACTACTCGGCGAACCAGGCCGTGGCCTCCGCCGCTGCCGCCGCCGTGTCCGCCAGCCAGGCGCAGGCCTCGGCGAACGCGGCCCGCGCCTCCGCCGACGCGGCGGGCAAGGACGCCGCGGCCGCCGCCAAGGCCGCCAGCGAGGCCCGCGCGACGGCGGTCGCCAAGCGGCAGCAGGAGCTCGCCGCGGCCGCGCGCAAGGCGGCGGAGGTGGCGAGGCAGAACAAGCAGAACGGCGTCGACCCCTCCGCCGGCAGCGACAGCGACAAGGTCGACAGCCCCGACGGCTGGGGCAGCAAGAAGGACTGGCAGGAGTTCGCCCAGCTGCTGAACGGCGTCAGCGCCGTCTCCGGCACCGCGGCCGCGCTCAGCCTGCTCATCCCGCCGCCCTTCGGCGAGGTGGCCTCCGGCGTGTTCGGGACCATCTCCTGGGTCACCGGCATCGGCTCGGCCGTCATCACCGGCTTCACCGACGGCTGGACGTCCGACGCGTTCTTCGGCTCCGTCGCGGGGCTGGCGGTCGGCGCCCTCACGGGCGGCTTCGTCCTCGGCAAGATCAAGGTGCCGGGCATGTCCCACATGATCGAGTGGGGTGCGGAGGGCTTGAAGAGCGCCACCGTGACCGCCACGCGGATCGGTCATGAAATGGTGGGCCCGGCCGTCACCTACGCGACCACCGCGTGGGACGCCGCCGGTGACTCCGTGTCGGGTATCGGGGACGCCATCTCCGACGGTTGGGACTCACTCTTCTAGGACGCCCATGTTCCTCTCCCTGTCCACCCGCGTCTGGATCCTCATCGCGGCGGGGGCGACCGTCGTCAACCTCGCCGCGATGCAGTGGATCATCCAGATACCCAAGTACCGCAAGAAGCAGTTCTGGATGCCGGTCATCGGCATCGTCGCGCTGGGCGTGCGGGGGCTGGCGCAGCACAACGCGCTGCCCGCGACCCTGTACCTCTACGCCGCGGTCATGGTCATGATGCCCCTCATGCTGGCCCCGGTCCGCTCCACGATCACCCGGGACCACTACCGGTGGGTCGAGGACCCGACGACGAAGGCCAGCAAGGGCGCGATGGTCTGGATCATCTCTTCGGCGCTGGTCATGATGACCGCGGTCGGCGTCGGCTACGCGGCGGGCGTGTAGCCGACGCCGCTCACGTCAGGACGCGCTGGGGGACCAGTCCCCCAGCCAGTCCGCGACCTCCTGGCCGGCGGCCTGCGCGTCGGTCAGCTGAGGGCGGTCGGTGCTCGCGGCGCCGGCCCCCGCGCCCTTGTTCCGGTACTCGGCGAACCGGTCGTCCCGCCACGAGAAGCCGCTCATGTCGGTCCAGGGCGCGGTCCGGATCGCCGCGCTCAGCGTGGTGTCGCGGACGGTGGCCTGCGGGTCGAGGCTCGCGTCGCCGCCGGCGTGCCAGGGACGGCCGAGGTAGAAGCTGCGGTCGGACACGTCGCCGTTCACCGTGGAGGCGTTGATCAGGATGCCCTTGCGGCCGGCGGCGGTGCTGGGGGCGGTGACATAGCCGGCCGAGGTGCCGTTCCAGCGCTTCTTCAGCGTGATGACCGACCTGTCGATCACCGCGGTGGCGCGGCCGAAGATGAAGTCGACGTTGCCGACGACGTACGAGTCGGCCATGTAGACGCGGCCCAGCCGTTCCTTGGACGCGGTGTCCAGCAGCAGGGTGTCCTGGTCGCCGCTGACGATCACGCCGTCCAGGAACACCTTGTCGGCGGCCGTCCGCAGGGCGACCGCCTGGCCGGCGATGTCCTGGTGGGCCCCCTCGTCGAAGTCGTTGGAGATGGTCAGGTTGCGGGCCTGGAAGTCGTCCGCCTCGACGGCGACGGTGGCGCTGCCGCCGGTGCCGTACGTGCCTCCGCCGGGCTTCGGGGTGCCCGACGCGTTGTTGTAGACGATCGTGGTGTCCTTGCGGCTGCCGCCGGTGCCCCGGATGGTGACGTGCGGCTTGTTGGACGGCACCTTGACCAGCTCGCGGTACGTGCCCGGCTTGACGGCGATCACGACGCGCGAGGCGTTGTTCGCCGGGACGGCGTTCACGGCGGCCTGCACCGTCGAGTACTGCCCGCTGCCGTCCTTGGCCACGGTGATCGTCGTCGCGGCGGCGGCCTTCGCCGAGGCCTCCTTCGCGGTCCCGGCCGTCGTCCTCGCCGTGGTCTGCGCCATGGTCTGCGCCGCCGTCGTCGACCCCGCGGCGGACGTCGTCGTGCCGATCGAACCGCGCGGGCCCGCACCCGACTTGAGCAACGCCGGCACGTCCGCGGCCTTGTCGAGGGTGTACGGGTAGTACGTCCTCGGGTTCCAGGCCGCGCCCGTGCCGCCGCTCTCGTTCCTGCCGCTCGTGCCGGAGAAGACGTTGCCGCGCTGGACGAGGGTCGCGGTGGCGTCGCGGATGACGGGGTTCGCCATGCCCTGGAAGGAGGAGTTCTCCAGGACCATGTTGGTCCGCCCGCGCGCGTAGTCGCCGTACGACGACCTGATGTCCGTCCCGGCCACATCCTCCAGGAAGTTGTTGTACAGGTGCGCGTGGGCGACGTTGTCCGTGGAGGGGTTGCGCTGCTCGGTCTCGCGGATCCAGTTGTGGTGGACCGTGATGTCGGCGGTGACGTTGTCGGTCCAGCCGATGCCGAACGCCTTGTTGTCCTGGCTGAGCTTGTTCCAGGACACGGTCAGATAAGTGGTGTCCTTGCGGCTGTCGATGAGCCCGTCGGCCATGTGCCGGATGTCGTTGTGGTCGATCCAGACATGGTGTGCGCCGTCCATCTGGATGCCGTCGAAGTCGTGCTCCTTGTCGTTCCAGACGCCCTGGTAGGCGTCCCGGATCGTCAGGTTGCGGATGATCACGTTGTGGACGCCCTGGCCGAGGAAGAACCCGCCGCCGACGATCTGGCCGGCGGTCCCGGAGCCCACGATCGTCTTGTCCGACCGGACCTTGATCTCCTTGCCGACCGGGTCCATCGTGATCGTCGCGGCGACGACGATGACGTACGGCTCGGCGGCCGTCGCGTACTTCTCCAGGTCGGCGAGGGTCTTCACGGTGACGGTCCGGCCGTCCCGGCCGCCGTAGGTGCCGTTCTGCCCGAGGGCGTCCACGGACGCGAAGCCGTCGGCGGAGGCGGTGGCCCAGGCGGGCGCGGTCGCGGCCGCGGCCCTCGCCTGCCCGGCCGCGCCGAAGAGCCCGGCGTCCGTGCCGAAGGCGAGGGCGCTCGCGGCGATCAGGACGAGGGGGACGCCGGCGGTCAGCGTCTTCCTGCCTCCGCGGCGACGGGACCCGACCGGACCTGCGGCCGGGGCGCGCGTCCCGGCCGGCTCCGTTGACGTGCGGCGATGCTCGCTCATACGGCGAACCCTTCCGTGTGGGGGGACTGACTGCGGGTGAGTCGCCGCCCGGTGCGGGAAGGTTGCCGAACTCGCGTGATTTCTAAGGGAGTTCCGGTGATCCGAGGGGGGGATCCTCCGGCGGGGGCGTCGGCGCCCCCGGCAGCCGGACCGTCGCCACCGTGCCGCCGCCGTCCGCGCGGGCCAGCGTCACCCGGCCGCCGGCCTGCTCCACCGTGCGGGCGACGATCGACAGACCGAGGCCGGAGCCGGGCAGGGCGCGCGCGCCGGGCGAGCGCCAGAACCGGTCGAAGACGTAGGGGAGTTCCTCGGCGAGGATGCCGGGACCGTGGTCGCGCACGGTCAGCGTGCCGCCCGCGAGCCGCACGTCGACCGTGCCGCCCTCGGGGCTGAACTTCACCGCGTTGTCCAGGATGTTGACCACCGCCCGCTCCAGCGCGGCCGGCTCCGCCCGGGTGTACCAGGGCTCCAGCGACGCGGTGATGGTGAGCTCCGGCCCGCGCAGCCTGGCCCGGCGCAGCGCCGACTCCACCGTCTCCTCCAGCGAGACCACCTGCACGCGCTCGCCGCGCTGGCCCTCGGAGCGGGACAGCTCCTGCAGGTCGCCGATGAGCGCGGCGAGCTCGGTCATCTGCGCCTTGACGGAGTCCAGCAGCGCCTTGCGGTCGGCGGCGGGGATCGGCCGCCCCGTCTCCTCGCTGCGCGTGAGCAGCTCGATGTTGGTGCGCAGCGAGGTCAGCGGGGTGCGCAGCTCGTGCCCGGCGTCCGCGATCAGCTGCTGCTGGAGCTCGTGGGAGCTGGCGAGGGAGGCGGTCATCGAGTTGAAGGAGCGCGAGAGCCGGGCGATCTCGTCGTCGCTGTCGTCCTCGACGGGGATGCGCACGTTCAGGTCCTCGGTGCGCGCCACGTGCTCGACGGCCTCGGTGAGCTTGTCGACGGGCCGCAGCCCGGCCCGGGCGACGGCCAGCCCGGCGGCGCCGGCGCCGAGCACTCCGACGCCGGAGACGAGGAGGAGGATCAGGGCGAGGTCGTTGAGGGTCGACTTGGTGCCCTTCAGGGACACGGCCACGACGAGTCCGACGTTGGGACCGGTGTCCCCCGTGACGGTGGTGGTGGCCAGCGGCTGGAGCATCACGCGCACCTCGTCGCCGTCGGCGTCGGTGCCGTTGCGGAAGTAGAGCTTGCCGGTGTCGCCGGTCCTGATCTCCTCCTTGTCGGCCTCGGTGACCTTGACCTTGCCGATGGAGGAGCCGAGGACGCAGACGGTCCCGTCCTCCTTGACCACCTGGATGTAGTTGTTGCGGTACGGGTTGTTGGTGTCCTGCTGGGATGTGGGGCAGTTGTTGATCGCCGCGTTGATCATCTGCTCCGGTGCGCGCATGCCCCGCTGCAGATCGTTGTTGACCTGGTCGTACAGCTTCCCCTGGACGATGAACCAGCAGGTCACCGATACCGCGGCCACCGCGAAGGCGACCGCCGAGGCGACCAGCATCGACAGCCGGGCCCGGATGGGCAGGGCCCGGAACCGCCGCAGGACCCTGTTCACTCGGCCCCGCCCTGCCGCAGCACGTACCCCACGCCCCGCACGGTGTGCACCAGGCGCGGTTCGCCGCCCGCCTCCGTCTTGCGCCGCAGGTACATCACGTACACGTCCAGCGAGTTGGACGACGGCTCGAAGTCGAAGCCCCAGACCGCCTTCAGGATCTGCTCCCGGGTGAGGACCTGACGCGGGTGCGCCAGGAACATCTCCAGCAGCGTGAACTCGGTGCGGGTCAGCTCGACCGGGCGGCCGCCCCGCGTCACCTCCCGGGTCGCGAGGTCCATGCGCAGGTCGGCGAAGGTCAGGGCCTCGTCGTCCGCGCCGGCCGCGGCGCCGGCCGCCGCCGCGTAGGAGCTGCGCCGCAGCAGGGCCCGCACCCGGGCGAAGAGCTCGTCGAGCTCGAACGGTTTGACGAGGTAGTCGTCGGCGCCCGCGTCCAGGCCCGTCACCCGGTCGCCGACCGTGTCGCGGGCCGTCAGCATCAGGATGGGGGTGGTGTCGCCCGCGCCCCGGATGCGGCGGGCCGCCGTCAGGCCGTCCATGCGGGGCATCTGGATGTCCAGCACGACCAGGTCGGGGCGGTAGGCCGTGGCCTTCTCCAGGGCGTCCGCGCCGTCCACGGCGACCTCCGTGCCGTAGCCCTCGAACGCGAGGCTGCGCTGGAGTGCTTCGCGCACCGCCGGCTCGTCGTCGACGATCAGGATGCGCTGGGTCTCACGGTCGCCTTCGGCGGGGCTCATGGGCGTGGGTTCCTCGGGTGTGGTGGGACGGCGGGAGGCCGGTCCTGCTGAACCTGCTGAGTGCGTTCAGCGTCGCACGGTTTGCGCGGTGTGCGGCAAGGGCCGGGACGCGGGCGGGGTCAGCCGCGCAGCGCCGCGAGCCGGTTCAGCGGCACCTTGCGCCGGTGCGGACGGGCCGCGGTGGTGCGCAGGCCCATGAGCTGCGGGGCCGCGACCTCGGGCGCGCGGTCCACCGCCGTCGGCGGGTGCAGTTCGCCCGCCACGTCGAGGGCCAGGGCGAGGTCGGCCGCGCCGACGCCGGTCACCGTGTGCGAAACCTTCTGGATCATGAGGTGCTCCCTGGCTCGGTCGGTGGTGGGTTCAGCTGTCGGAGCCGCCGGCCCGCAGGGTGGCGAGGTCGGCCTTGACGGTGTTGATCGGGATGGCGAAGCCGAGGCCGACGCTGCCGGCGTCGGAGGAGGACGAGTCCGCCGCGGCCGAGTACATCGCGGAGTTGATGCCGATGATGTTGCCGCCGGCGTCGATGAGCGCGCCGCCGGAGTTGCCGGGGTTGAGGGAGGCGTCGGTCTGTAGGGCCTTGTAGGTCGTCGTGGACGAGCCGGTGTCGCCGTTGAACTGGCGGCCGCCGAACTGGAAGGGCCAGTTGCCCCCGCCGCCGCCCTGCTGCTGGCCCTGGTTCTCGTCCGTGGAGACGGTCACGTCCCGGTGCAGGGCGGAGACGATGCCGCTGGTGACGGTGCCGGTCAGGCCCTCGGGGGAGCCGATCGCCACGACCGTGTCGCCGACCTTGACGCCGTCGGAGTTGCCCAGGGTCGCCGGCTTGAGCCCGGAGGCGTTCGCCAGCTTGATCAGCGCGAGGTCCTTCTTGCTGTCGGTGCCGACGACCTTGGCCGTGTACGACGTGCCGTCGCTGGTCGTCACCTTGATCGCGTCAGCGCCCGAGACGACGTGGTTGTTGGTGACGATCTCGCCGTTCGCGGTGATGACCACGCCGGAGCCGGTGGACGTCCCGTTGGCGAGCGTGGCGCTGACCTCGACGACGCTCGGGCTGACCGTCGCCGCGATGGTGGCCACGTCCCCCGTCTTGCTGGACGGCACCACGCTGGTGGTGGTGGACGAGGAGACCACCGTGTCCTTGCCGGTGAGCTCCTGGATGCCGTAGGCCGTGCCGCCGCCTATCGCGGCCGCCACCACCGCCACGGCGGCGAGCAGCGCGAACGGGCCGCGGGCGCGCTTCTTCCGGTCGGGGGGAGTCGGTCCGGCGGCCATCGGGCCCAGCGGAGCGGGTCCGTCGCCGTGGCCCCCGCCGTGACCGTCGTGACCTCCGCCGTGGACCCCGCCGTGGCCGTCGCCCGCGCCGCCCGCGGTCTGCGTCTGCCGGACGGCGGTGGGCTCGACCGGCGTCTGCGCGGCCGGCCGGTACGCCGGCGGGGGCGGCCACTCCGGGTTCACCGGGGAGGGGGGCACGGGAGAGGCGGACGCGGGGGAGGAGGCGTGCTGCCGGGCGCCCTCGTACGGGGCCTGGTACGGGTTCTCGTACTCGCCGCTGCGGCGGAAGCTCTCGGTCATGGGGAGAAGCCTGTCGCCTCACCATGAGAGCTCCCTGAGTGCTCCCTGAGAACGCGGGCAGAACCTCGTATGTCCGCCATAAAGGCCGAACCGGCCGTTGGGCGGGCCCTCTCAGACGGGTCTCATGAAGCCCGCCCGCCGCCGCCCTACGGCTGCTCGCACCCGCAGGAACGGCGGGCGACCAGACGGGACGGGAACACCTTGAGCCGCTCGCGCCGCGCCCCGGCCACCCGCAGCCCGTCGTCCAGGACGAGGTCGACCGCGGCCCGGGCCATCGCCGAGCGGTCCGATGCGATCGTTGTCATGGGCGGGTCGGCGAGGGCCGCTTCCTTGATGTCGTCGAAGCCGATGACCGCCAGCTCGCCGGGCACGTCGATGCGCAGCTCGCGCGCCGCGCGCAGCAGGCCGATGGCCTGGTCGTCGGTGGAGCAGAAGACGGCCGGCGGCCGGTCGGGGCCGGACAGCAGCTCCAGGGAGACGCGGTAGGCGTCGTAGCGGTTGTACGGCGCTTCGAAGAGACGGCCCTCGGTGCTCAGGCCCGCCTCGTCCATGGCGCGCCGCCAGCCCTCGACGTGGTCGGAGACGGGGTCGCCGACGGAGGGGGTCTCGGCGGTGCCGCCGACGCAGGCCACGTAGGGGTGCCCGTGCTCCAGCAGGTGGCGCACGGCGAGCTGGGCCCCGCCGAGGTCGTCGGTGACGACGGCGACGTCGTCGATGGCCTCGGGGCGTTCGTGCAGCAGGACCACCCGGGCGTCCCAGGCGTCGATCTCGGCGGCCGCCTGGTCGTTGAGCGCGTGGCTGACGAGGATCAGGCCGGAGACCCGCATCCCGAGGAACGCCCGCAGGTAGTGGACCTCGCGCTCGGCGACGTAGTCGGTGTTGCCGACCAGCACCATCTTCCCGCGCTCGGAGGCGGCCTGCTCGACCGCGTGCGCCATCTCGCCGAAGAACGGCTGACGGGCGTCGGGGATGATCAGGCCTATGAGGTCGGTGCGCCGGGACGCCATCGCCTGGGCGACCCGGTCGGGCCGGTACCCCAGCTCCTTGATGGCGGCGAGGACACGCTCGCGCGTGGCCGGGGCGACCGGCCGGGGTCCGTTGTTGATGACGTAGCTGACGACGGCGGTCGAAGTCCCCGCCAGGCGCGCCACATCATCCCGAGTCACCTTTGCCACGCGCGGAGTCTACGCGGATGGACCCGCCCTGGGCAGGGCGGACGGAACCCTTCCCGGTGCGTGGACAGTGCCCCGTCCGGGCAGGTGCGGGGCCTACCGGCGGGTACTACGCGTCCGCCGGGACCTCGGCGGCGCCGCGGGCGGCCGCGTTGTCCGCATCCTCCGTCTTTGCCCGCTCGGAGCGGTCCGACGCGGTCTTCGCCTCGTCGCTCGCCCGCTCCCCCTTCTCGGGGGTAACGAATCGGTAACCGACGTTGCGGACCGTTCCGATCAGCGACTCGTGCTCGGGCCCGAGCTTGGCGCGCAGACGCCGTACGTGGACGTCGACCGTGCGGGTGCCGCCGAAGTAGTCGTAGCCCCAGACCTCCTGGAGCAGCTGCGCGCGCGTGAACACCCGCCCGGGGTGCTGGGCCAGGTACTTCAGGAGCTCGAACTCCTTGAACGTGAGGTCCAGGACGCGTCCCTTCAGCTTCGCGCTGTAGGTCGCCTCGTCCACCGACAGGTCGCCGTTGCGGATCTCCATCGGGGAGTCGTCGGCCACGATCTGCTGGCGGCCCATGGCCAGCCGCAGACGCGCCTCGACCTCGGCCGGACCGGCCGTGTCGAGCAGGACGTCGTCGATGCCCCAGTCGGCGGTCACGGCCGCGAGGCCGCCCTCGGTGACGACCAGGACGAGCGGACAGCCCGGGCCGGTGGAGCGCAGCAGCTGGCACAGGCTGCGGACCTGGGGGAGGTCACGGCGGCCGTCGATGAGGATGACGTCGGCGCCGGGGGTGTCGACCAGGGCCGGGCCTTCCGCCGGGGCCACCCGCACGTTGTGCAGGAGCAGGCCGAGGGCCGGCAGTACTTCCGTCGACGGCTGGAGAGCGTTGGTCAGGAGCAGCAGAGAACTCATATGTCTGGTTCCTCCTCGGTCCCTGCGTGGGGCCCCTCCCGCGCCTTGGGGCAGTGGGGGAGTCGTGCGGCACTGCGGCTCTGCTCGCGTTCCCGGGTGCCGTACACCCACGGCCACCTGGTGTTTCCCACCCGGTCGCCGTGTCGTATACAACGCTTCCGAAAGCACGAAAGGACCCGGGGGCTGCGCTGCCCGAGTCCTCTGTCCAGCAGAATAGCCCACATGAGCAGGAGCCCGGCAGGTCGTGTGGCACGTTCCACCGTTCGTCCGAATTACGAGACGGGCAGGTGCGCACCATTGCGGACGTTTCTGACCACCGCAGACGGGGTTTCGCTCGATTCCGTATACGAACCGGGTGAGGTCGTATACGACACGTGCGGGTCACCCGTCCGTCGTCCGGTGTTCGTCGTCGCACACGGGTTCACGGGGGACGTGGACCGCCCGCACCTGCGCCGGGTGGCCGCCGTCCTCGCCCGGCGCGGAGCCGTCGTCACCTTCTCCTTCCGGGGGCACGGCCGCTCCGGCGGCCGCTCCACCGTCGGCGACCGCGAGGTGCTGGACCTCGCCGCGGCCGTCGAGTGGGCGCGCTCGCTCGGGCACACGCGCGTGGTGACCGTCGGCTTCTCCATGGGCGGCTCGGTGGTCCTGCGGCACGCGGCCCTGCCCGGGCAGGGCGTGGACGCCGTCGTCTCCGTGAGCGCGCCCGCCCGCTGGTACTACCGCGGCACGGCTCCCATGCGCCGGCTGCACTGGCTGGTCACCCGCCCGGCCGGCCGGCTGGTGGGCCGCTACGGATTCCGCACCCGCATCCACCACCGGGACTGGGACCCGGTGCCGCCCTCCCCCGTCGAGTCGGCGCCGAAGATCGCGCCCACCCCGCTGCTGATCGTGCACGGCGACCGGGACGGCTACTTCCCCCTCGACCACCCGCGCATGCTGGCCGAGGCCAGCGCCGGCCACGGCGAACTCTGGCTGGAGCACGGCATGGGCCACGCCGAGCACGCCGCCGACGACGGGCTGCTGGCCCGCATCGCGGACTGGGCGGTCGCACGGGCGGGCTAGCCTGGGCCGTGTCGACCGCCGTGTCGACCACCGAGACGCGAGTGACGACACGAAGCGACGAACGGACATGAGGGACGAGATGGCGAAGGTCACGGTGCGCTACTGGGCGGCCGCCAAGGCCGCGGCCGGAGTCGCCGAGGAGCCGCACCACGCGGCCACGCTCGCCGAGGCGCTCGACGCCGCACGGGAGCGACACCCCGGCGAACTCGTGCGTGTCCTGCGGCGATGCTCGTTCCTCGTCGACGGTGATCCCGTGGGCACCCGCGCACATGAGACGGTACGGCTGGCCGACGGCGGCACGGTCGAGGTGCTCCCGCCGTTCGCAGGAGGGTGAGATGACCGACCAGCCGTACGACGCCTCTTATCAGGGGGAACGCCCCCACCGGGGCTACGAGGGCTACGAGGGCTACCAGGGCCACGAGGGCTACCAGGGCCCCGACGGCTACGAGGGCCACCAGGGGCACGACCCGCGGGCCCCGCAGCCGCAGGACCCGCAGGCATGGCCCGGGCAGCAGCAGGGGTACGACGACCCGCAGGCCCAGCCGCACCACACCCAGCAGTGGCAGGGCCAGACCTGGGAGACCAGCGTGCAGCAGCCGGTCACCGCGGCCGACCCGGCCCGCACCGACGACGGCCCGGGGTACGGCACCCCGCAGCCCGCCTACGGCGACCGGCAGACCTCGTACGGCGACCAGCAGCCCGCCTACGGGGACCACCAGCCCGCTCACGGCGACCGGCAGACCCCGTACGGCCACCAGCAGGCCGCCTTCGGCGGTCAGCCGTCCGTCCACGGCGACCCGCAGTCCCCCTACGGCGGCTCCCCGGCGTACGGCGTCGCCGCCACCGGCCACGGTCACGCCCCCTCCGCGTACGGAGCGCCGTCGGGCGCGGGGCCGCTGCCGCCGGAGCACCGCTCCGCGGGCGGCGACCGACAGGCCGCCCCGGTTCCGGCCCCGGCCCCGCGCCACGGGGCCCCCGCGTCCCCGGCTCCCGCGCCGGCCGCGGCCGCCGGCCCGGACACCGGCTCCCCGACCACCGGCCCGACCTACGGCCCCGCCACCCTCGCGGGCAACGCCCGCATCACCGACGCCCAGCGGGCCCGCCTGGAGGGGCGCTCGCCGATCATCGAGCCGGGCATGCAGCCCGCCGCGCTCACCGCGCTCCTCGGCCTGCTCCTGTCCGGCGCCGCGGCGATCGGAACCTACGCCCTCCTCGTGCCGCTGGTCGCGCTCCAGGCCGTCACGGCGGCGGGCTGGTTCCGGCTGAACGGCATGTGGCCGGCCCGGCAGGGCATCGCGCTCGCCTTCCTCGGCGCGCTGGTCTCCGACGTCGTCCTCCTCGCGGCCGGCCGTGAGCACGCGCCCGCCGCGATCCTGGGCACCCTCGGCGTCTGGGTGCTGCTCTGTCTGGTCCTGCAACTGCGTTCGCACGCGGACCCCGACGAGCGCATGTACGGGCTGATGGCGACCGTCGCCTCCTCCGCCCTGGCCGTCCTGGCCACCGGCCACCTCGGCGCCGAGCCGGACGCGGTGACGGTCGGCGCGGCCGCGGTGGCCGTCGCCGTCCTGGCCCGCGCGCTGCCGCTGCCCACCCCGGCCTCCGTCGTGGTGGCGCTGCTCGCCGCGGCGGGCGCGGGCATCGCCGTCGGCCAGATGACCGGCATGGGCGCCCGCGGCGCGCTGCTCGGCGCGGGCGCCGCGGTCTGCGCCCTCATCGGCCACCGGGTCGCGAGCTACGACTACCCCTCCCGGTTCGTCCACTTCACGGCGGGCGTCGCCCTGCCGCTGGCCGCCGCCGCCCCGGCGGTCTACGTGCTGGGACGGGCGCTGGCGTAGGGCCGGCCGGGGTGGGCGGGAACCGTGGGAATCTGTCACAGGTGATCGACAATTCGGTGGTGTCCTGCGTGTGCGGGGTTACCTTGAACCGTTGTCAGTGAGATCCGGCCGGTCCTGGTGGACCGGCCTTCGTGGACCGTTCACCGTGAACCGTTCAGGCCATCCGGGTGGGGGAACTGCCGCATGCGTGCGCTTCGAATACTGCTGGTCGTCGTCGTGGTCCTGGGCGGCCTGTTCGTGCTCGCGGACCGCCTCGCCGTGAACTTCGCGGAGGGCGAGGTCGCCGACAAGCTGAAGTCCCGCGAGGGCCTGGCCGCCACGCCGGACGTGTCCATCAAGGGCTTCCCCTTCCTCACGCAGGTCGTCGGCGGCTCGCTGGACGACGTCGAGGTCGGCATCAGCGACTACGAGGCGGCCACCGGCACCAGCGGCCGGACCATCCGCATCGACGACCTCCAGGCGGACATGAAGGGCGTCGAGTTCTCCGGCGACTACAGCTCCGCGACCGCCGCCAGCGCCACCGGCACCGCGTCCATCACCTACGCCGAGCTGCTGAAGACCGCGAAGTCCGAGCCCACGCAGGTGGTGCAGGGCGTGACCGCCAACGTGATCGGCCTCTCCGACGGCGGCAACGGCAAGATCAAGGTCGCCGTCCAGGCCACCGTGCTCGGCACCAAGCTGCCGCAGCCCGTCTACGTGCTCAGCACGGTCACCGTCGAGGGCGACACGGTCCGCGTGCACGCCGACTCGCTGCCCAGCTTCGGCGGGGTGCGGGCCGCCGAGAACGAGGTGCGCTCGATCACCGACTTCCAGCAGAAGATCGACGACCTCCCCGGCGGGATCAAGCTCGACAAGGTGGTCGCCGCGCAGAACGGCGTGGACATCTCGGTGAAGGGTTCGAACGTCAGGCTCGCCGGGTAGGACCGACTGACCACGGCCCGGCGCTCACCGGCCACGGGCGACGCGTCAGGGACCACGGGTCATGGACCACGGCCCATCGGCCACGGGTCATGGACCACGGCCCACCGGCCGGCGCTCACCCATCCCCGGTCCCCGATCAGCGATCACCAGCCGTGGCCCCCTGACGGCCACCGACATGGACGGTGACCGTCCGACAGGCGAGACGCGCGCGTCCGCCCGACAGCTGTGACGACCGCTACACGCGCCCGGAACCCGTGTCCCCACGGCCCGGGCGCTCGTCGTATCCCGACATGCGGACGATCGCGTCTCACTATGCGGAGCGCTGGTGACATGGCCGCCCGTCCGTCCCTACGATCGACGGCATGATGCAGCGACAGGCGGATCTCACGAAGCGGCGGGCAGTAGACCTGTGCCGCGTCGCCGCCATGCTCTGTCGCCCCTTCTGAGCGGAAGCGCCGCCGGCCTTCCGCGCCTCCCGGCGCCCTCGAACCGAGGGCATCCGTGCGCCGCCCGCCGGCGAGCCCCGGCCGCGCACCCTCTGTCTTTTCCTGCACACCCCCGCCGTAACTGCCCCGGAGGAGAACGAGCATGAGCCGCAGCGACGTCCTGGTCGACGCCGACTGGGTCGAGGCCAACCTCGACAACGCCGACATCGCCATCGTCGAGGTCGACGAGGACACGTCCGCGTACGAGAAGAACCACATCAGGAACGCGATCCGGATCGACTGGACCAAGGACCTCCAGGACCCGGTCCGCCGTGACTTCGTCGACCAGGAGGGCTTCGAGAAGCTCCTGTCCTCGAAGGGCATCGCCAACGACACGCTGGTGATCCTCTACGGCGGCAACAACAACTGGTTCGCGTCCTACGCCTACTGGTACTTCAAGCTCTACGGCCACGAGAACGTCAAGCTTCTCGACGGCGGCCGCAAGAAGTGGGAGCTCGACGCCCGCGAGCTGGTCGAAGAGGTGCCCGAGCGCACGGAGACCTCCTACCAGGCCAAGCCCCAGAACAAGGCCATCCGCGCCTTCCGCGACGACGTGGTGGCGGCCATCGGTTCGCAGAACCTGGTCGACGTGCGCTCGCCCGACGAGTTCAGCGGCAAGCTGCTCGCACCCGCGCACCTGCCGCAGGAGCAGTCGCAGCGCCCGGGCCACGTCCCGTCGGCCCGCAACATCCCGTGGTCGAAGAACGCCAACGACGACGGCACCTTCAAGTCGGACGACGAGCTCAAGGCGCTCTACGCCGACGAGCAGGTCGACCTGGCCAAGGACACCATCGCGTACTGCCGCATCGGCGAGCGCTCGGCCCTGACCTGGTTCGTGCTGCACGAGCTGCTGGGCGTGGAGAACGTCAAGAACTACGACGGCTCCTGGACCGAGTACGGCTCCCTCGTCGGCGTCCCGATCGAGCTCGGCGCCAACAAGTAACCAGGCCGCGCCCACCGGGCGAACGGACAAGAAGCGAACCCGACCGGCCTTCCGGTCAGACATCTCTGGAGAAGCACATGTGTGGAGCGAAGGCCGGCGGCCCGGACGCCTCGACGATCAAGCCCGGTGAGACCACCATCCAGGGTCAGGTGACCCGGGACGGCGAGCCGGTGGTCGGATACGTCCGCCTGCTGGACTCGACCGGCGAGTTCACCGCGGAGGTCCCGACCTCCGCCACCGGACAGTTCCGCTTCTACGCGGCCGAGGGCACCTGGACCGTGCGCGCCCTCGTCCCCGGCGGCACCGCCGACCGCACCGTCGTCGCCCAGCAGGGCGGCCTCGCGGAGGTCGCGATCGCGGTCTGAGCGACCGGCGGAGGGCCGTGTCCCACGGGTTGGACGCCCGGGACGCGGCCCTTCGCCGTGTCCCGGCCTACCCTGGACACATGCTGGCCCGCCGACGGCACGTGTACTTCGCGATGATGGGCACCTGCATCGCGCTGTTCGTGCTGGCCTGGGCCGTCGTGCGCCTGTGGTCGGTGCCGGCGGCCGTCGGCATGTGCGTCGTGGCCATGCTCATTCCGCCGGTGGCCGCCATGGTCGCCAACCGGCGCGGCCCGGACGACCGCTGGTGGGACGACCCCTCGGGCGACCCCAAGTCCGACGAGTGGTGGGACGAGCTGGACGGCAGACACCGCCGCCCCGGCGACCGCCCCTGACCGCCCCGCCACCGCCCCGCAGGCTCGCTAGTACACGAGCGCCTGCGTCCCGTCCGCCAGCGCCTCCTGCACGAACACCTGGGCGCCGGCGATCCGCACCCCCTCGACGACGTCCTTCTCCGTGATGTCCCGACGGGCCGCGCACTGGGTGCACAGGGTGAGACGGCCGCCGGCCAGCACCGAGTCGATCAAATCGGGCAGCGGGGCCGCGTGCGGGAGCTCGAACTCGGCGGCCCGCCCCGGCAGCGCGAACCACGCGGACTCCCCGGTCAGCCACAGCGACACCTCGACCCCACTGGCCACGGCCACCGCCGCCACCGTGAACGCCTGCGAGCACCGCTCGGGAGCGTCCGCCCCCGCCGTCACCTTGATCACGAGCTTCTTCGCCATGCCTGAATCGTAATCAAGTCCCCTACAACTGCCGGTGATCACCATGGGTCTCCTGTGCGACGCGCGACGCCTGCGCGCTACACACTTCTGAGGGGGATGTCGTGGAAGGTCCGGAAAGGGTCGACGAGGCCGAGCCGGTCAGCGCTCGTCCCGGCCCCCGGCCCCGTGGCCGTACGACGCTGATGATCGCCGGAGCGGCCGTGCTCGGGATCGTCGCCGGCGTCTGCACCGGATACGTGATCCAGGCCGGCCGTGCGCCCACCGCGCTGCCGTCGCTCTCCCAGCCCGTCGTCGGCCAGGCGGTGGGCGAGGTCGAGCCGCTGTCGGCGGCGCAGGACCGCCGGGTCAGGACCGACGGCGACCTGCGCAAGGCGCTGATCGCACCGCCCGCGGGAGCCAAGGACAGCCGGACTCCGAGGGGCAGGGACGGCTGGGCGGACCTGCCCACGTACGCGAACGGCTACAAGGGCCCCGCCACCACGTTCGACGACCTCGTCACCGACGAGTTCCGCCGGGCGGCCACGGTCTCGTGGCGGGTGGGGGAGACGTACAGCGTGCACATCAACCTCGTGCAGTTCCGCCAGGAGAGCAAGAGGGCGGCGTTGGAGTGGGCCGAGAACGGCCGCTACTGGGCCGCCAAGGAGCCCGACACCCGCGACTGGCACGTCCCCGGCACCGGAGACGGCAACGGGGTGGCGTACGTGCACGACACCCCCGACCGGAAGCCGGGCTACCTCCCGCTGTACGAGGCCGAGGCGTACGCCTGGCGCGCGGACGTCTGCATGGAGATCCACGTGTACGACAGCAAGCCGATCCCGAAGGCGAAGATCATGGACCTGGCCGAGCGGCAGGTGGGCAAGCTGTGAGCGAGACGCCCGAGACCCCGAAAGCCCCCGAGGACCTCGAGACGCCCGAGACCCCGGAAGCCCTCGAGAGCCCCGAGCACCCCGAGAGTCCCGAGTCCCCGCGGGCGGCCGGTCCCGACGCCGACGCCGGGGAGGGGGCCGCCGTCGCGGAGTCAGCCGGTACGCGGCCGGCCCTCCCCGGGACCCGCCGCACCGGCCGGATCGCCGCCGTGACGGGCTCCCTCCTGCTGGCGTGCGCGGTCCTCGGCGGTGTCGGCTTCACCGTCGTGACCGTGCGCGGCGCCGACCGCGACCACGCCGGTCCCACCTGGACCTTCCCGGACACGCCCGCCGAGGGCGAGGACGGAGCCGGCGGCAAGGGCGCGACGAAGGACCCGAAGAAGGGCGCCGCGGCCGGGGCGGGGCTGAGCGCCCTGTTGGTGCCGTTCGGCACCGACGGCTTCCAACCCGGCCCGGACATGCGCGAGTTCGGACCGGACGCCGAGTTCGGCGGCGCGCAGGCCACCGCCCTGCGCAAGGAGTCGATCAAGGATCTGCCCAGCGCCTCACGCCGGAAGCTGGAGAAGCTGATCGACAAGGAGCCCGTCAAGGGCCTGGCGATGCGCAGCTACGCCGTCCACCGGTCCGACTACAACAGCAAGGACACGATCGTCTTCAGCGTGTCCCTGTCCCGCATGCGGACCGGGACGGCCGCGCGCCGGTCGGCGTCCGACTTCAACGCCTTCTTCACCGCCGTGGACGCCTTCCGCAAGGGACCGAGGATCGAGGGCCACCCGGACGCGCGGTGTGCCGTGAGCCCCAAGGGCGAGGACGAGGACCTGGGCGTGGCGGTGTGCTCCGCAGCGGTGGGGGACGTGCTGGTCAGCCTCTCGTCGACGGCCCCCGACCCGATCGACGGCCCGTTCGTCGCCAAGTTCTTCGCCGCACAACTCGACCGCATCGACGACCCGGGACAGGCCGTATGACCACCGAGCGCCCCCGACCGCTGCCCGACCCCCAGCTCCCGCCGGAACCGCGCCCGGAGCAGACGGAGGCGTCGGCGGCGATCCCGGAACCCGCCCCCGGGACCGCTTCGCACCCGGCCCCCGGAGGGGCCCCCGACGCGGCGCCGGAAACCGCGCCCGCCCCCAGGGACCGCCGCGTGCTGCGGGCCGTCCTTCGCTGGACCGCCGTCGTCACCGCCTTCGCGGCCCTCGGGGCGGGCACGGCCTACGGCATCACGCGCATGGAACGGACGGACCTGCCCGGACTGGCCACGAAGCCGGACGGCCGCTGGGCCTACCCGGACATCACCATGCCGCCGCTGCCCGCCGGCAGCCGGCACCCGTTCGACACCAGGAACTGGGCGGCCGCCCACTACGCCGACCTGCGCGCGCTGCGTCTGCCCGCCCCCGACGGCGCGACCGAGGACAAGGCGCTGCGCGGCGTCGACGGCTGGCTGGCGACGAAGGACTTCCTGGCGGTGTTCGAGGCGAAGCAGGACCGGGCCGAGGTCGCGCAGCTGCTCACCGACAACGGCCTGCGTCACATCGCGGCCCGCGGCTGGACCACCGCGGACGGCACGCACACCGGCGTCTACCTGCTTCAGTTCGACACGGGGACGGTCGCCGAGCGGGTGAACGACGACCTCACCTCGTTCGCCGCCCCCGTGCACGCGGCACGCGGCGCGGCCGAGACGGAGTTCGACGAGGGCTACCCGACGCCCGCGGACCTCCCGAACGTCAAGCGTCAGGCCTACGACGAGGTGAAGCCGTACGGCGCGGAGCAGCTGCGCCAGGCCTATCTTCAGGCGGGCGACGTCGTCGCCCTCGTCCTGCAGTCCCGCAGGGGCGCCGCGGCGGCCGTCCCCTTCCAGCAGACGGTCACCCTTCAGAGCCAGCTGCTGAGCTGACGTCCGCGAGGGCGTACCTCGCAGGGAGGGCCGGGGCCCGGCCGCGTAAGCTGGGGCCCGGCCCTGTCGTACGTGTCCCGAGTCGTACGCACCCCGAAGCACGCTCATCCGAGGAGCCCCCGTGGAGATCTTCTTCGAATCCCTGCTGGTCCTGGTCTGCGTCGGCGTCCTCGCCTTCGCCGGTCTGACCGTGAAGAAGCTGTACCAGGGCCAGCGCTGACCTACCAGTCCAGGAACTGCCACTCATGATCGAGATTCCGTCCGACCTCCACAAGGACCTCGTCCCCCTCGCCTTCCTGCTCGGCAGCTGGGCGGGCGCCGGCGTGCACGACTTCCCGGGGTCGGAGAAGTGCAACTTCGGCCAGGAGGTCACCTTCGGCCACGACGGCCGGGACTTCCTCGAGTACCACTCCCACACCTGGGTTCTGGACAAGGACGGCGAGAAGGTCCGCCCCCTGGAGTCGGAGTCCGGCTTCTGGCGGATCGACGCCGACCGCAAGGTCGAGGTGACGATGGTCCGCGACGACGGCGTCGTCGAGATCTGGTACGGCGAGCTGGCCGACAAGAAGCCGCAGATCGACCTGGTCACGGACGCCGTGGCGCGCACGGCAGCCTCGGGCCCGTACACCGGCGGCAAGCGGCTCTACGGCTACGTCAAGAGCGACCTCATGTGGGTCGGCGAGAAGCAGACCCCCGAGGTCGAGCTGCGCCCCTACATGTCGGCCCACCTGAAGAAGGTCGTCACCCCCGAGGACGTCGAGCGCTGGGCGAAGGCCCTCCCCGACGACATGCCGGACGACGGGATCGCCTTCTTCAAGTAGTCCTAGACTCTTGGGTGTGGTGAGCACTGAAAGCACTGACTGGAAGAGCGACCTGCGGCAGCGCGGCTACCGGCTGACGCCGCAGCGCCAGCTTGTCCTCGAAGCCGTGGACACCCTGGAGCACGCGACCCCCGACGCCATCCTCGTGGAAGTGAGGAAGACGGCGTCGGGGGTCAACATTTCGACCGTGTACCGCACGCTGGAGCTCCTCGAGGAGCTCGGGCTGGTCAGCCATGCGCATCTGGGGCACGGGGCCCCCACCTACCACCTGGCCGACCGCCACCACCACATCCACCTCGTCTGCCGGGACTGCGACGAGGTCATCGAGGCGGACGTGAAGGTGGCCGCCGAGTTCACGGCCAAGCTGCGCGACACCTTCGGCTTCGAGACGGACATGAAGCACTTCGCGATCTTCGGCCGCTGCCGCGACTGCGCCCGCGAGCGTTCCGCCGGCAAGGGCGGGGCCGCCGGTTCGGGCGCCGGTCCGGGCGCCGGGCCGGGCGCGGGTTCGGGCGCGGGTTCGGCTGCCAGGGGTTCGATCACCGAGTCGTAGGCTTGGGCCCATGAAGAGCCCTCTGCTGTCCCTGCCCGGCGCCGTTCCCGCCGAGGGCGTGGACGAAGGCGTCGCCGGTCACTACGGCGACCTGTTCCGTGAGCAGCGCGCGCTGGCCGACGGCGCCGGTTTCGTCGACCTCTCGCACCGCGGGGTCGTCACCGTCTCCGGCGAGGACCGGCTGAGCTGGCTGCACCTTCTGCTCACCCAGCACGTCACCGACCTCGCGGCCGGCCAGGCCACCGAGGCGCTGATCCTCTCCGCGCACGGTCACATCGAACACGCGCTGTACCTGGTGGACGACGGCGCGACGGTCTGGGCCCACGTCGAGCCCGGCACTCAGGAGGCGCTGCTCGCGTACCTGGAGTCGATGAAGTTCTTCTACCGGGTCGAGGTCGCCGACCGGACGGCGGACACGGCCGTCGTGCATCTCCCGGCGGGGTCCATCGCGCCCGTGCCGGACGGTGTCGTCGTGCGCGAGACGGCGTACGGCCGGGATCTGTTCCTGCCGCGCGCCGACCTGGAGACGTTCGCGGAGCAGGCCGGTCCGCCGGCCGGGATCCTCGCCCACGAGGCCCTGCGCGTCGAGCAGCACCGCCCGCGCCTCGGCTTCGAGACGGACCACCGCACGATCCCGCACGAGCTGGGCTGGATCGGCACGGCCGTGCATCTGCAGAAGGGCTGCTACCGCGGGCAGGAGACGGTCGCGCGCGTCCAGAACCTGGGCAAGCCGCCCCGCCGTCTGGTCTTCCTGCACCTCGACGGCAGCGAGGTGCACCTGCCGCCCGCCGGCACCCAGCTGCGCGTCCGCGACGAGGACCCCGACGGCCGCACGATCGGCTTCATCACCACGTCCGCCCGCCACCACGAGCTGGGCCCGGTCGCGCTGGCCCTGGTGAAGCGCAACGTGCCGGTGGACGCCCCTTTGATGGCCGACACGACGGCGGCCGCGCAGGAGGTCGTGGTCGAGCCCTGAGGGCCCTCCGGCAGGAAAGGGCCCCAGGAGGGGCCCTAGACCTCGATCAGGACGGTGAAAGGGCCGTCGTTGGTCAGGGAGACGCGCATCCGCGCGCCGAACCTGCCCGTGGCGACCGTCGCGCCCAGGGCGCGCAGCCGGGCGACGACCTCGTCGACGAGGGGTTCGGCGACCGGGCCGGGGGCGGCCGCGTTCCAGGTGGGGCGGCGGCCCTTGCGGGCGTCCCCGTAGAGGGTGAACTGGCTGATCACCAGCAGCGGTGCGTCGACGTCGCTGCACGACCTCTCGTCGTGCAGCATGCGCAGGGACCACAGTTTGCGGGCGAGCCGGTCCGCCTTCTCCGGGGTGTCCTCGTGGGTCACGCCGACCAGGACGCACAGGCCCTCGCCGTCGATCTCCCCGACCGTCTCGCCGTCCACGACGACGCTCGCGCCGTCCACCCTCTGCACCACCGCTCGCATGCGGACCATGATGCCGGGTCGGCGGCCCGGCCTCGCGGGTGGCCCATTTTTGATCCTTAAGCCCCTGTCTGGGGCCGTTCGGGGGGACTCGGTCACAAAGCGGCCACTTGGGGTGGCACGATGCTTTCCACACCCGGTCGAGGGGACGGTTGAGGCACATGAGCACACCGAGTACCGGGCGGCCCGTCACACACCGGCCGCCCGCACAGCGCAGCGACGGCACCGTGCTGTCCGTCGAACCTCCGGAGCACGACATGGCCCGGCTGAGCCTGCCCGAGCTGCGCACCCTGCGCCGGGACGCCCAGCGCGACGAGGCCGACCTCAGCTATGTGCGGCGCCTGCTCCAGGGCCGTATCGACATCCTGCGCGCGGAGCTGGCGCGGCGTTCCCCGACGGGCGCGGCGTCCGTGGTCGAGCGGTTGTCGGAGATCCTCACCGACGCCCCGGCCCGGCACCGCTCCTCGGCCCGCCACGTCACCCTGGGCACTCCGCACAGCGAGGAGTACCGGCGGCTGGCCGCCGACATGCTCGCCGACGTCGAGCTGTCCGACCTGGACGCGCGCACCGATCCCGAGCTGCACGAGGCGATGGGCCGTCTGGTCCGGTACGAGCAGCAGGTCTCCGGCCGGCGTCAGCGGCTCCAGCGCACGGCCGACGAGTCGGGCGCCGAGATCACCCGACGTTACCGGGAGGGAGAGGCGCAGGTGGAGGACCTGCTGGTGTGAGGGGGGACGAACGAGCGGGCGCCGCCCCGGGGGGTCGACGCCCTGCTGCGAACGCCCGGGCGCCCAGGGCGCCCGGACCCGTGCTGACGGCTGACGGCTCCTTTCGGCGTGGTGGGAAGGCGGTCCATCCGTAGCTGTTCAGTTGTGGCTGTGCGTGCGCTGTGAAGTTGTGGCTGTGCGGGCGATGTTCAGTTGTGGCTGTACGTCGGCGCCGTGTGCTCGGGCTCCCGGCTCCCCTCCGGAAGGAAGCCCGACCGGCCAACCGTCTGAAAGTTTGACCACGTTGTTGAAGTTGGCTGCCAACTTCACTGTAGTTATGTCCGCTTGGAAGCGTCCTATAACCATCTCTCTTTGAACTGCCCAAAGATGGCGAGAAGTTGTACTGTGCGGGCGTGGAGACGGAAAATGCCTCCGTCAAGGGGCGGCAGGGGGCCGCGCGGTCGCAGCGCTCCCACCGCGAGGTGGCCGACGAACTGCGCGCCCGCATCAGATCCGGGGTGCTGCGGCCGGGGCAGCGCATGCCCACGCAGGCGCGGCTGGCGGACGAGTTCGGCGTCGAACGGGGCGCCGTGCGGCGTGCCCTGCGGATTCTGGAGTCGGAACGGCTGCTGACCAACGTCTCCAAGGGGAGTCCGGCGACGGTCGCGGGGCAGCCCGGGCAGCCGGGCCCGCCCGGTCTCCCGGCCGGCCCCGGGGCGGCGCCGCAGCCCTCGATGGCGGGCCTTCCGCCCCGTGTCACCGAGGCCTTCGCGGCCGAGCACGTGCAGCTCGACGCCCTGTGCCTGACCGCCGTCTCGCTGACCGCCGCGATCGGCGAGCCGGTGCGGCAGATCCATGCGGGGCAGCTGAAACCGGCCAAGATCGACGTCCGGGTCCTGCTGCCCTCCCGGGACATCGACCTCGCCTTCCCGTCGCCGGTCGACGCCTCGGCCACCGGACGGCTACAGCGCCGCTGGCTGGCGCATCGCAACGCCCAGGGCCAGGTGCTGCGGCACAACCTGCTGACGCTGCGCTCCACGCACGGCATCGACGTGCACGTCACCTTCCGCGCGCTGCCCTTCACCCCGCCCGTGAAGCTGTACCTGCTCAACGGCTCGCAGGCGCTGTTCGCCTACTACACGGTCCAGCGGGGGGAGCAGACGGTCGGTCAGGAGAGCATGGACATGTACGACGCCGAGGGCACGCGGTCGGCGCTGTTCGCCTTCGAGCGGGGCGCAGGACCGCGTGACACGACGTTCGTCGACCAGTCGCGCCGGTGGTTCGACGCGTTGTGGGACACGATCAGCTCGGAGCTGGTCCTCACGAGCTGACGGCGGGCCCGGTGGCGAGGAGGGCGAGGATCACCGCGCCGACCGAGCTGAGGGCGGGGCTCTTGGCCTTGACGCCGACGCTGAGCAGCAGCAGGCCGACGGCCCCGGCGGTGCCGAACTTCCACTGGATGGTCTGCTCGACGCCGACGACGAAGGCGGCGCTGAGGAGGACGAGGACGGGCATGGTGGTTCCCCCCTTCCGAACGGGGAGCGGGAGGCGATCCTTCCGCCAACTCGCTCAAGTTGGTGACCAACTCTGACTATGTTGTCCCCACTTGGCAGCAACTGCTAAACAACTTTCAAACAACTCCCGTCAGATGGATCGAAGTTGTAGCGTTTGGTCGTGACCCAGGAGAACGTGGCAGTGAACGGCAGCAGAAGGCTCTCTCCCCAGGAGATCGCCGACGTCCTGCGCGAGCGCATCCGCGTCGGGGATCTCAGGGCCGGTGACCGGCTGCCGACCCAGGCCGAGCTGGCCGACGAGTTCGGCGTGGAGCGCGGCGCCGTGCGCCAGGCGCTGCGGGCCCTCCAGGACGACGGGCTGCTCACCGGCGTCAGCAAGGGCAGCCCGCCCCGGATCGCCGAGCCGGCGTCCACGGGCCCCGAGGAGCCCCAGCCCACCATGGTCGGCCTGGCGCCCCGGCTCACCGCGGCCTTCTCCGTCCCGCACGTGCGCATCGACGCGGCCTGTCTCACCGCCGAGAGCCTCATCCCGGCCCTGGGCGAGCCCCTCCGGCTGATCCACGGGGGCCAGGTGAAGCCCGCCAGGATCGACGTCCGCATCCTGCTGCCGTCCCGGGACATCAGCCTCGCCTTCCCCGTCCCGGTCGACGGCCGCGGCGACGACGACCCCGTCCACCAGCGCTGGCTGGCGATGCGCAACGCCCAGGGCCACGTCCTGCGCCACAACCTCCAGACACTGCGCTCGCACGGCATCGACGTCAGCATCACCTTCCGCGCGCTGCCCTTCACCCCGCCCGTCAAGCTGTACCTCCTCAACGGCCAAGAGGCGCTGATGGCGTACTACATGGTCACCCGCCGCGAGGAGTCCACCGACACCGGAACGCTCGACATGTACGACGTCCTCGGCACCGAGTCGCTGCTCTTCTCCTTCGAGAAGGCGGCCGGTCAGCGCGACGCCGCGTTCGTGGAGGAATCCCAGAAGTGGTTCGACGCCCTCTGGGAAACCATCACCACGGACCTGACACTCTCCTAGTGACTTCTGATACGCAGCAGACCCAGCACTCGACCCCCGACACCGAGACCGAGGCGGCGGACTTGCGGGAAGTGATCAGGGAAGCGCGCGTCGTCCTGTGGGACTTCGACGGGCCGATCTGCCGTCTCTTCGCCGGTCACTCGGCGGAGGGCGTGGCCGACGGACTGGTGGAATGGCTCGAAGGGCGGGGCCTGCACCACCTGCTGACGGAGACCGAGCGGGAGTCGCTGGACCCGCACGTCGTCCTGCGCGCCGTGGACCGTCTGCGTCCCGGCAGCGACCTGGTCGCCGAGCTGGAGGAACGTCTCACCCAGGAGGAGCTGAGAGCCACGGCCACGGCGATGCCCACCCCCTACGCCGACCCGCTGGTACGCACCCTGCGGGCCCTGGACCTGCGGCTGGCGATCACCACGAACAACTCCCCGCGGGTCGTCACCACCTACCTCGCGACCCGCGGTCTCACCTCCTGCTTCGCCCCCCACATCTACGGCCGCACCCAGGAGCTGCACCACCTCAAGCCGCATCCCCACTGCCTCAACCTGGCCCTGCGCGCCACGGGTTCGGCCCCCGGCACCGCCCTGATGATCGGCGACACCCCGTCCGACTTCCTGGCCGCGCGGGAGGCGGGGGTCCCCTTCCTGGGCTACGCGCGTAACGAGCGCAAGGAGAAACTGCTCCGCGGGGCGGGCGCGACCCGCGTGGTGTCGTCCCTGGAACCGGTCCTGGAGGCGTTCCGGGGGTGAGCGCCGGACCCGGGCTCGGGGGCTCGAGCTCAGGTCCGGAGCATCAGGGCCACGAGCACGACGGCCGCCCCCAGGGCGAGCGCGTGGTGCCGCGCCCGCATGCCCACCGTCAGGGTGAAGAGCAGCAGCACCCCCGCCGCGCCCAGTCTGGCCCGCACCGTCATCCCCGCTCCGAGCGCGAGGAGTTCCCAGAGTGCCGATAACAGGAGCATGACCTTCCGCCTTCCTGCCACTCTCTGTGAAGTCGGCAAGTTTCAGTCCAATTGGACTGGTTGCCTTCCCATGGCTTTCCCCGGGCTGTCTGATCCTTAATCGGACTGCTCTGTCAGGGAGTTGACCGACATTGGTGTGCTACTGGGCCGATGGCGGTACGGTCGTCCGGTGGTGGAGGGGCAGCAGGGCGGCGACGGCGGCGGCAGGGAGTTCCATCGGGTCGCCGACGATCTGCGCGCCCGCATGGCCGACGGCACCTACCCGATGCGTTCCTTCCTGCCCTCCCAGCGGGACCTGGCCGAGGAGTACGGGGTCTCCCGCGACACCGTGCAGCGCGTGCTGCGGGAACTGGCGAACGAGGGCTGGATCGAGTCGCGCCAGGGCAGCGGCTCGCGCGTGATCAAGACCCAGCGCATCCAGTCCTCCACGCCCAGGGCCACCCGGTTGCGGCACGGCGCGACGCTGGGCCCCCTGCTCAGCGAGGCCTTCGAGCAGCCCGAAGTCACCCTCGACGTCTACACGCTGACGTCCGAGTCGCTGGACGCGCACATCCGGCTCCAGGCGGAGCGGATACGCGGCGGCTCCATCGCCCCCGAGCACATCGGTCTGCGCATGATCCTGCCGCTGAGGGACCTGGACCTTCCCTACCCGCGGGTCAAGGACGACCGAGGCGACGACCGGCTGCGCGAGCGGCTGCACGACATCACCGACCGCCACACGGACTCGCTGCGCTCGGTGCTGAAGGCGCTGAAGACCGAGCGGTACGTCTCCTCCGTCGACGTCCGGATCCGGCAGGCGCCCCTGACGCCGGCCTTCAAGCTGTACCTGCTGAACGGCGTGGAGGCCCTGCACGGCCCGTACGAGGTGATCCAGCGGCAGATCGAACTGGGGTCCGGCGAGGAGATCACCGCTCTCGACGTGCTGGGTCTCGGCGCCACGCTCACCCACCAGGTGGCGGACGGCAACCCCGACTCGTCGGGGACGGTGTTCGTGCAGACATGGCAGGCGTGGTTCGAGTCGGTCTGGACGCATCTCGCCGAATAACCGGTCCGCGCTGCGCTAGCATGCGTCAATCGCGCGAGCAATCGCTCCCGTCCCTACGTATGAGACGGCGAACCAGCCAGTCTCGGACGGCCTGACGCGGATGAGTGGCACACCACCCATTGGCTCACTTGCATCGCTCCGGTCGTGCGGTCCCTTTACCGTTTGCCCCAACATGCCCAGCGCGAGTATCCGGAGCGGCCAGTGGTCGACCACCTTGTTCCCCCACGTCACCTCGGGGAACGAGCCGCCCAGGAGACGTCCGACGTCCTGCGTGCCTTCGTCCGGGCAGCGGAGGCCACCCAGGCGTCCAGCGGCCACCACAATCGCAACTATGTGCTGCCGCTGACCGGTGACATGGCACGGCTGCTGCGCCGCGAGCCGGGCACGCCCGTGACGGTGCGCGTCCGGCGCCGGGACGCGCTGCCCGTGGTGATCAGGACGTGGCAGGACGAGTCGGCGATCCTGAAAGCCCTCCAGGGCGTCCTGCCCCACGCGCCCGCGTGTCTGGTGAAGACAGCGGACTTCTCCGTCCACAGCTATGTGGAGGGCGTACCGCTCTCGACGATCTGCGGAAACGGTAAGCCTGTCGACACCCTCGTCATGAAAGCGCTGGCGGGGCTGCTGGCGCAGATGACCCAGGTGCGCCGGGCCGCGCTGCCGGACCTGCCGGACTCCTGGCCCGCCAACCACAGTGACAGCCGGGGCTTCCTGAAGGCCCTCGCCCACTGTGCCGACGAACAGATCCGCAAGCCCAACTGGGCGGAGTTCGGTGGCCTGTTCAAGGCGCTGGGCATCTCGGACGACGCCCTGCTCCGGCTGGCCGACCGGGTGCCCCAGATGGCCCGGCGGCCCTACAGCCTGCTCCACGCGGACCTGCACCGGGACAACCTGATCGTCTCCTACGACGGCGACCCGCCACTCGTCTGCGTCGACTGGGAGCTGGCCACCTGGGGCGATCCCCTGCACGACCTCGCCACCCACCTGGTGCGCATGCGGTACCCGGAGAGCCAGCGGGCCGAGGTGATCGAGGCGTGGGCGGACGCCATGCGGGAGTGCCGGCCGAGCGCGGTCAAGGGGCTCTCCCGGGACCTGCCGCACTACCTCGGCTTCGAATGGGCGCAGTCCCTCTATCCCGACGTCATGCGGGCCGCGCGGTCGCTCCAGGAGTCGTTCACCCAGAAGTGCCTGGACGAGGCGACGGTGGAGGTGGGTCGGGCGTTGCGCCAGGCCGCGGAGCCCCTGCGGCTGGGGAGCGTTCCGGCGAACGACGAGATCGGACGCGCGCTGTTCCGGTGGCTGGCGTCGCGCGGCGACAGGGTGGTCAGCGGCCGGGGCTGGATCACGAAGGCCTTCCACTGGGAGCCGGACCCGCGGCTTCCCGAGAACCCCCGTTTCCCGGCGGCCGCCGTGCGGGAGGCCCTGCTCGCGGAGGGGGCCGCTCCGGCGCACCGGGTCTTCAAGGGAACCGCACACCTCAACTCGGTGGTCTGGGTGCAGGGCACGCGGACCGCCGTGGTCGTGCGCCGCAAACTGCCCGACGCGTCGCGTCGGGAGCCCAAGTACCTGAGCGAGCACGTCGTCCTCCAGGCGATCCAGGAGTCAGGGGTGAGGGTGGCGGCGCCCGAGGTCCTGGCGCTGGGCGTCAGCTACCCGAACGATCAGCTCAGCGTCCACACCTACGAGGGCACCCACATCGACCGGCCGCCCGTCCACCCGGTGAACGGTCTGCGGCCGCACGAGGCGGACGCGCTCGTCGACCAGCTGTGCGAGCTGACCCGGGTGGACCATGCGGTGATCGATCCGCAGGCCGGGCAGGTCGACTTCTCCGAGTGGCTCAAGGAACAGCTGGTGGGTCTGGTCCGGGACCTGCCGAAGAAGTCGCTCCAACTGGCCCGCACGCTGGGGCTGCCCGACGAACGGCGTCTGCGGGAGATCCTGTCGGGGCACCGGGTGAGCCACCGGGCGCCGGCGCTGCTGCACGGGGACCTCAACCCGTGGAACCTGGTGCGCCGCGACGACCCCCTGGCCCTGACGATCATCGACTGGGAGATGGCCCTGGTCGGCGACCCGCTCTACGACCTGGTCCGGCACATGCACCTCACGCCGACGCGACCGGAGATCAGGGAGCGGATGTTCCTGCGCTGGCAGCGCGCGCTGGACCCCGAGTACACCCGGGACTGGGCGAGGGACTGGGTCGTCTACCGCCGGATCGAGATCGTCCGCTCCGCGTACGTCGACCTCGACCGCCTGGCCACCGGGTCGAGCCTGGACGCCCCCAACGTCCGGCGGGCCGTCAACTCCTACGCCGACACCCTCGCGGCGGCCACCGCGTCCCTCGGCCTCTCCGTCCCCGCGACGGCGAACCCCTATCTTGCCCGGGCACTGGCCTAGAACGTCTCTTCCGGCTCCTGCCGGGCTCGTGCCGAGGGCCGCCGGCCCGCGCCCGTGCGGCGACGACGTGCGGGGCGTCGCCGTAGGCTCGCCGCATGAGTGAGACCGGGCTGCGCGAGCGCAAGAGGCAGCGGATGTACCAGGCCGTGTCGGAGATCGCCGTCGGGCTGTTCCTGGAGCGCGGGTTCGACGCGGTGTCCGTCGCCGAGGTCGCCGCGGCGGCGGAGATCTCCAAGCCGACCCTCTTCCGCTACTTCCCGGCGAAGGAGGACCTGGTGCTGCACCAGATCGCCGATCACGAGCAGGAGTCGGCGCGGGTCGTCGTGGCGGGGCGGGCCGAGGGCGTCGCGCCGCTGCCCGCGCTGCGCCGGCACTTCCTGGCCGGGCTGGCGGCGGACGATCCCGTCACCGGCCTCAACGACCACCCCCGGGTGCGGGCCTTCTACGACCTGCTCTACGGCACCCCGTCCCTGGTCGCCCGGCTGTACGGCTACCTGGAGCGCTCGGAGACCGCCCTCGCCGAGGCCCTCGCGGACGACCTGCCCACCGCCCTGGACGCACGGCTGGCGGCGGGCCAGATCGTCGCCGTCCGGCGGATCCTCGCCGAGGAGAACTGGCGGCGGGTCGCGGCCGGTGAGAGCCCCGCGGACGTGCGGGGGGACGCGGTGGCCGCGGCGGAGCGGGCGTTCGACGTGCTGGGCGCGGGGCTGCCGCGGCTCGTCTGAGGTCCGACCCGTGCGCCGCCCCCCGGCACGTCCGCGCGGCGGGTTCCCCCCTCGCGGGGCGGCAGGACCGCGCCGTCGGGCCTGCGCCGCCCAGCCCGCGTCTCGGCGCCTCCACACCTCCACGCCTCGGTAAAAAATGTAACTCGGTAACGTTATTCGCTATCCTCGCCCTATGACGGCACCCGAGCTCGCTCCCCAGGACTCCGCCGAACCCGACCCGCGGGGACTCGCCGCAGCCCTGCGGCGCGAACGCGCCCACCACGACGCCTGCCGGGCCGCGTTCACCGCCATGGTCGAGGGCGCCGACCTCCAGGTCGTCACCGGCGAGGACGTGTCGGCCTCCGGGGCCGACGCCGAGGTCCTCGGCTACCGGCTGCGCAGCCACGCCAAGGCCCTGCGCGAACTGCCCGAAGGCCCCCTGTTCTTCGGCCGGCTGGACTTCGCGCACGGCACCGGCGGCGAGCACGCGGGACTCGCCCACCACATCGGCCGGCTGCGCATCAGCGAGCACCCGGCCGCCCCGCCCCTCGTCGTCGACTGGCGGGCGCCCGTCTCCCGCGCCTTCTACCAGGCGAGCGCCCGCGACCCGCAGGGCGTCGCCGTGCGGCGACGGTTCGGCTGGGCCCCGGGCAGCCGGGGCGACTCCGCCGACCTCACCGGCCTGGAGGACGAGCGCCTCGACGCCGGTGAACAGGCGAGCGCGCCCGGCCCCGGGTCCGGCCGTGGGAGCGCCGCGCACGGCGGCGGCATCGTCGCCCGCGAGATCGAACGGCCGCGCGTCGGCCCCATGCGGGACATCGCCGCGACCATCCAGCCCGAGCAGGACGACCTCGTGCGCGGCGACCTCACCGGGTCGGTGTGCGTGCAGGGCGCCCCCGGCACCGGCAAGACCGCGGTCGGCCTGCACCGGGCCGCCTACCTCCTCTACACCCACCCGCGCCGCATCCAGCGGGGCGGACTGCTCATCCTCGGCCCCCACCGCGCTTTCCTCTCCTACATCGCCGAGGTGCTGCCCGCCCTCGGTGAGACCGGCGTCCTGCAGTCCACCCTCCATGACGAGATCGGCCGCCACCGGGCCACCGGAACGGACCCCGACCGCACCGCCGCCGTCAAACACGACGCGCGGATGGCCGAGGTCCTGCGCCGCGCGGTGTACGGGCGGGTGGCGGCCGGGCGCGCCGAGGACCTCTCCGTCCCCGAGGGCTCCTACCGCTGGCGCGTCGGGGGCCGCGCGCTTGCGGAGATCGTCACCGGTGTGCTCGCCGAGGCGCCTGCGTACGAGACCGGTCGCGAGCGGGTGCGCAGCCGCATCGTGCGCCGGATCCAGGCGCAGGCCGAACGCCGGAGCGGGCCGCGCCCGGCCGCCTGGACCCGCCGGATCGAGCGGGCGCGGGCCGTGAGCGCGTGCGTCGAAGCCGTGTGGCCGAAACTGCGCCCCGAGGAGGTCGTCGCCGAACTCCTCACGGACGCCGAGGCGTTGGCGCGCGCGGCGGACGGCCTCCTGGACCCGGACGAGCAGCGCGCCCTGCGCTGGCCGCGCCCGCCCCGCTCGCCGAAGTCGGCGCGCTGGTCGACGGCCGACCTCGTCCTGCTCGACGAGGTGGCCGGCCTCCTGGAGCACCCCCGGGGGTACGGACACGTCGTCGTGGACGAGGCCCAGGACCTCTCGCCGATGGAGTGCCGCGCCGTCGCCCGGCGGGTGCGCTTCGGTTCGCTCACCGTCCTCGGCGACCTGGCGCAGGGCACCAGCCCGTGGGCGGCGGCCTCATGGCGGGTGCAGATGGCCCACCTGGGCAAGCCGGACGCCACGATCGTCCCGCTGACCACGGGTTTCCGCGTTCCGGCCGCCGTACTCGCCCTCGCCGGCCGGGTTCTGGACCGCCTCGACGTCGACGTGCCGCGGGCCGACTCGCTGCGCGGGGACGGCGAGCTGCGCGTCCGGCGGGCGCACGGCGACCTGCCCGGCACGGTCGTCGCCGCCGTGCGCGAGGCGCTCGCCCACGAGGGCTCCGTGGGCGTCATCGCGGCCGACGCGCAGGCGGCCGCGGTCCGTGAGGCGCTCACGGCGGCCGGCCTGCCCTCGTGCGGCCCGGACGAACCCGCGGCCCGGGTGACGGTCGTCCCCGCGACCCTGGCCAAGGGCCTGGAGTACGACCACGTCGTCGCCGTCGAACCGGCGGCCGTCGCCGAGGCGGAGCAGCGCGGCCTGAACCGGCTGTACGTCGTCCTCACCCGCGCGGTGACCCGCCTGGACGTCGTCCACGAACGCGCCCTGCCATGGGAGCAGTGAGCCACCCCGGGGGAGGGCTCATCCTGGGGGGGCAGGGGGCATCCTCGGGGGTGATGCTGCTCTTCCTCGA
>NZ_JAHHIT010000082.1:21014-45882 GCF_024539675.1 Streptomyces hilarionis | reverse complement strand
ACCCCGGACCGACCGACCCCGGCTGCACCCACCGTCCGTCGGGGCCCCATCCCCCACGAGCCCGCACGCCGCCCAGCCCACACCCGGCGGCCCACTTCCCGGCCAGGCGCGCACCCCGGCCCCGGAACAACCGACCCGGGACCAACCGACCCCGGCAGCATCCACCACCCACCGGGACCCGCCCCCTCGAACCCTCACACCGCCGGGCAGCCGTGCCCACCGCCCCACTCCCCGCCAGGCACGCACCCCGATCACGGCAGCACGCCCCCGGGCCACGCCCGCCTTCATCCCGCTCGCCCCCGACCGCCGGTCGGCTCGCTCCGCCAACCCGTCCGCGCGGAGGCGGGCTCGGGGCCGGGGGCGCCGGCGCTCCCCCCTCGCCTCCCGTCGGCGGCGTCCCGTGCACCGTTCAGGGGAAACGGCCGGCCCGCGCGCGTGGCGGCGCGTCGCCGTGTCGACACCTCACCCATGCCCCTCCCGCTCGTCGCCCCCATGCTCGCCACCGCCGGTTCCCTCCCGCCCGTGGGCCAGGACGCGCGCTGGGCCTACGAGACCAAGCAGGACGGGCAGCGTGCCGTGGTGTACCTCGCCGGGGACGGCACCCTCACTCTGCGCGCACGCTCGGGTGAGGACATCACCGCCGCCTACCCGGAGCTGGGGCCGCTCGGCGCCGCGCTCGGCGGCACGCCGGCGGTGCTGGACGGAGAGGTGCTCGCCCTGGACCGCGAGGGCCGGGCCGACTTCCAGTTGCTCCAGTCGCGCATGGGGCTCGTCCAGGCCCCCGGCAGGGCCGCGCGGCTGGCCGCGACGGCTCCCGTGCACCTCGTCCTGTTCGACGTGATGCACCTCGCCGGACGCTCGCTGACCGGCCTGCCCTACACCCGGCGCAGAACCCGGCTGGAGTCGCTGGCGCTGGAGGGGCCGTTCTGGTCGACGCCGAGCGCCCTGGTGGGCCACGGCCGGGAGGCCCTGGAGGCGACCCGGGCGCACGGCCTGGAGGGACTGGTGTGCAAACGGCTGGACTCGGTCTACGAGCCCGGTGTGCGCTCGCGCGCCTGGATCAAGATCCGCAACATGCGGGTCGCGGACGTCCTGGTCGGCGGCTGGCTGCCCGGCAGGGGCCGGCTGACCGGGCTGCCCGGCGCCGTCCTGGTCGGGCAGCGCGCCACGACGGGGCTGCGCTACGTCGGCAGCGTGGGCACCGGCTGGAGCGAGGCGGAACGCGGCGAACTCGCGGCGCTGCTGGAGGCCGACGCGAGCGAGACGTGTCCCTTCGACGCCGTGCCGCGCACGGCCGGCGCGCACTGGGTGCGGCCCCGGCTGGTCGGCGAGGTCCGCTACAGCACCCGCACCCGGGCGGGGCTGCTGCGTCAGCCGTCCTGGCTGCGTCTGCGGCGGGACCTGACGCCCGAGGAGTCGGCGGCCGACCTTCCGGACACTTCCGCCTGAGTCGGCGCGGGGGCGGCCGACTGTTGGACTGTCCTTCATCACCGATACGCCTGCGACCTCTTGGCGCGACAGGCAAAAGCATGGAAGCTGAACTCCCGCTTCCCCCACAGCCGTTCGGCTGCGCCCTCATCCCGAGGAGAACTCGCCGTGCCCTCAGCCAGGTTCAAGGCCCACCGCAGGAGATGGCTCACCGGTCTCGCCGGCGCCGCCGCGCTGGTCGTCGCCGTCCCCTCGGTCGCCTACGCCGCCCCTCCGCGGGCCCTTCCGCAGAACGCCGAGGCGGGGGAGCTGACGTTCCAGCCCGCGTTCGACTACGACACGGACGGGTGCTACTCTACGCCCGCCATCGGCCCCGACGGGACGATCAACGGCGGCCTCAAGCCCACCGGCGCGCTGAACGGCGACTGTCACGACCCCTCCGACCTCGACAACACCAACAGCTACTCGCGCTACAAGTGCAACAACGGCTGGTGCGCGTACATGTACAGCCTCTACTTCGAGAAGGACCAGGCGCTCCCGGGCAGCAGCATCGGCGGCCACCGCAACGACTGGGAGCACGTCGTGGTCTGGGTCCAGAACGACCGGGTCCAGTACGTCTCCACGTCCAACCACGGGTCGTTCACCGTGCACGCCGCGTCGACGGTGCGCTTCGAGGGCACCCACGCGAAGTCCGTCTACCACAAGGACGGCATCCGCACGCACTGCTTCCGCATCGCCAACTCGAACGACGAGCCGCCGGAGAACGCCAAGCACACCTGGCAGTACCCGCCGCTGGTCGGCTGGAACGGCTATCCGTCGGGCCTGCGGGACAAGCTGAGCGCCTACGACTTCGGCTCCGCCAACTTCGGCCTGAAGGACGGCTCCTTCGCCGGGAACCTGTCGTCCGCCAAGCCCGCCGGCATCCCGTTCGACCCCAACGCGTAGCCGGGCCGCGGCGCCCGGTCCGCCGGGTCCCGCGGCACGGGACGGCCCCGGAACCGGCATCCGGGGCCGTCCCGGGGGCATGATGACCGGATGGATCTTCTGCGAGAACGCGCGCCCGTGACGACGGAGGAGGCGCCCGTCCGCGTCCCGGCCGGCAGGGAGGTCCGGTGAGCGCCCCGCGGGTACGGGCCGCCGAGCGGTCCGATCTGCCGCGCGTCGCCGAACTGGCCGCCCAGCACGCCCGCTATGAGCGCGCCGACCCGCCGGCGCCCGATCTCGCCGAGCGCCTGGCGCGGCTCCTCTTCGACGTGCCGGCGCCGCTCCTCGGGTGCCTGGTCGCCGAACTGCCCGGGGGCGAGGTCGTCGGCTACGCCACCTGCTCGCCCGCCCTCTCCACCTGGGAGGGCCGCGAGTATCTCCATATGGACTGCCTGTTCCTCGCCCCGGACCATCGAGGCCGGGGACTGGGCGCCCTGCTCATGGACGCGGTCGTGGACCGGGCCCGCGATCTCGGGCTGGCCGAGGTCCAGTGGCAGACACCGGTCTGGAACGAGGGCGCGATCCGCTTCTACGCCCGGCGCGGCGCCCTCGGGGCGGACAAGCGGCGCTTCAGCATGCGGGTGGACGCGTGAGTCGCCGAGCGGTGGCCGAAACGCGTGAGCGGTGCGGGCGGCGGGCCGCGAGGGTCTATCGTGTCCCGCATGTCCGTTCCGGAACTCATCCGTATCGTCTCCCGCGACTCGCCCATGGCCCTGGCCCAAGTGGAGCGGGTGCGCGCGGAGTTGACCGCCCTGCATCCCGGCGTGCGCACCGAGGTCGTCCCCGTGAAGACGACCGGCGACAAGTGGATGGGGGACCTCTCCCAGGTCGAGGGCAAGGGCGCGTTCACCAAGGAGGTCGACGCGGCGCTGCTGGCCGGCGAGGCCGACCTCGCGGTGCACTGCGTCAAGGACGTCCCCGCCGACCGGCCGCTTCCCGCCGGGACGGTGTTCGCGGCGTTCCTGCGGCGCGACGACATCCGTGACGCCCTGATCCACCCGGGTGGCCGCACCCTGGACGAACTGCCGGCCGGTACGCGCATCGGCACCTCCTCGGTCCGCCGCATCGCCCAACTCGCCGCCACCCACCCCCACCTGGAGTGCGTGCCGTTCCGCGGGAACGCCAACCGACGGCTGGAGAAGCTCGCCGCGGGCGAGGCGGACGCGCTGCTGCTCGCGGTGTCGGGCCTGGAACGCATCGACCGCCGGGACGTGATCACCGAGGTGCTGTCGCCGGAGACGATGATGCCGCCGATCGGCGCGGGCATCCTGGCCCTGCAGTGCCGCGAGGGCGACGCCGACCTCATCGACGCGGTCAGCGGGCTCGGCGATCCGGCCACTCACCGCGAGGCCACGGCGGAACGCATGTTCCTGCACGTGCTCCAGGGCCACTGCAACAGCCCGATCGCGGGCTTCGCGCGGGTGGACCGCAGCGGCGAACTCTCCCTGCGGGCCTGCGTGTTCACACCGGACGGCAAGACCCGGCTCAACGCTCACGAGTGGGCGGGCCGCCTCGACCCGGCGACGCTGGGCACCTCGGTGGCGGTGGCGCTGCTGCGGCAGGGCGCGCGCGAGATCATCGACGGCATTCCGCACTGACCCGTCCGCCGGACCCCGCAAGGGCGCCGCACCCGTCGGTCGGCGCCCTTCCCGTCGGTCAGGCGGTGCCCTCTTCGGCCTGGTCGCGCAGGAAGTTGCTCACCTGGCGGGCCAGGCTGTCGCGTCCCGCGCCGGCCGGTGCGCCGCCGGAGCCCTCGTGCAGCCCGATGCCGCCGCTCCACAGCCGGCGGTCGGCCCAGTCGTCGTCCACCCGCAGCTGGATCTGGACGTCCACCTGGCCGAGGGACGCCTGCGGTCCCGCCGCGTAGAGCACGGCGGTCGCCCGGCGCAGCGGGTAGACGTCGAAGCCCTCGATGAACTGCGAGTTGCGCCAGTCGATGAACGCGCTCTCGCCGTCGGGCCCGAGACGCACGTCGATCTGGCCGTCCTCCAGGTGGATCGTGGAGTGCGCGGCGCCCCGGTTCTCCACGGTCACCCGCAGACAGAAATAGGTCAGCCCCTCCGCGGCGTCGTCACGCCCGCGCGGCGGTTCGCTCTGTTCCAGTCGGTGGACGCGGACCCGCAGACCGGCGTACTCGTCGTACTCCAGCCAGTCCCCGACCACGTTCGGCTCGTGCACAGTCCACCTCTCGACTTCTACCGGCTGCTTCCTATCCGTGCGCCGATCGCACTGTCAAATGAGCGGAATGCGCTGTGGCCAGGGAATTCACCCCCTTTGATCGCTGATCAAGCCGTGCGCAGGCACAATCGGCCGACGAGCCCGCCAGGGCTCACCCGGGGCGTGCCGCACATCACGTCCGCACGCCGCGTCACCGGGCCGGCCGGCCCGGGAGGGAGGAGGCCGCCGCGACGCCGAGCGCGGCGGCCGCCGCGAGCCCGCGAAGTCGGCCGCGAGTCGCGCGGGCGTGCCGAGGAGCAGTCCGCGCAGCACGTCCCGCCTCGCGGCTGAGCGGGTCGACCGTGCCCCGACGGCCTGAAGCCGTCGGGGCATGACGGCGGCCGGGCACCGGCGTTGGAGCCGAAGAACAGCGGCGGTGACCGCCTGGCCGATGCCCGTCAGACGGTCCCGGCCGAGGACGAGGCCCGCCGATCCCGAGCAGCCCGAGCGGGTTCCAGGGCCTCACGGTGGGCGGCGTCCAGCCGCGCGAGCAGCGCATGGCGCCGTTCCCGCCGGTCACGCAGCCGGGCCCCGGCCCGCCGGTGAGCAGCAATCGGGCGGCGCGCCGGTCGGCGGGGGCGGTCTCCCGCACCGGTCAGCCGTCCTTGACCAGCCGCTCGACCAGGGTCGGCATGATCGATGCCGTCCGCGCCGCCGACGTCACCTCGGCGCCAGAGGCGACGGATCCCAGGACGGGGCGAGGGAGTCGGGAGGGGGACGAGAAGCGAAGAACGGCAAATCGGGTGAAACTGTTTTGAGATGTCCGTTCCCGGGCATCCGCAGGGAAGTGCTTCGGACAGGAGGCACGTCCGTGGGACCCGCCTCCGGCCGGCCCCGGGTGTCGCCCGCATCCTCCCGAGTACGCGCTTCCCACGGTGTCCCCCGTCCATCGGCAACCCTCCTGAGGGAGGCGCGCGTGATGCGTACCACCGTCCGAACGAAGCAGCACCCCCATGACGACGCCCCGGACACGAGCGAGGCCTTCGTGCGTCTTGCCGGGCTTGCGGCGGGCCCCGAGCGCCAGGCGCTCAAGGACGAGCTGGTCCGGCTGTGGCTGCCCATGTCGGAGCGGATCGCCGTCCGTTTCCGCGGGCGCGGCGAGGCGCTGGAGGACCTGTACCAGGTCGCCGCCCTGGGCCTGGTCAAAGCCGTCGACCACTACGATCCCGAGCGTGGCCGCGCCTTCGAGGCGTACGCGGTCCCGACGATCACCGGCGAGATCAAGCGGCACTTCCGCGACCACATGTGGACGCTGCACGTGCCGCGCCGGGTCCAGGACCTGCGCAACCGGGTGCGGCACGCGGTGAAGGAGCTGTCCCAGACGACACCGGGCCGGGCGCCGACGATCACGGAGATCGCCGCGTACGCGCAGCTCACCGAGGACGAGGTACGCGCCGGCGCGGAGGCGTTGGAGTGCTTCACCGCCCTGTCGCTGGAGGCCGAGCTGCCGGGCACGGACGGCTACGCGCTCGAGGACGCCCTCGGGCATCCCGACCCCGGCTACGACACCGTCGTCGACCGGGTGGCCGTGGCGCCGTGTCTGCGAGCGCTGCCGGAGCGTGAGCGGACCATCCTGTACCTGCGCTTCTTCGCCGGGATGACGCAGAGCCGGATCGCCGAGCAGCTGGGCATCTCGCAGATGCACGTGTCCCGGCTCCTGAGCGGCTGCTTCGCGCGACTGCGGGAGGAGATCACCGCCGAGCCGGACGCCGAGACCGCGGCCGGAGCCGAGGCGGACGCAGCGGCCGGCTGACACCGGCGCGGCGGCCCGCCGGGCCCGGCTCACCCGAACGGCCCGCTCGCACCGGGCCGTTTCGGCTGTGCTCCCGCGCGGTACTCGTGCCGCCCCTCCCCCGAACGACCCGGTTCTCGGCAGGCGGCCGGGGCCGGTGCGGCCGGACACTGGTGGCAGCCCCACTCCCCCCGCCCGCCGGCCGACAGACCAGGAACGCGAGCGCCATGAACCAGCATCAGACATCCGCCCCCGGCGCCCGGGGAGCGGTCTCCACGCACTCCGTCTTCGGCGCTCCCTGCTGGGTGAGCCTGACCAGCCGGGATCTCGAGGCCACCCAGGACTTCTACCAGGCGGTGCTGGGCTGGAAGTGGCTGCGGGGGGCGCTCGGCGACCACTTCCGCACGGCCCTGGTGGGCGGCGTGCCGGTCGCGGGGATCGCCGCGGTGGCCTCGATGTGGCAGATGGCGGTCGCCTGGACGCCGTACTTCGCCGTGCCGAGCGCGGACGAGGCGGCGTCCCGTACGCGCGAACGCGGCGGGACCGTGGCCGTGGGCCCCATCTCGCTGCCGCCGGGACGGGCGGCCCTGCTGGCCGACCGGGACGGTGCGACCTTCGGGATCTGGGAGGGCGAGCTGCTCGGCAACTGGGAGGCCTGGCGGCAGGCGGCGCCCGCGTTCGTCAGGCTGCACACCCGAGACGCTTTCGACTCGGCCATCTTCTACGGCGAGATCCTCGACTGGGCGACGGACCGTCCGGGCGCCTGCGAGGTCCACTACGAGGGCGGCGAGGTCGTGCTGCGCAGCAGGGGCGACGTGGTGGCCCGGATCGTGTCGGGCGCGCTGGAGGCGGCGCCCGACCCGACGATCCGGCCGCACTGGCAGGTCCACTTCGCCGTGGCCGACGTGACCGCGTGCGCCCGGGCGGCCGAGAAGCACGGCGGCAGCGTGCTCGTGGAGAGCGACCGGGAGGCGGTGCTGCGGGATCCGGACGGCGCCCAGTTCACGGTGACCTCGCACCGCCAGCGCTGAGCGCCGCCCGCCTCACCGCGTGCCGAGCGGGGGCCGGGAGAGCACCAGCAGGCTCCGGGCCTCCACCGTGACCTCCGCGCCGGCCTTGTACTCGCTCTCGTCGGGACCGCCGTCGGGCGCCGTCGTGTCGACGCGCACGCTCCAGCGCTCGCCGTGACGCACGTCGGGCAGCCGGAAGACCACCGGCTCCCAGAAGCCGTTGAAGAGCATCAGGAACGAGTCGTCGACGACGGGCCGGCCGCGGGGATCCGGTTCGGCGATGGCGTCGCCGTTGAGGAGGACGCCCACGCTGTGCGCGTCGGCCCGCTGCCAGTCGCGGGCCCGCATCTCCCCCGCGTCCGGCCGCAGCCAGAGCAGATCGGGCAGCGGCTGACCGGCGCCGGTGACGGTCTCGCCCCGGAAGAAGCGGCGCCGGCGCAGCACGGGGTGGGCGGCGCGCAGGGCGAGGAGGCGACGGCAGAAATCGGCGAGGGCCCGCTGTTCGTCGGTCAACCGCCAGTCGACCCAGGAGACTTCGTTGTCCTGGCAGTAGGCGTTGTTGTTGCCGAGCTGGGTGCGGCCGAGCTCGTCGCCGTGCGACAGCATGGGGATGCCCTGCGACAGCAGCAGGGTGGCGAGCAGGTTGCGCTGCTGCCTGGCGCGCAGGGCGAGGACCGCCGGGCGCTCGGTGGGGCCCTCGACTCCGCAGTTCCACGACCGGTTCTCGCTCTCGCCGTCCCGGTTGTCCTCGCCGTTGGCCTCGTTGTGCTTGACGTTGTACGACACGAGGTCGCGCAGGGTGAAGCCGTCGTGGGCGGTGACGAAGTTGACGCTCGCGCGCGGGCGGCGGCTGCTGTGCGCGTACAGGTCGGAGGAGCCGGTCAGCCGGGAGGCGAACTCGCCGAGGGAGCCGGGCTCCGCGCGCCAGAAGTCGCGCACGGCGTCGCGGTAGCGGCCGTTCCACTCCGACCACAGTGGCGGGAAGTTGCCCACCTGGTAGCCGCCCTCGCCGACGTCCCAGGGCTCCGCGATCAGTTTGACGCGGCTGATCACCGGGTCCTGCTGGATCAGGTCGAAGAACGCGGACAGCCGGTCCACCTCGTGGAACTGCCGGGCGAGGGTGGCCGCGAGGTCGAAGCGGAAGCCGTCGACGTGCATCTCGGTCACCCAGTACCGCAGCGAGTCCATGATCAGCTGAAGGACGTGGGGGTGGCGCATCAGCAGGCTGTTGCCGGTGCCGGTGGTGTCGTAGTAGTGCGCCCAGTCGCCGTCCACCAGCCGGTAGTAGGAGGCGTTGTCGATGCCGCGGAAGGACAGGGTCGGACCCTTCTCGTTGCCCTCGGCGGTGTGGTTGTAGACCACGTCGAGGATCACTTCCAGACCGGCCGCGTGCAGCGCCTTGACCATCGCCTTGAACTCGCTCACCTGTTCACCGCGGGCGCCCCGGGCCGCGTAGGCGTGGTGCGGCGCGAAGAAGCCGATGGTGTTGTACCCCCAGTAGTTGGACAGGCCCCGGTCGGTCAGGACGCCGTCCTGGACGTACTGGTGCACGGGCATGAGCTCGACCGCCGTCACGCCCAGCGACGTGAGGTGGCCGGTCACCGCGGGATGGGCGAGTCCGGCGTAGGTGCCGCGCAGTTCGGGCGGGACGTCCGGGTGGGTGCGGGTCAGACCCCGCACATGGGCCTCGTAGATCACCGTGTCGGCGTAGGGGCGGCGCAGGGGCTCGTCGTCGCCCCAGTCGAAGGCGGAGTCGGTGACCACGCCGAGCAGGGTGTGGGCGGCGCTGTCCGCCGGGTCGGGCCGGTCGCCGGCCCGCTCGAAGAGGGAGTCGTGGTTGTCGATCTGGCCGTCGACGGCGCGTGCGTAGGGGTCCAGCAGCAGCTTCGCCGGGTTGCACCGGTCCCCTGACGACGGGTTCCACGGCCCGTGCACCCTAAAGCCGTAGCGCTGCCCGGGGCCGATCCCGGGCAGGTAGGCGTGCCACACGAAGCCGTCGACCTCGGTCAGCGGGACCGTGCGGGCAGCGCCGCCGCCGTCCACCAGAACGAGCTCGACCCGTTCGGCGACCTCGCTGAACAGCGCGAAGTTGGTTCCCTCTCCGTCGAAGTCGGCGCCCAGCGGGTAGGGGCGCCCGCTCCAGGCGGGCACCCCTTCGCCACGGCGCGTGCGGCCCGGGGGGCGTGAGCTCACCGGGCGGCCTCCAGGACCCGCTCCTCGTCCGCGGGGGCGGACAGGCCGGCGATCGCCGGAGCGCGGGGCACCTGAAGTCCCTCCCTCAGGCTGGGGGACGGGGCGGTGGGCACGCGGGGCACGCGCTCGCCGGCCCGGGCCCGCTGGGAGAACCAGATGACCTTGCTGCCGGTGCCGGTGGCGCAGCAGCCCCACCCGTCGCTCATGGCGGCGATGCGCTCCAGGCAGGCGCGCAGGTCGAGGTCGGGGCGCAGCTGGCGGTCGTCGCCGCCGATCGCCGTGATCAGATGCTGGCCGTTCCACCACATCTCGATCGAGGTGTGCTTGTTCCGCGCGTGTTCGTCGATGGCCTTCAGCAGCATCTCGGCCCCGCGACAGACGGGCTCGACGAGGGATTCGAGATCCCAGTACGTCAGGTGGGCGGCCAGAATGCGCCTGACCTGTCCGACGCGTTCCGCACTGACGTCCACGTCGAGGTGGTAGTAGCAGGGGACTGCGGTCTTCATCGTCGTTCGCTCCTCACCGGCGAGGCTCACGGCTCCTCCCCGGCCCGACGGGCCGGGGTCCCCGACACGAAGCGTGAGTGGTAATCGCTTCAGAGTCACAACCACAGTGGGGCTGCTACGCCATTCGTGCAACACGAGCGCACCACAACCAAGATCCAACAGGACGTTGGGTGATGCGCCGTGCACCATAAGTGAAGGCCTCGGGAGGTTGGACGTTTTCGCACCTCTGCGGAAAGGGCCGACCCGCTCGTCTCGAGCGGCGTACCTCCGTGAACTCCCGAAAGGTGACCAGCGCGATGCTGCAACCAGCGAAGACCGAAGTCGCCAGGACCCTGCGGGGCTATCGGACCTGGGAGCGGGCCATGCTCGCGCATCCCGGCGACCGCTCGGCACGGGCCGCCTTCGAGGACTGCGGCTACACCCTGTGCGTGCTGATGGGCAAGCGCTGCGCACGGGAGGCGGCGGACGCCGCCGAGCAGTATCTGCGGACCGGCGCCGAGGGCCGCCTGCGCGAGCGCCGGGGCACAGGCCGCAGGAGCGGCGTCGGACGGCTGTCGGTGACGTCGTCCCTGCCCCGCCTGCCCGCGGAGACGTAGCACCCCGCGCGAGCGCGGGTCGTTCTCCCGACTCCGGGCGAACAAAGCCAATTTCAGCCAGCGGAGGTGCAAAGGTGAAGTCCACCAGGGCGATCGGCCGTATCCCGGTCCGGGACGTCGAACCGCGCGTGGAGTGCGGCCGGCGGCCGGCGAAAGCCGTGATCGGGGAGACGGTGCGGATCTCCGCCACGGTGTTTCGCGAGGGCCACGACGCCATCGGCGCCAACGTGGTCCTCAAGAACCCGGACGGCGACCGCGGGCCCTGGACGCCGATGCGCGAGCTGGCCCCCGGCACGGACCGCTGGGGGGCCGACGTGACGCTGGACGTCATGGGCCGCTGGACCTACACCGTGGAGGCCTGGAGCGATCCGATCGCGACCTGGCGCCGGCACGCGGACGTGAAGATCCCGGCGGGCGTCGACCTCGGCCTGGTCCTGGAGGAGGGCGGCCGGCTCTACGAGCGGGCCGCCGCCCGGGCCCCGCGCGGACCGGAGCGCACCCTGCTGCGGGACGCGGCGAAGAAGCTGCTCGACGACTCGGCCCCGGTGGCCGAGCGGTACGCCGCGGCCCTGACGCCGGAGGTGACCGCCCTCCTCGACCGGCGACCGCTGCGTGAGCTGGTGACGGCCTGCGAGCCGCTGCCGCTGCTGGTGGAGCGGGAGCGGGCCCTGTACGGGTCCTGGTACGAGTTCTTCCCGCGCTCGGAGGGGACCCCCGAGCGTCCGCACGGCACGTTCCGCACCGCCGCGCGCCGTCTGCCGGCCATCGCGAAGATGGGCTTCGACGTCGTCTACCTCCCGCCGATCCACCCCATCGGCACGACGTTCCGCAAGGGGCCCAACAACTCGCTGGACGCGGGGCCCGGGGACGTGGGCGTGCCGTGGGCGATCGGCTCGCCGGAGGGCGGTCACGACGCCGTCCACCCGGATCTCGGCACGCCGGAGGACTTCGCGTGGTTCGTGGAGCGGGCGCGGGAGCTGGGGCTGGAGATCGCCCTCGACTTCGCCCTCCAGTGCTCCCCCGACCACCCCTGGGTGCACAAGCACTCCGAGTGGTTCCACCACCGCCCGGACGGGACGATCGCCTACGCGGAGAACCCGCCGAAGAAGTACCAGGACATCTACCCGATCGCGTTCGACGCGGACATGAAGGGTCTGGTCGCGGAGACCGTGCGCGTGCTGCGGCACTGGATGGCGTACGGGGTGCGGATCTTCCGCGTGGACAACCCGCACACCAAGCCGGTCGTCTTCTGGGAGCGGGTCATCGCGGACGTCAACCGCACCGACCCGGACGTGATCTTCCTGGCCGAGGCCTTCACCCGGCCGGCGATGATGCACACCCTCGCCCAGATCGGCTTCCAGCAGTCCTACACCTACTTCACCTGGCGCAACACCAAGGAAGAGCTCACCGACTACCTGACCGAGCTGTCGGGCCCGGCCGCCTCGTACATGCGGCCCAACCTCTTCGCCAACACCCCGGACATCCTGCCCGCCTATCTGCAGCACGGCGGCCGGCCCGCCTTCGAGGTCCGGGCCGTCCTGGCGGCGACCCTCTCCCCCACCTGGGGCCTGTACAGCGGCTACGAGCTGTGCGAGAACGCCCCGCTGCGGGAGGGCGGCGAGGAGTACCTGGACTCGGAGAAGTACCAGCTCAGGCCGCGCGACTGGGAGGCGGCCGAACGCGAGGGCCGCAGCCTGGCCCCGCTGATCACGAGGCTGAACGAGATCCGGCGGGCCAACCCGGCCCTGCACCGGCTGCGCAACCTCCGCTTCCACGGCACGGACAACCCGGCCGTCATCGCGTACAGCAAGCGGACGGGTTCGAACACGGTTCTGGTGGTCGTCAACCTCGACCCGCACCACACCCAGGAGGCGACGGTGTCGTTGGACATGCCGCGACTCGGCCTGGACGACGGCGCGACGCTGTCCGTGCGCGACGAACTGACGGGCGAGACCTACGCCTGGAGCAGGACGAACTACGTGCGCCTGGAGCCCGGCCGGACGCCCGCCCACGTGTTCCACGTCCGGTGATCCGCATCACCGCCGATCGGAGGCTCCAGACAGCCATGACCGTCAACTCCCCTGTCCCGGACACCTTCGAGGACACCCCCGCCAAGGACCGCGACCCCGAGTGGTTCAAGCGCGCCGTCTTCTACGAGGTCCTCGTCCGCTCCTTCCAGGACAGCAACGGCGACGGCGTCGGCGACCTCAAGGGCATCACCGCCAAGCTCGACTACCTGCAATGGCTCGGCGTCGACTGCCTCTGGCTGCCGCCCTTCTTCAAGTCGCCCCTGCGCGACGGCGGATACGACGTGTCCGACTACACCGCCGTCCTGCCCGAGTTCGGCGACCTCGCCGACTTCGTCGAGTTCGTCGACGCCGCCCACCAACGCGGCATGCGCGTCATCATCGACTTCGTCATGAACCACACCAGCGACCAGCACCCGTGGTTCCAGGAGTCGCGCAAGGACCCCGACGGACCCTACGGCGACTACTACATGTGGGCCGACGACGACAAGCAGTACGGCGACGCCCGCATCATCTTCGTCGACACCGAGGTCTCCAACTGGACCTTCGACCCCGTCCGCAAGCAGTACTTCTTCCACCGCTTCTTCTCCCACCAGCCCGACCTCAACTACGAGAACCCGGCCGTGCAGGAGGAGATGATCTCCGCGCTGCGGTTCTGGCTGGACCTGGGCATCGACGGCTTCCGCCTGGACGCCGTGCCCTACCTGTACGCCGAGGAGGGCACCAACTGCGAGAACCTCCCCGCGACGCACGAGTTCCTCAAGCGGGTCCGCAAGGAGATCGACGCCGCCTACCCGGACACGGTGATCCTGGCGGAGGCCAACCAGTGGCCCGAGGACGTGGTGGACTACTTCGGCGACTACGCCTCCGGCGGCGACGAGTGCCACATGGCCTTCCACTTCCCCGTCATGCCCCGCATCTTCATGGCCGTGCGCCGCGAGTCGCGCTACCCCGTCTCCGAGATCCTCGCCAAGACCCCCGCCATCCCCGCCAACTGCCAGTGGGGCATCTTCCTGCGCAACCACGACGAGCTCACCCTCGAAATGGTCACCGACGAAGAACGCGACTACATGTACGCCGAATACGCCAAAGACCCGCGTATGCGCGCCAACATCGGCATCCGCCGCCGCCTGGCCCCCCTGCTCGACAACGACCGCAACCAGATCGAGCTCTTCACCGCCCTGCTGCTCTCCCTGCCCGGCTCGCCGATCCTCTACTACGGCGACGAGATCGGCATGGGCGACAACATCTGGCTCGGCGACCGCGACGCCGTACGGACCCCCATGCAGTGGACCCCCGACCGCAACGCCGGATTCTCCTCCTGCGACCCCGGCCGCCTCTCCCTGCCCACCATCATGGACCCCGTCTACGGCTACCAGGTCACCAACGTCGAGGCGTCGATGTCCTCGCCCTCCTCGCTCCTGCACTGGACCCGCCGCATGATCGAGATCCGCAAACAGAACCACGCCTTCGGCCTGGGCACCTACACCGAACTGCCCTCCTCCAACCCCGCCGTCCTCGCCTTCCTGCGCGAACACGAAGACGACCTGGTCCTGTGCGTGCACAACTTCTCACGCTTCGCACAGCCCACCGAACTCGACCTCAGCCGCTACGACGGCCGCAACCCCGTCGAACTGTTCGGCGGAGTGCGCTTCCCCGCCATCGGTGAACTGCCCTACCTGCTCACCCTCGCGGGCCACGGCTTCTACTGGTTCCGGCTCACCAGAGCCGCGTCCCGGATCGGTCGCCGCCAGTGAGCGTGCGCCGCGGAAAGGATGGGTCACCGTGACGAGGACCGCACCCCTGCGACCGGGCGCCGCGAGCGGTGTCCGCTCCGCCGGACCGCTCGCCGCGCTGCTGTGCGAGTGGCTGCCCCGGCAGCGCTGGTTCGCCGGAAAGGACCGGCCGCTCACCGATCTGCGCATGCTGTCGATGACCGAGCTGTATCCGGGCTGTCTGCATCTGCTCGTGCACGCCGACCAGTCGGGGGTCCCCACCCCCGGCGGCACTCCCCCGGCCGGCGACTGCTACCAGCTGCTGCTGGGCGTCCAGGAGCATCTGTCGCCGCGGCTGGGGCGCGCGCTGATCGGCAGGGTCGAGGAAGGGCCGCTGGCCGGGCTGACGGTCCACGACGCGTTGCAGGACCCCCGGTCGGCGCAGCTGCTGCTGGAGCGGATGCGCCACCCCGGCGCCCTGGGCCCGCTGTGCTTCGAGTCGGACCCGTCCGTGCCGCTGCCCCCGGGGCTCGCGCCGCGGCTGCTGGAGGCCGAGCAGTCCAACACCTCGCTGGTCTACGGGGACGCGTTCATCCTGAAGATCTTCCGGCGCGTCCAGGCGGGGGTGAACCCCGATCTGGAGGTGCCGGTCGCGCTGGCCGGGCAGGGGTGCGGGCGGGTGCCCGCGCCCGTCGCCTGGTTCCGCACGACGCATCCGCAGGAGGCCACCCTCGGCGTGCTCCAGCCGTTCCTGCCCGACGCCTCGGACGGCTGGACGCTGGCGCTGCGGGCCCTGGCCCGCGGCGAGGACTTCACGGCCGAGGCCGAGGAACTGGGCCGGGCCACCGCGGACGTCCACCTGGCGCTGGCCGCGGCCCTCCCGTCCGGCCCGGACGCCGAGGACGGGCGGACCGCCGCGGCCATGACCGAACGTCTGGAGGCGGCGGCGCACCACGTGCCGGCGCTGCGGCCGTTCGTCCCCGGGCTGATCACCGCCTTCGGCGCGCTCGCGGTGTGCGACGCCGGGCCGCCCGCCCAGCGCATCCACGGCGACCTGCACCTCGGTCAGGTCCTGCGCGCCGGGCGCGACTGGTTCGTGATCGACTTCGAGGGCGAGCCCTCGCGGCCGCTGGCCGAGCGGCGCAGCGCCCACTCCCCCGTCCGGGACATCGCCGGAATGCTGCGCTCCTTCGACTACGCCGCCCGCCAGCGCCGCCCGTGGCGGCCGGAGTGGGCGCGGCGTTGCCGGGAGGCCTACTGCGCGGGCTACGCGGCCCGCGCGGGCTGGGACCCCCGGAAGAAACATGCCCTGTTGCGTGCCTACGAGACCGACCGAGCCGTGTACGAAGTGCTGTACGAGGCCCGTAACCGTCCCGACTGGCTGCCCGTACCCATGGCGGCGATCGAACGACTCGCCGTCCGAGGAGGCTGACCCCCGTGGCCCTGCGTGACACCTCTCCGCCCGAGTCGGCCGGCCCCCGCCCGCGCACCGCGCCCGCGCTCGATCCGGGCGAACGCGGCCGGCTGCTGGCGGGCGCCCACCACGATCCGCACGCGCTGCTGGGCGCGCACCCGGTGCCGGGCGGGGTCCTCTTCCGGGCCCTGCGCCCCTTCGCGGACGCCGTGAGCGTCGTGGTGGACGGCGCTGCCATGCCCCTGGTCTCCGAGGGCGACGGTCTGTTCGCCGCCGTGCTGCCGCTGGCGACGGTGCCCGCGTACACCCTGCTGGTGTCGTACGACGGCGTCGAGCACAAGGTGGACGACCCGTACCGCTTCCTCCCGGCCCTCGGCGACCTCGATCTGCATCTGATCCGCGAGGGGCGGCACGAGGAGCTGTGGAAGGCGCTCGGCGCGGAGCCGATGGCCCACCAGGGGGTGACCGGCACCCGGTTCACGGTCTGGGCGCCGAACGCCCGGGGGGTGCGGGTCGCGGGAGACTTCTGCTTCTGGGACGGGACCGCCTTCCCGATGCGGTCGCTGGGCTCCAGCGGAGTATGGGAGCTGTTCCTGCCCGGGATCGGCGAGGGCGCCCGCTACAAGTTCGAGATCACCTCCCGCCACGGGCACCGCTTCCTCAAGGCGGACCCGATGGCCCGGCGCTGCGAGGTGCCGCCGGACACCGCGTCGATCGTGCACGCCTCGCACTACGAGTGGGCCGACCAGGAGTGGATGGCGCACCGGGGCGACGTTCCCGTGCATGTGGCGCCGTTCTCCGTGTACGAGGTGCATCTGCCGTCCTGGCGGCCCGGGCTGACCTACCGCGAACTGGCCGAGGTGCTCCCGGCGTACGTCGGCGACCTCGGGTTCACCCATGTGGAGTTCATGCCGGTCGCCCAGCACCCGTTCTCCGGCTCCTGGGGCTACCAGGTCACCGGCTTCTACGCGCCGGCCTCCCGGCTCGGTTCGCCGGACGACTTCAAGTTCCTGGTGGACGCGCTGCACCGGGCCGGCATCGGCGTGATCGTGGACTGGGTGCCGGCGCACTTCCCCAAGGACGACTGGGCGCTGGGGCGCTTCGACGGGGACCCGCTGTACGAGCCCGGTGACTCCCGGCGGGCCGAGCACCCGGACTGGGGCACGTTCGAGTTCGACTTCGGGCGCGTGGAGGTGCGCAACTTCCTCGTGGCGAACGCCACTTACTGGTGCGAGGAGTTCCACGTCGACGGCCTGCGGGTGGACGCCGTCGCGTCGATGCTCTACCTCGACTACTCGCGGGACTCCGGGCAGTGGGCGCCCAACGTGTTCGGCGGCCGCGAGGACCTGGACGCGATGGCGTTCCTCCAGGAGATGAACGCGACCGTGTACCGCCGCAGTCCCGGCGTCGTCACCATCGCGGAGGAGTCCACCGCCTGGGAGGGCGTGACCCGGCCGACCGACAGCGGTGGTCTGGGGTTCGGGCTGAAGTGGAACATGGGCTGGATGCACGACTCGCTCCAGTACATCGCCAAGGAGCCGGTGCACCGCAAGTACCACCACAACGAGATGACGTTCTCGATGGTGTACGCCTACAGCGAGAACTACGTGCTGCCCATCTCCCACGACGAGGTGGTCCACGGCAAGCAGGCGCTGGTCTCCAAGATGCCCGGCGACTGGTGGCAGCGGCGTGCCAACCACCGCGCCTACCTGGGCTTCATGTGGGCCCACCCCGGCAAGCAACTCCTCTTCATGGGACAGGAGTTCGCGCAAGGAGCGGAGTGGTCGGAGGAGCACGGGCCGGAGTGGTGGCTGCTCGACCCCGGTTACGCCTCGGCCGGCGATCACCGGGGTGTGCAGGACCTCGTGCGCGATCTCAACGCCGTCTACCGGCGGACGCCGGCGCTGTGGGAGCGGGACACGGACCCGGCGGGCTTTCGCTGGGTGGTCGGCGACGCGGCCGAGGACAACGTCTTCGCGTTCCTGCGGCACGACGCCCAGGGGGCGCCGCTCCTCGCCGTCAGCAACTTCTCCCCGGTCGTGCGCCACGACTACCGGCTCGCCGTCCCCGACGGCGTGCCGGCCTGGCGCGAGGTGCTCAACACCGACGCCTCGCGCTACGGCGGCAGCGGTGTCGGACCGTCCGCCCCGGTCGCGTCCGGCGCGGACGGGCTCCGGCTGACCCTGCCGCCGCTGGCCACGGTGTGGCTGGCGCCCGCGTCCGCTTGAACACGGGCGGACGGGGCAGTCGGGTGCGTACCAACCACCACAGGAAGGTCCCCTCGCGTGCGCACCGTCGGAGTGGAGGAGGAGCTCCTCCTGGTCGACCCCGAGACCGGGGAGCCGCAGTCCCTGTCCGCCGCCGTCCTCGCCCGCGCCTCCCGGTGCGACGAGGACGGCGACGTCTTCGAGAAGGAACTGCACAACCAGATGCTCGAGTTCGGCACCCACCCGCAGTCGGGGATGGACGAGCTCGGCGCGGAGATCGTGCGCATCCGCGGGGAGGCGGCACGGCATGCCCGGGAGGCCGGGTGCGCCGTCGCCGCCCTCGCCGCCTCGCCGCTGCCGGTGCAGCCGTCCATCAGCATGAACCGGCGCTACCAGTGGATGGCCGAGCAGTACGGGATCGCGACGCGTGAGCAGATGGTGTGCGGCTGCCATGTGCACGTCGCCGTCGAGTCGGACGACGAGGGCGTCGCCGTGATCGACCGCATCCGGCCCTGGCTGCCCGTGCTGATCGCGCTGAGCGGCAACTCGCCCTTCTGGCAGGGCCGGGAGACCGACTACTCCAGCTACCGCAGCCGGGTGTGGCAGCGCTGGCCGTCGGCGGGGCCGACCGAGCTGTTCGGTTCGGCGGAGCGCTACCACCGGCGGGTGGGGGCCATGGTGGACACGGGCACGATCCTCGACGAGGGCATGGTCTACTTCGACGCCCGGCTCTCGGCGCACTATCCGACGGTGGAGGTGCGGGTGGCGGACGTCTGCCTGCACGCGGACACCGCCGTGCTGATCGCCACGCTGGTGCGCGGGCTCGTCGAGACGGCCGCCAGGGACTGGCAGGCGGGGCGGGACCCGCTCGACCACAGCGTCAGCCTGCTGCGGCTGGCCAACTGGCAGGCCGCCCGCACGGGGCTCGCCGGGGACCTGCTGCACCCGGCGACGATGCGGCGCGCCCCCGCCGGCTCGGTCGTGCGAGCCCTGCTGGAACACGTGCGGGACGCGCTGTCGGACAGCGGTGACCTGGAACGGGCCCGCGCGTCGTGCGCCGAGCTGCTGCTGCACGGCAACGGGGCGAGGGTGCAGCGCGAGGTGTGGGAACGCACCGGCAGTCTGCGCGAGGTCGTCGCCGCCTGCGTCGAGCGCACACAGGCCTGACACGCCCCGTCCGGGGACGAGATCATCAAGGCGGATTACTTATTCGTTCCTGGCCACAAGCGGTCTCGCCTGGGCTACATTCGACCACCGTCGATGACAGTTCCCGTCGGCGGAGTCACAGCCCGTACACGTCAGGAGCAGCGCATGCGCGACTTCGCCCTCGCTCCCCCAGCCGCCTCGCCCCTGACCGGAGGGCTCGCCGACAGCGTTTTCGAGACAGCCGCCCGTACCCCGGCGCTGCCGGTGCTCGCCCGGCGCACGGGCGCGGCCGCCGGCTGGGAAGAGGTCACGGCCGTCGAGCTGCGCGACGAAGTGGTCGATCTCGCCAAGGGGTTCGTGGCCTCGGGGATCTCCCCCGGCCACCGCGTCGCCATCATGGCGCGCACCCGGTACGAGTGGACGGTGCTGTGTCACGCGCTGTGGGCGGTGGGCGCCGAGGTGGTGCCCGTGTACCCGACGTCCTCGCGCGAGCAGGTCGAGTGGATCCTGCGGGACGCCGGCTGCGTCGGGGTGGTCGTCGAGGACGAACAGAGCGTCATGACCGTCGGATCCGTGTGCGCGGCCCTGCCGTCGCTGCGGCACGTATGGCAGTTGGACGCGGGCGCGCTCGAACAGCTCGCCCAGCGGGGCGAGTCGGTCGCCCTGACCACCGTGAACTCGCTGCGCCGGATCGTGCTGCCGGACTCCACGGCGGTGATCGCGTACACCTCAGGCACCTCCGGGCGGCAACTGGGCTGCGCACTGAGCCACCGCTCTCTGGCCAGTCCGTGCGACACGCTCCTGGACGGCTGGGGGCACACGGCGGCGCCCGCGGGCGAACAGGCGAGCGTGCTCGCGTTCCTGCCCTTCTCCCATGTGTACGGACTGATGATCCAGGGCCTGTGCCTGCGCGGGGGCATCCTGATGGGTCATGAGCCCGACCTCGGCGCCGAGGCGCTCACGGAGTCGCTGCGCACCTTCCGCCCCACGTATCTCTACGCGGTCCCCTCGGTGTTCGAGAAGATTTACAAGAACTTCCTGCGGGTGGCCCAGGAGGCCGGCCGCGGCGCGCTGTTCGAGCGGGCTGCGGAGACGGCCCGGGTCTTCGCGGCGGCCGTCGAGCGGCAGCGCCTGGGCCGCGGCTCGGGTCCGGGGCTGGATCTGCGGGTGCAGCACGCCGTGTTCGAGCGGACGGTCTACCGCAGGCTCCGGACCGCGCTCGGCGGCCGGGTCCACCGCGCCACCTCGGGCGGCTCGCCCCTGCACCGCGATCTGTCCCTCTTCTACGAGGGCATCGGCATCTACGTGCACGACGGGTACGGCCTGACCGAGACGAGCGGCGGGATCACGATGCAGCCGCTCGGCCGGGAGAAGTCCGGCACGGTCGGGCAGCCCCTGCCGGGAACCGACCTGCGGGTGGCGGGCGACGGGGAGATCCTGGTGCGCGGCCCGTCGGTGTTCCAGGGCTACGTCAACGACGAGGCGGCGACGCGGGCGGCCCTGTCGGGCGGCTGGCTGGCCACGGGCGACCTCGGGTACCTGGACTCCGACGGCTACCTCACGATCACGGGCCGCAAGAAGGACGTCATCATCACCAGCGGCGGCAAGAGCGTGGCGCCGACCGCGCTGGAGCAGCGGCTGAGGATGCACCCGCTCGTCCACCAGGCGGTGGTGGTGGGCGACAACCGGCCCTGCGTGGGCGCGCTGATCACCCTGGACCCCGACTTCCTGGCGCACTGGCGCGGCAGCCTGGCGCTGCACGGCGACACCCAGAGCCGGGAGGCGCGCGAGGAGAACGCGCTGCGGGAGGAGATCGGGCGGGCGGTCGCCGCCGCCAACAGCACGGTGTCGCGCTCGGAGTCGATCCGCGCGTTCCGCATCCTGCCGCAGCCCTTCGACCAGAGCAACGGGCTGCTGACGCCCTCCATGAAGCTGCGCCGCGACTCGATCGTGACGCACTACGCGGCGGAGATCGAGGCGATGTACCAGGCCCGGGCGCGACTGCCCCGGCAGGGCCCCCAGGAGGAGGTCCTCAGCTGGGACGACGCGGACGACGTGTTCCGCTGAACCGCCCCCGTCCCGGCGCACGGGGTGATCGACCGTTGACGGACGGTCCGCGGCCGCGCGACGTGGCGGCGCGGCGCCCGTCGCTCCCGGTCCGCCGGGCCGTATGTCGCGCCGGGAGGGACGCGTAGCCTGGGCAGCGCCGGGAACCCAGCAAGGGCGAGGTGAGACCGAGTCGCACGAGAAAGGACGACGGTCCCGGCCGAGACGGGACCGCACACTGACATGGCAACCGAGCCGCGGGGTAGCGAAACATTGTCCTCCTGGGCGATTCCGAACCGAACGGCCCGTTTTGCGGGTGAACCGCACGACGTGACGGGGGCACGACTGGCCACGGAGGACTTCCTCCACGACGTGGCGCGGGCGTCACCGCCGACGGCGCCGGAGTGCTGGCACGACATCGTGCTGATCGTCACGGAGTTGGCCGCCAACGCGGTCCAGTACGCTCCGGGGCCGTTCGAGCTTCAGCTGCGCCGCACCTTCGACGGGGTGCACGTCACGGTGCACGACACCAACAGCACTCCCCCGACCCCGCGTCCCTTCCATCCCGACAGCGGCGGCGGGGGCATCGGCTGGTACCTGGTGCACACGCTGTGCAGCCAGGTCAGCGTGGTGACGGCGGACGAGGGCCAGGCGCCGGGCAAGGACGTCCACGTCTTCCTGCCGTGGTGAGGTCACGGCAGGGCGCGGGTGCGGTGCGCGCCCGTCAGGCCGGGCGGTCGAGGTCGCGGATCGGCAGGAACACGCTGATCGTCTTCCCGCCCGCGGAGTGCTCGTCGATGTCGATCTCCCGGGCCAGACGGACCACCAGCGGCCAGCCGTAGCCGCCCGTGCGGTGGCCGGCGGGCGGGGAGTGCGGCCCGAACGCCGCCGTCGGCACGACGTCGCTGTGGTCCCGGACGGCGACGCGGATCCCGTCGGGAACGGGCGTGGCCTCGAATCCGGCCAGGCCGCCGCCGTGCCGGTGGGCGTTGGTCACCAGCTCCGACACGACCAGCAGCAGGTCGATCACGTCCTCCTCGCGTGCCGGACGCGCCGAGGGGTCCCACCGGGAGTGCACCACCGCGCGGGCGTGCGCACGGGCGGACGCCGCGGTCGTCACCGGCGTCGCGGGCACGGACGTCCGTACGGTCGTGTACCCCTCCTCCCTCACGGCGACGACGCCTCCCGCGGCGCCGGACGTCCGTAGTGGTCGCCGACGGCGGTGAGATAGGCGGGGTCGCTCGTCTCGCTGTCGGTGCGGAAGCGGGGCGCTTCCTTCACCTCGTCCCCGGTGCAGGCCAGGGAGATCTCGCGGGCCGCGTGGTCCACGCCCTTGACCACGCCCACCGGGACGACGGCGCTCCTGCCGAACACCCAGACCCCCGTGTCGACGACCAGATGCCGCATCCCCTGCGGGTCGGCCTCGCGTTCGACGTGCCCGAGGGTTCCGTCGGCCGTCACGACGGAGTAGCCGGTGAGGTCCTGTCCCTCGACATGACCGCTGCCCGGCGCATACGACCAGATTCCGTGGATGGTCACGCTGCTCCCTTCTCGCGTTCCACAGCTGCCATTACCCTGTCGGGGCAGCGGCATTCGGGGCGTGTCGACCCGTTTCGGACGTTGTGCCGACGGGCAGGACGCCCGCGCGCGGACCAGCGGAAAGCCGGTGCACGACACCCGCATGACTCACAGGCGCAGGGGCAGACGGAGTGCGTGATCGACATGCTCGACGAACGGAGTGAACGGACATGAACGCCGTGACGGCACAGGCACCGACGCCCACGGCGGCGCGGGCGGGCTCCGACAGCCCGTGCGAGGGGGTTCCGTTCATCGACGTCCCCTCCCAGGTGAGCCCGAAGGACGCGCGCGAGCTGTCGCGGCGCTTCTTCGACCGGCTGGCCGTCGTGGAGGAGGGCACCCACGAGTACCAGTACGTGCGCAACACCCTGATCGAGATGAATCTCTCCCTCGTGCGGTACGCGGCCTCCCGCTTCCGCGGCCGGGGCGACGCGATGGAGGACATCGTCCAGGTCGGCACCATCGGGCTGATCAAGGCCATCGACCGGTTCGAGCTCACCCGCGAGGTCGAGTTCACCTCCTTCGCGGTCCCCTACATCGTCGGCGAGATCAAGCGCTTCTTCCGCGACACGAGCTGGGCGGTGCACGTGCCGCGCCGCCTCCAGGAGGCGCGGGTCGAACTGGCCAAGGCCACCGAGGAGCTCCAGACGCGGCTGGGCCGGATGCCCACCACCCGGGAGCTGTCGCAGCTGATGTCGCTGTCCGAGGAGGACGTCGTCGAGGCGCGCAAGGCCGCCAACTGCTACACCTCCGCCTCCCTCGACGCGGCCCTCACCTCCGACGGCGGCGCGGACGGCGAGTCCGTGCTGGCGGACTTCATCGGCGTGCAGGAGCCCGCGCTGGAGCTCGTGGAGGACTTCCACTCGCTCGCGCCCCTCGTCGCCGCGCTGGGCGAGCGGGAGCGGCGGATCCTCCATCTGCGGTTCGTCGAGGAGCGCACCCAGGCGGAGATCGGCAGGGAGCTCGGCATCTCCCAGATGCACGTCTCCCGGCTGATCAGCCGCATGGTCCAGCAGCTGCGGACGGGCCTGCTGGGGGCCGAGATCGCCTGAGCCGGGCCCGGCTCGGCCGGGACCGCGACCCCTCTTCGCCCGGGACGGCACGAGCTGCCGTCCCGGGCACAAACATGTTCGGGTACCCCGCTTCCGGTCATGCATGCATCGTGTGCACGATCTGGAATTCCTGTGTGGGCGGCGTGACGTGAGGCTTTGTTTCCGTGCGCCCGAGTGGGTTAGCCTGCGGCGGATTTCTCACATCGCACACTTCCGTGAACTGCGGAAACACTGGCGCGACATGCGGGGCCGCCCACCCGGGCGGCCCGGTTCCGAGTCCCCGCCCGGGGGCTCCTGGGGAGCGGAACGAGGATACGCATGACCAGCAACGCGACCGAGTCGTCGGACACGGTTCCGGGCGACCACGAGCTTCGCCAGCTCCTGGCCGGCCTGACGGCGGTACGGGACGGGGACTTCGGCACCCGGCTGCCCACCGACGGCGACGGCCTCATGGGCGACATCGCCACCGTCTTCAACGGCATGGTCGACCAGCTGTCGGTCTTCACGTCCGAGGTGACCCGCGTGGCCCGGGAGGTGGGCACCGAGGGCACCCTGGGGGGACAGGCCGAGGTCCCCGGCGTGTCCGGGACCTGGGCGGACCTCACGGACTCCGTGAACGCCATGGCCGGCAACCTCACCACCCAGGTGCGCGACATCGCGCAGGTGGCGACGGCGGTGGCCAAGGGCGACCTCTCCCAGAAGATCGACGTGCCGGCCCGCGGCGAGATCCTCCAGCTGAAGGAGACCGTCAACACGATGGTCGACCAGCTGTCCGCGTTCGCCGACGAGGTCACCCGCGTCGCCCGCGAGGTCGGCACCGAAGGACGCCTCGGCGGCCAGGCCCAGGTGCCCGGGGTGGCCGGTGTGTGGCGAGATCTCACCGACTCGGTCAACTTCATGGCCGGGAACCTCACCAACCAGGTCCGCAACGTCGCCCAGGTGACGACGGCGGTGGCCAAGGGCGACCTCTCCCAGAAGATCACCGTCGACGCCCGCGGCGAGATCCTCGAACTCAAG